>WHTZ01000010.1:0-538 GCA_009377495.1 Luteitalea sp.
AAGATCGAGCTCGTCGAGACTCGGAACCTTCGCGCGCATGTGCTCAACAATGCTCTGTGCGACGGCATCGAGATTCGCTTGGGCAATCTGATGTGACGTTCCGGGCTTCAAGCGTGCGACGACGCCCCAGTTGAAGTAGTCACTAAGAGAAGCCAGTTTCTCCGGCGTCAGTTCGTCCTGCGCGAACGCCGCCGGCGTCCAGATGTCGATGCGTGGTCCGAGCTCGACCTGGGCGTGGAGCTGGTTCCCAGTCGGGAACAGAAACCCGGCAGGCATGACGCCGACGATGACATAGGGCTCCCCGTCGAGTGACAGCGTACGGTTCACGACGGCCGGGTCCGCGCCGAAGCGCCTGAGCCACAGGTCGTGGCTGATCACCACAACCCCATCCCGCCCCGGTGTATCCTCCTCGGTCAGAAAGACACGTCCGAGCTGGGGCTGCACACCGAGCAATGGAAACAAGCTCGCCGACACGCGGGCCCCGTAGAGTCGCTCCGCCTCACCGCGACCCGTGAGGGTGAAGTTGCGCTCGCGAATC
>WHTZ01000010.1:548-117201 GCA_009377495.1 Luteitalea sp.
CCGCCATGCCGGAGAACACGCGGTTCGACCGACGGAACTCTTCGAAATCGACCGGTCGGACGGGCAGGGTTGGGGACTCGGATCGAAGCTGCGGAACATACACCGACATTGCCACCAACTCGTCAGGGTTCGCGTAGGGCAGCGGCTTGAGAAGCGCAGCGTAGACGACGCTGAAGATCGCCGTGTTCGCCCCGATGCCCAACGCAAGCGTGCAGATCGCCGCAAACGCGAAGCTCGGGCTCTTGCGCAAGCCGCGCAGCGCGAACCGCACATCCTGGGTGAACGAATCGAGCCAGGGCAGGAGCTTCACGTCGCGGCTCTCCTCGCGCAGGTGCAATGGGCGGCCGAGTTGCCGAAGCGCGCGTGCTTCAGCGGCCTGCCGCGACAGCCCCTCGCGCATCAACGCCTCGGTCCGCTCCTCGACGTGGAACTGCAGCTCCTCGTCCAGGTCGCGCTCCACGCGCGCCGTGCGGAACACGTTCACGAGCCGTGAAATCCACGACATGTTGGCTTCCTTTCAGGGTCACGGGCCCCACGGGGGGCGCACCGTGAAGGGCATCGTGGCGAGGCATATACAAAGATGTCTTACTAAGGCGCCTCTATGTTACCGCGGAAGCTCGACATGTCAAGTCGAAGAAAAGGGGGACGATAGCCTGCGGCGGCTGCGCTGTGGTCTCCGTGGCGTGCGGCCTCACGCGGCTCGCGCCCATAGTTCCTCTCGTCTAACTTTGGATAGATTGCGATTCCTCGAAAGTGTCGTAGCATGTGACGCGCGCAGTCTATGTGGACGAATCACAGAGGACGCGACCAATGTCTGTGAGAGCCTCCCGCGCTCTACTCGTGGCGCTTTCCGCAGCGTTCATCGCGGATCTGCTCGCTCTTCAGGTGGCGGAAAGCAGGGCCAACTCGGGGTTCATTTACCGCCGGCTGGACAGAGTGCAAGCAAAGCCGTCGGACGTGAGCACCGTAACCTGCCGCTACAAGCCGCTGTTTGGAGAAGGCGATTCTGAGGCGAGCCTTGTCAAGGGCCTGGCGCGCTTCGGCGAGTTGATAGTCGATGCGGGTGGTGAGAGCGCTCGCGTGCAGTATCCAGACGAAGAACAAGCCTACGTCGTGATGTCTGGCGAGGGAGTCCTGCGTTATGGCGAAGACGAGCGCTCGATTGCAGCCGCGGACTTTCTGTACCTGCCGCCGGGCGTACAGCACAGCGTTTCGAATCCCGGGAGCAGACCGCTTCACATCATTGTCATGGGCTATCACATTCCCAAGGGCACCGAGCTCACAATTCCCGCCAAACTGCTGATCGCGAATACCAGCATGGCCAAGCAGCAGGTTCTGGACAATCACCCCGATTCGACCCGATATCGATTGTTGATGGGTGGAACCGATAGCAAACGTGACGTGATCGCAGCGGGTCATGTGCTCACAAGCTTGTTCATTATGGACATCGAGCCGGGTGGCACCAACGACCCCCATCGCCATGCGACGGAGGAAGAGATTTATCTGGTCCTGGATGGGAAGGGTGACATGGTGGCCGGCGATGACCCGAATGGCCTCGAAGCACGTCATCCTGCGACAGCCGGCGACGCGTATTTCATCCGCCCGAACGTGACTGTCGGGTTCTACGCGGACGACAGCCCTGGAGCTGGAAATGGCCGCATCCTGGCCGTGCGCTCCACGTATCTCCCGACGCGCTAGAGGCGAAACTTGAACTGGAACGTGCTTACTCCAAGGAAAGGATCGCGAACGGGAGCCACCTCCACCATGAAGTCCCGCACGTCCACGTCGGACTCGATGCTGGCGCGTAGGCTGCTGATTCTTTGACCAATTCTTGACCCTTGTGCTATGGTCTCCCCTACCAAAGGTCAGACCTTAACGTGCGGCATACGTTGCGCAAGGTACTGCTCGGGACGCTGGTGCTCATCATGCCCTTGAACGGGATGGGGATGATCTGTCTGGGGTCCCCACGGACCACGCCGGAGGCCTCGCAACAGGTCGGAGACTGCACCAAGATTTGCGCGAGGAAGCGGGCACCACAAGGTGGCGCAGGGTGTGTGCTGACGGGCACCGACTCCTCCCTCGCGTTCTTTGTGTTCGGCATCGCCGTTTCCCCTTCAGAGACCCACGTCGCGTTGCTGACCGTCACGCGCCGGCTTCGGTTTGAACCGCCCGAGCTCTATCTGAATCCAGACTTGCTCCTGAGAACCCCGCCTCCGAAAGTCTGATTCGCCCTGCAGACCTCGCCTCGGGAAAGCCCCAATACACTGCCGCCGTAGCCGCCGGTAGCGGCCATCGTGCGACGGTGAGAGGGAAACAAACGTCTCGCGCAGACCATCAGCTGCCAGGCGGGCTTGGGTGGCGTGTGCCACCGACCGTTTCGCGGGTCGTGTGTCTCGAAGCATTCAACACGGCTCCAAACAATCGGAGCAGGAAGTATCAGGAAATGAGGAGGATAGTGATGAAAACCGTAATCGCGCTCGTGACGCTCGTTTTCATTCTCGGCACACGGCCGAGTGTGGCGCAGTCGCAGGATATGGGCCTACAGGATGCGGGCGTCGGGATGTACACCGACTTGTCCGTCCTCCAGCAGGCATCCACATTCACCATCAACCGGGAGATGGTGAGCTGTGGCGTCGGTACGCTGGTCCTTGATTCGCTGCTGGGCCTTCTACCGCTGGGCCTTGTTGATTCGCTGGGCGTCTTCGAGATGCTGATGTATTCGGTCAGCATTGACACCTATGAGGTCAGTCGGCTCACACCGCGGTCGATCATCGCAACGGGGAAGATGCGCTCGATCACTCGGCTGGCCGGCAACGTTCTGGAAGACACCGACGGCGTCGGTGTGCATCCGCCGCCTCACGACTTCATCGCGGTCGCTGAGGACTCGGACGTGGCGAAAAAGGACTGGTTTGCCGTGCATTTCACGACGCCTTTTTGGAAGCCCGGCAACCCGCTTTGCACGCCCTCCGAGCTCTTTCCAGGCATGTGTCGCTTTGGAGGAAACGTGTTCCTCGGGGAGGTGGCCGTCTCACCGACTCGCGACTAACGCAATGGCATAGCTTGGTGAGGTTGAAAGCTGGCTATCCGTGGAGACACCCATGACCCGCATTCGTCTTGTGGCCTGTCTCGCGCTTGCCGCCATAGTCGCCACGGCAACCGGTGTGGCCCAGACACCCATCGGCCGCGAGGTGGCCATCGCGCGCCATCTTCAGGACGACGAGGAGTTTGCCATGCCGCTCGCGCGGCTCATCCAGTTCGGCGAGCAGTTGTTTCGCGCTAACTGGACGATCCAGGAAGGGGCGGGCCGACCGCTCGTCAAGGGCACGGGCGCGCCGCTCGAGGACCCGAGCCGGCCGCTCGTCTTCCCCCGAAACTTCAACCGCGTGTCGGCGCCTGACGCCAACTCGTGCGCGGGGTGTCACAACGCGCCGTTCGGCGTCGCCGGCGGCGGCGGTGACATCGTGGCGAACGTGTTCGTGCTCGGGCAGCGCTTTGATTTCGCCAGCTTCGATACCAGCGATCCCACGGCCACGGGCAGCAGCGTGGACGAAAGTGGCACACAGACCACGCTTCAATCAATCGCCAACTCGCGCGCGACACTTGGCATGTTCGGGGCAGGGTTCATCGAGATGCTCGCTCGGCAGATGTCGACCGATCTCCAGCGGATCCGAGACGCGACGCCGCCCGGCGGCCGGCAGCCGTTGGAATCGAAGGGCGTCAGCTTCGGTGTGATCGCCAGGACCGCTGAGGGCGCATGGGATGCCACCGGAGTCGAAGGGCTACCGGCCGCGAGCCTGGCGACAACGGGACCGAACGACCCGCCAAGCCTTTTGATTCGGCCGTTTCACCAGGCTGGAAACGTCGTCTCTCTACGGCAGTTCACCGTGAATGCGTTCACCCATCATCATGGGATCCAGGCGACCGAGCGCGTCGGACAGGACGTGGACCCGGACGGCGACGGGGTTGTGAACGAGCTCACGAGGGCTGACGTGACGGCAGCGACGATTTTCCAGGCGACGATGGCGGTGCCCGGTCGCGTGATCCCGCGCGACCGGGCCATCGAGGCGGCAATTATGCTCGGCGAGCAGCGCTTTGAGACGATCGGCTGCGCCACGTGTCATCGGCCGAGCCTGCCGCTCGACAACGAGGGCTGGATCTTCACCGAGCCGAATCCGTTCAATCCGGACGATACGCTCCGTCTGGGCGAAGCCTCGACGCTCGCCGTCAACTTGACGGACCTCCGGCTCCCTCAGCCGCGCCTGCGGGCCGTACGGGGTGTCGTGCACGTGCCGGCGTATACGGATCTCAAGCTCCATGATATCTGCGACGATCCGGACGACCCGAACATCGAGCCACTCGACATGAATCAACCGCACGGATCGCCTGGTTTCTTCGAGGGTAACCGCAAGTTTCTCACGCGCAAGCTGTGGGGCGTCGCCAATGAACCGCCCTATTTCCATCATGGCCAGTACACCACGCTCCGCGAGGCCGTGCTCGCGCATGGTGGCGAGGCGGACGGCTCGCGGGCACTGTTCAAGACGCTGCCACCTGCCGAACAGGACGCGGTCATCGAGTTCCTCAAGAGCCTGCAGGTGCTCCCGCCCGGCACGCTATTCCCGGTCGTCGACGAGCACGGCTTGCCTCGCTACTGGCCGACGGAGCCCCTCGGTATTCGCGCGTCTCGACGACAAGATCACACCGGAAGCCCGTGAGGCGCGCCGCGGCATCGTCGACGCAGCAGTGCCAGCCGAGCTCCATCCAGGAGGCAGATTCATGCGGAATGCGCTGCCGTTCGCTGTAGGGTTGGTCGTTTTGCTCTTTAGAGCTCCGCTTCTGTTCGCTCAGGGTGGCTGTGGGTCAGTCTGCATGCCCCTCGAGGCCATCGATCCAGAGCAGCCTCAGATGCGGAGAGACACGCTTCGCATGGTCACCACCACAGAGCATGCCGATTTCGATAACTTTCGCGAGGGCGGATCCAGTCTCACGAACGTGGGCGGGAATGAGGCCGCCATCTCGAACATCACCACCTTCCTTGAGTATGGCGTGACTGATCGTTTTACGGCGTCGCTGATGGTCCCCTATGTGCACAAGGTCCAGACAACCAGTCAATTCGGGAAACGAGTGGCGAGTGGCATCGGAGACCTTGCCGTGTTCGGCCGGTTCGAAGTGGTCAAGCCCGAACCGGGAATTGGACCTTCTCTCTCGCTCGGTCTCGGAGTGAAATTTCCCACAGGAGGCATTGAGGAACCTCGAACGGACCAGGCCCGCTTGCCGCCTGCGTTCCAGGTTGGCTCTGGCGGCTACGATGTGGTGCCGACTGTCTCCTACTATCACAGCTTTGGCAATTTGTCGTTTTTCGGAAGTTCGTTTCTGCGACTCCCGCTCAACGACAACAAGGTCGGCTATCGATTTGGTCGGGAGTTTCAAATTCATGTCGGGGGACAGTACCCCCTGCCATTCTGGGGAAGACGCCTGGAGCTGTTGGGGTCGATCGACGCGCTCAGTGCGAAACATGATACCGATTCTGAATTGATCCTGCCGGACCGATTGCGCGATGGAACAAAGGTTCTCAATACGGGCGGCCGTTTCATTGATCTGACGCCTGGAATTCGAGTGCGTGCATGGAGAGATTTGGCTGTTCAAGCGCGGTTTTTCGTCCCCGTCATGGAAGACTGGAATGGGCTGCGCTCTCGCAACGTCGGCCAAGTGGCCCCGAACGTGACGATGCAGTTGAGTGTTGCTTACCAGCTTAACCTGGGTGGGTACAGGTAGAGAAGCTCCTCCTCAAACTACTCCCGCAGGGTGACGACGGATGACAGCGGCCTGTTCGCTGTCTCGCTGGTACCGCTCGAACGGTACAAGGTCGTGACACAGCTACCGTTCGAGTGGCGCCCAGAAGGCGATGCCCAGCAGGTGGACGAGGTCGCGCTCGAGACGAATGTGACGGAGATCGCGGCGTTGGTTCGGGAATTTCTCGGACGTGTGTACAACTGAGGATCTACAGCGAGCGGCATCGACAGCGGCTTTTTCTTGGGCCAGAAGGGAGCTTCGAATGAGTGTAGATGCAGGACAGCCGGCGATCGCCCGCATCTGGCGCGGGCGCACGCCGCGGGAGCGCGCCGACGAATACGAGGCGTACAACTACGAGGTCGGCATCAAGCCGCTCATCGGCAAAGCATTGGGAGTGCAGACGTTTCGTGAGGATCGCGAGCATGACAGCGAGTTCATGACGATTTCGTACTGGGCGAGCGTCCATGCAATGAGTGCTTTCACGGGCGGAGATCCGATGCAGGTGCATCACCTCGAGCGAGATGCGGACTTTTTGATTGAGCTACCCACACAGGTACAGATCCTACGGGTCCTCAAGACGCATGGTGTGACTGGCAGCGTGTGATGGAGGCGGAACTGCAAGCGCGTCTCGAGACTCGTGACCTTCTGGATGCAGTCTGTCGCACACCTAGTCCGCTGCAGGCGTGGGCCCCCGTAGATCTCGAAGCATCCTCATGGTCAGGATGGCGGCGGCCACTGCCAGGACCGCGCTTATTGCGACCGCGACGACTACGCCATGGGTGAACGCTTCCCGCGCGGTCTCCAGTAGGGCGAGGCCTACGTGATGAGGCACGCGCCCAGCCACCGCCACCGCGCCGCCGAGCGTGTCCCCAGCAGTCTCCACCGCCTCGGCTGGCATGTCAGCTGGGATGCCCGCCACGACCCGGCTGCGATAAATGGCGGTTACGAGGCTGCCCAAGACGGCGATGCCAAGCGCGCCGCCGAATTCGGTGCTGGTCTCTGAAAGCCCGGAGGCGATACCGGCCCGCTCGGGTGGAACGGTCCCGACGATGAGATCGGTTGCCATCGTGAACACGGGGGCGAGCCCGAGCGACAAAATGATGAATCCGGTTACTACGACCACGAGTCCGCGGGAGCTGTCGATCTGGGTCAGCACGAGGAAGCCAATGGCCGCGAAGGCGAACCCGCTCGCCATGACAGAGGCGACCCGCATCCGACCTGCAAATACTGGAGCGAGCATCGAGCCGGCGATAAACGCAATGCCTGAGGGGGCCGTCCACAGACCCGCTTGCAGGGGGCTCATCCCGAGCACAAGCTGCAAGTACTGTGCGATGAAGAGAAACGTTCCGAAGGCGATGAAGAAGCCGAGGATATTGACAGCCAAGGATGCATTGAAGACGCCGGAGCGGAACAACGAGAGATCGATGAACGGTTCCTTCAACGTTTGTTGCCGGCGCAAGAAGACTGCGCCAATGACCAGTCCCGCCACGATGCTTAGGGTCGGCAGAACGACTTCACTGTTCTCGGCAAGCTTCTTGATCCCATAGATCACGGCGAGGACGGCCATGAGGGACAGCGCCGCGCTGATCAGATCCATCCGCCCCGCCTTGGGATCACGAAATTCCGGTAAGAGGATCGGCCCAAGCGCCAGCAACAGGATCATCACCGGCACGTTCAGCAGGAACACGGAGCCCCACCAGAAGTACTCGAGCAACAGTCCGCCGAGCAGCGGGCCGATTGCACCGCCCGCCGAGAAGCTGGCAATCCAGACGCCGATCGCAAATCTCCGCTGCTGCGAATCGAGGAACATGTTGCGGATCAAGGACAGCGTTGACGGTGCAAGGGTCGCCGCGGCGACACCGAGGAGCGCGCGAGCGACGATCAGCATCTCGGCGCTGCTGGAGAACGCCGCGAGGACAGAGGCGAAGCCGAACGCCGCGGCGCCGACCAAGAGCAACAGCCGGCGGCCGATCCGGTCGCCTAGCGTCCCCATCGTGATCAGCGAGCCGGCGATCAGGAATCCGTAGATATCGACGATCCACAACAGTTGAGCGCCGCTGGGCTCGAGGTCCGCGCTCAGGTGCGGGACTGCCAGGTTCAAAACGGTCAGGTCCATTGAATAGAGCAGGCACGGGAGAGCAATCACCGCAAGCCCGGCCCACTCTCGCGGCCCTGCGCGCACGGCGTCACGCGTGGTGTTCATGGCCGGTCAACGCGCCAGATGGCGCTCGAGCTTATGGAAGCACTCCTTCCAGCCCTCGGCATTACCGTCGCGCGTGGCGGCGGAATCGAAGCCGGTCTGATGAAAGGTCACTTCCGTTTTCGCTCCCTTTTGGGCAAAGGTCACCGTCACCACAGTGCTCGCACGCGAGTGGCCACTGCCGTCCTCTTGCATCAGGCTGAAGACCAATCGCTCCGGATGCACGACCTCGTGGAACTCACCGTGTTCCAGGTACGTCACGCCGCTGTCCGACCGATATTCGACGCGCCAGCGACCCCCAGGGCGCGCGTCGATCTCGCAGACAGTGACCGCGAACCCGTCTGGTGCGAACCAGGTTCTGACGTGATCCGGCTCGACCCAATTTCGGAAGACGCGCTCGCGGGGTGCCTCGAAGATGTGAACCATGGTGAGATCGTGAGGGGCGCCAGCTCGTGAGTCGTCGGTCATCGATGTTTGCCCTTCCGCTGCGAAGCGAGGTGTTCGTGCAATCGGTCGAAGCGACCCTTCCAGAGACGCCGGTAGGTCTGAAGCCACACATCGACCTCCGCCAGTGGCTCTGCGCGGATTCGGCTGGGCCGGCGTTGAGCATCGCGGCTGCGGGTGACAAGCCCCGCGGCTTCTAGCACGCCGATGTGCTTGGACACGCCGCGCGTCGTCATCTGAAACGGCTCGGCAAGCTCAGCGACGGAGGCTTCGTGTGTCAGTAGGCGGGCCAGAATAGCGCGTCTGGTCGGGTCGGCCAACGCTGCAAAGGTGGCACTGAGCTGATCCTCTGCCTTTCCGGAACCATGCGGTTGCGGAACCATATGGTTCCATATAGTAGCGGCGACGTGTGGTCCAGGTCAAGATGTAAGGGCTAGGTCTCTCCGGCTTCCGTGAAGCACAACTGGCCGCGCGGCCAGTTCCGAGTTCTGAGGCCGGCTGGCAGCCTCGCCTGGAGTGGCTGGGTGGCTGGCGAGCATTGGGCCGGTGAGCGCGGGCGGTCCGCGTCAGGTGCGGTGAACGTCGCACGCACGCAGACACAGAGTGGTGCCTCACGGACGGCCGCGACCTCAGCGCCGTAGTGGGGAGGCCGTTCTCGCACGGACGTGGCCTGCCACGGCCCGAACACCTGCTCGGCCTCATGCGCGTTGTGGCGGGCGCAGCGCAAAGAGATATTCTCGATCGATTGTAGGCGGCGGACTCCGACAGCCGGAGCACCTGGGTGCCGTACGCGAACAACGATCCGTAGGCTTCGGCGAGATACAGGCGACGCCGGTCGAGCGCGGCAAATGAGGCAACGAGGCTCGCGGTGGCCTCGCGTTCGCAAGCAGCGAGGCGCGCGATCTCGCAGAGGAGATCCCGGTCGGAGAGCTGATCGAACGAGGAAAGTAGAGTCGCCATACCCTATTTTACGGAGGCGATTTTCGAGGCTCACAACAGCCCCATGGCGCACGCGAACGCGCCGATCCTTCTTTTCAGTCAGCGTTGCCTGCGAGCGCGGCCTCATGGTCAACGTGGCGCTCGCAGCGGCGCATTCTCGCGCGCCTCCGCACAAAAACGCGTGCGCTCCCAGAATCCTGTCAAGTGCTTGGTCGAGCTTCGCAGCCTTTCCTAGTGAGATTGGTCGCCGGCCGCGGCAACAATGCCCCTCGCCTGACCGCGTGGCCAATGCTTGTTGGGCGTGTTCCGCGCTACGGGAAAAGCCATGACCGACGGTCGAAATAGATAGCCGACAACGCCACGGTATCGACGAGCGCGTGACACAAGATCACCGCCCATAGATTCCGCCGGCTGACGAAATAGAACAGCCCCAGGATGCCGCCAATCGTTCCAGTTGCGATCACCCCAGCCCACCCTTGATAGCGGTGCGCGAGACCGAACAGGGCGCTGCTGATTACGAGGGCAATGGCCCGCCCGATGGGCCCGTCGCCAGTGAGGTCACTTAGGCGGCGAATCAGATAGCCGCGGAAGACCATTTCCTCACCGAATGCCGCCAGCGTCCAGGCTTGCCCCAGCCAGAGCCACAGGGCACGCACGTCACGCGGTTCGCCCAATGCAGACAGGTCAACAGGAACACCGGTGAGCCAGACGGCGCCCGGCACGATCAGGAATCCGACCGCGACCAGGATGATGGATGCCGCAACAAACGCCTGCAGCACCGTGCGCGATACCGACGTCGGCCGGCGCAGGCCCACGTGCGACCAACTGAGGCGTCGAACCCACAGCGATTGCGACGCGAGCAATAGCAGCAGGATCAGACGATAGATGGAGAACTCACCATAGCCAACGAGTAGACAGACCAGGCCGAGCTCCGCGACCAGCCCCTTGGTCGAGCCCACGCTACTCACTGATCCATCCTGGCGTGCTACTGAATCCAACGACTTGACCTGCTAGGCTGCGGTGACGCAACCCGGTTTCCCGCTACGGGAAAAGCCATGACCGACGGTCGAAGTATATGGCCTACAGGGTGATGATGAATTCATGAGCGATGGTGTCGACTTGGCCCTGGGGTCATGTCTGCAGCTCCTTTACATCGTGGCGGCGCAACCAGTTGACGACGACGGCGTCCACCTGCGCTGCATGCTCGGTCTGCGGCGCCGGCGCGAGGCCGGGCTCCTTGGCCAGCGGGTGCCCCATCCCGGCGATTGTGACCAGCGACGTGCGCTCGGGCGAGCGTCGCGAGAGCGCGTGGCGCAGCTCCTCGGCGGGCACTCGAAACCCCTCTTCGTCGTCATTGGCGCCAACGACCAGCAACGCTGCGACGTCTCGCTCGGCGATCTCATCAGCGCGAGAGACGAAGTCGAGGCGGTCGGCGACGGCCCGCGATCGCTCGTTCCACGGATACTCGAAGCCCCACACCTGCTCGCAGCGCGCGACCACGCTGGTGAGCCTGATGGCCGGGCTCATCCGGGAGCGCCGCAGCCATCGCGGTCTCGCTTCGCGGCGGCCCTCCAAGGTGCCAGACGATGATGAGCGGCGCCGCCTGCGCACCGTTTGCGGGCGGAAGCGCGACGTATATGGCACACCGGCCGCTGTCCCCTTGATCGGCGTCTGCGGCTCGTGGTCGATCATGGCGACTTCTTGCCATCGGACTTGCTCGCCTCTTCGAGCGCCGCGCCCAGCTGCGCGTGGTTGAAGAGCCGTCCGTACTCGAAGCCCTCGACGATCGAGGCAACGTAGGTGCCCTCACTCCGCTCGGCCCAGGCGCGCGCCGCCTGCTCGGAGGCGAAGAAATGTACGTAGCAACAGAAGGTCCCGACCACGTCTTTGAGATCGAATCCGCCGACCGCATGCAGCGTCATCGTTGCCCCCTCGGGCACCACGTCGCGCACACCCGCCCCGTCGACGGTGAGTGAGATCGTCTCGCGGGTGTCGGGCGAGGTGGAGCGGATCCGTGCCGGCCGACCGAGGAGCTCCGGCAGGAAGAGGGTATCGAGCGCGCACCAGGTGTGGAGTGTGCGCCCGTCCACCTCGAGGGCGTGCGAGGTCGGCTCGAGCGTTAGGCCCCCGAACGCGATCACCTGCCCCTCGCGATCGCGCTGGACGATCGGCCACTCGTCGAACAAGGCGGCGACCTCCGCGGGCGGGAGGTTGGCGCGGCGGGCGAGCTCCTCGGGCCGGAACGGCCTTCCCTCGCCGAGCAGGCGGAAGGTCGCGAGAGCGAGCCGTTGTCGCCGGGGGTCCAGGTTGGGGTGGGCCGCGGTGAACTCGGCGGCCAGTGCCGAGATATCGAGAGTCTTGGTTTGCATCGGTTCCTCCATTTCGTTTGAACTGGGTCGCTCGTTAAACGTCGGGTCACGCCGCGCAGCACGACAGCTTCTTCACGTCTTTGGTGAAGCTCTGCGCCGCCAGCTTGACGGCCTCGGCCAGCGTGAGGTACGGATGGAATGCTGCGGCCAATTCGTCGATCGTGATGCCGTGCTTGATCGCCAGCGTCGGCGCTTGAATCATTTCGCCTGCCTCGGTGGCGAGCATGTGCGCACCCACAAGACGGTTCGTGCGCCGGGCGCAATACCATTTGCTGAGATGTCGGCGCGCTTGTCCGCGAAGCTGACATCAGCCTGCTCCACTCCGGGTACGGCGGCCAGCGCACGCCGGACTGTCGCCGCGCAGTGATCGCAGGTCATCCCGCCGACGGTCAGCGCCACGCGTTGGGTGTCCATGTCTCTGATGCTCCTCGCAGATGTTGTCGGTCGAATCGCCCGGTCACATCCGAGCCGTGCTCCGCACGCTCCAGTCCCAGTTTCATCGCTGGAGCGTGCTCCAGAGTCAAGCGCCCCTTTCGTGGTTTCCTGATCTTCGCCTCGGATGCACCGCAGGATGCATCACGCACCCGAGGACCTTGACCATGACTGGGCGTCACGCTTGCCTCACAAAGTAACAACGCCAATTCCTGACCAATGGTTAGGACTCCTGGTTTCGGGGCAGGTATTCGCGGTGGCAACCTAACCTTGCGCGTCCGGCGGGCGTATACACACATGAAGAAGGTCGGTACCATCCAGCCAAGGCGACTTTTGCGTGAGTGACCGACAGCGCGCTGACGATGACCTGATGCTCGCCTACCAGCGTGGGAAGCGGGAGGCCTTTGATGAGGGACGCACGCGAAGTAAGGCGCGGCGGAGCTTGGCTACTGCGCGGGAGGGATATCGTTGCTCTCCTCCCCGCGGGGGCAGGTGTTTTCTTCAGACTTTGAAGAAGATTCGATGCCTGTAGAAGAAGTACATCACATACCAAATGACCAGCAGGCTAAGAAGCGAGTGCATCACCACTCCATAGGGTCCCATCACTTCCACGAGCGGTCTTACGAATACCATCACGCCATTCTCTACCGATCCGCGAGCCATCTGGAAGATGACATAGGCAAGAATGGAGTTCATTCCCACAACTACCAGCGGAAACGTCCATTTCTTGTAGCCTTTGACTTCAACCAGCCAGTAGAAACACAACAGACCCAGGATGACGAAGCCAGCCGAGTAAAACGTGAAAGAAGCTGTCCAGATCCGCTTCACGATTGGCACAACTGGACTCATCACAAGACCGACGACAATGCTGCCGACTCCGAACATTGCAAGGAGCTTCATGATCTTTTGTGGAGGCAAGTTGCTGTCAACAAGACGCCCGCACATGACGCCGAACAGAATCGTCACGGTCGATGGAATGGCATTCAATCCGACATAATAGCCACTGTAAGTTCTCCCGAGTAGCCATTGATCAAAATCCCCTCCCAGGTTGCGGTAATCCATCTGCCACGGACCGCCCGGGCCATTGCCCGAGTACAGCACCCAAGCCAGCGTATAGAAGAGGAGAATACCGACGGCCAGAGTTCCCTGTGTCAGATAGCTCCTGTCGAGAACGATGAACGCAAGCAGATAGCCGATCGCAATCTGGTTGAGCACGTTGATGAACCCGATCGTCGGCTCTCCCTGATGGATGGATGCCATCACGTTGGCAATGACGATCAACACCAGGGCCCTCTTTAGGGCATGCAGGAACACGCGACTGTGCGACTCCCCGAGACTGCGTCTTTTCGCATATGCAAATGGCATGGCAACGCCAACCATAAACATGAATGCCGGCTGAATCAGATCCCAGAAAACGAGGCCTTCCCACTGGACGTGTTCTACCTGCGCGGCCAGGAAGCCGAAGATCGGGTGTCCCTCAAATGCCGACAATCCAAAGCCAACGGAGACAAGCGAGATCATGATCAGTCCACGGTAAGCGTCCAGTGATACAAGTCGCTTTGTCTTCTTGGCCGCGAGCAGCTTCGCTTCCTCTCGTTGAGCGATGTCAGGTTCCACCTTAGAGACTCTTCGGAGTGGTTCCACTGGGCCAGGAGCAAGCGCCGGAGCCTTTTTCCGAGGAGCCTTTCTCAAGATTGCACCTCCTGTCGGTTAGTGCCTCCGATTGCCCGGGCACTAACCTCGAACGTCGCTACACCACGGTTGATTACCAGATGAACTTTAGCCCAAATTGAATTTCCCTGGATGCGCCTGCGCTCGTGATGCGTCCGAAGCTCGAGCTCGTGAAAGTGGTGTTGGGGTTTTCGAGGTTCGTGTTGTTGAACAGATTGAAGAACTCGGCGCGGAATTGAATCCGGTTCTCTTCCGAGAGGATGCCGGGAAGCACGAAGTCCCGCATCACACCAAGGCTCCAATCGACGTAGGATGGGCCGCGCACGAGTCCAACGCCAGCGTTGCCGTAGGTGCCGATTTCCGGCAGTGCCAGCGCGTCGGTGTCGAACCATTGCGTGATCTTGGAGATATTCGTGTCATGCGTCAGCGTGGGATTCCTCACGGCGACCGGATGTTGGGAACCGGCCGTGCCGTCCAGCGCCCGATCTTCTCCCAGGAACAGCTCCAGCGGCTGGCCGCTTCTGTACTGAAAGATCGGCGCAAAGGTCCAGTTGCGAAGCAGTGCGCCCACGAACCCAGCCGGACCTCCGTGGGCATACGGACTCAACAGCGCGGAAACATTCAGCACGTGAGTCCGATCAAAGGTGGCCAAGCCGCGTTTCGATTCTTTGATCTGGAAGGGATTCGGCACATCGCTCGTATCGGAGAACCGGGCCGACTTGTCTGTGATCGCCTTCGAGAAGGTGTAGTTGGCCAGAACGGTGACGCCGCCGGACATTCTCTTGTTCACCGTGAACTCAGCGCCGTGGTACGAGCTGTCGAACATGCTGGCCAGCATCAAATTACGAGTATCTAGGATGCCTTTTCCATAGAGCACGCGCTCGTTGACATTCTCGAGCGTCGAAAGAGGATTGCCGTCGGCATCTGTGCCGGGAACGTAAACGGCCGGATTCCAGGGGTACGAAGAAATCCATTTACGGCCGATTTTGCCGATGTAGTCGCCGGACACGGCGATGTCATCGGTCAACTGGTGCTGGAGCCCCAGGTTCCAGTGATAGCTATAAGGCGTCGCCAGATTCATGTCCACCGAAGCAGCATTGGTCGGCAGAAAGAATCCAATCGGCGCACCGGGCTCAAAGGTGGTGGGTGGCAGAGGCCCCGCCACCCCGGCCTTTGGAGCGTCCAGACGTCCGTTGAAGAACTGCTCGCTTCCCGCGAACGGGGGGTTGACTTGAGCCATGGTCTCGGCCGTGGGCGCATCATAGAAGATCCCACCACCGGCACGCAGGCTGGTCCGACCGTCTCCGCTCACGTCATAGGCCAGACCGATTCGAGGAGCAACGTTGTTCTTGTCTGCTTTCACGATACCGGCCGGCAAATCATAGTTGGCAAAGAGATAGCCGGGTGGCGGATCGTCAATCGGCGCCGAAGTCGTCTTGTCCAGCGGCAGCACGAAAGTGGAAAGCGCGAGCTCCCGCTGGTCGTTCCACCAGGAAGCCAGCTCGTAGCGCAATCCCAGCGTCAGGGTCAGGCGCGAGGCCGCTCTCCACTCATCCTGGAAGTAGAAGCTCCAGTACCATGGCAGAATGTTGTCGTTGGCCCGTCGATTCCATCCGAAGTCCAGTGTCCTCCAGGCTCCCATCATGAAGTCCAACATGGGATCTCCTGAGCGCTGTCCGTTGAAGTCAAACAGCGGTGGTGACAGCCATGCCTGAGAGAAGGTCAGACGGAAGTATTCCGCCCCGAACTTCATCACGTGGTCCCCTTTAACCCAGCTCATCGCCTCGTGGAAGTTGTACGCTTTCGAAGTGTTGTTCCACTCGGAAACTGCATTCAAGGAAAACCGACCCGACGCACCGAACCGAGGTGATCCGTAGCTCGTGTAGTTGGGAAAATCCAGCCCAAGCGACTCGGCCGAGCGGAACGGATCGTTCTGAGTAAACTGATCACTGTAGTTGTAGCCGAGAGTGAACGAGTTGACCAGGTTCGGAGACAGCGTCCATGTGTGGGACACACTGACGTTGTGAAACGTGTGACCCGCACTGAAGTCCATCCATCCGGGGATGTCTCCAGTCAACCGGGGCGGCCTGTGATTCGTATTGTAGTAGTAATGCCAGAACAGGCTCTGATTCGCGGTGATCTGAATATCGTTTCGGAATATCAGTAGATCGTTGTCGTTAGACTCCGGATTGTTGGTCACCAGCCTCCCGTCCGGTGCGTTGGGCAGCGGAATGAAATCCAGCAACCTGAGGCTGACCGGATCAAAGAGAGACGGATCTACCTGGTTGTTTGCAAACGGCTGGCTCGTATACGGGTTGACCAGTTGTTGGCTGACATGCGAGAAATCGCCGGCGCGCTCCGCCGCGGTTGGCGGGAACGCGCCCGTCGTGGCCGGCTGCGGACGATCCCGGAATCCTTCATAGCTTCCGAATACGTGAACTCGATCTTTGATGATTGGTCCACCGACCGCCGCTCCAAACTGATTCATCGTGCGGTCTTCCTTCGACACAGCAAAGAAGTTCCGCGCATTCAGATCGTCGTTGCGGTGAAATTCCCAGAGCGATCCGCGAAGCTGGTTGGTACCGCTGCGGGTCACGACACTCACGACGGCTCCGCTGTTTCGCCCTTCCGCCGCCGAAAAGTTGTTGGTTTTGATTCGAAATTCTCGCACGGCGTCCGGAGGCGGCGGATTCATTCCCGTATTGCGGGAAGGATGCGTAAAGTAGCTCCCATCCAGTGTGAAGTAGTTCTGGTTGTCTCTTCCGCCGTGCACGGTCATGACCGGACCATCCCGAGAGCCAGTCTGCGCCTGCGGAGCCTGAACCGTCGAGATTCCGGGCAGCAGGGACGCCAGTCCGATGACGTTGCGTCCGCTCAGCGGCAGATCTGTGATCCTTTTGTCGTCCACCAGTGCAGAAACCTCTGCAGATCTCGTGTCCACCATGACGGCTCCGCCGGTTACGGTAGTCGTCTCCGTGACTTCGCCGACCTGCAGGGTCACGTCGATACGGATTCTCGCCCCTACCGAGAGCTCCGCGCCTTCGCGCAGGTAGGTGTTGAAGCCCGGCATCTCAGCTGAGATATCGTAGATGCCGGCCTGCAAAGCTTCGAAAGTGTAATAGCCGCTCTCGTTCGTTACCGTGGCTCGCGTCCCACCCGTCTCCACGTTTCGCGCTGTGACAGTGGCGCCTGGGATCACGCCACCAGACTCATCCGTGACATTTCCATGAATGACCGCAATGGTGACTTGCGCAAAGATGCTCCCCACCATCAGTAAGAGCACCAGGAGGATACTTGCACAACAAGATGACAACCAGGACATCGCTGTCTCCTGTCTGCCCTATTCGTATCGGAGCGCCACGACCGGGTCCACCCGTGCAGCGCGACGGGCAGGCAACACCGCAGCCAGCGCGCCCGCGCACAGCAAGGAGCCAACCGGGAGGGCAAGGCTCCACAAGTCAAAGGGCTGGACTTCGTAGAGCAGGGCTCTGACGAATCGCGCCAGATAGAGTCCGCCCGCGAGGCCACCCGCGGCGCCTACGAGCATCGTGATGCCGGCATCGGTCACGACCGACCGCACAACCGCCAGTTGCTGCGCGCCGAGCGCAAGCCTGATACCGATCTCTTTCGTTCGCTGCACCACGGAGTAGCTCAACACGCCGTACAGTCCCACGGCGGCAAGCACCAGGCCAACCACCGCGAAGAACCCGGATAGCAGCGCGAGCAGGCGCTCGCGTAGCAGCGTCTGATCGATCACCGCGGACTGCGGCGTGACGGCTGTTACCCGAAACGCTGGATCCGCGGCGTGGACCTCTTCGCGGAGCCTGGACATGAGAGTAGCGGAATCGTCCGCCGTACGCACGTGGAATGTGCCGGTAGCTCGCAGCGGGATGTAGAGCGTGGGTGCCGCCGGCTCGCGCAGGTCGTGCTTCGTATCGGCCACGACGCCGACGATCTCGTTCTGTACGACGTTGTCGTCAAAGCGCCCCTCGAAGAGACGCCCGACGGCACGCTCGCGGCCGAAGTAGCGCCGAGCGAACGTTTGGTTCACGACCACGGCCGTGGAATTCTTCGCCTCGATGTCGCGGCGGGTGAACGTGCGCCCGTCGAGCACCGGAATCCTCATGGTCTCGAAGAACCCAGGCGTCACCGGCGCCATCGTCGCTTCGATCGTCTCGTGCTCTGTGCCTGGCACACGAACGTAGTGTCTCCACGGGCGGCCGAGTACGTTGAACTCGGCGGAGCTGACGGCCTGCACGCCAGGGACGTCACGGAGCCGATCGAGTATTTGGAGTAGCGCCCGATGCAGCCGTTTCTCGTCCACGCGATGGAGGGGTTCCACCGACAGCAACACCACGCCAGACGAGGAGAAACCCGGATTGACGCTCGCCAGCCTGGCGAACGACAGCACCAGCAGCCCGCCGACGAACAGCACGACCAGACTGAACGCGACCTGAAAGGCGACGAACGGACGCATGACTCCGGCGCGGGTGCCGGCCCCCGCACTGCCGGTCTTGAGGGCCGTCATCGGCGCCACGCTCGCCGCGCGCAGCGCCGGTGCGAGGCCGAACACGGCGGTCGTCAGCAGCGCCAGACTGCCGACGAACGCCACGAGTCTCCAGTCCACCCGCAGATCGAGATACACCGGATCGTCGGCGGACGCGAGCATGCCCACGACCGCCGGCGCCGCGACTCCAGCGAAGAGCAGGCCGAGCGCGCAGGCGACGCCAGCCACGAGCGCGCTCTCTACGAGCATCTGCTGGATCAGCCGACCGCGACCCGCGCCAATGGACACACGGAGCGACATCTCGCGCTCGCGCGCCGCCGTCCTCGCCAGGAACAAGTTCGCGACGTTCGAGCCGGCAATCAGCAGGACCAGCGCCGCTATCGCGGCGAGAATCCACAGTGAGCGCTCGAATTGCTGGCGCAGCGGCGACGGACCATTGGCCGCCGATCGCACGTAGAGCGGCGTGCCGACGAAACGCTCGAGGCTCTCGGGCGACTGCCCTCGCCCGAACCTCTCCACATGTTCCCGGCGGAAGCTGGTGAACGCCGCCTGGAGCACGCTCTGCACCTGCTCCAGCGAAGCGTCCTCCTTGACGCGGCCGATCACGCGGAACGAGCTGTGCTCGGGGTTGCCCAAACGCCCCGGGGCCATCGCGTACGGCAGCCACAGATCGGTGGCACGGCCCGGCTCCACGCCCATGAACCGCGGCTCGGCCACGCCGACGATTTGAAACTGACCTCCAGCCCAGAGCCCGGAGCCGAAGGCTCGCCGTTCCTCCAACGCGAACCAGCGGCCGACGATCGCGGGATCGCCACCGAACCGCCGCATCCAGAACGCGTGGCTCACGACGGCCACCGGATGGGCTCCAGGCCGCACGTCGTCCTGCGGCGTGAGGAGTCGTCCAACGGCCGGTACGACACCGAGCCTGTTGAACGTGTCGCCGGACACGAATTGCGTGCGCAGCTTCTCCTTCTCGCCGCCTTGGTCGCCGAACGTCGCCGATGGCCTCTCGGGGTAGCTCACAGCGAAGAGATCGACGCGCCCGCGCGCGGCCTCACGCAAGCGGACAAAGAGCGGATCGCTGAAGGTGTCGTTCTCGGGCCAGGCGGGGTCGTATGTAGGGAAAGTTAGGTGGATCAAGCGCTCGGGCGCGCGTACCGGGAGAGGTCGTAGGATCAGCGCGTCGATGAGCGAGAACGCCCCCGTGCACGCCCCAAGGGCCAGCGACAGCGACACGATCGCCGCGCCCGTGACCACGGCGTGCTTGCGCAGCATACGCAGGCCCAGGCGGATGTCGCGGACGAGCGAATCGAGCCACGGCAGCAGCTTGACGTCTCGGCTCGCTTCACGCAGGCGCAGGCGGCTGCCAAACTGGCGCACCACCTGTTCTTCGGCGACGTGCCGCGGTAGACCCGTCTGGACGAGCGCGTCGATGCGTGCGTCGATGTGGAAGCGGAGCTCGTCATCCAAATCGCGCTCCACCTTCGACGCCCGCACGACATTGATCAGCCGCGAGAGCCATGACATCCTTGCCTCCTGTCTGTTCTATTCGTATCGGAGCGCCACGACCGGATCCACGCGAGCGGCGCGGCGCGCCGGTGGGACCGCCGCGAGTACCGCCACCACGATCAGCCCGCACACCGGGAGCGCGAGGCTCAACGCGTCCAGCGGCTGCACCTCGTACAGCATCGTCTTCACGAACCGTGCGAGGAACAGGCCGCCGCCCAGGCCGGCGACGATGCCCGCGACCATCACGCCACTGATGTGCGCGAGCACGGTGCGGACGATGACGCCTGGCTGCGCGCCAAGCGCGACGCGGATGCCGATCTCGCGCGTGCGCTGGACGACGCCGTAGCTGAGGACGCCGTACAAGCCGATGGCCGCGAGCAGCAAGCCGACGATCGCGAAGAAGCCCGACAGCAGCGCGAGCAGTCGTTCACTCAAGATGCTGTTTGCGATCAGCGTCGATTGCAGCGTGACGTTCGTCACGCGCAGCGCTGGCAGCTCCCGCGGGATTTCGCGCTGCAGGATCGGCGCGAGCGTCAGCGGGTCGTCCGACGCCGCCCGCACGTGCAGCGTGCCGAATCCGCGGAGCGGCACGTACACCGTGGGCGGCGCCGGCTCACGTAGGTCGCCGTACTTCGCGTCGGCGACGACACCGACGATCTCCTGCGGGAGGAGGCCGTCGCGCACCACGGGAGACGTCGCGGCCCGGCGGCCCACGGGACGTCCGAACGAGCGACCGACGACGTGTGTCGTGTTGAAGAATCGTCGTGCGAACGCGTCATTCACAATGACCGTCGTGGGCTGGTCGGGCTCGGTGTCGCGCACGGTAAACGTCCGTCCCTCCAGCAGTCGCATCCGCATCGTCTCGAGGTAGCCGGGCGAGATGGCCAGGAAGGAAGGCGCGAACGCCTCGGGTTCGCGGCCGGAAATGCGGACCTCGGAGGCCCACCACGCTCCCTCGAAGAGCGCCCATTCGGATAGCGCGGCGCCGTCGACGCCCGGCATCTGCTGGACGCGATCGAGCAACTGCAGGGCCGCCACGCGAGCCTTCCCCTCATCGTCGTCGATCACGCCTGTATCGAGTGACAGCAGCAGGACGCGATCCTGCGAGAAGCCGGGATGCACGCGTGTCAGCCTGAGGAACGACAGGAGGAGCAGGCTCGCCACGAACAGCACGACGAGGCTGAAGCCGACCTGCAGCGCGAGCAGCGGACGCAAGGTTAATCGCGCGCTGACGCGCCCGCCCGTGCCTTTCAACACGCCCATCGTCGCGACGCTCGACGCGCGCAGCGCCGGCGCCAGGCCGAACAGGACCGTGGTCATCAACCCGATGCCGCCAGCAAACGCGAGCACGCGCCAGTTGAGGCGCAGATCGAGATAGGCCGGATCGGTCGATGGGGCCAGCATGTTGACGATCGCCGGACCCACGACAGCGGCAATGAGCAGGCCCAGCACGCACGCTACGCTGGCAAGCAGTGCGCTCTCGACCAGCACCTGCTGGATCAGGCGGCCGCGTCCCGCGCCGATCGATAGACGCAGCGACATCTCGCGCTCGCGTGCCGCCGCGCGCGCGATCAGCAGGTTCGCCACGTTGGACGAGGCGATCAGCAGGACGAGCGCGACGACGATGGCGAGGATCCAGAGGGGGCGTTCGAACGTGCGGCGGAGCTGAGACCACGGGCCGTTGGCCGCGGAGTGCACGCGCAGCGGCGTCTCGAGGTAGCGCTCGATGCGATCGCGGGGCGCGTCGGGACGGTAGGTCCGCGCCCATTCCTGCCGGAAGGTCGTGAACGTGGCCTGGAGCACCGCCTGCAGCTGCTCCGCGCGCACGCCCGGCTTCAGCCGACCAAAGATGCGGAACCAGCTCCAGTCCGCGCCATCCGGCGGGCCGAAAGCCGCCGCTCTCCACATCATCGTGGGCACCCACAAATCGGTCGAGCGCCCCGGCTCGGTGCCCGTGAACCCGGCGCGCGCGACGCCGATGATCTCGAACTGGCCGTCGTAGAACGCGAAGCGTCGTCCGATCACCGAGGGATCGCCGCCGAAGCGCCGCATCCAAAATGCGTGGCTGAGGACCGCAACCGCGTGCGCCCCAGGCGTCACATCATCGGACGGCGTCAGGAGACGCCCCAGCGCGGGCGCGATACCGAGCTGCTGGAAGGTGTTGCCTGAGACGAACTGCGCCCGCACCTGCTCGTCCTGCCCGCCGGAATCGCGAAAGACCGCCGTCCGGAGGTTCGGAGAGCTAATGCCGAACAGATCGACGTGCTGCCGTCCTGCCTCGCGCATGCGCTGGAAGAGCGGATAGTTGAACCAGTCGCCCTCGGGGGGGTCAGGTTCGTAGGTCGGGTAGGCGAGATAGACGAGCCGATCTGGCGCCGACACTGGCAGCGGCCGCAGCATCAGCGCATCGATGAGGGAGAACGCGGCAATGCAGGCACCGATAGCGAGCGCTAGCGATGCCACGGCCGCGGCGGTCAGCACGAGATCCTTGCGCAGCACGCGCAGGCCGAAGCGGACGTCCTTCAGCAGCGATTCGAGCCAGGCGACGATCTTCACGTCGCGGCTGGCCTCGCGCAGGCGCAGGCGGCTGCCAAACTGTCGTGCGACCTGTGCTTCGGCGGCCTGCCGCGCAACCCCCTTCGCGACGAGCGCGTCGATGCGTGCCTCGATGTGGAACCGCAGCTCGTCGTCGAGATCGCGTTCCACCTTCGATGCGCGCAAGACATTCGCCAGCCGCGAGAGCCACGACATCGCTGCCTCCTCTCCACCTATTCGTATCTGAGCGCCACGACCGGATCGACCCGCGCAGCCCGCCGGGCAGGTAGCACCGCCGCCAGTGCGCCCGCACACAGCAACGAGCCGACGGGCAGGGCGAGGCTCCAGAAGTCAAACGGCTGGACCTCGTAAAGGAACGTTCCCACGAAGCGGGCGAGGTAGAGCCCGCCTGCAAGGCCACCCACCGCACCTATGAGCATCGTGATGCTGGCATCGGTTACAACCGACCGCACGACCGCGAGTTGCTGCGCGCCGAGCGCGAGTCTGATCCCGATCTCTTTGGTTCGCTGCACCACCGAGTAGCTGAGCACGCCGTACAGCCCCACCGCGGCAAGCAGTAGCCCCACCACTGCAAAGAAGCCAGACAGCAGCGCCAATAGACGCTCGCGCAGCATGTTGTTGTCGACGAGCGTCGACTGGAGCTGAGCGTCGGTGACTTGTAATGACGGATGAACCGCCTCGATCGCTTGGCGAAGCGTATCCACCAAAACGGCCGGCTCTCCGCCCGTGCGCACCTGGAGCGTTCTAAATCCCCGGAATGGAAGGTAGACCAGGGGCGGCGCTGGGTGCCGAACACTGCCGTACCTGGCATCAGCAACTACGCCGACGATCTCTAGCTGGACGGTCGCCGCGGACTTGACGCGGTCGAACACGCGGCCGACGGCGCGCTCGCCACCAAAGTAGCGTCGCGCGAAGGCGTCGTTGACGACGACTGCTCGCCGCGTCTCCGGTTCTGCGTCGCGCGGTTCCAAGGGCCGGCCAGCGATCAGACGAATGCCCATCGTCTCGAAGAAGTCCGGCGAAACCTCCAGAAACAGGGGCCGGATCGCATCCAGCGCACGTCCGGGCAGCCGTATCCCGGAGTTCGAGCCGGTCCCGCTAAACAACGCCCATTCGGACAGGCTGGCTCGCTGAACACCCGGCACGCGGCGCACCTGCTCGAGCAGTTGCAAGCCAATCACATGCGCCTGCTTCCCGCTCCCAGAGCGCTCGCCCATCACAGTCTCGTCGGGGTCGTCGGGTCTCGAGGGAAGCTCTCGCGACTCGATGGTGAAGAGCATCAGCCGCGCCTTGGTGAACCCAAGGTTTGTGCTTGTCAGCTTTCCGAACGAGAGCAGGAGGAGGCCGGCAAGGAACAGCAGGACCAGGCTGAAGCCCACCTGCGTCGCGACGAGCGGCCTCAGTGCACGAATGCGAGACGTCAAGCGTCCGCTGGCCGCGCTCAATACCCCGATCGGCGCGACGCCGGACGCGCGCAGTGCCGGCGCCAGCCCGAAAAGCATCGTCGTCAGCGCACCGAGGACGCCGAGAAACGCAAGCACCCGCCAATCCACACGCAAATCCAGGTATGCAGGATTATGCGGAGGCGCGAGCATGCGGACGACCGTCGGACCGGCCACGGCCGCAAACAGAAGTCCAAGCGCGCACGCCACGATCGCGAGCAAGGCGCTTTCGATCAGCACTTGTTGGATCAGGCGGCCGCGGCCCGCACCGATCGACAGACGTAACGACATCTCGCGCTCTCGGGCGGCGGCGCGAGCCAGGAATAGGTTCGCCACGTTTGACGCAGCGATCAGTAACACCAGGCCGACGATGGCCGCGAGCATCCACAGTGGCCGCTCGAAGTCGCGGCGCAGCGCTGATGGTCCGTTCTCAGCGGATCGCACATACAGCTGTGAGTTGAGGAAGTGTTGCACGCGGTCGCGCGGCTCGTCTGGTTGAAATATCCGTGACGCCTCCTCACGACGGAACTGCGCAAACGTGGCCTGCAGGATGCTCCGGGCCTGCTCGGGTTCCACGCTCGGCTTCAGGCGACCCAGGATGCGCAACCATCTCGTGCTCGGATCCGTCAGTGCCTCGGCGTCCCACATCATGTTCGGCACCCAGAGATCGACGAGGCGTCCCGGTTCGACGCCCGGGAACGTCCGATCCGCCACGCCGATGATCTGGAAGGCGCGATCGTCAAAGGTGAACCAACGGCCGACGACAGACGGGTCGCCACCGAAGCGCCGCATCCAGAACGCGTGGCTCAGCACCGCCACCGGGTGCCCGCCAGGCTTGACATCGTCAGAGGGTGCGAGCAACCGGCCCATGGCGGGTTGGACGCCGAGAATGTGGAACGCATCACCCGAGAGGAACTGTGGACGAACGTTCTCAACAGCTCCCCCTGCGTCCGGAAACACGGCCTGGCGCCTGCGCTGGGCCTCCAGCATCGCGAACAGCTCTACCTGCGAGCGCGCCGCCTCTCGGAATCGTTCGAAATGCGGGTAGCTGAATACACCCTCGAGGTAGATCAACTGCTCCGGCGCGCGTACCGGCAGAGGCCGCAGGATCAGCGCGTCGATGAGCGAGAACGCCGCCGTGCACGCGCCAATCGCCAGCGAGAGCGACATGACGGCCGCCCCGGTGACCACCGCGTCCTTCCGCAGCATGCGCACGCCGAAGCGCACGTCCTTCAGCAGCGATTCGAGCCAACTGACGATCTTCACGTCGCGGCTGGCCTCGCGCAGGCGCAGGCGGCTGCCAAAGCGGCGCGCGACCTGTCCTTCGGCGACGTGTCGCGGGACGCCCGTCTGGACGAGCTCGTCGATGCGTGCCTCGATGTGGAACTGCAGCTCGTCCTCGAGATCGCGTTCCACCTTCGATGTGCGCAAGACATTCGCTAGCCGCGAGAGCCACGACATTGCTGCCCCCTGTCTGTCCTATTCATATCGGAGCGCCACCACCGGATCCACGCGTGCGGCACGGCGCGCCGGTGGGACCGCCGCCAGCACCGCCACCACGAGCAGGCCGCACACCGGGAGCGCGAGGCTCAACGCGTCCAGCGGCTGCACCTCGTACAGCACGGCCTCCACGAACCGCGAGAGGAACAGGCCACCACCCAGGCCCGCGATGATGCCCAGGGCCATCACCGACAGGATGTGCGCGAGGACCGTGCGGATTACGATGATTGGCCGGGCGCCGAGTGCCACGCGGATGCCGATCTCGCGCGTGCGTTGCACAACCGCGTAGCTGAGCACGCCGTAGAGGCCAATCGCCGCGAGCAGCAGGCCAACGATCGCGAAGAAGCCGGACAGCAGCGCGAGCAGTCGTTCACTCAGGATGCTGTTCGCAATCAGCGTCGACTGCAGCGTGACGTTTGTCACGCGCAGCGCCGGCAGCGCACGTGGGATCTCGCGCTGCAGGATCGGCGCGAGCGCCAGCGGGTCTTCCGACGCGGCCCGCACGTGCAGCGTGCCAAGCCCGCGCAGCGGCACGTACGCGGTCGGCGGCGCCGGGTCGCGCAGGTTGCCGTACTTCGCGTCGGCGATCACCCCAACGATCTCCTGCGGCAGGAGCCCGTCGCGCACCACCGAAGATTTGGCGGCCTCTCCCGACACGGGACGTCCGAACGAGCGGCCAACCACGTGCGTGGTGTCGAAGAATCGTCGCGCGAACGCTTGATTCACGATGACCGCGGTGGGCTGGTCGGGTTCGATGTCGCGGGGCGTGAACGTTCGTCCCTCGAGCAGCCTCATGCGCATGGTCTCGAGGTAGCCGGGAGAGATAGACAAGAAGAAGGGCTCGAACGCCTCCGGTTCCCGGCCGGGAATGCGGATACTGTTCGTCCACGCGGATCCCTCGAAGAGCGCCCATTGGGACAGCGCGGCGCCGTCGACCGCCGGCATCTGCTGGACGCGATCGAGCAACTGCAGAGCCGCGCGAGCCTTCTCTTGATCCTCGCCGATCGCGCTTGTGTCGAGTGACAGCAGCAGGACGCGATCCTGCGAGAAACCGGGATCCACGCGCGTCAGCCTGAGGAACGACAGGAGGAGCAAGCTCGCGACGAACAAAACGACGAGGCTAAAGCCGACCTGCAGCGCGAGAAGCGGACGTAGTGTCAGTCGCGCGGTGACACGGCCGCCCGTGCCTTTCAACGCCCCCATCGGCGCAACGCTCGACGCGCGCAGCGCCGACGGCAGGCCGAACAGGACCGTGGTCATCAACCCGATGCCGCCAGCAAACGCGAGCACGCGCCAGTCGAGGCGCAGATCGAGATACGCGGGATCGGTCGATGGGGCCAGCATGTTGACGATCGCGGGACCCACGATAGCGGCGATCAGCAGGCCCAGCACGCACGCCACGCTGGCAAGCAACGCGCTCTCGACCAGCACCTGCTGGATCAGGCGGCCGCGTCCCGCGCCGATCGATAGACGCAGCGACATCTCGCGCTCGCGTGCCGCCGCGCGCGCGATGAGCAGGTTCGCCACGTTGGACGAAGCGATCAACAGCACGAGAGAGACGACGATGGCGAGAATCCAGAGGGGGCGTTCGAACGTGCGGCGGAGCTCAGACGGGCCGTTGGCCGCGGAGTGCACGCGCAGCGGCGTCTCGAGGTAGCGCTCGGTGCGGTCGCGGGGGTCGTCGGGACGGAAGGTCCGCGCGCGTTCCTGCCGGAAGGTCGAGAATGTGGCCTGAAGCACCGCCTGCGCCTGCTCCGCGCGCACGCCAGGCCTCAGGCGGCCGAAGACGCGGAACCAGTTCCAGTCGGCGCCCTCCGGGCCGAGAGCCTCCGCGCTGTGCATCATCGTGGGCACCCACAGGTCGGTCGAGCGCCCCGGCTCGGTGCCCGTGAACCCGGCGTGTGCGACGCCGACGATCTGGAACTGATGCTCATAGAACGTGAAGGTGCGGCCGATCACCCTGGGGTTACCGCCGAAGCGCCGCATCCAAAATGCGTGGCTGAGGACCGCAACCGCGTGCGCCCCAGGCATCACATCGTCGGACGGTGCCAGGAGGCGGCCCAGCGCGGGTGTAATGCCGAGTAGCTCGAACATATTGCCTGAGACGAACTGCGCGCGCACGCGCTCGTCCTGACCGCCGCCATCGGGAAAGATTGCCGCCCGGAGGCTCGGATAGCTGACGCCGAAGAGATCGACGTGCGGCTGCCCCGCCTCGCGCATGCGCTGGAAGAGCGGATAGTTGAACCAGTCGCCCTCGGGGGAGCCAGGCTCGTAGGTCGGGTAGGCGAGATAGACGAGCCGATCCGGCGCCGACACTGGCAGCGGCCGAAGCATCAGCGCATCGATGAGCGAGAACGCGGCGATACAGGCGCCGATGGCCAGCGCCAGCGACGCCACGGCCGCGGCGGTCAGCACGAGATCCTTGCGCAGCACGCGTAGGCCGAAGCGCACGTCCTTCAGCAGCGATTCGAGCCAGGCCACGAGTTTCACGTCGCGGCTGGCCTCGCGCAGGCGCAGGCGGCTGCCAAACTGTCGCGCGACCTGTGCTTCGGCGGCCTGCCGTGTAACCCCCTTCGCGAGGAGCGCGTCGATGCGTGCCTCGATGTGGAACCGCAGCTCGTCGTCGAGATCGCGTTCCACCTTCGATGCGCGCAAGACATTCACCAGCCGCGACAGCAACGACATTCGCGCCTCTATGCGTGTTTCAACACGTGCGCCACGGCCCCGGTGACCGCGTGCCAGCGGCCTTCTTCAGCCTCGAGCTGTCTGCGGCCGGCGGCGGTGACCTCGTACATACGCACGCGCCGCTTGTGCTCGCTCACGGCCCATCGCGCCTTGATCCATCCGGCCTCCTCCATCCGATGAAGTGCCGGGTAGAGCGACCCCTCCTCGACCCGGAGCACCTCGTCCGACATCGTCTCGATGTGCAAGGTAATGCCGTAACCGTGCAGCGGGCCGCGCCGGAGGAGAATCTTCAACACTAGGAGGGGCAGTGCTCCTTGAAGTGAGTCGTGACGTTTCATCATAAGATGTCTTAGTAATGTTGCTTATCATACGCGCGAGAACCACGTTGTCAAGCGGGTCGCGGTAGAATTCACGCCTATGCCCCAGAAACAGCAGCAAGAGATCGGTGAGGCGCTCGGGTTAGTGGAAACACGTGGGCTCGTCGGGATGATCGAGGCCGCAGACGCCATGGTGAAAACGGCGAACGTCGTCTTCGTCGGTTGGCAGAAAGTCGACGCTGGCCTGGTCACCGCGATCGTCCGCGGAGACGTCGCGGCGGTGAAGGCAGCGACAGATGCAGGCGCTGCGGCGGCACGACGCGTGGGTGAGCTGGTCGCTGTCCACGTCATCCCGCGGCCGGCGGACGATCTGGAAGCTGTCTTTCCGATTCGCTAGCTCGCGTTCCGGTTACGCTAGAACCCTTGAGGACCCGAAGCTTGACGCATTGTGTCAAGTTTCAGGGTTCTCAAGTGAGCGTCGGGGAGCGCGGCCCTGGCCGTGGTCCGCTAGAGCATCTGGAACTTCGTCGTTCGTGCCCACCTGTAGACGTTGAAATCGTCATCGAAGGTCAGGATGCGCGGTTCCTGGTAGATCTCGGCAGCGCGAATCAGGCAGGCGTCGGCCACGGAAATCGGCTGGTCCGCGTACTTCCTCAGCAACGCCTCGATGGTCGCCCAGTGCTCATCCAGCGACAGCGAAATCTCGTACACACCCTTTCGCGCGAGCGCCAAGACCTCGGCAGGACCCGCGCCGTGGACCTTCCTCATCAGGAAGCATGACTCGGCGACAACGGCTTCGCAGCAGCGGAAGGGGGGCACACATTCAGAGAACAGGTGCTGCGCCCGCGCATGGGCGGCATCGTCTGCCGACAGCAGCGCCACGAGTGGTCCCGTATCCAGCAAGATTCCCGGTGGGTTCACCGACCGAACCCTTCGAGGTGCTTCTTGTTGGTGGCGAGGTCTCGAGGCCCCTTCTTGAACTTGCCAGCGCTAGACCCGGCGCGGTCGAGCGCGCTACGCCTGCGGCCTAGCTCTTGCGAGACCAGGCGCAGCCCGCGGCGCACCAGCTCGGACTCGGTGTGACCGGTCGATCTCTTGAGCTCGTCGAGCATGGCGCGGTCTTCCTTGTCGAGCCGCGCATGAATGTACCCTTTCATCTCGCTCAATGTAGCACATATGAAGACTCTGTGCTACACCAGCTCGGACAGCTTGACCCGTCGCCCCTCCTGAGCCGACCGATCCGCCGCAAACGCGACTTTGTGCGACGTGAACGCGGCGTCGAAACCGGTCAGCGGCATCGACTCGTTTCTTCTGATGCTGTCCACGAAAGCCTGGAATTGTGGTTGATAGGGATGATCCGCGACATCGCCCGAGTCGATCAGCGGTGCGGCCACGCGGTTCCAGGCGTTCTTCTTCGTGCCTTTCAGCTTGGCACTGTAGAAGCGGTCGTCCAACACGCTGCCTTCGCTACCCACCAGGTGAATGTGGAAGTAGTAGGGTTGGAGGCAGTCAATCACAGAGGCGACCTTGCCGATGCGACCATCCGTGAACTTCATCAGGGTGACCGATGTCGTGTCGTACTCGTAAGGTCCAAATATCGGGCTCTTCGTCCTGGTGCTGAAGCTGCTGACCTCGTCCACCTCGCCGTCCATGTACCAGAGCAGTAAATCGAGCGAATGGCAGCCGGCTGTCAACAAGCTGCTGCCGCCCATCTCTTTCTTGACATTCCACGCGAACTGCCCGTACCAGGGACCGATTCCGTGGTAGTAATCGACCTCTCCGTAGTGCACATCGCCCAACAGCCCCTGGTCAATCATCGAGCGGACCGCTATTCCCTGGCCACTGAACCGGGACTCGAAGCAAACGCACGCGTTCACACGCGCTTCGCGGATAGCCTCGCCGACGGCCTTCGCGTCCGCGTAGGTCAAGGCGATCGGCTTTTCGATGATCAAGTGCTTGCCGGCCTGGGCAGCGGCGATAGCCTGCTGAGGATGCAGTGGATGCGGCGTGCAGATGTCGATGATGTCGAGTGATGTGTCGTTGAGCATCTCTTCGTAGCGCTGGTACGGCTTCAACGGGACCCCGAGCTCTCGAGCCAAGCTGGCCTCGTCGAGCGCCCGGCGCGAGCACACGGCCGTGACATCGGCGCCGGCGACGTTCTTGAAGGCGTTGATGTGAGCGCCCGCGACCCAGCCAAGTCCAACGACACCTACTCTCAGATCAGTCATATTCCTCACCTCCTTGGATGCGCACATAGGGTTTGAGGGCTTCCTGAAGCCGAGCCTCATGCGGATAGCCGTGGCCACGGTGCTGGCGAAGCCCTTCCGCATGCGCCACGCCGCATTCCCCGCCGTAGGCCTCGGCCCACTCGGTCATGCGACTCAGATATTCGTCTATGCCATGGTGATCGCGCAGCCACGCACGCTGTGACGCATGATGGCCGACCAGCGTGCGCTTGCGCTCCATTTGATCGCTGATGTCAATATAGAAGTTTGGATGGATCCGCCGCCCCATGGAATCCATGCCCTCGACCGCATCCGCATAGTAAAGAACCGGTGTAGACGGCACTGGCTTGGCCGGCGGCGCATGTCTCGTTTGATACAGGGGCACTGCGGCCGCAAAGACAGCGGCCCGAACAATCCGTGAGGTTTCTTCATGATCCAGCATGTAATCTGCTGGAGAGTGTGTGATCACGACGTCCGGCCTGAATGTCCGCAGAAGCTCCACGACCGCACGAACGCTCTGGGCGTTGGCGAACACTTCGACATCGGCCAATCCCGCGCAGGCGTACCATGCCCCGATGGAGTCGGCTGCCGCCACGGCTTCTGTATAGCGGATGCGCGAAATGTCCTCCTTCGTCCGCGCCTCACTGGAACCGCAGTCGCCTGCCGTCATGGTGATGATGCCAGGCGCCCAGCCTTCGGCGACCAGGCGCAATAGCGTCCCGCCCACCAGGATTTCGGCATCGTCCGGATGCGCCATGACGACGAGGACGCGAAGACGCTGGTCTGTCATCAGTTCTCCCCAGTTCTGACTGGGCTCGGCGCGAGCCCCTGTGTGGAAACGAACACTCATGCCTTGATAGGAGACGGCGCGGCTAACTCGTCCGCCGAAGCTTTATGCGAAGGCGGAAGCCGCGCCCTACAGCCACTGCTGCCTGGACTATTTATAACCGCTCGACGAACATCTTCACTAATCGAAAGGGTTCCATCTGATGAAAACGGGGACCTTGACATTAAGTCGTTATGAGGACTATCCTACAAACATGCGCAGTACGCTGCAGGCAGAGATCAAGCAGAAGAAGCCCTTCGAGAGCCTCGAGGACGCTGTGTTCCTCAACATGCTGCGGACGGCCGACCATCTGTTGTGGGGAGAGATCGAGGTGCTCAAGGCGGCGGACCTGACCTTCCCGCAGTACAACGTCCTTCGCATCCTGCGCGGAGCCGGGCCGGATGGACTGTCGTGCCGGGAAATCTCGGAACGGATGGTGACACGCGATTCTGACATCACGCGCCTGTCGGATCGGTTGGAAGGCCGCGACCTCGTCGCCCGCGTCCGCGATCGGAACGATCGGCGCGTCATCGTCACCCGCATTTCACCGGAGGGCTTGAAGATTCTCCGGCAGCTCGATGCGCCCATCAACCGCGTGCACCGCGGCCAGCTTACCCATATGACCCCTAAGCAGCTCGGGACCTTGCTCGAGCTACTGGAGCTCGCACGCCAACCGGGGCGGTAGATTTTTTTCGCATATAGTCGTTACGAGTATCTTCCTCGTGACGTCTAATTTGGTAGGAGGTCATCCATGACCCGCTCGATCCATGACGACCACATCGACTCACGAGCCGCCTATGCCGCGTTGCTGCTGCGCCTCGGCCTGGGCGTCGTGTTCGTTGCGCATGCCCTTTTGAAGCTGCTGGTGTTCACGTTGCCCGGCACGGCCGAGTTCTTCGCCGCACACGGGTTTCCGGCCTGGACGGCGTATCCGGTGTTTGCGGCGGAGCTGGTCGGCGGGACGTTCTTGATCGTGGGCGTCCTCACACGGCTGGTCGCCGCCGCCCTCGTGCCGATCGTCGCGGGCGCATTCCTTGTCCATTGGCCCAACGGGTGGTCGTTCACCGCCGAGGGCGGCGGGTGGGAGTACGTCGCGTTTCTGACCGTGAGCTTGATCGTGCAAGCGCTCCTGGGCGACGGGGCCTTCGCGCTCCGGGACGTGGTCGGGCGCCGGGAGCCATCCGCACAACATTCGGGTTGACAGGCTACCCAAGAGTGCGGATACTTGGGTTGAATGTCCACCCAAGATCAGACCACCGCGTTGCTCCAGGGCATGCTCGCCCTCTTCGTCTGGTAAGGCATGTTCCGAAAACCGCATCGTAGCGACCCAGATTTCAACGAGGAGGTCCAGGCCCACCTCCGAATCGAGGCGGAGCGACTGATCGAGGAGGGTATGGACCGGAAGGAGGCGGTGGCCGCTGCCCAGCGCGTCTTCGGCAACGTGACCAGCACTCGCGAACGGTTCTACGAGGCCCGCCGTTGGATGTGGCTGGACCACTTCACCAGAGACATTCGTTACGCGTTGCGCCAAGTCAGGCGCTCGCCGGTCTCGACGGTGACGATCATCCTCTCGCTCGCGCTGGGCATTGGCGTCAACACGGCGATCTTCTCGCTCGCGGATCAGGCGCTCCTACGGGTGCTCCCGGTCGACAAGCCCGAAGCGCTCGTCCTCCTCGACTGGAACGGCAGGTTTGTGGGCCACGGCAGGGGTAGCGGTAATCTGCTGCCCCACCCGTTCTTTCGAGAGTTGCGCGAGGAGAACGACGTCTTCACAGATATGTTCGCGCGCCATCCCACGGACGTCCATCTGTCGATCGGCAACGAGTCGGAGCCTGTCAGCGGCGAGCTCGTCTCTGGCTCGTACTTCTCCACGCTCGGCGTGCAACCGGCCCTCGGCCGGCTCCTCACTGATGCGGACGACCTCCAGCCCGGCGCGCATTCGGTAGTAGTCCTCGCCTACGACTACTGGCAGACGCGGTTGGGCGGCAATCCAGAGATCGTGGGGCAACGCGTTCTGGTCAACGACTTTCCCATGACCGTCGTTGGCGTGGCGCAGCAGGGCTTTCACGGGGTGGATTGGAGCGGGGTTCCGGCGATCTGGATCCCCACCATGATGCAGCGCCAGGCCACGGCTGGCTGGGAGTCGCTCTCCAATCGGCGAGAGCGGTGGCTGCACGTGTTTGGTCGCTTGAAGCCGGGGATCGACCTGGAGCACGCGGAAGCGCGCCTCCAGCCCTGGTTCAAAGCGCACTTGCGGGCGGATACGGAGCGCGAAGGCTGGCCTCTGGTCACGGCTCAGCAGATGACGGAATACATGGCGTCCAGCCTCGACGTCCTCCCCGCCGAACACGGACGCTCGAATATGCAGCGCCAGATCGAGCAGCCGCTGCTGATTCTGCTCGCGGCGACCGGGCTGATCCTCTTGCTGGCCTGCCTCAACGTCGCCAATCTCTCCATCGCGAGAGCGCTGGCCCGCCGCCGGGCGACCGCCTTGCGAGCGGCGCTCGGCGCTTCTCGCGGGCGCATCATCACGGAGCAGCTCGTCGAGAGCGCCGTGCTCGCCGCAGCCGGCGGCGTCCTCGGCGCGGTGCTCGCGCCTTCGGTCAGCCGCGTCTTCCTGTCTTTGCTGCCGCAGCAGGGCTCCGCGCTCAGTGCGGATCTCGACGTCCGCGTGCTGCTGTTTGCGTTGGCCATCACCGCCTTGACCACACTGCTTTTCGGCGGTGTGCCGGCGCTCTACGCGGCGTCGGTGCGACCGGTGAACGCGCTCAAAGAGCAGTCGTCCGCCGTCACGGGCGGTCTCGGCGTGCGCAAGGCGCTCGTCGTGGGGCAGTGTGCCCTCGCGTTGATTCTCCTGATCGGCGCAGGCCTCTTCGTCCGAACGCTCGGAACATTCCGCGCCCAGGGGCCTGGCTTCCCCACGAGTAATCTGCTGATGTTTCGCGTCGATCCTTTGAGAGACGGATACGACGCCGCGAAATCGAAGCCGCTCGTTCGGCGACTGCTGACGGAGATCGAAGCGCTGCCTGATGTCGAACAGGCGGGCGTCGCGGTCTATGAAATTCTGACGGAAGGCGCGTGGAAGAACCCTGTTACCGTCGAGTCCACGCAGCGTCTCGTCACCGAGGAAGACATTCCGATGAATGCGGTCAGTGCGGGCTTCTTCGACACCCTCGGGGTGCCCGTCACCAGGGGCCGCAACTTCGATGAGCGTGATGCTCGAGACGACTCCGACGGGCGCAGCCGGGATTGGCGCGGGGGCCTACGGTCGGTGATCGTCAATGACGAGTTCGTGAAGCGGTATCTCCCACACGTCGATCCAATCGGCGCGCGATTGGGCATCGGCGGTGGACCCGATACGGAGCCGGACATCGAGATCGTGGGCGTGATCAACACGTACCACAACCGCAGCTTGCGCCAACCGGAAGGAGAGGTCTTCTTTTCGTTGTGGGAGCGGTCGGTCGAGCTGGGAACGTTCTATGTGCGATCACGCAGTTCATCCGAGGCCGCGGCGCGGTCGATCCGTGGCGCGGTGCGCCGCATTGATCCAACACTCACGGTGCTGTCTCTGCGCACCATTGACGACCAGCTCGATCGCCTGCTGGTCACGGAGCGACTGTTGGCCACGCTGGCCGGAGCGTTCGCCGTCGTGGCGACGCTGCTCGCGATGATCGGACTCTACGGCGTTCTCTCGTTCTCAGCCGCGCGCCGCACCAAAGAGATGGGCATACGCCTCGCGCTCGGGGCGTCGCGGTGGGCGGCCGGTGGGTTGATCGTCCGCGAGGCCGCGGTGCTCGCGGTCGCCGGCCTGGCCATCGCGATTCCCGCGTCATGGGCGCTGGGCCGCCTCATCGAGCATCAGTTGTTCGGCGTCCGCGCGATGGATGCGATGACCATGGTGGCTGCTGCCGCGGTCCTGCTGCTCGTGTGCCTTGCCGCCAGCGCGTCCGCCGCCCGAAAAGCGGGCACCGTGAGCCCGTTGGAAGCGCTCAGAAGCGAATGAGCCTCTCGGCTCAGGCCACGCCCGATGCGGCCTGCGTGGTCGCGCGCCGGAATGGCGGCGCGTGTCCGTAGGTAAGCGCACGCCACACCCACTCGAAGGGCCCGAACGCGAAGTGCCGGAGCCAGATCGGCGACACGACGAGCTGCAGCACCCACACGCCGATGACCAGAAGCGCTTGATCGGTCCTGGAAAAGGAACCGAAGTACCCGAGCCCGTGACCGTAGAAGACGGTCGTGCAGATGATCGTGTGCAGCAGATAGTTCGTGAGCGCCATCCGTCCCACGGCTGCCAGCCTGGCGATCAACCGATTGAAGATGCCTCGAGTGGCGACCAACATGACGAGCCCCACGTAGCCGAGACTGAGGAACAGGCTGCCCCAGTAGTTCCATTGGCCCTCGATGAAGAACGCCTCGAGGGAATCCCACCCGCGAAGCTGGGTCGTGCGCATACCCCAGAGGATGAGCGGCAGACCGATGAGGGCGCCGCCCGCCACGAAAACGACGTAGAGGCGTTGGCTAGCGCGCCCGGTAAAGACGCCCTGCTTGAACAGGGCCATCCCGATCAGCATCAGACCGCCGGCACGCCACAGTCCCCACAGCACGCTCACTTGCAGCTGAAACTCCAACGACCGCGTGACGCGGTCCGGCATCTGGCCCCACCAGCCGCTCCGGTAGTTGGCGATCTCGCGCGCGAGGTCCTCCGGCACCGGGCGCACCATATGTCGCTCGATCTCGGCCACCTCGCCTGGCGGCAGTTGCTGTATGCCGAAATACCCGCCGATGGATAGGAGCGATCCGACGACCAGGACGAGGGCGCCGACGATCAAGAGCGTCCGTGGCGAGCGACTACGGAGCAGGAAGACCCAGAGGCCGCAGAGCGCATACAGGACGAGGATGTCGCCGTACCACAGCCCGTACGCGTGGATGAGTCCGAAGACGAGCAGCCAGAACATGCGCCGATAGTGCCGCACGGCGGGCCGGTCTCCGCGCGCCTCGGCGCGACCGGTCATCAAGACGATGCCCGCGCCGAAGAGCATCGAAAAGATGGTCATGAACTTCTGGTCGAAGAACACGTGACTCAGGAACCACACCCAGTAGTTCGCGCCGTCGAGGCTGCCGTAAGCGGTCGGGTTGAAGTAGGCGGCAAACGGCATCGAGAAGATGCGGATGTTCATCATCAGGATGCCGAGCAAGGCGAACCCGCGCAGGGCGTCGAGTGGGAGCTGCCGTTCGGGCTCGGAGACGGGGGCGGATGGGGGCACGCGGTCACCTCCTGATCGTGACGCCTGGTAACGGGTTGCTGGTGATTCGGACGCAGCCGATTTTAGCAGTCGGTGGTCCAGGTGATGTAGCCTGGGTGCATGAAACGCCCGTGCGAGCTCCTCCGGCGCTCTGATACACCGCACAGTAGGGATACAAATGGCTGGTGGACTCGGCACCTGCGAAGGGCGGTTGCGCTCGCAGGGGTAACGGTGCTGATCGCCTGGTCAGCCGTCGCACGCCCAGGCGCGGACGACAAGAGCTGGCTGGATCAGCCCCTGACGAACTGGAACCAGGGCCGCGCTGTGCCCGCCGCTGCCCCGGCAGCCAGCGAACCGCGCGACCAAGTCCGCTCGCGTTGTGGGATGCCGCCCGGTGGGACTGGCGCTCAGCGCACGCTCGAAGAGCTGGGGTGGATTGCCTACGAGCATCTCGATCGCGAGCTGACTCAGGGCGACATCGAGATCGTGGCCGGCATGACCGGAGCGGACGAGATGTGTCGTCCCGCGCACTTCCAGATTTTCGTCTTCGTCGGCGGCCGCTTCGCCGGCACGCTCTCACCGCAGGCGATGACGAGCGGTCAGGATGCGTCTGCCGGCGCGGTCCGTATCGTCCCGGACGACAGCATCACGAGCGAGTTCGCGCGATTCCGCGAGGGCGATGCCCCATGCTGCCCCACGTCACGCATGACGGTGCGGTACCGGATCGATCGTTCCGGTCAGCAAGCTCTCGTGGTTCCGGTAGATGTTCGCACGACGCGCGGCCAGTAACCCAGCACCTTCCGCCTTCGCGCTTCGCGCTTCGGCAAGACAAGCAGCACCCAGCACCCCAGCACCCGGCACCACGCCTACGTGGAGCGCCAACCGCTGGTGGCACTTCCGTCCTCCTCGTCTCGCCCTGAAGGCGCGCGTGCTTTCACGCTCGTTCTGATCTCGTGGCTGCTCAACGAGTTCGCGGGTCACGGCTGATCGCGCGTTTCGTGGCGCCGCCTTTGCGTAAAGGGGGCGCTAGGACACTAGGCAGCTACTTTCAAGGGAGATGACACGATGAGGATTCGCTCGTGCTTTTTAGCGCTCGTTTCCGTTTTGGCGGTCGGCGTTTCGTCGTTCGCACAGCCTGTAAATGGCCATGGAGAACCGGAGCCAGTCGGTCCTCTTACCTACGACCCTCCATTTGTCGACGTCAGCGCCTATCTCACCGAGGAGGACGACATCAACGCCTGGTACACGCTCGTTTACAACCTCAAGCAAAACTTCGACTACATCTGCGGTGATACCTTCTGCGAAGGCGAGTACACGAACATCGAGTCACTTCGATATCGCTGTTCCGTCGAACGGACCACCGGCATCATCGGAACCTGCGTCTGGGTTTTCGCCGCCAGCAACGAAGAGATCAGCCCCTGGACCGGCAAGATAATCGCCGATGTCCCAGCGTGGCAATGCAGAAGTCCGCTCGTCTGGGGCACGAGCATTCACGATCTCCTGAGCGCGCTCTCCGGGACATCGCCACTTTACGCAGAGCTGCCCGGAACGGATCAGTCTCTCTACGACGGCCTGGCGACCTGTCTATGACTCGAGCTCGCCCATATCGTTGTTGGTCGAGTTGAGGGTCCCCGTGCGATGTCTTTGTCGACCTTGTCTTCAATGACATACTGTGCCGTAGCACGCGATGGTGCACAGCATTCAGGATCCCCACAACGGCCAGCCCGTGTTGTGGCACGGGCCATCACCAGCCGCTGCTCGGCTGGCCGTCATACTCGTTCACGGCCGCGGCGGCTCGGCGGAGGACATGCTCGGGCTCGCGGAGGAGCTCGGCGTGAGGGACGTCGCATACGCGGCCCCACAGGCGGCCGGACACACGTGGTATCCGTATTCTTTTCTGGCGCCCATTGCGCAGAATGAGCCTGGTATCAGCTCGGGACTCCGCGTGCTGTCTGGCCTCGTCGGAGCCTTGGAACAGCAAGGTCACGCATCCAACCGCATTGCGATCATTGGTTTTTCGCAAGGCGCGTGTCTGGCGCTCGAATTCGCTGCGCGTCACGCGCACAGATACGCCGCGGTCGTCGGCCTGAGCGGCGGTCTAATCGGACCGCCTGGCACTCCACGGAACTACGACGGCTCCCTGGAAGGTACTCCCGTGTTCCTTGGATGCAGCGACGCCGACCCGCATATTCCACTCGAGCGGGTTCACGAATCCGCTGAAGTGTTTCGGCAACTCGGAGCAGCAGTCGACGAACGCATTTACCGGCAGATGGGCCACACTGTGAATCCGGACGAGCTACAGGCGGTCAACGCGCTGCTCGCGACCGGACCAATGTCACAAGACTTTGGATGAGGGCTCCTCTGACATCTCGTCCGGATCGCACGCACAATCACCGCAGCTCGATTCCGGCGCGTACCCAGCGTCCAGGCATCGCCACGCCTGCCACTTCACGGTAGTCCGTGTCGAGCACGTTGCTCGCTTCGACGAAGAGGCCAAGCCTCCCGAAGCGCCGGCTGATGCGCGCATCCGCCAACCAGTAGCGCTGCCCGTCCGTGCGCCGCTTGTACTCGATTCGCGGTCCCGCGACGATTCCGGCGCCGACCTCCGCGCTGCCCCACACGGCAACGGTGTGTGGGGCGTAGTCCAGCGCATACTTCGACAACAGTGCGAGGTCGTGAGCGGCCGTGCGAAGCCAACTGTACTGCGCGCCGAGGTGACCGCTGCCGCCGAGGGGTCCTGAGAACCCCACCTCGAGGCCATCGGTGGCGACGCGCCGAATGTTCGTCGTGCGCCAGCGCTCTGCCGTCGAGGCACGCACCCAGTCGATGACGTTCCGCTCGCGCCGAGCGAAGAGCGTCAGACTTGTGACCCAGCGCTCTGCCGTGAGGTAGTCGACGCCGGCCTCCGCCGCCCAGGCCGCCTCTGGCTCGAGATCGCCCGACGCGTGATGATTCGGATCGGTGTAAAAGAGCTCGGTGAACGTGGGAGCGCGAAACGCGCGGCCCACCGACGCGCGCCACTTGAGGTGTCGCGTGGCCATGGCCGCCACACCGAGCGACGGGCTCCAGGCACTGCCATATCGTGTGTAGGCGTCGACGCGTATCGCCGGATAGAACAGCACCCGTCCGACCGGCTGTTGGAGCTCCGCGAACACACTGCCACGCCCTACGCGGCGAGCACCGAGATTGGTGGAGTCCAGCCAATCCCCGCCCACCTCCGTGCCAAGGCTGAGCCGATGCCCAGGCGCCCAGCGGTAGTGCGCTTTGATCGATGCGCCCGCGGCGTGGGTCCGATGCTCGTTCTCGAACTGCCCGGGCTGGCGCACGTCGTACAGAAAGCGATCGCCATGCGTCCGGTAGAACGTCTGCGCCACACCCTCCCAGCGTGCGCCCAGCCGTGCCTCATGGGTCGAGGTCACGAGCGTCTGACTCGTCCACTCGCGAGAAGGTGCGGGCCCATAGAAGCCGGCGGCACCGAACTCCTTGTCGAGATGGGCCATCGACACGCTCGTATTGCGGCCGATCTGCGCCGACGCGCGCGCGACGACGTGGCGGAAGTCGCGTGCGAAGGTGAAACCGTCGGAGCGCTCGACCGCCGTTGACAGCCGGAGCGTGCCCGAACCGTGCCCGATGACGCCCGAGCCACCCGCCTTCACGAGCCCGTGCTGGCCCGTCGACACGCGCGCCTCCCATCCACTCACGTCGGAGCGCGTGATGATATTGATGGTTCCCCCAAGCGCGTCGGCGCCGTGGAGCGATGACCCCGCACCCAACATCACCTCCACGCGCTCGATGTCGTCAAGGGGCACGGGCAGGTCACCGTTGTGATGTCCCGACTGTGCGTCGTTCAGGCGGACGCCGTCGATCAGAACGAGTGTCTGGCCGAAGGCGGCGCCGCGGAGGCTGTAATCGGTTTGCGACCCGAACGGTCCGCGTGCTCGTACGTCGACGCCCAACGCGAAGCGCAGCAACTCCGGCACTGACTGCACGGGCAAGTGCGTGATTTGCTCACGCGTCAGCACCACGACGTGTCGGGCCACCGCTTCGAAGGCAACCGGCGCAGCGGTGGCCGTGACAATCACCTCCTCGCGCACGGCCGGCGGCTGCGCCTCGGCACCGAGGCACACACCGGTGGCCGCGATTAGCACCAGTACCCAACACCTCATCGTCTCTATCCCCTTCACGTCACGCGCTCGTGGAGGGTGAGGAGACGATCGTGCCTGCCCAAGAGCACCAGCGTATCGCCAGCGTGTATCGGCGCGTCCGGGCTCGGGGTGATGTCCGTGACCATCTCCCCCTCCGACTCCCCTTGCCGTTTCAAGGCGATGAGGTTGACGCCGTACTTCGCGCGCAGGCCAACCTCGCGTAGCGTCTTCCCCACGAACTCTGTAGGCGTCGGCAGCTCGATGATGCTGAAGTCACGCGACAACTCGACGTAGTCCAAGACATTCGGCACGGCGAGACTGTGCGCCAGGCGGACGGCCATCTCACGCTCGGGAAAGACGACCCGCGAGACACCCAGTCGCTGCAGGATGCGTCCGTGCAGGGGTGTGGTCGCCTTCGCGATGATGTGTGTGACGCCAAGCTCCTTGAGCACCATCACGATCAGCACGCTCGACTCGACGTTCTCACCAATCGAGACCACCGCGATCTCGACCTCCGACACACCGGCGGCCGTCAACGCGCGCTCGTCCGTCGCATCGAGCTGCATCACGTGCCCGAGTGTGTCCGCGAGCGGTCGCACCTTCTCTTCGTCGCTGTCGACGCCGATCACGTCGTGGCCGAGTCCCGAAAGGGCCTCGGCTACGGCAGAGCCGAATCGTCCCAACCCGATGACCGCTACCGATTTTCGTGCCATATGCGTCACCCGATGAGCAGCTTGCCTTCTGGATACCGCACGCGTGCATCACGCCGGCCGCCGGCCAGCGCGACCGCCAGCGTCAACGGACCCACGCGGCCCATGAGCATGAGCGCCACCAGCAATCCCTTTCCCCAAGCGGAAAACGTACCCACCAGGCTCACGGGCTGCCCCCCCGGCGCGCCCATCGACAGCCCGACCGTGCCAAACGCCGACGTGGCCTCGAAGAGCGTCGGGAGGAAGGCTCCCTTCTCGATCACCAACAGGAGGCCCGCGACGACGTTCAGCACCAAAAAGCCGATCAGGCAGATGAAGAACGCGCGCGCCACGAGATCCGCGGGCAACCGCCGTCGCCAGATAACCGGATCGCCTTCGCGACGAATCGTGGACCAGAGCGCAAGGACGGTCATCCCGAAGGTCGTCACCTTCACACCGCCACCCGTTCCCCCGGGCGCCGCACCGATGAACATCAGCGCCATGATGAAGAACAACGAGGGCTCACGCAATGCGGCCGTGTCGAGCGTGTTGAAGCCAGCCGTGCGCGGCGTGACGGCCTGGAAGAATGCCGCCACCCATGCCTCTCCCACTCCCAGCGATCCCAGTGTAGCCGGGTTGCCGCGCTCGAGCGCGTACAAGGCCACCGTCGCGCCGACGATGAGCAGAAGCGACGCCGCCAGCACGAACTTGGTGTGGAGCGCCCAGCGCGGCCCGCGTCGTCGCGCCACGTCCGCCAGCACGACGAACCCGAGCCCACCACAGATGAACAGTCCCGTGATCACGCCGTTGACGACGAGATCGCCCCGGTAGGTGGTCAGGCTGGTCGAGAAGGAGCTGAAGCCGGCATTGTTGAAGGCGGATACCGAATGGAAGACGGCCTGATAGACGGCATCGCCGGGAGAGAACTCACCCCACCAGTGCCACGTGAGCACGGCAGCGCCGGCGACTTCAAAGCCGAGCGAGACCTTGAACGCGAGCAGGGCGAATCGTCCAATTTCTGCAAGGGTCAGCGTCTGCAAGCCCTCGTGCAGCACGAGCCGTTCCTGTAGCGTCAAACGTCGGCCGACGAGCGTGGCAAAGACCGTGGTCACCGTCATGTATCCGAGCCCGCCCAACTGAATCAGCACGAGGATGATCCCGTGGCCGAAGGGCGAGAAGGCGGTCTCCGTGTCGACAACGATCAGACCTGTCACGCACACGGCGGACGTTGCCGTGAAGAGCGCATCGATCCAGCCGAGCGGCGTTTCAGTCGCGCTGGCGGCGGGCAGCTTCAGGAGCAGCGTCCCGACGAGGATGACGGCCGCGAACGAGGCGACGATGACACGCGGAGGCGAGAGGCGGCGCAGGCGACGCCACATTGCGCTCTACAGAGTAGGGGCAAAGGGGTAAGGGGGTAAAGGGGTAAAGGGGAAAGGCCAAGGGCATAGGTGTTCGCGGCGCCGCTGTAACCAGGTTCGCCATTGCTGGGCTCGCGACTTCGCTCATCACGACAGTCCTTTGCCGTGCGCCCGGCGGTCCTGCCCGCCGGACCGATCCGTTTCGCGCAGTTCGTTACCGTTCTACGCCGGACCGGAGCTACATGTTGAACGAGCAATTCACATTGGCTGACACCTCACAGTCAGCTAGACGAGTCAGGGTTTCCCTGGTGTACCGAAGAACACGAAGTTCATGAAGAAAGATCAAAATAATCCTTCGTGCTCTTCGTGGCCTTCGTGGTTTAATCTTGTAGGCTACGGCGTTTTTCCTTCTCCCCCGCCCACTGCACGTAGGAGCTTGAAGAAGACGTCGGTGTTCTCGTATGTGCCGGTGAAGCGCAACGCGCCCGGTCCGCTCGCGGATAGCGGGACGTCTGTCGCCGTGTGGCCCGCAATGGTGTGTGGCGAGGACGGAATGTCACCCTGACACCGGTCGGTCGGCTCGCACGGGTTGGCCCCATTCTCGATCGTACCCTCGACGAGGAAGCCAGGGATCGGGCGACCGGTCACCGTTTGATTGTCGCTGGCCTCGGCGTGCCCATCGCGCTCAGGGTTGGCAACGGCCGCTGGCCGTGCAGTCCCGTCCGGCGACTCAGGTTGCACGATCGCTCCATCCTGCGCCACACGGTTCGAGATCCAGTTCTCATAGTGGTCCGGCGCGGCGGCCCAGCCAACGAGGAGCTTGCGGGATGGATCCGGGTCGCGGGGATAGCCCTGCTCGTCTACCTCGTAGTTGAGCGTGAAATCCAACGCCTGCTCGGGTTGGAAGCGGAACACGGCCGCATAGTCGCGCACGGCGGTGCCCAAGACAGTCGGTGCGTACCGCTCGTTGCCAACTCCAATGATCGCGAAGCCTCCGGCTTCGTGGTCCGCCGTGGCGATGACCAGCGTATCGTTCGTCGCGTCCGCATCGTTGTTTGTCGTCTCGGCGAAATCGAGCGCCACCTGCACTGCGCGGTCGAATTCAATCACATCCCAGATCGTGCGCTCAGCGTCGACCGCGTGGGCCTGCTTGTCGATCGAGGCGCCCTCGATGAGCAAGTAGAAACCGTCGGGTGAGTGCGCCGCGAGGCTTCGAACGGCCGCACGTGCCATATCGTCGAGTGCCGGTTGATCGCGCAGCTCGGCATTCTCCGCGAGCGCCAGCTCACGGCTGTAGCGTCCGGCTCCAACCTTGTCGAACGCGACGGCCATGTGCCGCGGGTGAAAGAGGCCGAGCAACGACGAAGGCGGATCCGGTGCTGTCAGGATCGACTGCAGCTGGCCGTCCGTTGTGACGAGCTGATAGCCCGCGTCTTGGTAATCTCGGAGGAGGTCACGCCCGTCGCTGCGCTCACCGGTGCGGTCGCCCTTCGGTGAGAAATGCCGCGCGCCGCCACCCATGAGCACGGTCACGCCGTTGGTACGTCGTTCCTCGAAGTACCGCGCGGCGATCCCGGGTCCGGCGTTGCGATCCGACGTATGCGCCGCGTTGCCGGCCGGCGTTGCGTCGGTCACATCCGCCGTCGTCACGAGCCCGACGTTGAACCCCGGCCCGTGCGTGCGCCGCAGCATCTCGCCAAGGTACTCCACACGCGGATTGTCGAACACATCGTCGGTGTTGTCGGGGTAGACACCGACCTGGCTGTTGGCGCCCTTGTGGCCAGTGACATACGAGGACATGCCGGGTGCCGAGTCGGTGATGACCGAGTTGAGGGAGGCCGTCATCACCAGACCCGTGGCTTCCATCGTGTCCATCGCCAGACGCCCGGCCGCCTTGCCAGACCGAAGCCCGCGCGACACGAGCCGCGCCGCCGTGCGATGCGCGACGCCCATGCCGTCGCCGAGCAGGAGGATCACATTGCGCGCGCGTGGCACGTCCGTCTGGTCCGACTCCCACGCGTGGACGCGGACTCGCACGCTCGCCTTCGTCTCGTCCGCCGTCAACGCCGAGATCGTGTGCGAGCCTGCTTCGCTAAAGCTCAGGTCTCGAATCAGAAAATTCGTGGTGTTGGTCGGTGCGCGGCCCACACGTCCGCGGTCGGGGCCACTTGCACCGGTACCTCCAGTGCCTCGCTCGCCCCCAGGCCCGACGTCCAGGATATTGCGATCCGTGATGTCGACCTCGTCGAGCGTCACCCGCAGACCGCGCGGAGCCGGACCCTTATCCGGGCTGGTCGCCTCGACGCGGAGATCGAAGCGCTGACCGATGGCGAGCTCGGCACCATCGGTGGGCATGATGCGGAGACGGGTCGCCTGCGCAAGGGCTGGTGCTGCTGTGCCGGCGAACACCAGGCACTGAACGACGACCACGGCGACGACACACAAATAGGACCGTATAGACATAGCCTTCCATTTTAGTGTCCGCGCTGTGACGAACCGTCGCCGAGGGACGGCTACCAGATGGTTTGAACGTGCGGATACTCTCGCAGTTTGCGATCCCTCGTGACGAGCGGGGTGCGGTGGTGACGGGCGGAGGCGACGATCATCTGGTCCGCGGGATCGCCATGGAATGGCTGCGGCAATTCGCAGCTTTCGATGAGAATCGGCGGCACCAACTCAGCAAGGACGAGGCCTGGAACCGTGGTCGCGTGGTCCATCCACTGACGCAGCGGACGGTCGAGCACGAGTTGCTTCTTCTCGACCTTCTTGGCGACCTCCCAGATCGAGATAACCGAGATCCAGACACTGTCGTGCCTAACGCTGCGGCGGATGATGGCCGACGCTCTTCTGGACAGGCGGCGATCCGCGGTCACCCACCACACCCAGGCGTGGGTATCAAGGAAGATCGGCATCCCAGGACTCGTTCGTGCCGAACGGGTCGCCGCTTTCCTTCAGGATACTTCCGACGAGGCTTTCCGGAGCTTTCCGCGGAGCCTTGTAGGGGACTAGCGTCGCTATCGGCTTACCTCGCTTCGTAATCGTGACGGACGTCTGACGCTCGGCAACCCGGTCCAAGACCTTGAGACACTGATCCTTGAACCGGCCGGCCGCGATTCGTGTCATAGCCGTAATATAGCCATGGCCATATGGCCATGTCAATATCAGTCTACGCGGCGGTGGTGGTTCGCTCGGCTGTCGGGCGCTCCGCCGGTCGCTTTCGCACGAAGAACCGCCGCCATGCCAACGCCAGACCGGTCCACACGAGCAGCGCGCTACCGGCTGACACGATGCCGGCGAGGGTCTGGCCCATGAGGCCGAGCGCTTCACCCGTATGCGCGAACCGCAGCCAAGAGCGCAGTCGCCGACCGCGGGTCTGACTGGAAAAGGGCTCCCAAGCCACGACCTCGCCTGTGTTTCTATCCAATGTGAGCTGGGCGCGCTCCTGGGGTTGTCCTCCAGTGCCCCGGTCGATCGTGAAGCTCACGGGGTCACGCGGTGACGTGGGCAATCGGAGGGCGATGCTGCGCCAGTCAGAGACTTGCCGCTCCGCGCGGGTCCACAGCGAATTGAGACGATCCACCTCGAGGCTGGCGATTGTGCCCCCTCCGGACGGAGCTCGCCCGCCGCCTCGAGGCGCTCCGCCGCGGCCTGCTCGGGGTGGACCACTTCGCGACGGCGGCTCCTCGCCCACCACGCGGTAGACGAGATTGCTGGCCCACGGATACGAAATGACCACCGCTGACAGCACGACGATGAAGAGCGGGATGGCGCACCAGAACCCGATGACGTTGTGCCAGTTGAAGTCGCGAGCCTTGCCAGGCAGACCGCCTCTGAACCAGGTCACGTTCCTGAGCTGGCGCCACGTCCACTTCCGCGGCCACCACAAGTAAGGACCGCTGATGACCAGGAAGAGAAACGCGAGGTTGCAGGCAGCCGTGATGGCGCGGCCAGCGGGCCGATGCTCGTCGGACGCACCCAGCCAGCGGTGCCAGTCGGTAACCAGCCCGAAGAAGCGCCGAACGCCTGGTGACCCCTCACCCAGCACCGCACCGGTGTACGTGTTGACGTAGATCGCGCCGTCGCGTCCGAGGCTGAGGGCCGCGGGCGCGGCAGGATCGGCGCGCACGGTCAGCGTCGCGGGCGCGACGTCGGGTCTCGCGTTTCGGACGCGCGCCAGCAGAGTCTCGACCGGAAGGCGCCTTGCGGATGGGGTCGGCGGCGTCGCGTCATACGTGCGTGTGTCGGCCCACTCCATGATCTGCCGTTCGTAAGTGAGCAGCACGCCTGTGACCGACATGACGAAGATGACGACACCAGCGAAGACACCGGCAATCAAGTGACACCAGAAGAGGATGCTGCGAAACAGCTTCATGGGATGTAAGGGAAGAAGGAGAGGAAAAAGGGGACAGGCCCCTTTTTCGGAACTGACGCCGACGAAAAAGGGGCCTGTCCCCTTTTTCTCTTCGCACGCTCACACGTCCGACCAGCGGCGCAGCAGGTTGTGGTACACACCCGTGAGCTGCACGACGGACGGGTGATCCGGCTGATCGCGACTCAACCGCTGAATCGCGGTGTCGAGGTCGAACAGGAGCGTTCGTTGGCCGTCATCGCGCACCATGCTTTGGATCCAAAAGAACGATGCGAGGCGCGCGCCCTTCGTCACCGGACGTACCGAATGGAGGCTGGTCGATGGATAGAGCACCATGTGACCGGCGGGCAGCTTGACGCGGTGGACGCCGTAGGTATCCTCCACCAGCAGCTCGCCACCCTCGTACTCGTCCGGTTCGACAAAGAACAACGTGGCAGAGAGATCGGTGCGGATGCGATGCGGTGTGCCCGTGACGTGGCGGATCGCGTTGTCGACGTGATTGCCAAACGACTGGCCGCCCTGGTAGCAATTGAACAACGGCGGAAACACGCGCAATGGCAAGGCCGCGGCAATGAAAAGGGCATTGCGCTGAAGCGCCGTGAGAATCCGGTCGCCGAGCTCCCGTGCGACCGGGTGATCCTCCGGGAGCTGCCTGTTGTCCTTCGCCAGAGCCGACTGGTGGCCAGCCGTGACCCGGCCGTCGACCCAATCGGCCCGCTCCAGCTCGGCGCGCGCCTCCGCCACCTGCTGGCTCGCCAGCACGTCGGGAATGTGTAACAGCATGAAGCCCTCTCGAGCGCCCAGCGCGCCCGGTCTCCGTTTCTTCAGAACGCGACACTCGTCGTGAGCGCCGCAGACCGGCCAGGGCCGGGAATGAAGTGACCGCCGCCCACGCGATCGATGTATCGCTCGTTCGCGAGGTTACTGACGTTGAGCCTGAGCGTGAGGTGGTCGCTCACGTGATAGGCGGCCATGGCGTCGAATACCCGGTAGCTTGGCGCGACCCGCGCACCGCTGCTGTTATTGAAGCGATCACCCACGTACTGCGCGGCCGCGCCCACCTCGACATCCCACGGCAGTCGGTAGCTGGTCCACAGGCTGAACGAGTGGTCCGGTGTGTTCCCAAACGCGTTGCCCACCTCGTCGGCTTCGTTCGACTGCGTGATCTCGCTCTGCATGTACGTGTAGCCACCAAAGACACGCCACGCGTTCGTGAGGTTGCCGGCCGCGCCCAGCTCCACACCGCTCACCCGCTGCTCGCCATCGAGCACGAACGGCGGGTCGCCCGGGTTGAGGCCTTCGGTGCGCGCGTTCGTCTTGTCCGTGCGAAAGAGCGCGGCGTTCAGCGAGACACGGGAGCCGAACGCTTCCCACTTGGTACCCACCTCGTAGCTCCGGCTCTTCTCGGGCTCGACGTGTGCCAGGGCGCCTCCTCCCGTAGAGAGGCTCAGCCCCTCCGCCGAGGGATTGAACGACGTGCCGTAGCCTAGATAGATGCTGCCGTCCGGCGTCGGCTTGTACACGACGCCTCCCCGCCAACTCGCCATGGTGTCTGTCCGCTCCGTCGTCTCCCCAGTGGACGGCGTGTAGTCCACGTCGAAGCGATCCCACCGCACGCCACCGGAGAGCTCCCAGTGCTCACCGACGTTCACGGTGTCGAACGCGTACAGCGCCGCAGATGCTGCGTCCGCTTCGGTCAGCTCTCCCGTGCGCACGATCGACCCGGTGTAAGGGTCGTCAGGGTTCGGCCGGAACAGGTCGGTGGATGGCGGCGTCGGACCCGTCTCGATCCGGCTATGGTTCTCTTCGGTCTCGGAGGAGAGCTCGAGGCCGCTCGTGAGGGCGTGACCGATCGCGCCGGTCCGGAAGCGCGCCATCAGATTGGTTTGGGTCGCCACGATCGCGTCTGTCTGATCCCGCGACTTCCAGTCGGTGCGCCGGATGTCGGTGCTGTCCGAGCTGGCAAACCGAGGCGCGGTGATGATCGAGTCGCGCCGCGTGCGGCCGTACCGCGTCAGGCTGCGCAGGGTGAGCGAGGCGTTGACGTCATGCTCCACTTGGGCCGTCGCGACGCCGGTGACAACGTCCTCGTCGTCTCGATGCGTCAGCCCATAAAAGTTGCGAAAGTCCACCGGCGCGGGCTGATCGGCATACTCTGCGAGCGCCTCGTTGTCGCCAGGCACCCAGGGCACGCCGTAGTCAGGGACGTTGTCCTGGGCGAGATGCGTGTAGCCGACGGTGACGCGCGTCGGCGTCCCGAGCCCAAACGCGAGCGTTGGAGCCACGCCCCAGCGTTGATTCTCGACCGCGTCGCGACCAGGCACCTCGGCGTCGGTCCACATGGCGTTGAGCCGGAGGGAAGTCCCGGCGCCAAGGCCGTCGATCGGCTGATTGACGTCGATCGTCCCGCGCCTGTAGGCGTCCGTGCCGCCACCGAACGCGGCCGTGTAGGAAGGGCCGAGGTGCGGCGTCTTGGTGGTGAGGTTGACGGCCCCACCCGTGGATCCACGACCGGCGTAGGCCGAGGCCGGTCCTTTCGTCACCTCCACTTGCTCCAGGTTGAACGGGTCCCGGGCATAGCCGCCAAAATCCCGAACACCGTCGATGAAGATGTCGGTACGGGCGCTGAAGCCGCGGATGGTCAGGTTGTCGCCAGCCGGAACGCCCCCTTCACCTGCCGCGATGCTGATACCGGTGACGTTGCGCAGGACGTCGCGCAGCGTCGTGGCGCCTTGCGCCTCGAACACCGCCTCGGGGATGACGGTGATGGTCTGCGGGACATCTCTCAGAGGTTCCGTGTATTTCGGCGAGGCTGTCCGCGGTAGGCGGCCGGTGACGTCGACCGACTCCGACTCCACGCGCAGCTCCAGGGTGAGGGTTTGTGGTGCCGTGAAGCGGTAGGCCACACCCGTTCCCGACAACAACTGCTCGAGCGCCTGTTCGATCGTGAGGAACCCGGAGACACCAGGCGACTCGACGTCGTGGATGTTCTCGGTCGGCACGACGATGTTCAAGCCCGTCGCCTCTTTAAAAATGGTCAACACGGTCCCGAGAGGGCCAGGTGGGATGTCGAAGCGGCGCGCCGCGTCACTCGCTTGATCCGGTTCGCCCCACGAGGCGGTGATGCCTCGGCCGGCGTCTGGCACGAGCACGCCCGACCACGCGTCGTCTCGCAGCTCGGTCGCGGCCGGGTGCCGAAACTCCGGCCATCGTTCCACCGTGTACAGAGGAGATTCCTCATTGGATGCGTCAGAGTGCCGCGCGTGTCGACGAGCTTCCTGCGCATAGGCCGCGGGCACCAGCCGCCCGCCCATGGCGGCGGAGGCCGCGAGCGCACCCATGACGACCCAATGTGCTCCCCCACGGCGGGCGGCGCTCGGACGCGGCTGCCCGCCGGGAGCACCCAGTTGTATGCGCTGATTGAATCTGAACGGCTTCGGCTTCTTTCCAGACTTCGTAAGCTTGCGCTTCATAGTAGGTGCTCCTCACTGAGCCAACACGGTTCCGTGCGAGGTTCAGATCCCCACCCGGCATCGAGACGCCGCGTCACATCGCTCTGGAGTAGTGCTCGACGATGAGGCGAGGTTCGAGATCGAAAGGGACGAACGACTCGTCCGGGTAAGAGGCCACGTTGATCGTGGGCGCCTCTTTGTCGATCACGAGCCATGGTGTGTCGAGCCCGGCGCCCGATTCGAGCGCACGCAGTGCGATGTCGCGACTGGCGGGGCGGACCGACACCACGTCCCCGCGGGTGACGCTGAACGACGGTCGGTCGACCTTGCGCGCGTTCACGAAGATGTGGCCGTGGCCCACGAGCTGCCGAGCCGCCGGGATGGTGCGAGCAAGGCCGGCCCTGAAGAGCACGTTGTCGAGGCGTCGCTCCAGTAGCTCTATGAGCTTTACCCCGGTGTTGCCCTTCCGGCGCGTCGCCGCCTCGACGAGCCGGCGGAGCTGCGATTCGCTGATGCAGTAGTTGAAGCGCATCTTTTGTTTTTCGCGCAGGCGCAGGCCGTAGTCGGACACATTCCGCCTCCTCCGCTTGGGGCCGTGCTCACCAGGCGGATACGGGCGCTTTTCGATGGACTTGCGCGACAGCCCCGGCAGCTCGGTGCCGAGGGCGCGCATGACCTTCACGCGGGGACCTCGAAGGCGGGCCATATCAGTTCTCCTGCGCGGCGTGCGCGGCCGTACCGAGGTGCAGGCGCTCGGCTGCGCACAGCACGACCGCGGCGATCTCGGTGAACTCCTCCAGGGTTAACGTCACGGTCACCGGTCCGAACTGGAAGTGCAGGCACCCCCGGTCACAGCGAAACACGGCGACTTGATCGCTTTCGGCAAACACCTCATGGGCGGTGTCACCGAGGGGCACAATGTCAGGTTTGACCACGGCTCATCTCCTCGGCACGGCCTCGGGTCAGCGTTGGCATCAGATCAGGCTGATATTGAGACTCAGTCTCATCAGTGATCCGCCACTTTACACACCTATATCCGACCAGTCAAGTCCGATATGCATCGAGGAGGCTCGGTGCCGCGGTGCTGGGTGCGGAGGTGCTGCCGTGCTAGGATGCGGGTGAGGGAACCCAGCAAGAACGCAGGCGCGACGGCTGGGTTATCGTCTACCCTCGGGTCCCCGAGCGGCCGCCGTGATCGGCGCGAGGGTGCCCCGCCCCGGACGCCTCCGGGGTGCGTCGATCGGAGGTCGGTATGCCAGCGGGAACCATCGCACGTCTGCTCATCGACAAGGGCTTCGGCTTTATCCGTGATGAGGGAGGCGTCGAGCATTTCTTCCACCGGAGCGCCGTTCGCGGTGCCGTCTTCGAGTTGCTGCGGGAGGGGCAGCGCGTGGAGTTCACGCCGGAGGATTCGCAGAAGGGTCCGCGGGCCGGCGACGTGCGTCTCATCGAGAGCTAAGGGCACCGAGGAGCCGAAACGTGATCGGGAGTCGCTTTCCATCCGGACCTGCAGAGAACGACCTCCGGATCGATGATAGGAAAGCCACTCCCGATCTCGTTTCGGTTCTCGCGAGGGCTCGCTATCGCTGCGGCTTCTCGTTCCCCTGGTCAGCGGCAGCGCTCGTCGAGGTCCGAACCGTTGGATACTCGATGCCCAACTGCTCGAGGTATGTCGTGTAGCGCGTCGGATCGTAGTAGTGCTGTCGCATCTCGGACCGATAGCGATCCATCACGTCTCGGTTGAGCTCGGTCGCAGGCTCGTCCTCCGAGCGGATCAATGGCGTGTACTTGATGTCCTTGGTCTGAACATCGCGAAAGTACGTCCAGGCCTCGTCGACCAACGCTGGTTGGGTGAGCAGGTCCACCAGCGTCATGGCCATGGCTTGTGCGCCCGCCACGGCACCTTTGTGGGCAATCGGCGTTGCCATCGCAATGGCGTTCGACCAATTGTGACCCGGCAGGTTCGGGATGTTCGCAGGATACCGCAGCGTGACGGTTGGCACGACCCACGACACGTCACCAATATCGTCCGAGCCGCCGCCACGATTGTCCTCGTCTTCGACCGGCTCGCCGATCTCATCGATCTCGGTCTCGAGCCCCTTCTCCTCGACCTTCAGCTCCCGCTGCACGGCCTTCGCCAAGGCCTGGTCGGCTTCGTCCCAGTCGGGCATACCAACCGCTTCGATGTTGGCGTACATGGTCTCGGCCACGACTTTGTTGAAGTGCCTCGGCCAGGCCGATCCGAGGACCCGCGTCGACATGAGCTTGGCGCCGCTCATCATGGCCGCGGCCTCGGCCATCGTGTTCCCGAGGTCCCACAGCTCTTTGATACGCGGATACTCGGTCTCGCGGAAGTAATACCAGACCGAGGCGCGCGACGGGACGACGTTTGGCTGATCGCCACCGTCAGGGATGATGTAGTGGGAGCGGTGCTGGAGCCGGAGATGCTCGCGGCGGAAGTTCCAGCCGATGTTCATCAACTCCACGGCATCGAGCGCGCTTCGTCCTCGCCATGGCGCACCAGCCGAATGGGCGGTCTCTCCCTGGAACGTGTACTCGATCGAGACGAGACCGGTGCCCGAGGTGGCGCCCCAGCTCACGTCGAATGCATTTCCCACGTGTGAGAACAGGCACACGTCCACGTCTTTGAACAGGCCGGCGCGAATCAAATACGCCTTGCCACCCACGAGCTCCTCGGCCACACCCGGCCAGAGCACGAGCGTTCCCGGAAGTTCTTCACGTTCCATGATGCTCTTCACGGCGAGGGCAGCCACGATGTTCACGGCCTGGCCAGAGTTGTGGCCTTCGCCGTGGCCGGGCGCACCGGCGACGAGCGGATCGTGATACGCCACACCTGGCTTCTGGGAGGCTCGCGGAATGCCGTCGATGTCGGAGCCAAGCGCAATGACGGGCTTGCCGCTCCCCCAACGCGCCAGCCACGCTGTCGGCATACCCGCCACGCCGCGCTCGATGGTGAACCCGTGCTCTTCCAGCAGGTCGGTCAGGTAGCGGGACGTCTCGACCTCTTGGTACCCCAGCTCGCCGAAGCTGAAGACGCTGTCGACGATTTGCTGGACCAGCGTCGCCATCCCGTCCACGTCGGTGGCGGCTCGAGCCTTCAGCTCCTGGACACGCGGATCCACGTGTTCCTGAGCACGCTGCTGCGGGGATGGCGCGGCCGGCGCTCGAGACGGCGATTCGGGCTGGCCATGCAGAACCGGGCCGAGGGCGAGGATGAAGAAAACGGACACAAACGGCACACAAAAACGACGCATCACATCCTCCGAAAGAACAAGGGCGAGGGATGTCCGCCTTCGCGGCCTGGAGCCTGACGCTGCGGCCGCTTCGGCGAGACAGCCTTCGCCCCATGGCTTGCCTAGCCGAAGCTCGCCCGAAGGGTGAGCGAAGGCTGGCGGAAGCGCCTGGGAGTTGAACCCAGCCCTCCCGCTCGTGGCAGGAGGCGACCGGTTTTGAAGACCGGGAGGGCCACCGGGCCCCGTTCGCTTCCACAAGCTGCCGTCGCTAAGGCGATGGCGGGATGAGCGCGAGAAAGCTACCCGTATCCGTCAGATCGTCGAGCACCGTGTCTGCGCCGCACGCACGCAACTCGTCGGCTGAGTAGATGCCCGTTGCGACCGAGATAGCCAGTGCCCCACCCGCGTGCGCGCAGGCCACATCGCGCGGCGTGTCGCCGATGATCAAGACGTCGGCTGGATCGATCGGCGCCGCCGCGCGGAGCCGGTACCGCTCGAGCGCCACGGCGAGCAGATCGTTTCGGTCATACGCATCGTCACCAAACGCGCCCCAACCGAAGTGATGCCCGAGCTCGTAGAAATCGAGCTTGATCTCGGCCGCCTCAGGGAAGTTCCCGGTCAGCAAGCCTAGCGTCACATCGTCTCGATCCGCGAGCGCGTCGAGCAGCGAGCGAACACCAGGCAGCACGCCCGGGCCACCGTTGCTGGCCGACAGCTCTTCGCGGAGGAAGGTGCTGTACGCCTCACGGATCCGGGCGAGCAGCATCGTGTCGAGCGCCTCCGCCCCCGGTGCGAGGAGGTCGCGCAAGATGATGCTGTCCGTACGACCGGCCAGCGCGACCTCTCGCGCCCTCTTCGCGAGTGCAACGCGGCCGATGCCATCGGGCACTTCAGATACGGTGCGGAGCGCCCGCATCATGGCGCGCACGCCCGCACCGCCCGTGGTGATCAACGTCCCGTCGATGTCGAAGAGAAGGAGCTTCACAGGTTCATCGCCAGAACCGCCATCCGCGCGACACGGGCGACACATGACCCGTGCCCGGATCGAGCTTCAGTGCCCGCGCCGCCGCGGCGTCCGTAAACGCGCGATCCTGGGTCACCGCAAGCACCGTGAGGTTCCGTTCGGCTTCGGCAACGGCGCGGACGAGCGTACCCAAGGCGCCGCGATCGCGCGGCTCCAGTGAAACAGTCGGGTGCTCGAGCAACAGCAAGGCTGGCGCGAGCGCGAGGGCTCGCGCCAGGTGCAGGCGCATCCGATCCAGACTGCTGAGATTCGCAGCCGGCCCGTCGAGTGTCTCGCCAACGAGCCCGACGCGGGCTCCAACCACCTCGGCACGCGCCGTTGTCGACTCGTCCATCGGTTCGATCTCCACGGTGAACGGGAGTGCGAGGTTCTGCCGTACCGACAGACGTTCGAGCAAGACATTACGCGGCGTGACCAAGCCCAGTCGATCGAGCGATGCGAGCCACGCGTCGCCATCGCCAATGTCACGAGTCGCCTGACCAAAGATGCGCACCTCCCCAGCGTCCGGCGTCACGAACCCATTGACGACATTGACGAGCACTTCGGCCGCCGCGGCATCGAGCCCCGACAGCGTCACACACTCGCCACGCTGGACAGCGAACGCCTGGACGCGCAGTGGCCGGAGGCCGCGATAGTCTTTGACGAGGTCGCGGATTTCAATGGCGAGGAGAGTGTCCACGCGCAGCCGGTCAAGCGTTGGCGCGCGCGGAGTGCGCGCCGCGCGACGCCGCGGGCCGGCGACCACGCTTCTCGGTATACGCGCGCAGCTCGCCGAGGAGCAGATTGAGGTGGTCGCGCTCCTCGTCGGCGAACTCGAGGAAGATCCGCTTGCCTTCCGAGTCCTCGAAGCGCTCGCCGTACTTCTTGAAGAACTGGTACGACCCCCGCTCGCAGCGAATGGCGATCTTCAGCGCATCGAGGTCGCTCGACACTTTGTTCAGCTCACTCGCCGCCGCAGAGAACAGGCCGTTGGCCGCGCCCTTGAAGAAGAGGAACGGCGGCCGCGACTCGAGATCCGCGTCCTGCTTGAGCAGCTCCTCATAACGCGATTCGAGCTTGTTCAGGTGATCAACTTCTTCACCCGACAAGCGCTGAAAAATCGTGCGCGCGCGCGTGTTCTTCGTCATGCGCGCCGCCCGCGCGTAGAAGTCGCGGCCGGATCGCTCCGTCGCAATGGCAATGCGCAAGGCGTCACGCGCAAAGAGCATCTCCGTTGTCTTCTCGGCGCCCTGCGGATGACCCGTCCGGCACGCTTCGCACGTGCCGTGGATCTGCAGCACCGTTTGGCCCATCTCGAAGCGGCGTACGGACGCCACTTCCTCCATCAGCGATTCGATGTCGGAGCTGAGGAACTCGAACGACCGGCCGCAAGACTTGCAGACGAGGTGAAAGTGGCGCGGGTGCCGGTACGAGTGTTCGAAGCGGAATCGCCCCTCGCCGAAATCCACCTTGCGCGCGATGCCGTTCTGGACCATCCATTGCAGCGTGCGATAGACGGTGGCACGGCTGATGCGGTGGTCTTCTCGCCGAATCAGGTCCACCAAATCATCGGCGCTGAGGTGTCCCTCCTGGCGCAGGAACACATTCACGATGAAATCGCGCTTGTTGGAGCGTTTGGTTCCCACCGGACGCACGCGGTCAACTGACGCGGTACTTGAATGCATGAGTCTCAACCCAACAGGCGAGGAGGTATCAGGTCCTCAGGTGGTGACCGCGCGGAAGTCCACACGCGCGGCCGCGAGCCGCCCATGTGCGACACCCGACGTCCACCACGGCTAGGCGCTGAAGGACGACCCGCACCCGCAAGTGCTCTTCGCGTTGGGATTCTTGATGGTGAAGCCGCCGCCGGCGAGGTTGTCGACGAAGTCCACCTCCGCATCCTTCAGATACCGCAAGCTGATCGGATCCACATACAGCTTGATCCCGTTCGATTCGACGATTTGATCCGCGTCGGTCGTGCCCTCGCCCTCCTCGATCATCAGGCCATACTGGAACCCGGAGCAGCCGCCGCCCTGTACGAACACGCGGAGGCCGGCCGCTTGCTTCTGCTCCTCAGAGAGCAGCTCCTGAATCTTGCCGGCGGCGCCGGATGTCACCGTAATCATGCATGCACTCCTTACACGCGCCTTCTTGGCGCCGTATCAACTCAGTATAACGGCTCGCTTGGGACCACAGCAAGCAAACGCGCGAAGGGGGGCGGGCGGAAAAAGGGAACCGGGTACCCTTTTTCCACGCGCATTACCCCCAGGGAAAGGTTACCCGGTTCCTTTTTTCGCCCTCGGCAGAGCTTCGGTCGCGAGGTCCGGTGCCCGCTTCCCGACAACGTGGGCGGTCCGCGCTTTCCGACCCACTGACCTGACCACTTCCCGATGCAGTAGGATCCCCAGCGGAGGTCAGATGATGCCCACCCGTACGGAACGCGATCCGCTCGGCGAAAAGAACGTGCCCGCCGAGGCGTACTATGGCATTCAAACGCAACGTGCGATCGAGAACTTCCCGATCAGTGGCCTGCGAGCGTCGGCCACCTTCGTCGTCGCGACGATCCTCGTGAAACGTGCGGCCGCAGAGGCCAACGTCGCTACCGGCCAACTGGATCGTGAGGTTGGCGAGGCCATCATGCGCGCGGCGGATGAAATCCTCGATGGTCAGTTACGCGATCAGTTCGTCGTGGACGTGTATCAGGCAGGCGCGGGCACGTCGCACAACATGAACGCCAACGAGGTGCTCGCAAACCGTGCGGCGGAGCTTCTGGGCGAACGCCGTGGCACGTACAAGCGCGTCCACCCCAACGATCACGTCAACATGGGACAGTCGACAAACGACGTGTTCCCGACGGCCACGCGATTGGCGCTGCTGCTCGCCACGGTGGCACCACCGCCCGAGCTCGACGTGCCGCCGGACCCACGCACGCTCGAGGGCGCGCTCCCGGTGGTCGTCGCGGGGAGCGGCCGGGCGTTGTTTCAGCAGCCCACGCTCGCAGCCTCGGCTCGTCGGCTCGCTCAGGCGCTCGACGAGAAGGCGGGTGCCTTCGCGCACATCATGAAAGCGGGGCGCACGCACCTGATGGACGCCGTGCCCATTACGCTCGGACAAGAGTTCAGCGGCTTCGCCGCCTCGGTCGCGAGCGCGACCGACGAGGTGGAGCGCGCGGCCCGCCCGCTCCACGAGCTGAACCTCGGCGCGACAGCGGTGGGAACGGGGCTCAACGCCGACCGTGCGTACACGGAAGGCGCCGCGGCAAACCTGGCGCGACTAACGGGCCTGGACGTCGTACCGGCGGCGAACGCGTTCCGCGTGACGCAAAGCATGGGCGACGTCGCAGGCTTCTCGGGCGCCGTGCGACGACTGGCGATCGAGGTCGGCAAGATCGCGAGCGACCTGCGCCTGCTCGGCATGGGACCACGCGCGGGCCTTTCCGAGATTCTGTTGCCCGCCGTGCAGCCCGGATCATCCATCATGCCGGGTAAGGTGAATCCATCGGTGCCGGAAATGGTAAACCAGGTCGTGTTTCAGGTGATGGGGTGCGACATGACCGTGGCCATCTCGGCCGAGCATGGACAGCTCGAGCTCAACGTCATGATGCCGGTCATTGCGTGGAACGCGTTGCACGCGTGCACGATTCTCGCCAACGCCATGGACGCGCTCCGTCGCCGTACCATCGAAGGCCTGGTGGCAGATGAGGCGCGCTGCCGCGAGCTGCTCGATCGCAGCACGGCCGCGGCGACCGCGCTCAGCCCGTACATCGGCTACGCGGCAACCGCGGAAGTCGCCAAAGAAGCCGTGCGAACGGGCACGGCGATTCGCGATCTCGTCTTGACGCGAGGCCTCTTGTCCAAAGACGAGATCGATCGCATTCTGTCGGTAGAAGCCATGACCTCGCCTGGTGTGGTCGGGCGTACGGACGCGTCCAAGAGCGTCGATGCAGTGGCACGCCAAAAAAGCTGACGGAACCGGCAGGGACACGAGCCGCTCAACACTGTGGGTGCTCCCGGTGTTGCTGGTCGGCTCGCTCACCGCCGCGGCTCCCTTGCAGGCACAAGGCGGCCGCGAACACCGCCAGGTCCGGCCCTTTTCACCCGAGGATCTGGGTTTGCTCGAAGGGCCGGACCGCGAGGCGTGGCAGAGGCCGGACCAGGTCATGGACGCGCTCGGGATTGCTGACGGCTCGACGGTGGCAGACCTGGGCGCCGGCGGCGGCTGGTTCACCGTCCGGCTCGCGCGACGCGTGGGCCCGAACGGCATTGTCTACGCCGAAGACATCCAGCAGCAGATGATTGACTCGATCACGCGGCGTGTCGGACGCGAAGGGCTCAACAACGTGAGATTCAAGCTCGGCACGGCCGATGATCCAGACCTGCCGGCTGGCCTGCTGGACGCCGCGCTGATGGTCGATATCTACCACGAGGTGGAGCAGAAGGTGGAGCTCCTGCGCAACGTGAAGCGGGCCCTCAAGCCCACCGGTCGGCTCGGCGTCGTGAACTACACGAAGGATGGCGGCGGGCCAGGGCCCGCGATGGATGTCCGCATCGACCCGCAGGTGGTGATCGAAGACGCGCGCGCGGCGGGGCTCCGCCTGCTCACGCACGAGACGTTTCTGCCGTATCAGTACCTGTTGATCTTCGGGAATTAGCTTGATCTTCGGGAATTAGCCGGTCCAGCCTCGGGAGCCGACGAGCCGCCACAGCGACGGCAGCACGGCGGCGGCGATCACGAGCTTTACCAGGTCGGCCACCAGGAACGGTGCCACACCAACCTCGAAGGCACGCGCGAGCCCCATGGCTGGCGGCACATACGCTAACCGCAGCACACCACCGATGAACAGAATCGCGAGGCCGATGGACATGGCCGCAAGCGACGTCAGATAGCGACGGTCGAAACCGCGCTCGGCGAGCCACCCCGTGACGAACGCGGCGCATGGATAGGCAAGCAGGAAACCGGCGGTCGGCCCCAGCAATCGGGCGGCGCCCTGGGGCAGAAACGGCGATGCGGCGAAGACAGGCAGGCCGGCCACACCTAACATGAGGTACAGGACTTGACTGAGGAACCCGAGGCGCGCCCCCAGTGCCGCGCCCCCCAGCAGGACGACAGCCGGCTGCAAGGTGAAGGGCACCGGCTGGAACGGAATCGTCATCTGCGCTGCCGCGGCCGTGAGCACCGTGAGGAACAACACGGCACCAACCTGCACCGCGCCCGAGGACGCTCGGTCACCGGCCAGCTCTCCAAACAGCGTCGGCGCCACGATCGCTCTTGCGCCGTCACGACTCAGCATGCAGCGCATTTTATCGCATGAAAAGAGCACTGACAATTGCAGGCTCGGACTCCGGCGGCGGCGCGGGCATTCAGGCAGACCTCAAGACATTTGCCGCGCACGGCGTGTTCGGCACGAGTGCGATTACCGCGATCACCGCGCAAAACACGCGGGGCGTGACGGCCGTGCACCCGCTTGCCGCTGACCTCGTGATTGCGCAGATCGAGGCCGTGGTGGAGGACATCGGCGTCGACGCGGTCAAGACGGGGATGCTGGCCACGGCTGCGATCGTATCGGCCGTGGCGGCCGCGGCGGATGCGCTCGAGCTGCCGCGACTCGTGGTCGACCCGGTCATGGTGGCCAAAAGCGGCGACAGCCTTCTCGAGGCCGAAGCCATCACCGCCCTGAAGCTCGAGCTCTTGCCGCGCACGTACGTGCTCACACCAAACGCACCGGAAGCCGCCGTTCTCACCGACCTGCCGGTCACGACCGTGAATGAGGCGCGCGAAGCGGCCCGCGTCCTGCATCGCCTCGGCGCGCGCGTGTCCGTGATCAAAGGTGGACATCTGGAAGGAGATGAGGTCGTCGATCTGCTCTTCGACGGCCACCAGTTCGTCGAGCTCGGCGGGCCGCGTTTGAACACGCGACACACACACGGTACTGGTTGCACCTTCGCCGCCGCCATCGCGGCCAACCTCGCCCTGGGTCGGCCGCTCGAGGAAGCCGTGCGTGCCGCGAAAACCTACGTGGCCGAAGCGATCCGGCACGCGCCAGGCATTGGCTCCGGCCGTGGACCAATCGATCACTTCTGGCGGTTGTCAGATTTCGCGTGAGCGGCCTACGTTCGAGCTGTAGGGCGCCCCCTTAGGGGCGCCATCCTTAGGGGCGCCATCCCGAGGCGGGCTATACTCGAAGCGTGGCCGTTTCGCGGTTTACCATCACCCGAGAGCCGCTCATCCTCCGTGCCCTGGTCGAGGCGGTGCTCGAGGCACACCACGACGATGCGCGCGCGACAGGCCGGCCGAGCCCTGGTGCGGCGGCAAGCTTCGTTGGCCTCGTACGCAACGAGAATGCGGGGCGCCGCGTCTTGTACTTAGAGTACGAGGCGTACGAGCCGTTGGCGCTTGCGGTCTTCGAGCGCATCACCAACGAGGTGAACAAGCGCTGGCCCGAGGTCGTCCTGGGTATTCATCACCGCATTGGCCGTCTCGATGTCGGCCAGCCATCCGTGGCCATCGTGGCGTCGTCGCCGCATCGTGCCGAGGCCTCGGGCGCGTGTCGTTACGTCATCGAGCGCGTGAAGCAGATTGCGCCCATCTGGAAGCGCGAGGTGTTTGACGGCGGCGAGACGTGGATCGAGGGCGCCGTGGCCGATCCGGAAGATGAGGCGGCGGCCGCCGAAGCATGGCGGCGAGCATGCGCGTGACGGTGAGACTCTTTGCGCGGCTGCGCGACGTCGTGGGTGAGACCGAGCTCGTGCGCGAGATCCCGCCAGACGCTACCGTTGCCGACGTCTGGCAGGCGCTGGCTGTGGAGTGGCCGGCCGTCGCGGCCTACGGCGCAAGCCTCTCGTGCGCGGTCAATGCTGACTACGCTCGGATGACCGCCCGGGTCGAAGACGGCGACGAGGTGGCTTTTCTACCGCCCGTCTCGGGCGGCTAATGCTCAATGCATTGAGCATTGATAGTTATGGCTCTTGTTGATCGACTCGCTAGCGTGGAAGAGCAGTACGAGCGGCTGCTGGCGCGACTCGCCGATCCTGCCGTGCAGGCCGAGCCGCCCGCATATCGCGCGGCTGCCAAGTCGGCGGCCGAAATGCAGGAGCTGGTCGAGCGCTACCGGGAGCTCAAGACCGTCGAACAACATCTCGGGGAAACACGCCAACTCATCGATGGAGGGGATCCCGAGCTGGCCGACCTGGCCCGTGAGGAGCTCGCGACGCTCGAAGCCAGGCAGGACGGGCTGACGAAGGAGATTCGTCGCCTGTTGCTGCCGAAGGATCCGAGTGACGAAAAGAACGTCATGCTCGAGATCCGAGCCGGGACCGGTGGCGAGGAAGCGGCGTTGTTCGCTGCGGATCTCTTCCGCATGTACCAGCGCTTCGCGGATCGCGGGGGGTGGCGGTTCGAGCTGATGTCCAAGAGCGACGCGGACGCCGGCGGCCTCAAGGAAGCCATTGCGCTCATCGAGGGCAAGCAGGTGTACAGCCGATTGAAGTACGAGAGCGGCGTCCACCGTGTGCAGCGCGTGCCGGCCACCGAGGCGAGCGGTCGTATCCACACGTCAACAGCGACGGTTGCGGTGCTGCCCGAGGCCGAAGAGGTTGATGTACAGGTCGACCCCAAGGATCTGCGCATCGACACGTTCTGCTCGAGCGGACCGGGCGGCCAGAGCGTCAACACGACGTACTCTGCCGTCCGAATGACGCACATCCCCACCGGCATCGTGGTGTCACAGCAGGACGAGAAGTCGCAGATCAAGAACAGGGCGAAGGCGTTGAAGGTGCTGCGCACTCGGCTCTACGAGCTCGAGCGGCAGCGGCAGCAGGAGGCCATTGCGAAGGAGCGGCGCGGGCAGGTCGGGACCGGTGAGCGCGCTGAAAAGATCCGCACGTACAACATTCCGCAGAACCGCGTGACCGATCATCGCATCAACTTCACCACGCATCGGCTGGGTGAGGTGTTGGACGGTGATCTCGGCGAGCTCGTCGATCAGGTTGCCACGCACTTCCACACCGAAAAGCTCAGAGAGGTGGATGAGGGCGAGGGGGTGACACCCTCTCACCGTGTCTGAGACCCTGTGGAGCTTCATTCGACGCGCGCAGGAGCGATTCGAGCACGCCGGGATCGCGCGTGAGGAGGCCGCGCTCAACGCCGAGCTGTTGGCCATGCACGCGCTCGGGTGGGACCGCGCATCCCTCGTCGCCCGATGGCGTGAGCCAACGCCTGCGGGCTTCATCGAGCGTTATGCGCCGTTCGTCGAACGGCGCGAGACGCGCGAGCCGGTCGCCTACATCGTCGGCTCGCGCGAGTTCTGCGGTCGACTCTTCGAAGTCACGCCCGCGGTTCTCGTGCCGCGGCCGGAGACCGAGGGGCTCGTTGATGCAGCGCTCGAGATTGCTGCACCCCTTTCTCCTGAGTCACGCGTCGTCGACGTCGGCACGGGTAGCGGATGCATTGCCGTCACGCTCGCGCTCGAGCGGCCGAGCGCGCGGATCACCGCCATCGACATTTCCGCTGCTGCGCTCGCGGTAGCGCAGCGGAACGCCACGCGTTGGGGCGCGGTACGCATCACGTTCATCCGTGCATCGCTCCTTGAGGCCATTGCGCCACACGGGCGAACGAAGTCCGAGAGCGTCGACGTCATCGTCTCGAACCCGCCATACGTTCCGCTTCGAAATGGTCACGCGTTGCAAGCGGAAGTGCGCGATTTCGAACCGCAGCAAGCACTCTTTGCAGGAGATGACGGGCTCGGAGTGATTCGGGTCCTTTTGGAGCAGGCCGCGGAGGTCGTGCGCCCTGGCGGCTGGCTCCTGTTCGAGCTTGGGGTCGGGCAGGGCGAGCAGGTCGAGCGGCTGGTCGAGTCTGCTGTCTGGCACCTGCACGAGACCCGAGCCGATCTGCAGGGCATCCCACGGGTTGCCATGCTCCAGCGACGTTGAAGGGAAGGAAAAAGGGGACAGGCCCCTTTTTGCGGGTCGCTGGAGCGCAAAAAGGGGCCTGTCCCCTTTTTCCCTCCCTCCTGCTAGACTCGCCGCATGGCGAGCTGCCTCTTCTGCAAGATCATCGCAGGCGAGATCCCGTCGACGAGGGTGTATGAGGACGACCAACTGGTGGTGATTACGGACATCAGCCCACAGGCGCCGCTCCACTGCCTCGTCATACCTCGGAAGCACATCCCCACGCTCAATGAGCTCACGGAGGAAGACACCGGTTTGGTTGGCGAGATGGTGCGCCGCGCGTCGATGACGGCACGCGAGCATGGACACGGCGATGAGGGGTATCGGACGGTGTTCAACTGCAACGCCGGCGCCGGCCAGTCGGTCTTTCACATCCATCTACACCTCCTGGCGGGTCGCCGGTTCACGTGGCCGCCGGGTTAGAGGCCTCACCCGTAGCGCGCACCAGGTCCACCAAAGCGCGTAAGGTACAATGGCGAGAGCGCTTATGCCGGATTGGAGCAAGACCGTCAACCTGCCCCGCACAGAGTTTCCCATGCGGGCGAATCTGCAGCGCACCGAGCCTTCGGTGCTGACCCGCTGGAACGAATTGCGCCTGTACGAGCAGATCATGGCCGCGCGCCGAGGCAAGCCCCGCTTCGTGTTGCACGATGGCCCACCCTACGCCAACGGCCGCATCCACCTCGGTCAGGCCCTCAACAAGATCCTCAAGGACTTCGTCGTCAAGTCCAAGAGCATGGCGGGATTCGAAGCGCCGTACGTCCCGGGGTGGGACTGCCATGGCCTCCCGATCGAGCTCAAAGTGGACCGTGAGCTCGGCCCGAAGAAGCGGACGATGAGCCCGGCAGACTTCCGCCGCGAATGCCGCCGGTACGCCGAGACGTACGTCAACCTCCAGCGCGAGGACTTCCAGCGGCTTGGCGTGCTCGGCGACTGGTCGGATCCGTACCTCACGATGAGCTATGGCTACCAGGCCGCCATCGTTCGCGCACTCGGGACGTTTGTCGAGCAGGGACGCGTCTACAAGGGCAAGAAGCCGGTACATTGGTGCATTCACTGCCGTACGGCGCTCGCCGAAGCAGAGGTCGAGTACGAAGAGCACGCGTCGCCGTCCATCTACGTGGAGTTTCCGCTGAATGCCGCGTCTGCCGCGGATCTCGCCGCACGCGTCCCCGCGCTGGCCGGTCGTGACGTGGCCACCCTCATCTGGACGACGACGCCATGGACGATTCCGTCGAATCTCGCCCTGGCGTTCCATCCGGCGCTCACCTATGGCGCGTATGAGCTCGATGGGCGCGTGTTGATCATCGCGGAAGCGCTCGCGGAAGCGACCTTCGCGAAGCGCGGGCTCACGGCGGGCAAGCCGCTCGCGCGTGTCACGGGCGACGCGCTGGAGCACATCCGGTTTCGGCATCCGCTCTACGATCGCGACTCGCCGGCTGTTCTCGGCGAGTACGTGACGCTCGACCAGGGCACGGGTGTGGTGCACACGGCACCCGGTCACGGCGCCGACGACTTTCACACGGGCGTCAAGTACGGCCTCGAGATCTACGCGCCAGTCGGACCGAGCGGGCATTTCCACGATGACGTCGGCTTGTTTGGTGGCGAACGTATCTTCGATGCCAACCCCCACGTTGAAGCAGCGCTGGCCGAGCGCGGCCACCTGTGGTTCCGCGAGTCGTACCATCACCAGTACCCGCACTGTTGGCGGTGTCACAATCCGGTCATCTTTCTCGCGACCCCGCAGTGGTTCATTGCCATGGACCGCGACGGCTTCCGGCAACAGGCGCTCGAGGCCATCAAGCGTGTGAAGTGGCTGCCGGCGTGGGGCGAGGAGCGGATCCACAGCATGGTCGCCCACCGGCCAGACTGGTGCATCTCGCGCCAGCGCGCCTGGGGTGTGCCGATCCCCGCGGTTTACTGCGAGGGCTGTCGCGACGCCGTGCTCACGAAAGCCCTCTCGGACCACGCGGCCACCCTGTTCGAGCAGCATGGCGCCGATGTCTGGTATGAGTGGCCGGTTGAGCAATTGGTGCCGACCGGCTTCACGTGCTCGGACTGTGGCGGCACGCGATTCGAGCCGGAGCGCGACATCCTCGACGTGTGGTTCGATTCCGGGTCCAGCCACGAGGCGGTGCTGGCTACTCGGCCGGACACGACGTGGCCGGCGGACGTGTATCTCGAGGGCAACGACCAGTACCGCGGCTGGTTTCAGAGCTCGCTGCTCGTTGGCCTCGGCACGCGCGGGCAGTCGCCGTACCGGCAGGTCATCATGCACGGCTTCATCGTGGACGAAGACGGTCGCAAGATGTCGAAGTCGCGCGGCAATGACATCGAAAAGGTGCTGCAGGAGGTTATCGAGCAACACGGGGCGGACATCCTCCGGCTGTGGGCGGCGATGGTCGACTACCGGGAGGAACAGCGCTTCGGCAAGCAGATCTTGGCGCGCACCGTCGAGGCGTATCGGAAGGTGCGTAACACGCTGCGCTACCTGGTGGCGAACCTGTACGACTTCGATCCCGCAACCGACCGTGTACCGCGCGAGCGGATGCTGGAAGTCGATCGCTACGCGCTCGCGCAGTACGCGGCGGCGGGTCTCGAGGTCAGGCGCGCCTACGAGGCGTACGACTTCCAGACGATCTTCCACAAGGTGAATCAGCTCGTTACTGTGGACCTGAGCGCGTTCTACATCGACGTCTCGAAGGACCGGCTCTATACGTTTGGCGCGAAGTGGGAAGCCCGGCGCTCCGCACAGACGGCCATGTACGTCATCGCGGACGGCCTGGCCCGGTTGCTCGCACCGCTGGTGCCGTTCACGATGGACGAGGTGTGGTGCGTCTTGCCTGGCACGCGCGAGCCGTCAGTGCACATGGCGTTGTTCCCGGACGACCTCGACGAGCTCCACGACCCGGCGCTCGTCGGGCGCTGGCGAAGCCTCCTGGCGATCCGAGATGAGGTCAACGTGGCACTCGAAGCACAGCGCCAAGGGAAGCTGATTGGCAGCCCGCTCGAAGCACACGTGAACGTGGGCGCATCGGGCAGCGATCTGGCGCTACTGCACCACCACGAAACCGATCTGCCCATGTTGTTTCTGACGTCCAGTGTGACGGTACGGGATACGCGTCCGACGTCGCCTGCAGACCCGTCGCCCTGGGTGGTCGACGTGCAGCGCGCGTCGGGCACGAAGTGCCCGCGCTGCTGGCGTTATGTTGACGCAGTCTCGGACGAACCGGCGGTCGAAGGTCTGTGCGATCGCTGCGTTCAGGCGTTATCCGATCCGGAGCGCGACCCGGTGGGTACCAGTGCTCAGCCGGCCCCGACTCGCAGCGCCTCCTAGCGAGCGAAGCAAGCAACGTTCTATGCCGACCTGGATGTTCTCACCGTGGCGTCGCGAGGTCTGGGTGGCCGCGCTCGTGCTCCTCGCCGACCAGGTGACGAAGTCGATCGTCGACCGATCAATTCACTTGCACGACAGCGTCCCGGTGATCCCCGGGCTCCTCAACTTGACGCACGTGCTCAACGAAGGGGCGGCGTTCGGCTTGCTCAATGCTGCGCAGTTCCGCTTCAAGCCGGTGCTTGTGGCAGCCATGGCGCTCGCCGCGCTCGTGGCGATCATCGTCTACGCGGGTCGCTTTGCCACCGAAACGGCGAGCGCGCGCTACGGTCTCGCGCTCGTCCTGGCAGGTGCCGTCGGCAATCTGATCGATCGCGCCACCCGCGGCCACGTGCTGGACTTCGTCGACCTCTATTGGGGATCGTGGCACTTCTGGGCTTTCAACGTCGCCGACGCCGCGATCACTGTAGGCGCCACGCTCATCGTGGTCGATATGCTGTTTGCGAGGCGCGATGTACCCGAGACTGTTTGAGATCCCACTGCCCGATTGGCTGCCGTGGCTCGGCAATGAGCTGACCATCTACACATACGGGCTGCTCCTGGCGGCGGCGTACCTCGCGGGCCTGCAGATGGCGTTGGTGCGTGCTCGCCACCGCGGCCTCGATCCTACGCGCGTGATGGACCTCGGCCTCTGGATCATCATTGCCGCGCTGGTTGGCGCGAAGCTCCTGCTCATCATCACGGACTTCGAGTATTTCGCCGCCAACCCGTGGGATCTCGTCTCGATCGTCCGCTCCGGCGGCGTCTTCTATGGGGGGCTCATCCTCGCCGTCCTCGTGGGGCTGTGGTACATGCGCCGGCACGGCTTACCCACGTGGACGACGTGCGATGTGATGGCACCCGGGATTGCGCTGGGACACATCGTCGGTCGGCTCGGCTGCTTCTTGGCTGGTTGTTGCTACGGCAAGCCGACCTCGGCTTCCTGGGGCGTGGTGTTCACCGATCCCTTCGCCCACGACAACGTGGGCACCCCGCTCGGCGTGCACCTGCATCCGACGCAGCTCTACGAGGCGGGCGCGGAGCTCGTCATCTTGGCGGTCCTGCTCGCGAGCGAACGGCGACGCGGGCCGTTCCCGGGTCGCACGTTCTGGCTGTACATGCTCCTGTACGGCGTTTCGCGGTTCATCATCGAGATCTACCGTGGCGACCCGCGGGGTATGGTGGTGGGTCTCTCGACGTCGCAGTTCATCTCCGTCATGCTCGTCCCGCTCTCTATCATGATGCTCGTGTGGCTCTCGCGGCGCGGCCCCGCACCACAACCCTCGCGGCGGAGGGCACAGGCGAAGGCGGCCTAGCAAAAACGGGGACACCCCTCGTTTTACAGGTGACATCGTGACGCTGGAGGTACCGTCCGAGCAGGCGGATGAGCGACTGGACCGAGTGCTCGCGGCGCTCGTGCCCGGACGGTCTCGCTCACAGCTTCAGAGGCTGGTACGGGACGGCTTGGTGCGTGTCGACGGCGCGGTCACGACGCGTGTCAGCGAAAGGATGCGCGCGGGGAGCCGCATCGAGGTAGAGGTGCCCGCGGCCGTGCCCATCGAGGCCGCGCCGGAGGCGCTACCACTCGACATCCTCTACCAGGATCGAGATCTCATCGTCGTCGACAAACCGGCAGGTATGGTGGTCCACCCGGCGGCGGGGCATACGGCGGGAACACTCGTGAATGCGTTACTTCACGCAGTCGAAGATCTCAGTGGTGTGGGAGGCGAGCTGCGGCCCGGGATCGTCCATCGCCTCGACAAGGGGACGTCAGGCGTGATGGTGGTTGCCAAGAACGACCACACGCACATGGCCTTGGCGCGGCAGTTCCACGACCGCGAGGTGGGCAAAGAATACGTGACGCTCGTGTGGGGCGTCGTTCAGGCGGGTCGGCGCATCGATGCTCCGATTGGCCGAGACACGGTCAATCGTCAGAAGATGTCGACGCGTGCGCGGCGGGCGCGCTCTGCTGTAACGCGTGTGGTGCGCGCTGAGCATCTCACGGGTGTGTCGTTGTTGCACGTGGCGATTGCCACCGGGCGGACGCATCAGGTTCGCGTACACTTGTCCGCCATTGGTCACCCCGTGGTGGGTGATGCGACCTACGGCGGCCTTCGGCGGCGACTGCCCGCGCACTTGCGGGCGCTCGGCACGCTCGAACGGCCGTTCCTCCACGCCGAGCGGCTGGTGATCAAACACCCGACCGACGACCGTCGTATGGAGTTCACGGCACCGCTGGCCGAGGACCTTCAGCGGGTGCTCGATGCCCTGAAGAGCCGAGGGTGACAAGGTGAGGCGGTGACACCCTCCCGAGAGAGGAGACCCATGACCGTGAAGAACTATCCGAGGGCCGGACGAAGTGGCGTGGCCCTTGCTGCGATGTTGCTCGTCGCTTCGCTGAGCGTGGCACAGGATGCGCCGCAGGCGTTCGTGAACGCGCGCATCATCCCTATTGAGGGGCCCGTTGTCGAGCGTGGTGTGCTCGTCGTTCAGGATGCCAAGATCATCGCGGTCGGGCCGGCCTCGTCCGTGCAGGTGCCAAGCGGAGCGGAGCGTCACGACCTCGGCGGCAAGACGATCATGCCTGGCCTCGTTGACACGCACAGTCACATCGGTGGCGGCTCTGGCGGTGATCGTTCCGCCCCAATCCAGCCGGACGTTCGCATCCTGGACGCGATCGACGTACGGAACACGGGCCTTCGGCGCGCCCAGGCCGGCGGCATCACAACGGTCAACGTGATGCCCGGCTCCGGGCACCTGCTCAGCGGCCAGACGTTATACCTCAAGCTGCGCACGGGGCGCACCATCGACGACCTACTCATTCGCGACGAGCAGGGACACGTTGCGGGCGGCTTGAAGATGGCCAACGGCACGAACTCGATTCGCACGCCTCCCTTTCCGGGCACACGTGCCAAATCGGCTGCGCTCGTGCGCGAGGCCTTCGTCAAGGCGATCGACTACCGCGACAAGCTGAAGCGCGCCGGCGACGACCCTGAGAAGCGACCGGCCCGCGACCTGGGTCTCGAAACGCTCATGGAGGTGCTCGACGGGAGGCGGGTCGTCCACTTCCACACCCATCGGCACGACGACATCCTGACGGTCATCCGGCTGTCGGAGGAGTTCGGCTTCAAACCGGTTCTGCAACACGTCTCCGAAGGCTGGAAAGTCGCCGATGAGATTGCCAAAGCCGGCCTCGCTTGCTCGGTCATCGTGCTCGATTCGCCGGGCGGAAAGATTGAAGCCAAGGACGTGTCGTTGACGACGGGCGCGGTATTGGACAAGGCGGGTGTGCTCGTAGGGTTTCACACCGACGACTACATCACCGACTCTCGGCTGTTCCTTCGGTCTGCCGCACTTGCGGTGCGCGCTGGCATGGCGCGCGAGAAATCCCTCTCGGCCTTGACGATGGCAGGCGCGCGCATGCTGGGCCTCGAGCAGCGGGTCGGATCCCTCGAGCCCGGCAAGGATGCGGACTTTATCGTGCTGTCCGGCGATCCGCTCAGCGTGTACACGCACATCGAGCAGACGTGGATCGAGGGACAGAAGGTCTTCGATCGCGAGGACCCTGAAGACCGGCTGTACGCCGTCGGGGGCTACGGCGCGAGCCGCGACGGGGACGTGCACGTCGAGCTAGGCGAGGAGACACGCTAATGGGAATGGGGAATCGGGAGTCCGCCCTTCGACTCGCTTTGCTCGCTCAGGGCATCCGACTGATGTTTGTGTCTGCACTCGGCGTGACAGCAGCCCACGCGCAGGTTGCCGTGCAGGCAAAGACCGTCTACACCATGGCGGGTGCGGCAATCGAAAACGGTGTGGTGCTCGTCCGTGATGGCAAAATCGAGCAGGTGGGCACAGCCTCAGAAGTATCCGTGCCATCCGGTTATCGCGTGCTCGAGGCAGACGTGCTCACGCCGGGGCTCATCGACGCGCACTCAGTCGTGGGACTCGCCGGGTATCTGAACCAACCGCAGGATTCAGACCAGCTCGAGACGTCGGCGCCGGTTCAGCCAGAGCTCCGCGCGGTCGACGCGTTCAGTACGCGGGACCGGCTGGTCGAGTGGCTGCGCGGCCTCGGCGTCACGACCATCCACACGGGCCACGCGCCAGGCGCGCTCGTCTCCGGCCAGACCATGATCGTCAAGACCACCGGCGAGGAGACAGAGAGGGCGGTGGTCGTGCCGACCGCCATGATTGCGGCCACGCTCGGCAGCGCCGGCCTTGCCGAGGATGACAAGTCGCCCGGCACACGCGCGAAGGCCGTGGCCGTGCTACGTTCCGAGCTCATCAAAACGCAGGAGTACCTCGCGAAGGCAAAGAGGTCAGAGGACGAGCGGCCCGACCGCGACCTGCGGCTCGAGGCGCTGGGCCGCGTGCTGCGACAGGAGCTTCCGTTGCTCGTCACGGCGCACCGCGTCACGGACATCACCGCTGCCCTGCGCGTCGCGCAGGAATTCGATATCCGCGTCGTGCTCGATGGCGCGGCTGAAGCTTACCTCGTGACCGAGGCCATCAAAGCCGCAGGCGTGCCCGTGATCTTGCACCCCACCATGGCGCGTGCCGATGGTGACCTCGAGAATCTCAGCATGGAGACCGCCGCCACACTGCGAAAGGCAGGTATCCCGCTGGCGCTGCAGGCTGGCTACGAGAGCTACGTGCCCAAGACGCGCGTGGTCCTGTTCGAGGCCGCCGTGGCAGCCGCTAACGGTCTCACACGTGAAGAGGCTCTGGCAGCCATTACCATCGACGCGGCGCGCATCCTTGGCGTCGATGAACGGCTCGGCTCGCTGGAGACCGGCAAGGATGCCGATCTAGTACTCTTCGACGGGGATCCGTTCGAGTACACATCGCATGTCGTGGGCGTCCTCATCAACGGACAGGTCATCAGCTCTGAGCCGCATTAGTCCCGATGGCGCGGCATTGGTTCTGACGGCGCGGCTAAAGCCGCGCCCTACCTTCCCAACACTGCCATGTCAAAGGTCCTCTCATCCAAGATTGCGTACGAAGGCCGCATCGTTCGCGTCGATGTCGACCGCGTCGTGCTACCGCACGGCCGTGAGGCGACGCTCGAGATCGTCCGGCACCGCGGATCGGTGGTGCTCATTCCGATGCCGGACGAGAGCCATGTCACGCTGGTGCGCCAATACCGCTATGCGATCGACCGGTGGGTGTGGGAGCTACCTGCAGGCAGTCTCGAGCCGGGCGAGGACCCAGATGAGGCCGCCAGGCGAGAGTGCCACGAAGAGGTAGGCCTTGTGGCCGGACGGATCGAACGACTCGCGGCCTTCTACCCGACCCCTGGTTACTGTGATGAGGTGATGCTCTTTTATCGCCTGACAGATCTGCAGACGCCGACAACGTCGGCCGCCCATGACGAGGATGAGTTACTCGAGCCGCACACGCTCGCTCTCGCCGAGCTTCGCGAGATGCTGGCACGCGGCGAGATCGTCGACATGAAAACAGCTGTCGGGATCTATCTCACGGGCATAACAGGGAAGTAATGGATGTCTGGCGGGGCACGTCAATCAAGCTTCATGATCAGCAGCGTCATGTCATCGTGCTGTGCGGCGTTCCCTGTGAAGTCAGCAGCCGGAGCAAAGACAGCATGGAGAATCTCGTCCGCAGAGCAGCTTCGATACGCCTCAATTGCCTGGAGCATTCGTTCTTCACCCCACTCCTCCTCAACCTCGTTCATCGCTTCGCTAGTGCCATCCGTGTAAGCCACCAGAATCCTCGTGAAGGCCATCAGAACGCCCTCGCTGAGGGACGGCTTCACGTCATCCGCGGCAAGGCGTATCGACGCCGTCTTCTGTAAGCCACCAGATTTCCGCACACCCGCCTGTACGAATGTGCCTCGTGGCAGATGCCTGACACTCCTTATCCAATGCGACCGACCGCGATATGGCTCGCCGTTCAACGATTCGAGGACGTCTCCAGTCGCCACTCCTGCGGCTTCGGCCTCCGGGCGCACTCCGTCGACCGTGGATCGGTTGAAATTGACGAAGAACGGCTCACGGGCGTGGTCGAAGACATTCAAATAGCCGTCTATGAACCCAGCGACACCGTTGGCCCAGAAGGTCAGGCTAACCAGGATGTAAAGGAAGAGCAGGAGATAGAGGGTCGGCGAGGAGGTCTCCCGCAACCGCGGGAGTGTGGGCAAGTCAGCCACCCGCGTCGAACTGCCACAGGACTGCTCGGTCCGGGCTCTTGCTCTGAGGCCCCAGAGCGCGTCCCGAGGTCGTCAGCGGCAGCAGCGCGACCAACGCTAGCGCTGTCCCGCAGAGCCTCCTGCCCATTGCGGGAACCGCGCCGTGGCAGTCGCTGTTACCTGAAGTGCTGACACCTAAAGCCTGAGACAGCCCTGGCACCTCGCCCCTGGCACCTCGCACCTTCATCGTGTCAGGCCCCGACTGACGCTTCGGCAGGAGTGCTCGTCGCCTGAACGGGCGATTCGACCGTCGCCGAAGTGAGCGCGTGCGCGAGCACCTCGTCGATGGTCGTGACGAAGTGGAAGGTGAGCTTTCGGCGCAGCTCCTCTTCGATGTCCTCGTTGACATTCTTCTCGTTTTGGCGTGGGAGGACGATCTCGGTAATACCGTGACGACGCGCCGCGAGCACCTTTTCCTTGATGCCGCCCACGGGCAGCACGCGACCAGACAGGGTGATTTCGCCGGTCAAGGCAATGTCGCCGCGCACCGGTCGGCCGGATAGCACCGATACCAGCGCCGCCACCATGGTGACGCCAGCCGAGGGTCCATCCTTGGGAATGGCACCGGATGGCACGTGCAGGTGGACTTCCATCTCGCGGTAGAAGTTCGGATCCAAGCCAAAGTCGTGCGCGTGCCGCCGCACCCACGAAAGCGCCGCACGCGCCGATTCCTTCATCACGTCGCCCAGATGTCCTGTGAGCGTCAGCGTGCCGGGACCAGGCATCCGTGACGCCTCGACGAAGAGGATCTCGCCCCCAGCCGGCGTCCACGCCACACCAATCGCCACGCCTGGCTTGCTTGTCCGTTCCTCGGTCTCCTCCTCCTCGAACTTCGGGGCACCAAGGAATTCCTGCACCACGTCTGGCGTCAAGGCAACCGGTGCCTCATCGCCCTCGGCGCGGCGGCGAGCGACCTTCCGGCAAAGCGCGCCGATCTCACGTTCGAGGTTGCGCACACCCGCCTCTCGGGTGTACCCACGAATGACAATGCGCAACGCCTCGTCTCCAAACGAGATTTGCTCTTCGGTGAGGCCGTGGTTCTTCACCTGTTTGGCAACGAGGTGGTCGCGGGCAATCTTGAGCTTCTCCTCCTCCGTGTATCCCGGCAGCTCCAGGACCTCCATGCGGTCGCGCAGCGCCGGGGGCACCGGGTCGAGCACGTTCGCCGTCGTGATGAACAGCACCTCTGACAGATCGAATGGCACGTCGAGATAGTGGTCGCGGAACGTGGAGTTCTGCTCGGGGTCCAGGACCTCGAGCAAAGCGGACGCCGGATCGCCCCGGAAGTCCGCGCCGAGCTTGTCGATCTCATCCAGGATGAACACAGGGTTCTTGGACTCGGCGCGGCGCAGCCCCTGGATGACCTGTCCCGGTAACGCACCGATGTACGTGCGCCGGTGGCCGCGAATCTCCGCCTCGTCCCGCATACCGCCGAGCGAGACGCGCGCGAACTTGCGACCGAGCGCCTCGGCAATCGACCGCGCAAGCGACGTCTTGCCCACGCCAGGCGGGCCCACGAAGCACAGAATCGGTCCCTTGAGGTCAGGATTGAGCTTCCGAACAGCCAGGTACTCGAGAATCCTCTCCTTGGCTTTCTCCAGATCCGAGTGGTCCGCATCGAGCTGAGCCTTCGCACGCTTCAAGTCGATGAGATCGTCGGTACGCTTCGCCCAGGGGAGCGCGACGAGCCAATCCAGATACGTGCGGGAGACCGTGTACTCGGCGGCAGCCACCGGCATGCGGGCGAGCCGATCGAGCTCGCGCAACGCCTCTTTCATCACGGCCTCCGGCATCCCGGCGGCCTCGAGCTTCTGGCGGAGCTCTTCGATATCCTTGGTGTGCTCGTCTTCGTCGCCGAGCTCCCGCTGGATCGCCTTGAGCTGCTCGCGCAGGAAGTACTCTCGCTGATTCTTGCCGACCTCCGACTGCACCTGCGACTGGATCTTCGATCCGAGCTCGAGCACCTCGAGCTCCTTGATGAGAATGCGATTCAGCAAGTCGAGCCGGGCGCGCACGTCGATGGCCTCGAGCACTTCCTGCCGTGTCGCCGTCGTCAGCGAGTTCAGGCTCGACGCGATGAAGTCCGTGAGCTTGCCCGCTTCCTCGATGTTCTGCGCGAGCGTCTGCAAGTCGTCGGAAAGCAGTGGTGAGAGCGAGACAATGCGCTCGAAGTTCGTGCGGATGTTGCGCTGCAACGCGTCGATCTCGAGTCGATCCTCGGGACGCTCGATCTCCGGCGTGATGTCCACCGCCGCCCGCAGGTACGGGTCGCCAATGATGAGCTGCTTGAGCGAGAGGCGGGTGAGGCCCTGCACGATGAGGCGGAGGCTGCCATCCGGCAGTCGAAACATCTTGTGGATGCGCGTGGCGGTCCCTATTCGATAGACGTCCTCCTCGCTGGGCACCTCGACGGAGGCGTCTCGCTGGGTGAAGACACCGATGAGCCGCGGGCCGGTCATGGCATCGGTCACGAGGCGCACGGACATCTCCCGCGCCACAGCCAGTGGCATGAAGGAATGGGGAAACAGGACGGTGTCTCGAAGAGGAAGGACCGGCAACTCGGGGGGCACCACGAGGGCGCTGTCACCGGAGCCGACGTCTTCGAGCTCTACGCGATCACGAGTGGCCATACCAAGCCCCTGACGATTGTCTACGCAAGGACGTCCATCGGCAAGCTCGGGCACCTCCCGCGCCAAACGGGGGAGCTCCAGAGCCTGCCGACGGGCGAAGGACGGACGCTGGGGCCGGGAGTTGATTGTGATTAACTCGGCATATCGAGAAAGAGCGCGGGCGCACCACGGCGCTGCTGTAGCGCGCGCTCACGCTCAGCGGCGGCCTCGCGCGCCTCCTCGCAATCTTTACAACGGACCGCGAACGGCAGCGCACGCAGTCGCTGCTCGGAGATCTCGTCACCACACTCGTTACAGTTGCCGTAGGTTCCCTCGCCGAGGCGGCGCAGCGCCTCGTTGATGCGTGTAAGTGTCTCCGCCTTCATCTGGATGAGCGCAAACTCGATGTCCTCTTGGATGTCCACCTCCGAGGTCTCGACGGCATCCACGACGCCGACACCCGGTGACCCGCTGTTGGCGCCTTCCGTGCGCACATCGCGCATCTTATGATGAACTTCCGCGAGCAACCCACGTCGTCGGTCCTCGAGGATTGTCTTGAGCTCCAGGTACCGCTCGTTGGGTATGGCCCGCTTGGTGTGTTGCTTCTTCATGATGAATCCGACGCTCCTTTCCGGACCGCCCTCGTGCTCCGAACGAATAAGCAAAGACAATGCCAGGCCGAGGACGACAGGCATCAGGAAGCCCTGCCGAGCGCTGGTGACGATCGACGTTGCCGAAAAACCTGGGGATAGAGCCGGGTGGGGGTGAGACGCGGTGGTTCAGTCAGTCTCGCCCCCGGGACCAGGCTGGCTCCCTTGGGGACGGCTTCAAACTACTCATTTACAGCGCTTTATACCTTCCGACGCCCCTTGCCGAGTGGCTCCCCACCCAGCGTTGCATAATCTTAGACGCCGCCCGACGCCGTTCGGTTCGACGCGCTCGCGAGGCGCTCACCGGGGGCCCCAAGCCGGCCTCGAGGTGCGTTTCTTCGACCTGGCTCAGGGGCTCCCGGAGGGTCGAGGGGCACGGCGCGCTGGGTGGGTGCCTGACACAGGGTGTCAATGTACGTAACGACCGGCGTCCGGCTGACGAACACTCTCCGCCGTGGGCGCCCCCTCGGGCAGCCTCTCCAGGAGCCGCTCGAACTTCGGCGCGTAGAGCAGCTCGTAGGTCGCCTCCGACCCCGGGAAGAGCCGCAGCACGGCGGCTCGCGTTGCCGCCACCAGCCGCTGCCCCTCCGTGCGGTCTAGTTGGCCCCGCGCCAAGAGCTGCACCGTCAAGTCGACCATGAGTCGCACTCTGCGGAGTCGTCTGTCTTCCTCCTGCACCGCTTCGACACGCGTCATGACTTCTTCTCCAAAGGGAAGCCGCAGCGCCCTACTGAACGAAGCGGCTCCCCGCGGCGACGGGCGCGATTCCACGCTCAGCCAGCAATTGCTGGCTGAGTGTGCTACCGGTCCGCAACCAGCGCTCGTACAACTTCAGGAGATCGCTGTCCGAGCTGAGCGCCGTTCGCTGACTGACCTCGTGGAGCACGTCCACGTATGTCAAGAAGCGCTGCGCGAGCTCAGCGAAGACGGGCGCCAGGATATCCGCCTCGCACTGGCTGAGTGACCCGTACGCGTACTCGCCAAGTGACATGTAGTACTCCGGCTCGACGATCTTTCGATGAAGGCTGTCACCAAAGAAGCCGACGAGAAACAGCGAGGAGTCGCCAATCTCACGAAGCTGGGCTCGCTGGTCGCGGCCAGCCGTCTCGAGCGCGCGGCCAAGCCGCACGGCGAATGGCTCCGGGTTCCAGCATGCCTGGGTGGACACGTCCGCGCGCGCAAAGACCGTCAGGAGTCGAACGACGTAGAAGGCGGTCGGCGACGTCGACTGAGTGGGCTCGACGCGCTGGCGGGCAAGTGCGCCTTCGACCATTTCTTTGAAGTACTCCACCAAGGTCTCGTCCTGACGGGGTGCGTTCGTCATCGGTCTCCTCCCTTAGTGATGCATTTTCCTCATGAGTGGCCTTCGACCGCGCTCGGGGCCACCCCAAGTGGCCGGTGCAAGAACCCTTGACGCACCGAAAACTTGACCCTTTGAGTCAGGTTTCGGGGCGTCGAGTGAGCGTCGGGGGCGCGGCCGAAGACGGCCGCCCGCAAGAACTGGCCTTGCAAACGTTGTACCTTGCCGAAAAACTACACCGTTCGGGAGCGTCGTCATGCAAGATGGGGAGACCGGCTGAGCTTGTCGAGCGCGGGCTGCACGGCGCATTTTGCTTTTTTTGCATTAAGCTCGTCACATGACGTGTCCGTTATGCCGCACCCGGAAGGCCCGCCGAGCCTGTCCGGCTCTCGGCCAACAAATTTGTCCGCTTTGCTGCGGTACGAAGCGTCGCATAGAAATCGCGTGTCCAGAGACGTGTGGATGGCTGCGCGCCGCCGAGGCCCATCCGGCCGTCGCGGAGCAGCGCCGACGCGAACGTGACCTCGCCGCAGCCGCGCCGCTTGCTGATGTGCGTTCGCGAGAGCAAAAGGGGGTCTTAGCTGCCATCCTCGACGCCACGATCCGCTACGCCGACATTGCGATCCCACATCTGACCGACCGCGACGTCGCCGAGGCCGCTGATGCCCTTGCCGCGACGTACGAGACGTCCGCGCGAGGCATCATCTACGACCATCAAGCGGCCTCGCTCTCAGCGCAGCGCCTGCTATCCGCGTATCGTGAGGTGCTTGACGCACGTGCGCCGCATCAGCGACCGGGCTCGTTCGATCGCACCGCCACGCTCGTGCTGCGCCGCCTCTCGGAAGCCGTCCAGAACTTCGCCGCGCGAGAGGAGACGACCGAGACCGCGTTCCTCGACTGGCTCCGGTGGTTCACGCCGCCGCACGGTGCGGCGCCATCGACGCTCTTGATCGAGCCCGGTTCGACTCCGCTCACCGCAGGTAGCGAGCCGTCGAGCTCAGCCTCTGACGAAACACCGCGCATCATCGTGCCCTAACCCAGAGATCGTGGGGTGGCTGGCGCCCCTAAAGGGGCGCCCTACCTGTGATAAGGTATATTGTTTTTCCGTGCGGGCTGAGTTCTAGCGGGCCGCGACCTTTGGCCGCGCCCCGCGACGCTCACTCGACGCCCCGAAACTTGACTCAAAGAGTCAAGTTTTCGGTGCCTCAAGGGTTCTACGGGCCCGCGGTTCTTGGTGATGGATAATTTCGTGATGGACGCTTATGTCGAAGCGGTGTGAAATCTGCGGGAAGGGGTCGGCTTTCGGTCGCAACATCAGCCACGCCCACAACGTGACGTCGCGGCGATTCCAGCCGAACCTGCAAAGCGTCCGGGCGGTGGTGGCGGGCGCGACACGACGTATGCGCGTGTGCACGCGCTGTCTTCGCTCGAACAAAGTGGTCAAGGCGGCCTAGTGGCTTCTCACGAGGGTCTCTCTCAGAATCCCGCTGACGCCATGCCGTCCCGCACAGCCATCAGCACCACGGATGCGCCTCCCGCGATGGGGCCGTACTCCCAGGCTATCCGCGCGGGCGGGTTTCTCTTTGCCTCGGGACAGATTGCGTTCGATCCGAGCACCGGTCAGGTCATCGAGGGCGATATCCGCGCGCAGACCGCGCGCGTCCTGGAGAATCTTGGCGCCGTGCTGCGGGCCGCCGGCGTTTCCTACGACGCCGTCGTAAAGACAAGCGTCTTTCTGGCAGACTTGGACGATTTCGTGGCCATGAACGAGGTCTACGCCCGTTATTTCCCCACGCCTCTTCCAGCGCGCACGACGATTCAAGCCGGTCGCCTGCCACGCAACCTACGGGTCGAGATCGACGTCATCGCGATTCTCGGAACGTAACGAGAGCAAGGACATCTCGCTTCGCCCCTGCCCTGGCCCCTCGCCCTTCCCTCAGTAGATAAGCCCCTGTCGAATCGCCTTGCTCACGGCTTGCGACTTCGAGTGCACGTGCAGCTTTTCGTAGATGCTCCGAATGTAGTTGCGGACCGTATTCACCGAGATCCGCATCCCTTCACCGGCGCTCTCATAGCTGTGCCCTTCAGCGAGGAGAGCGAGCAGGCGCCGCTCCTGGGTTGTCAGCTCGTGGTCGGCCTGTTGCGGCGGTGCGATCTTCCGAAACAGGGTCACGACCTTCCGCGCGATCTCCGGCGACATGGGTGAGCCGCCCACGTGTGTCTCGCGAATAGCCTCCAGCAAACGCGCCGGTCTCGTCTTCTTCAACAAGTAGCCGCTTGCACCATTGCAGATGGCCTCGAAGACCTTCGCTTCCTCGGCATACACCGTCAGCATGAGCACCTCAACGCGCGGGTAATACTCCCGAATCAAGCGAACGCCGTCCGATCCCGACATGCCAGGTAGGTGAATGTCGAGCAAGACGACGTCGGCAGGTCGCTCGCTCAGCCACTCCAGCGCTTCCTCGACGCTCCGATAGGCACCGGTGCAACGAAAGCCTTGTGTGCTGTTGATGAGCTCTTGGAGTCCGTCGCGCGTCTCCCGGTCGTCTTCGACGACGCCGACTCGTATCTCGAGCGCCTGCACTGAGGATGCGGTCATGTCAGCTAGGAGTCATACCGGACGATCCTGCATCGAGGGAGGCCGGCGGTACCACAAGGATGGTAACCCGGGCGCGTGCACGCGTCTGCGCATGAACATGCGCTCCCTAGAGACGGCGTTAGGTCAGCAGTTCGCCAGCAGGCCGCCTATGTGCTCCTCGCGAATGCGTCGGCGGAAGCCGGCGACGTGCGCGTGACGCTCGTGTATGACGATGGGACCACGAAGCGCAGGAGTTTGCGGTGGGCGGCAAACGCGCGCAAGACGGTGCTCGTCAGCGAGTCGTTCCCCGCCTCCGCGGGGCAGCGCTTCAGCGTGCTCGTGGAAAGCCCTCGGCGGCGACGAAGCCGGTCGTCAAGCTACGCGGACGTCGCAGTATCGCTCAGGCCCGCGGGCGCCAGCCATCGAGCTCGCGGCGCAGCAGCCAGGGCACCAGCGCCTGCAGGCGTCGCGACCGAGCCGGATGGGCGAGTGGTACCTGGACCTGCAAGGTCGTGCCGTCGGAGCCGGACCGAATGTCCAGACGGCCGTCGAGGGCCGCCACGCGAGCACGCATGTTCGTCAAACCGTTGCCGAGATGGACCAACGGTCGGTGCGCGCGACCGCCATGGTCAGGAGGATGTCCCGGCTCGCCTGTCGGCGCGGGCGATTCCCGGTCGAAGCCTCGGCCGTCGTCGCGTACCTCGACATCGAGCATGTGGCCGTCAACTGTCACGACCACGGCCACATGGTGCGCCCGAGCGTGCTTGGCGACATTGGTAAGCGCTTCCTTCAGAATCAGGTAGAGCTGCCGGCGCTGATCGGGGCTGAGGTGCACGGTCTCGGCGCCCGGGGGCGTCTCAAAGATGAGCGCCGTCGGGTCGAGCACGTCGAGCGCATGCTCGCGCACACGCGGCAAGAGGCTCGCCAGGTGATCGCGACGCGGATCAATGGACCACACGACGTCGCTCATCGCGTCGACCAGGCCCCGCGCCGTCTCGCCCAAGTCGTCGATCCGGCGCTCGACATCGGGCGGCAACACGGCCTGCCGTTTCGCCACCTCGCTCAGAATCGCCATGCGCGAGAGCGTGCCACCGATGTCGTCGTGGAGGTCTGTGGCAATCCGCATGCGCATGCGCTCGAGGGCCACCGCTCGTTCCAGCTTGAGCCGATGGAGCACGTACAGCGCGAGCCCTACCATCGCGACGAGGAGCAGCGCACAGACGACCACGAACCACCAGGTCTGGTAGACGTGTGGCTCCTGTCGCACGGGCAGCAAAGCGTCCGTGGCGCTCCAGACGCCGTCCTCGTTGCGTGCCCGCACACGAAAGCGATACCGGCCTGGCGGCAGGCCTGTGTAGTACGCCTCTCGCCGCGTGCCCGCGTCGATCCAGTCCTGGTCGTATCCCTCGAGCTGGTATTGAAACTGGACCTTGTCCGGGGCGACGAAGCTCAGGCCCGCGTAGTGAATCTCAACATTGTGCGCCCCGGCCGGCACGATGAGCTCGCTGCTCGGATCGCTTTCTCGTTGATCGACCACGATGCGGGTGACGACGACCGGTGGCGCGTGCTGGTTGGTCGGAGCCGACGGGTCGAAGGCGACAATGCCCGCAATCGTCGGAAACCAGAGCCTACCGTCCGAGGTCTGCCACCCTGCCGGTTGACCGCCGCCGTTCGTTTCACTGGTCCGCATGCCGTCATGCGTGTCGTACCAAATGCTCGTCACCGTCGTCGCACGCCCCTGCGCAACCGCATCGAGCTCTCTTCTGGCCACACGAAACACGCCACGGTTGCCGCTCATCCAAAAGTATCCACGGCCATCGTCGAGGATCCTCGAGACCACGTCGTCGAAGAGGCCATTGGCCGTCGTGTAGTGTGTCACCCGGCCGTCCCGTAGGCGATTGAGGCCGCCACCGTACGTGCCCAGCCAGATCGTGCCGTCCGGATCTTCGAGCACCGCCCGAACGACGTCGTGCGAGAGGCCGTCCGCCGTGCTCCATCGCTTGAACACACCGTCGACGAAGCGAAACAAGCCAGCCGTCGTTGCGAGCCAGACGCCGCCTGCTCGACGCGCGGTGATGAACGACACCGAAGCCGATTCGATCGGTAACCGATAGCTCGCGAATGTCTCATCGCCGGTCATCCGGCTCAGTGCGTTGTGGGCGCCGACCCACAGCACGCCGGCTCGGTCGCGAGCAATAGCCAAGACGCTATCGTTCGGAATACCGCTCGCCTTCGACAGCCGTGTGACGCGACCATCCTGGATACGGATCAGCCCACCGCCGGGCGTTCCCAGCCACAGCGTCCCGTCCTGATCGCGATGGATCGCCCAAATGCAGTCGCGCGGTAACCCCTGCGCCTTGCCGTCCTGCTCGAAGACGCCTCCGCGGAAATGTAGCAAGCCCCCGCAGGTCGCGCCGACCCACAGGCCATCGGCGCCATCGTCCACAATCGGTATGACACTGACGGGAGACCCCCGATCATCGTCCGGCGCGTAGGCGACGGCCTGTCGTCTCTTGAGACGGTTGAGCCCTCCGACATCGGTGCCAATCCAGAGATTGCCTTCACGATCGCGCGCGAGCGCACGCACGAACGTATCGGACAACCCACTGTCCTTGCCGTGGTACGTGCTCGCGCCTGCGCGCAGATGGCAGAGACCGCCCCGCGTCCCGACCCAGAGGCCGTCTCCCCCGTCGCTCATGATCGCGCGCACCGGCTCCATACTGACATTTCCAGGAAGCGGGACGCGCTCAGCCCGCTCGCCTTGGAGACGAAACAAGCCTGCCTGCGTGCCGATCCATACGATGCCGGCCGGGCTTGTCGCGATCACGTTGACCAGTGCCTCCTCGCCTGTGTCGTAGAAAGGAAAGGGGCGGAGGACGTTGTCGACCACCCGGGCCAAACCACCTCCGTGCATGCCCAACCACACGGTCCCGTCCGGAGATTCGCCAACGGCACGAACGGCGCGCGCCACCTTCCCCTCTCGAGGTATGTGCATCGTGACGTGCCCGCGCGGATCGACACGCGCCGCGCCCTCCGAGGTTCCGAACCAGATCGCGTCGTCTCGGGCCTGATAGATGGTCCACACTTGCTGGCCGGGCAATTCCCCATTCCAGATCGGCCTCGAGAAAACGCCGTCGCGCAGCATGAAGACACCATCCCGCTGGGTGCCGATCCACAGCGTGCCTGCGCGGTCTTCGTAGAGGGTGAGGATGCGATCGGCGCCGAGACCCGGCGTGTTGGCTCCCGTAAACGTCCGGAAGGTCTGGCCGTCGAAGCGCACCACGCCACCGAAGGTTGCCATCCAGATATAGGCATCGCGGGTCTGGACCACTGCATTCACGCTGTTTTGCGGTAGCCCGTCTTCGGAGGTCCAGGCATCGATCAGATACGGACTGACGGGTGTCGCTTCAAAGCGAACCGGCGCGGTGAGCCGCTCGTCGGCGAAGGCTGGCGCCGCAAGCGCGGACACGAGCATCGAGGCACGCAACACAGGGAGGAGGACCACGCGCATACTCGGTGGGGACGACAGTAGATTCTATACCCGGGTAGAGATTATGGAAAGAGAGACGGCATTCGCTGGAAGTGCCTTCTAGAGCGGGGAAAATGAGGATCGACACCTGGAACGGCTGAACCCGTGTGCGCATAAACATGCTCTACACGTGTGTTCAGTAGGGCGCTCATGATCTCGAGTGATGAGACACCGCTCGAGGAGGAGGAGCCATGAATTGTTCGAGCTTGGCGGACCGCGCCCGTCGCCTGCAGATCCAGGCTTTGCAGTTGGTACGAGAGACGCTGTCACGGATGTGCCCGGCGTTCGCGAAGGTCTCTGGAGACAACGATGGCCAACCGCCGACGGAGTACCTGATGATCTGGCGTCTCGACTAAACGTCAGGCCTGCCTGCGCCGCGCCAACGTACCGGTGACCGCGGCCACAACGCGCGCCAACCGATCTCGCCAGGAGGGTCCGTTTGCGGTCGCGTCGGCGGTGCCGTCTGCACCCGCGACCGACGCGGAGCCTCCTCCCATCACGTGTCGTGCATGGTCCTGAAGCTCGGTGACGAGGATCGGTCGCGTGTCGTTCTCGTCGGGTGGCTCGCTGGTGGTCTCGGCCGCGTCGGGCTCGGACACGGCGCCCGCCTGGGCAGCCAAGACGTCCGCCCGCAACGCGCGGGCGGCTGGGTGGTCCGGATCCTCCAACAGCGCCCCTTCGGCCGCCCGTAGCGCGCGGTCCAATTCCCGTTGCTCGAGGTGCGCGCGGCCTTGTGCCACGGCCCGTTCCAACCGTCGCTCACGGGCGCGCGCAGCGTAGGCCTCGTCGAGTTGCTGCCGTAGCTCCACCAGGCCGGGGGCGTCTGCGGGCCTGTGCCCCGCTTTCGGCGAGCCCGAAGCCCCGCCTTCGGCGAGGCACAGGCCCGCTTCGTCCAACAGCGCCGCACAACGACTCAACTCGCCCGCGGCCAGCGCCGACTGCGCGCGCTCGAGACAGCTTTGGAGATGGGCCTCGACCTCTGCCAGCGCGATGGTCTCTGCAAGCTCGATGACGTGCGGGTGCTCGGCGTCCAGGGCGTTGGCCTCGTCGACGCGCGCCCGCGCGGCGGCCAGATCACCACGTGCAAACTGCCGTTCGGCGTCTGCCAGCAGCCGCGCGACCTGCTCGGTTTGCTGTCCCGCGAGACGTTGACGCGCCTGCTCGAGCAGTTTCGCCGCTTCGGCGTGTGACTGGTCAAGCGCCGCTGCCTGCTCGAGCTCATCGACCGCCCGTGTGTAGTCATGTCGATTGAACGCCTGCCTTCCCAACGTCACGTGTCGCTCGGCCAACTCCCGCCGACGCTGCGAGAGGGGACCACTCGGGGCGGGCGTGCCACCTGTCGGCGGCTTCCCACCCCAGCGTCCTTCGGCAGGGTCAGGGCGTCCGGAGCTTGCCGCGGGACGCGGCTGCGCTGGAGAGCCCAGCTTTCCACTCGGCTTTGCGATGACCGTCGTCGGCACCTGAACATTGGACCACGCCGTCCCGGTGCCCCCTCGCGCGTGCCGGAGCTCCCTCTGCATCTCGAGGAGGGTTTGATAGCGATCGTCGGGACGCTTCTCGAGAGCACGTTTCACAATCCGCTTCACCGCGTCCGGCACCTCCCCGCTCGGTGACAGGGTAAGCGGTGCAGGAGCCTCGAAGCGGATGCGATCGAGCACGCGCATCGACTCTCCCGCGAAGGCCTGTTGATGTGCGACCAGCTCGAAGAGCACGAGGCCGAGCGAAAAGACGTCGCTGCGACGATCGAGCGACTCGCCGTTGACTTGCTCGGGTGACATGTAATTCGGCGTGCCCAACATGGCCGGCCCGCGGGTGAGATTCGCCGCCGGCACGTGCGCGATGCCAAAGTCGAGTATCCGCAGGCACCCTTCGTGGTCGACAATCAAATTCGATGGCTTGATGTCGCGGTGGATGATGCCTTGACTATGGGCATGCGCCACGCCGGAGCACGCCTGCTCGATGAGCTCCAGCCGGGTCGCCAGCGAGAGCGGGCGGTGCTCCGCGATGACCGCACCTAGCGTCGCCCCACTGATGAACTCCATCGCGATGTAGGGCTGGCCGCGATGTTGGCCGTACTCGTAGATCGTGATGATGTTGCGGTGCTGGAGGTTCGCCGCGGCCCGAGCCTCCTGCTCGAACCGCTTGCGCATCTCCTCTTCGTCGATACGGAGCAGCTTGAGGGCGACACGGCGCGCGCCGAGTGTCTCATCCAGCGCGAGGTACACCTCTCCCATGCCACCGCGGCCGAGGAGGCTCTTGATGCGGAACTTCTGCGCAATTAGCTCAGGCGCGGTCACGGCCGTCTGCTCTGGTCAACTGACCCGTTACGGGATGCACCATCGCCCACCCGTCCGGCACGTCCCCCGGGAACAACTCCTCCACCTCCACACGATATAACGTTCCGGCGTGCGGTGGGCGAACCCCAGCCATCTCTAGCATAGTGACGAAAACGGGAACAGCCCTCGTTTTCGTCCGCGTCAGTTCTTGCGGGCTGCGGCCAAGAGGCCGCGCCCCACGACGTTCACTCGAGGCACCGAAAGTCAAGTTTTCGGTGCCTCGAGGGTTCCCGAAAACGAGGGCAGTCCCCGTTTTTCTTCTCAGCAATCACTGAACTCTCGTGGCGAGCGCGGCACCGCCACCATTGCCGAATCGGCCCTCGGTCGACTGATACCGCACGTACTCGACCGTGATGGGCACCCCGGTCGGCTCACCGTTCACCAGGCTCTCGACCAAGACGCTGAACCGCTGACCTTCCAGCCCGGGAAAGTGCTGCAGGAGGTGCAGGGTGAGCCGCTGGTGTCCCGCGAGCGCGAACCCCTGCTGCGCGGTCGTACCGTTCTCATCCAGCACGGTCACTCGCACCTCGCCCGGATCCCCGGTGGCGTTGGCCACCAACACGTAGGTGTCCTCCGCGTCCGGCCCGCCTGACGCGCCCTCGCCAATCGCCCACACCGTGCCCGTCTCGGTCGCGCCCAGCGTCGCGTGCGCCTCGTACCAGGACTCGGCCGTCCCTCGCCACCACATGGCGCGCTCGGCAATGATGGGCTGACTCGACGACGCGCGAATTGCCACGGCGGTACTCGCCAATTGCGAATCCTCCTCGTCGACCAGAATGGTGCGCCGCGAGGCGGCAGGCAGATCGTGCACCTTGGTGAGGGTCGAACCATCGGGGAGCTGATACGTGACCGAAACCTCGGCGGTCGCATCACCCGGGTTTCCCAGCAGGAGGAACGTGTCGAAGAACGAGGTTTCTCCTTCCGCAAAGAACCACTCCGGGCTGAGCGCCGAGGCACCGCCCGAGGCCGCGGCCGCATCGAACAGCGGGCCGAAGTACATCGCCCGTTCGGCAACGATGGGCTGATCGGCAGAGATGACAGCCGCCACCTCCGCGAGCTCCAGGCCGGGCACCGCGTTCGCCCAGATCGTGCGGCGGCTGTGCGCGGGCAGGACCTCCTCTTCGGTCACGGGCCCGCCGCTGCCGCGCAGATATTGGATCGTGACATTCGCTTCGGCGTCGTTCGGGTTCGCGATCAGATAGAACAGGTTGAAGACGTGGGTTGCGCCCTCAGCGAAGTACCACGTCGTCGCCGTCTCGGGCACGCCGCTCTCCAACGTGCTGCCGTAGGTCACGGCGCCCCCCCATTGCATCTGGCGCGTCGCCGCGATCGGCTGGTCCGATGCGACGTGGATCGACACGCCACCCACGCGATCGCCCATTGCCTCGTTCACATTCAGGGTGTGCCGCGTGAACGGGTCCAGCGTCAGGGGCACCTCCACTGTCCCGCCCGGCGAGTCGGGGCTCAGCGTGACGACCACCTCGGCCACCTCCGTTCGGCTGGTGTTGAACAGCCCAACGATCGTCTGGTAGAAGCCCGTGGCGCCCTCGGCGAAGTGCTGTTGGAACGGGGCGGGCTGCGCGTATGCGGGCGCCGTCGTACCGGCTATCGCTATCAGCCCGAACGCCGCGCCCGCCAGTCGACCGTGCCACGCCGGCCAGCGGTTCGAGCCGCCTCCTGTTCCGACCGTGCGCGGGCAACCCGCTCTCGTGAATGCAACGGCGCGCCACACTGTCATGTCAACCTCCTCCTCTGTCGGGGTGCCCCTCTGCAATTCTGCGGCAGCACTGTGGTGAACGGCCGGCCGCGTTCGGGCGGGCGCTCGGCCCTCCTCCGCGGACGCCGCTCAGGCTTCGGGATCTTACTAGACTGGGGCCACGACCTGCTGATTTTGGCATCAATGCTCTGAGCGACGGCAAGGTGCCGCTACCCCACGGCTGGCGGCAGATGGCCTCTCTGGCCGGTTCCGTTCACCGTACCGCTTGCGGTAGACTGCGGGGTAGAGAACTGGCGCATGGTCCTCACCTTGGAAGTCACAGCGCCGCAGGCAGCAAAGCTCGGAGAGGCAAGCCGCCGCGTCTTCTCCGCTGCGGGCGGCAGTATCGGTCGCGAGATGAGCAACGACTGGGTTCTGTCGCACACCAAAGTCTCTGCCCGACATGCGGTGATTAGCTATCAACACGCCGTCTTCTACATCGAGGATATGAGCACCAACGGCGTGTTCATCAACTCGCCACAGAACCGTCTGGTGCGCGGTCGACCGTATGCGCTCAAGGCTGGCGACCGCATCTACATAGATCCATACGAGATCCAAGTCTCGATTACGAGCGAGCAGAACGCGGCGGCGCTGCACCCGTTTGCCGAGGTGCCCGAAGGCCATGCGCTCAACCGTCAGGGCGGCGCCTCCAATCCGTTCGACGTCGAGGATCCGTTCCTGCCACAACGGTCGGCCTCGTCGACGCCGCTGACGCCGCCCTCGGCCATGGCGGAACGCCCGGCCGAGGCGGTGCCAGGTCAGGAGCTGGACCCCCTCAAGCTGTTGGATCCCGCACCCAAGCACACACCCGTACGCAGGGCGCCCAGCACCCAAGACCCGGAGCACAGCTCGCTTCTCGGTGGACACTACGAACCGCCTGCGGTTGTTCCCGCCCCTTCACCCGCACCGCCGCCGGGTGTGCCACTGATTCCACCCGACTACGACCCGCTGGCGCCGGATGATCCCGCCGACATATCGCCGCCGCCCCCATCGGCACCGCCGGACCATCACCCACCGGCGCCCACCGCACCGGCCGACATGGGGTCGGCGAGCAAGGCCTCGATCTCACCTGCACGCGTTGTTCCCGCAACCGTTCGTCCGCCGGGCACATCTGACGCGGCCACGGCGCCGTCCGACGAGGCGGCGACTTCGGCGGCGAGCACCGCGCCTGGCGATTCTGATTTGACGGCAGTATTGGATGGCGCCGGGCTGGAGACGGTCCGCGTCACTCCCGAGCTCGCGCGGAGCTTTGGTCGCATCCTGCGCGTGGTCGTGTCCGGAGTCATGGATGTGTTACGCGCGCGCCAGCACATCAAGGATGAGTTCCGGATGCGCATGACGCATTTTAGAGCGGCAGACAATAACCCGCTCAAGTTCTCGGCGAACGTCGACGACGCGCTCCACAACTTGCTCGTCAAGCGCAACGCCGCGTATCTCGGCCCCGTCGAGGCGTTCGAAGACGCCTTTGACGACCTGCGGGATCATCAAATCGCCATGCTCGCTGGCATGCGCGTGGCGTTCGAATCGATGCTCGCCGAGTTCGCTCCGGACCGTCTGCAGCCACAGTTCGACCGTCAGCTCAAACGAGGCTCGCTACCCGGCGTGGCGTCCAAGCTTCGCTACTGGGATCTCTACCGAGACAGGTGTGACGACATAGCCAAAGACCCGGAGGCGAGCTTTCGCAACCTGTTCGGCGAGGTGTTCGCACAGGCTTACGAAGAGCAGCTCAATCGGCTCAAGGCCGAGCGTCGTGCGCAAGAAGAGACAGCAAGAGCGCCCCGACAGGACCAGCGCTGATCGTCTTCCGCCGCACGCTCGTCGGCTGGCAGGGGCCACGCCCCGCCACCGGGCGCACGTCAGGATTGTGAGATGACGTAGGTGGCGAAATTCGAGCGCACCGTTGTAAATTAGGGGGTTCCCGGGCAAGCTGACCGTGATCGGGACGCCGCTCGTCATTTCACGGTTCACATGCCTCACATCCTCGATTGACGCGAATGTCTGGCTATAACAAAGTCATCTGGTCCGAGGGGCTGTTTCTACAACCTCACCACTTCCAACAGCAGGACCGCTATTTCGAGCGCTATGTCGAGACGCGGTGCCAGGCTCTCATCGCACACAGCTGGGGCTTCACGGAGATCGAGCTCGAACGTGATTTTCTGAGCATTGGCAAGTTCGGGTTGAGGCGTGCCGCCGGTGTGTTCCCAGACGGCACACCGTTCCGGGTGCCCGAGGACGATCCCCTGCCGGCGGCGATCGACGTCGGCATGGACGTCCGCGATCAGCTGCTCTATCTCGCGGTGCCACTGCGTCGCTCCGGGGAGCTCGAGGTGGAACGTGCTGCAGGAGTAGATGGACTGGCACGGCATGACGTCCGCGAGCTGCAGACGCGTGATGCGACGTCCAGCGGCGGAGACCTGGCGCTCCTGGAAGTCGCCGCGCTGCGCACGCGATTCTTGTTGGCGAGCGATGTGACCGAGGCTTACGCTTGCTTACCACTCGCGCACGTGGTCGAATGCCGGTCGGATCAACAGGTCGTGCTCGATGACAGTTTTATTCCGACCGTGCTGCATGCGCAGGCGGCAAGTCGGCTTGTCACCATGATGACCGAGCTCCTCGGGCTCTTCCACCAGCGGGGTGAAGCTCTGGGAAGCCGGGTGATGGCGACCGGGCGGGGCGCCGCGGCGGAGTTCGCCGACTTTCTCATGTTGCAAGCGATTAATCGCTATGAGCCTTTGTTCGCTCACTACGCCGATTCCGGAGCCGTGCATCCGGAGGAACTGTTTCAAGCCTGCGTCTCGGGAGCGGGGGAGCTCGCAACGTTTACGACGACCGCGAAACGCCCGCCGAAGTTCCCCCCGTACCGACATGACCGACTGCGGGAGTCTTTCGAGCCCGTCATCGCCTCTCTGCGGGCATCGCTGAGCGCGATTCTCGAGCAGCGCGCCATTTCAATCCCGCTCGAGGCCAAGAAGTTTGGTATCAGTGTCGCCATGGTGCCGGATCGGACACTCTACGGCAGCGCGGTCTTCGTGCTGGCGGCGCGCGCCGATCTGCCGGCGGAAGAGCTGCGCCGGCGCTTCCCCGCGCAGCTCAAGATCGGTCCGGTCGAGAAGATTCGCGATCTCGTGACCCTCCAGCTCCCCGGAGTGCCCGTGGCGCCCGTTCCCGTCGCGCCGCGGCAGATTCCGTTTCACGCGGGATTCGCGTATTTCGAGCTCGATCAAACGAGCGAGCTGTGGGATCAACTCAAGCGGTCGGGGGGCCTGGCCCTGCACATCGCGGGCGAGTTCCCGGGCCTGACGCTAGAATTTTGGGCCATTCGCAGCTGAGCTCCTCGAGTGTTTCCGTCCGTGGACTGAACTGATGCCGGAGAGCGACAACCCGTTCAATCGGCCAGATCTCACGAGCCTCAGGCCGCGGCCCGGAGCGGGGAGACGCGACGCTCAGCGGCCGCGACCTGCGGCACCAGGGTCTAGCGACGCGGAGCCGATTCACGAGCCGACGCGCGGCCTGCTCGGCATCGGGCTGAACCCGTTGGTGCGTGCGGCGAGTCCGCTGTTACTGCTCGCGGGGCAGGTGCGCGGCGCGGTCTCGCCGATGGACGTCGAGGGTCTCCGACGTCACGCGCTCGACGAGATTCCCCGGTTCGAAGCGCAGGCGCGCGAGGCGGGTGTGCCGAACGAGATCATCCTTGCCGCGCGGTATGGGTTGTGCGCGGAGCTGGACGAGGCCGTCTTGTCCACACCGTGGGGTGCGCAGAGCGAGTGGGCGCAGCACACGCTGCTGGTGGCGTTGCACCGCGAGGCGTGGGGTGGAGAGAAGTTCTTCGAGATGTTGGACCGGATCTCGCGGGATCCAGATCGCTACATCGATCTGATGGAGCTGCTGTATCTCTGTCTGGCCTTGGGGTTCGCCGGAAAGTATCAAGTACTCGAGCGTGGACACGAGCACCTCGCAGCCGTACAACAGGACCTCTACCGCAAGATCCGTAATCATCGAGGTCCGCCCCAGCCCGAGCTGTCGCTGCGCTGGCGGGGACTCGAGGACCGGCGCAATCCGCTCATTCGGTACGTGCCCTGGTGGGTGGTCGGCGCGGCTGCGCTCGCGATACTCGCCATCACGTTTACCGCGTATCGTGCCAGCCTTACCAGCTCTGCTTCGCCGGTGCATGCGGAGCTGGCGAAGGTTGGCCTGGAAGATTTCTCACGACCGGTCGCGGCTCCTGCGCCAGGCCCGAGGCTCAAGCAACTACTGGCGCCCGATGAGGCGAACGGCACCTTGCGTGCGGACGAGCAAGGGGGTCGGACGACGGTGACGCTGCTCGGGGACGACCTATTCGCGTCCGGCAGCGCAACCGTCAACCCGGCGCATTATCAGACGTTGGAGCGTGTGGCGGCCGCACTGAATCAAGTTCCCGGGCGGGTGCAGGTGGTGGGACACACCGATGATCAACCCATCCGGTCGTTCCGGTTCCAGGACAATTACGAGCTGTCACGCGAGCGCGCCCGGGGTGTGGCGGATGCACTCCGGCGCGGGTTGGACAACGACGCCAGAATGAGCGCGCTGGGCGTCGGGTCCTCCGAGCCGCTCTATACGCCCGCATCCGATCCCGCCAATCGGGCACGCAACCGGCGCGTGGAGATCGTTCACGTAGGCGGACTGTGAGATGTTCTCATTTGTGCGACGCCGAGGGTTCCTGATCGTCCTCGGCTTTCTGCTGCTCGCCCTGTTCATTTGGTACGCCGGGCCGTACTTCGCCTTCGCCGACTATCGCCCGCTCGAGCCTGTCAGTTCCCGAGTCATCGCCATTGCGCTGATCGTGGCGCTTGGGCTCGTGTTGGTGTTGCTGAAGCGGCTGCGCGCGTACCGTGCGAGCGACAAGCTCGCCACAGCGGTCGTCCAGCAAGCGGCGGCCGACCCTGGACGACCGAGCGGCGAGGCGGTCCAGCTTCGCGAACGGTTCGAAGAGGCCGTCGCGACGCTCAAGCAGACACGACGCACCGGCCACAACCTGTACGACTTGCCCTGGTACGTCATCATCGGCGCGCCCGGGTCGGGCAAGACGACGGCGCTTCTCAATTCCGGGTTGAAGTTCCCGCTGGAGCAGCGGGTCGGGAGAGGGGCGCTGCGCGGCGTCGGCGGCACGCGCAATTGCGACTGGTGGTTTACAGACGAAGCGGTGTTTCTCGATACCGCGGGTCGCTACACCACCCAGGACTCCGATGCGGCGTCCGACAGCGCAGGCTGGAGTGAGTTCCTGGCGCTGTTGCGCAAGTATCGCAAGCGCCGGCCGTTGAATGGCGTGATCCTCACAATCAGCGCACACGACCTGATCGTGCAAGGCGACCGAGGTCGCGAAGCTCACGTCGAGGCGGCGCGCCGTCGGTTGAACGAGCTGAACCGGGAGCTGCACATCCAACTGCCGGTCTATGTGATGGTCACGAAATGCGACCTGGTTGCCGGGTTCACCGAATACTTCGATGATCTGGCGCAGGACGGCCGCGCGCAAGTCTGGGGCGTCACGTTCCCGTACGAACAAACGGTTGGTGGCGAGGCCACGCAGGCCTTTCCAGCGGAGTTCGACGAGCTGATGGCGCGTCTCAACGCGCGGGTGTTCGCTCGGGTGGAAGAAGACCGCGATGTCCGACGACGCACCAAGGTCTTTGCGTTTCCGCAACAGATGGCGGCGCTCCGTGACATGCTCACGCAGTTCGTGGGTGAGGTGTTTGCATCGACACACTTCGACCAACAGATCCTGCTGCGCGGGGTGTACTTCACGAGCGGGACGCAGGAGGGCACGCCGATCGATCGCCTGTTGGGAGCCATCGGTCGCCGGTTTGGCGTCGCGGCCCAGGCGGTGGCTTCTCCGACCGGACGAGGCAAGGCATACTTCGTCCAACGCCTGCTCAAGGACGTGCTGATCAGCGAATCCGGGCTCGCCGGCGTGAACCGGCGCCTGGAGGTGAAGAAGGCGGCATGGCAGCTAGGGGCCTACGCCGCCATGGCACTGGTCGCCGTAGTCGGCGTCCTCGTCTTATCCGTGAGCTGTAACCGCAACCGCGCCTACGTGGCACAGACTGCGGTGGACGTCGCCAAGCTCAACCAGGTGCCGCCCGCGGCGCCGGACGCCTCGCTCGAAGCGATCCTGCCGCGTCTCGACGCCGTGCGCGCTGTGGCCGATTCGGCGAACCAGTACCGAAACAGCATCCCGTGGGCGATGCGTTGGGGACTCTATCAAGGACGATCGGTCGGCAATGCCGCGCGCGACGCGTATATCCGGGAGCTCGACGGCGTCCTGTTGCCTCGACTTGCCGGCCGGATCGAGGAACGTCTGGTCGAATACGCGTCGGAGCCGGAAAAGCTCTACGAGTATCTCAAGGCGTATCTCATGCTCGGTGAGCCCGCGCGCCTGGACAAGGAGCACCTGCAGTTTGTCGCGGATCTGGAGTGGCAGGCGGTCGACAGCGCCGCACCCGACGCGAGCGCTTCATTGTCGAGGCACTTTCAGAGCTTGCTGAGCTATGGCGACACGCTACGTCCAATCGCCTTGGATCCGTCGCTCGTGGCGCAAGCGCGCAGCACCATTCGACAGGCGCGGATTTCGCAGATCATCTACGGCCGGCTCGAGCGCAGCTATGCCGATGATCGCGCCCGCTCCGTGCGACTCGACGTGATGGCCGGCGTCGGCGCCGAAGGAGTCATCAGACGCAGAAGCGGGGTAAGCCTCGCCGAGCCGTTGTCCAGTGTCTACAGCCGGCGCGTGTTCCAGGAAGTCACTCGCCGGGACATGACCACGCTGGTGAAACAGTTCGCCGCGGATGACTGGGTGTGGGGCGCGGACGTCGCCTCGGCCGGCGATCCCATGAAGCTCGCAGCCGAGGTGACCTACCTGTACGAGCAAGACTACATTGCGACCTGGGACGGGATCCTGAACGACCTCGAGCTCGTGCCGTTCACAACGGTGTCTCAGGCCACCGATGCGCTCGGCAAGCTCGCCGGACCAACCTCGCCGCTGCGCGGCCTTCTGACGGCGGTTGTCGAGCAAACGACGCTCGTTGAGCCGCCCAAAAAAGAAGAGTCGTCCAGCCGAGCTGCGTCGGTCAAAGAGAAGCTCACGGACCGGCTCGGTGGCCTCTTCAGCCAGCAGAAAGATGCAACGGGCAAATCGCCGATGTTGCCGGGCGCTCGCGTCACCGCCCATTTCCAGGCGATTCACCGACTGATGGCTGGTGAGCCAGGCAATGCGCCTCTCGACCGCATCCTTGCCCAGATCGGCCAGATTCAGCGTCAGCTCAGATCGCTCGGCCCCGAGGTGGGTGCCGCCGCTCCACTCGATGCCCTGTCGAATCCTGCCTTGCGCGAGATGGTGCAGTCGCTGCAGCAAGAGGCGGAGACGCTCCCACCGGTGATCCAAACCTTGGTCACGCAGATCGGTCGCGGGACCGAAACGAGTGTCATCTCTGGCGCAACCGGCGAGCTGGAGGCCCTGTATCGCCAACAGGTGCTGGGGCCGTGCACCGCTCTCCTTGCGGGTCGCTATCCCTTCACGCCCAACAGCAAAACGGACGTGCGACTGTCGGACTTCGCGAGTGTTTTCGGACACGGCCGCGTGTTCGACCGCTTCTTCAACGAGCACTTGGAGCCATTGGTCGACCGATCGGAGCGCCCGTGGACCTGGCGCCGTGGCGCCGTGCGTGCGTCGACCGCGATGCTCCGTCAATTCGAAGCAGCCGAGCAGCTTCGCGAGCTGTTTTTCAATCGAACGTCGGGCAAGCTGGGGGTGCGGTTCACGGTCACGATCGCGGACGTCGACGCCTCGACGACGCACTTCGCGCTCGAGAGCGACGGCCTGGTCTTCGACTATCGCGTCCCCCCGCGCGGCATAGCCGGCGTGTGGCCCGGTCCCAAGCCGGGCGCGGCAGCGGTCGTGTTCGCGGATGGCTCCGGTACACGAGAGCGTACGTCGTCGTTTCAGGGACCCTGGGCCTGGTTTCGGCTGATCGACGCCGCACGGGAAGAGCGTGAATCAGATGTGCGCTCGGCGCTCATCTTTCAGGCAGGCGGCCATCAGGCCCGGGTGATTGTCGACGCCACCAGCGTGTACAATCCGTTCGCAAAGCGGGACTGGCAGCGGTTCACGTGTGAGCTCTGAGGCGCGAGGAAAACGGGGCCTTTATAGGCCCCGCGTTGTCCCATCTCTTTCCTGGTGCAGTCCATTGGAAGTAGGTTTGTACGGCAAGCTGCCGAGTCACGGTGATTTTCTGCGTCGGCGAGCGTCGGACGCGTTCGTGAGCGTGTGGGACGCGTGGCTGCAGGACTGTATGACGTCGAGCCGTTCGGCGCTCGGCGAGCGCTGGCTCGATGTGTATCTCACGAGCCCGGCGTGGCGTTTCACGGCCGCGCCGGGCACTTGCGGGTCCGCACCCGTCATCGGGTTGATGGTGCCGAGCGTCGACCGGGTCGGACGCTACTTTCCCTTGACGATTGTCGCTGAGCTGCCGTCTTACGCCAGCCTCGTGGCGGCGGTGACCGAGACAGCACCGTTCTTCGACAGGGCCGAGCGCCTGATGATTGAGACGCTCGCGGCAGAGTACGTCGATTTCGAGAGCTTCGATGAGCGTGTCATCCACCTGGCCGATGAGCTGGCCTCGGTCGGCATCCCGCCGCGCGTGGCACTCGATCCTGCGGCAGCCGCGATTTTGAACGACGGCGCACAAACCTGCTGGCAGGTACCCATCGGTTCGCCAGAGGAGCTCGCGCCCGCCTTCGGGCAGATGCTGTCGCACCGGTTGTCGATCCTGTACGAACCGGCGATGCTCTGGTGGACGGCAGGCTCCTCCATCGTCGAGCCGAGTTGCTTGATCGTGAGGGGCTTGCCGCGTCCAGATACGTTTACGGCCTTCTTGGAGGGATCGTGGGCACGGCACCAGTGGCAGTCGATCCCGGCACACGTCGAGGCCGACCCCGCTTTGCCGGACGCGTTGATCGCGGACGCGATCCCGCTTCGCGTGCGATCCGCCGCCGCCAGCGATATCGGGCGCGCGCGCGCGATGAATCAGGACGCCTTTGTCGAGCAGCCGGAGCTTGGGCTTTGGGCAGTGGCCGACGGGCTCGGCGGACACAGCGACGGCGAAATCGCCAGCCGGATGGTGTGCGATGCGCTTGCGGATCTCGCGCCTCACCCCGGCTTCGACGACATGGTCGACGCCGCGTGCGAGCGGCTGCACGAGGTCAACGACCACCTGATTCGCACCGCGGCGCATTCGCTCCTCGCGCATCGCAGCGGTAGCACGGTCGTTGCCTTGCTTGTGCGCGGCACACGATGTGCGGTCCTCTGGGTTGGCGACAGTCGCGTGTATCGCTGGCGAATGGGCCGGCTCGAACAGGTGACCCGCGATCACAGTCTGGCGGAGTCGAGCGCGACCGCTCGTCGAGAAGGGTCCCATGCCGTGACGCGCGCTGTCGGGATTCATCCCACACTGGAGCTCGACGTCTATCGCGGTGACGTTCAACCTGGCGATCGATTTCTGCTGTGCTCTGATGGGTTGACACGAGCCGTATCTGACGAGCGAATCGGCGTCTGGATGGAAAGTGAAGACATCAGCCTGGCTGTCGACGGGTTGCTCAAGGACACTCTGGATGCTGGAGCCCCGGACAACGTCACGGTGCTCATTGCCGAGTCTTACGAGTGAGCACGCCCGACCTAGGGTTGCGGTAGGGCGGCCCCTTTAGGCGGCCCTGAGGGCCGCCGCGTCATCTCACAATCCTGTCGTCCACCCTTGTCACTTTCGGCGTTGGACTTTTCTGCGAAAGCCTGTAGAATCGGGGGTCGTCTCATTCGCCGGACTGGGGCTTAGTTGCTGCTGCTTCAGAAACAGCCCTAACTACACAACATCTAGTAGTCGTAAGCCCCTTGGGTCACAAGGTCCATTTTCGCTCTCTGAGGTAAAGACACTACATGAGCACTGTTCGGTGAGGGGCGTTCTATCGTTGTTTCCGGAGGAGGGGCAATAGCGCGGAGGCCGGGAGCGTGTCATGAGTGGTCGATGGGAGAGTCAAGCGCTGCTCGAACCAGTCACGGCCGATGAGCCGTGCGGGGAGAATCTGGAAGACACGGCGCTGCTCGCCTCGTTCGATGCGCTTCGGCTGTTCGGGCAATCGACGTCGCCCGACGCCCCACCGGAGCCGTCCGAGCAGCGGAAACCGCCGGAGTGGGGAGAGATCAGGGCGAACGCGATCGAGGCGTTGGGAAAGAGCAAAGATCTTCGGCTGCTGGCATATCTGGGTACGGCGTTGTTGAGAACCGACGGGCTCCCTGCGTTTTTCGAGACGCTCACGGTCGCGTCTCGCTGGCTCGAATCGTACTGGAGTCACGTCTATCCGCTTGTTGACGAGGATGCGATTGCCCGACGCAACGCGCTGAACTGCTTCGCCGATCCCATGGCGGTCGTGGAACGGCTCCGACGCGTGCCGCTCGTCGAGAGCCGTCAACATGGTACGTTCAGCCTCCGCGACATCGATCTGGCCACAGGCCAGGTTCAGGTCGGTACGGAGGTCAGGCCTGATGAGGGGCAAATCAACGCGGCGTTCACTCAGATGCCGCTCGATCAGCTGGAGATGCTGCAACAGAGCGTGGATGGTGCGGTGGACGCGCTGAACCGGATCGACGCCAGGATGCGTAGTGAAGGTGGGCCCGAGGTGGTGCCGAGCTTCGATCCGCTATCGGCACCTCTCGTCAGGATGAATCGGCTGCTGCGTGCCCGATTGGCGTCGCGGCCAGACGGAAGCGGTCCAGACGGAACCGACGGAACCAGCACAGAGACGGTCGATGCCACCGGAGTGGCGGGCGGCACCCCACTGGCGGTTGGCGCCATCAAGTCGCGTCAGGACGCCATCCGCGCCTTGGACGCTGTGGCTGAGTACTTCCGTCGTAACGAGCCGTCCAGTCCGATTCCCTTGTTCCTCGAGCGTGCAAAGCGTCTGGTGTCGAAGGACTTTCTCGAAGTGCTGGCGGATATTGCCCCTGAGGCGCTCGCTGTGGCGCGCGCGGCAGGCGGCGTGAAGCAGGAGGAATAGCGTGGCGAAATCGAGCAGTCAGAAATTTATTGCCCGTAATCGTGCGCCCCGTGTGCAGATCGAGTATGACGTCGAGCTGTACGGCGCGGAGAAGATGATTCAGCTGCCGTTCGTCATGGGCGTCTTGGCGGATCTCTCGGGTAAGCCCACGGAGCCGCTGCCGCCCGTTGCCGATCGCAAGTTCCTCGAGATCGACGTGGATAACTTCGACAATCGCATGAAGGCCATGAAGCCGCGTGTCGCCTTTCAGGTGCCCAACACGCTCACGGGCGAAGGTAATCTCAACGTCGAGCTGACGTTCGACAGTATGGACGACTTTTCACCGGCGGCGATTGCCCGCAAGGTGGATGCCCTGAGCAAACTGCTCGAGGCGAGGGAGCAGCTCGCCAACCTGATCACGTATATGGACGGGAAGAGCGGCGCGGAGGAGCTCGTGAGCAAGCTCTTGCAGGATCCCGCTCTCCTGCAAACGCTTGCGACGACGAGCAAGCCGGAGGATGAAGCCTCGTCCTAAGAGGAGGCCCGACCTCGACATCGGGCTTGGCGCGGCGAAAGCCGCGCCCTACCGCCACCGTCGACATTTGCGGTAGGGCGGCCCTTGAGGGCCGCCATCGACTGACGTGACGCGTGGAGACCAGTCATGGCTGACACGAAATCCCAGCAGGACGCAACATCGGCAATTGGGGCCGTTGAAGCGAACGAGTTCGATTCTCTTCTGAGAAAAGAATTCAAGCCGAAGACCGACGAAGCCAAGGAAGCGGTGGAGCGAGCCGTTCGCACGCTCGCCGAGCAGGCGCTCTCGCAGACCAAGCTGATTAGTGCTGACGTCGTCAAGTCCATCGAGGCGATCATCGCGCAACTGGACAAGAAGCTGACGGAGCAGATCAACCTGGTGCTGCACCATGAGGACGTCCAGAAGCTCGAAGGCGCATGGCGCGGACTGCACCATCTCGTGAACAACACCGAAACCGACGAGATGCTCAAGATCCGCTTCATGAACATCGCGAAACAGGACCTCGGCAAGACGCTCAAACGGTACAAGGGCACCGCCTGGGACCAGAGCCCGCTCTTCAAGTCGATTTACGAGGCAGAGTACGGGCAGTTTGGCGGTGAGCCCTTCGGCTGCCTCGTCGGCGACTACTCTTTCGATCACAGTCCACCGGATGTCGAGCTCTTGAGCGAACTGGGGAAGATCGCGGCCGCGTCGCACTGCCCGTTTATCGGCGGGGCGAGTCCCACCGCCATGCAGATGGGCTCATGGCAGGAGCTCGCCAATCCGCGGGACCTGACGAAGATCTTCACGACCCCGGAGTACGCCCCGTGGCGGTCGCTGCGCGAGTCCGAGGATTCGCGTTACATCGGACTGGCCATGCCGCGATTCCTGGCACGCCTGCCGTACGGGGCCAAGACCGACCCCGTGGAGGAATTTGATTTCGAGGAAGACACGGCCGCCGCGGATCACACGAAGTACACGTGGGCCAATGCCGCCTACGCGATGGCCACCAACATCACGCGCTCGTTCAAGCTCTATGGGTGGTGTTCGAGAATCCGTGGCGTCGAGTCGGGCGGCGCGGTGGAAGGGTTGCCGGTACATACGTTCCCGACCGATGATGGCGGCGTAGACATGAAATGCCCGACGGAAATCGCCATCAGCGATCGCCGCGAAGCGGAGCTGGCCAAGAACGGGTTCATGCCGCTCGTGCACCGCAAGAACTCCGACTTCGCGGCGTTCATCGGTGCGCAATCGCTGCAGAAGCCCGCGGAATATGACGACCCGGACGCGACCGCGAATGCGAACCTAGCAGCACGGCTGCCGTACATGTTTGCCTGCTGCCGCTTCGCCCACTACTTGAAGTGCATCGTCCGGGACAAGGTCGGCTCCTTCAAGGAGCGCGCGGACATGCACCGGTGGCTGAACAACTGGATCATGAATTACGTGGACGGCGATCCTGCCAACTCCTCGGAGACGACGAAGGCGCAAAAGCCGCTCGCGGCGGCCGAAGTCGTCGTGGAGGAAGTGGAGGGTAACCCAGGCTACTATTCGTCGAAGTTCTTTTTGCGGCCCCACTATCAGCTCGAGGGATTGACCGTTTCGCTTCGACTGGTTTCGAAGCTGCCATCGCTGAAGGGAGGTGCGTAGTCCCATTGGCGGTGCGTAGGGACGAGTCCTGAGACCAGGCGTGTGTGTTTCGTGAGTGTGTGTTCCGTAGCGAGGGGCCTTCAGGCCCTCGACTTAGATCGCTAAGCTGCAAGTGGTGAACAAGCTGGCTCGTAAAGGAGAAATCACGTGGCACAAGTAGACTACTTCTTGAAGATTGACGGGGTTGAGGCCGAATCGACGGACAGCAAACACAAAGGCGAGATCGACCTGGAGTCCTGGAGTTGGGGGGCGACCAATTCGGGGAGCGCTGGGCGCGCGGGTGGAGCAGGCGCAGGGAAAGTACAGCCGCAGGACTTTAGCTTCGTGAAGAAACTTGACAAGAGCTCCGCGAAACTGTTTATGGCGTGCAACACTGGCGAACATTGCAAGTCGGCTGTTCTGACGGCGCGGAAAGCAGGTGGCGACCAGCAGGAGTACTACAAGATGACCATGGAGGAGTGTCTCGTCAGCTCTTACCAGATCGGAGGGTCCGGGGGCGACGTCGTGCCGACCGAACAGGTCACTCTGAACTTCGCCAAGCTCGAAGTGAGCTACAAGGAGCAGAAAGCCGACGGGAGCCTCGGCGGCGAAGTGAAGCAGAAGTACGACTTCGCGGCAAACGTGAAAATCTGAGCTCGGATGCAGACGTCCGGTCTGCCTCAGGGTTCGGGCTCTGCTCTGCATGCGCTCTACAGTGCTAGCGTTGGGCGGAGTGTCGGCGGCGAGCGGCGGCCCGGTAGGAGCTCTGCCGGGCCCGGGTGTGAGTGCACGGTCTCTGTGAGGTGCTGGGCGTGGCCATCGCTGATATGTTCCTGAAGGTCCAAGGCGTCACCGGCGAGGCCGGTGACGCCGAACACAAAGGCGAGATCGAAGTCGTCTCGTGGTCGTGGGGCATGCAGGCGTCCACCTCGGTGGCGACCGGGCAGGCGACAGGTAAGGCGACGATCAACGAGCTGCACATCGTCAAACGTGTGGATCAGAGCTCGCCGACGCTGATGACCTATCTGCGGAGCAATAAACGGATCAGCCAGGCGCAGTTGACCGTTCGCAAAGCCGGTAAGGAGCCGCTCGAATATTTCAAGATCGAATTAGAGAACGTCCGAGTAACCTCGTTCAAAGCCGAGTCGGAGGGTCCCGAGCTCGTGGAGCACGTGTGCCTCGGGTTTTCCAAAGTTACCGTCAGCTACACCCCGCAGGACGCCACCGGCGCTCGTGGTGGGGGCGCGAACGTGTTCGTGGCCGATGTGCACTCGGGTTCTTGACATGAGATCGCAACGCGTCCTGAGGTTCCCTGCATGTCTCTCGAAGCCGCGGAACGGGCCGTCCGCGAGGGCGACCTCGACGCCGGCCTGAGCAAGTTACAGGAACAAATCCGGAAGGAACCGGCCAATCCCGCGCTCCGCGTGTTCCTCTTTCAGCTCCTGTGCATCATGGGCCAGTGGGAGCGCGCGCAGACCCAACTGAGTGTCGCCGCGGACCTCGATGCCGGGGCGCTCGCGATGGTACAGATGTATCGCGAAGCCGTCCGGTGCGAGCTGCTGCGAGGAGAGGTCTTTAGCGGGAAAAAGTCTCCGCTCGTGTTCGGCGAGCCGGCAGAATGGCTGGCGCTGCTCATCGAATCGTTGCTCGTGACGGGTACGCCTACGTCGAGCGCCGAGCAGGCGCAGTCGCTGCGGGAGCGTGCCTTCGAGGCCGCACCTCCGTCGGCCGGGTCACTCGATGGCCGGGCATTCGAGTGGATTGCCGATGCGGACATGCGTCTCGGGCCAGTCTGCGAAGCGGTGATCAACGGCAGGTACTACTGGGTGCCCTTTGAACGGCTCTCCAGAATCGACCTGGAAACGCCGACCGATCTCCGCGACGTGGTCTGGATGCCCGCGCACTTCCAGTTCACAAACGGCGGGGAAGCTGTCGGGGTGATTCCCACCCGCTATCCTGGATCCGAAGCGGAAGACGACCCCCAGATCCGTTTGGGACGAAAGACCGTCTGGCGCGAGGACGCGGCAAACGTGTTCTCGGGCCTCGGCCAGCGGATCTTCACGACGGACACGGGTGAGGACGCCGTCATGGACGTGCGCACGATTGTTATCGAAGGTGAGCGGGCCGGTGAGCCCCAGGCGGTGCCGGATGCCTGAGCTCACGCCGCAGGAACGGCTGCAACCCGCGCTGCTCGATCGCCTGACGGACGAGGAGCCAGAGCAGCAGCATGAGCCGCGCGAGCGCCGCGTCATGTCGAAGAGTCGTCTGAGACAGGCCGTGCTGCGGGACCTCGCCTGGTTGTTCAACGCCACCCGGCTCGAGGCGGTGGTCGACCTGACGAGCGCGCCGTACGCGCGGCGGTCGGTGATCAATTTCGGGTTACCGGCGCTGTCCGGGAAGGCTGCTTCATCGCTCGACGTCACGGATCTCGAGCGCGCGATTCGCCAGGCCATCGTCGATTTCGAGCCGCGAATCGGGCCGAATAGCCTGCAGGTCAAAACGCTGCTGCAGGCGAGCGCCGTCGAGCACCACAACGTCATCGGCGTCGAGATTCGCGGTGAGCTCTGGGCCCAACCAGTGCCTCTGGAGCTCCTCGTGCGGACCGAAATCGATCTCGAGACCGGCAAAGTGGAAATCGCGGATCTCCTCTCGCGGGCGATCTGACATGGACCCGCGTCTACTTCACCACTACAACGTCGAGCTGCAGCACCTCCGCGAAATGGGCGCTGAGTTCGCGGAACAGTTTCCAAAGATCGCAGCCAGGCTGGGCATGAACGGCCTGGAGGCCGCCGATCCCTACGTCGAGCGCCTGCTCGAAGGGTTCGCGTTCATGGCGGCACGCGTCCAGTTGAAGCTGGATGCGGAGTTTCCACGGTTCACCCAGGCGCTGCTCGAGATCGTGCATCCGCACTATCTGGCGCCGACGCCGTCGATGCTGGTGGCGCAGATCGTACCAGACCCCAAGGAGCCGAATCTCGCAAGCGGCAGGCGACGCATCCCCCGCGGCAGCACGATCAGGAGCCTGCTCGCGGCAGACGATGTGACGACGTGCGAGTTCCGGACGGCGCAGGATGTGACGCTCTGGCCGGTCGAGATCGTGTCGGCCAGTTATTTCTCCTTCGCGCCCGACCTCCCGCTCACCACGCTGCCGGTCGCGCAGCGGATCAAGGGCGGCGTGCGGATTCGGCTCAAGACGACGGCCGGGCTCAAGTTCGCGCAAACCGAGATGGACCGCCTGTGCTTTTACCTGGCGGGACGCGACGACGTCGCGAACAAGTTGTACGAGCTGTGTCTCGGGAGCGCCCTGGGCGCCTTGGTGTTGTCACCAAAGAGGCCGTCGCGATGGCACGAGTTCCTTCCGGCGGCCAGCGTTCGCCCGGTCGGCTTCGGCGACGATCAGGCGCTGCTGCCGGTGACGCTACGCTCGTTTCAAGGATATCGCCTGCTGCAGGAGTATTTCGCGTTTCCAGAGCGATTTCGTTTCTTCGAGTTGACCGGACTCGACGCCGCCGTCAAGCGCGCGGATGGAGACGAGCTCGAGCTGGTCGTGCTGCTCGGCCGTGGCGATGCGACGTTCGAGAGCATGGTCGATCGGTCGAACTTCGCGCTGTTCTGCACGCCTGCCATCAATCTCTTCCCGAAGCGTGCGGACCGCATTCAGGTGTCCGACGGGACGCACGAGCACCATGTCGTCCCGGATCGGACCCGGCCCATGGACTTCGAGGTCTACGAGGTCACCGAAGTGGTGGGACACGGGATTGGGACCGACAGCGAGCAGGAGTTCCTGCCGTTCTATGCGGCGTACAGCACAGATGAACTGCACCAACACTCCGCATATTTCGTGACGCGCCGCGAGCCGCGTCTGCTGTCGTCGACCCAGCGGCGCCGGGGGGCTCGCTCGAGCTACATCGGGACCGAAGTGTTCCTCGCGCTCGTCGATCCTGCCCAGGCACCGTTCAGCGGTGACTTGCGTCAGTTATCGGTTCACGTGCTGTGCACCAATCGCGACCTCGTCTTGCAGATGCCGGTGGGTATCGGCCAGACCGATTTCTCGCTGGACATCGCGGCGCCAGTGGCGTCGATCGGGGTGATCAGCGGTCCGAGCCGCCCCTATGCGCCGCTCGTGGACGGTGCCGTGTCCTGGCACGCGATCAGTCACCTGTCGCTCAACTATCTCTCGCTCGTGAACGCGACACCACAAGAGGGCGCGGCGGCCCTGCGCGATTTGCTCGAGTTGTATGCACACCGCGCGGATGTGAGCGCCAGGAAGCAGATCGATGGCGTCCGATCGGTGAGGGTCGAACCCGTCGTGCGCCGCTTGCGCGCGCCAGGGCCGCTCGCTTTCGGCCGGGGTCTTGAAATCACGGCAACGGTGGACGAGATGGCCTTCGAGGGCGGAAGCGCTTATCTGCTCGGGTCGGTGCTACACCACTACTTCGCACGTTACGTGACGATCAATTCGTTTGTCGAAACCGTCTTCCGAGACGACAGGCGGGGAGAGATCAGCCGATGGGTGCCGCATTCGGGCGCAAGACCGACGCTCTAGCCTTTTTCGCCGCGCTGGCGGAAGCGCCGCACCGTTACGATTTCTATCAAACGTTGCGGAAGCTGGAGTGTCTGTACCGTGAGCAGCCGCGCTGGGGCCAGGGGCTGCGTCCCGTGGACGAGCGCGTGCGACTCGGGCAGGATCCGGACCTGTCGTTCGCGCCCGCGCCACTCGCGGCGTTCGAACCCGGTCGGGAGGGAAAGGCGCCGCGACTGCAGGTGAGGCTGTTCGGTCTCCTCGGCCCAAATGGCCCGCTTCCGATCCACATCACCGAGTATGCTCGCGAACGACTGCGCAACGCTGGCGATGCCACGCTCAGCCGATTTCTGGATCTCTTCCATCATCGCTTTCTCACGCTCTTCTATCGGGCTTGGGCGCAAGCGCAGCCCCACGTCAATCGTGATCGCCCTGAGGCCGACCGTTTTGCAGGCTATGTCGGCGCGTTCATCGGGATTTCGCCGCAGGCGTTTCGCCATCGCGACACCCTACCCGACGCCGCCAAGCTGTTTCACGTTGGTGCGTTGATGCCCTACGTGCGGCACGCCGAAGGCCTCGCCGCGATTCTCCAGCACTTTTTTCGGGTTCCGGTGCGAATCGAGGAGCATGTCGGGCATTGGATGCGCCTGGGGGCAGGAGAGCGTACGTCGCTCCGGCGCGAGGGAGCCACGCTTGGCGCAGGTGCGGTCGTCGGCCGCGCTGTCTGGGATCGTCAACACAAGTTTCGCATTCACCTCGGACCGCTCACATTGGCTCAATACGAAAGCTTTCTGCCTGTCCCGCCGAGGGTGCCTGTCTCGCCGAGGGTACGTAGCGAGGGGTCTTCAGACCCCTCCTCGCCTTCGCAACACGGCGAAGGCGGACTTGTCTCGCCGGCTTGTCTCGCCGAAGCGGAGCGAAGGCGGAAGCCGCCAAGCGGCGAAGGCGGACTCAGGAAGCTGGTTGATTGGGTCCGGCTGTATCTCTGTTTCGAGCTCGATTGGGACGTTCGCCTGCGGCTCGAGAAGAATGAGGTCCCGTCGCTGACGCTTGGCGGGCGTGGGCGACTGGGATGGACGACCTGGCTCGGCGAGCGGCGCACAGAGACAGATGCCGATGAATTGCTTCTGGATGCTGAAAGCGTCGTTGGTCGAGTGTAGGCCGACCTTTAGGGTCGGGCCCTGGAGCCTCTACATTGGGGTCCGTACCCCCACTCTTGATAGTCGCGTAGGGCGGGGCTTCAGCCCCGCCGATTGATGGCTGACATGAGCGAAATCAGTCGCACCGCACTGTTCGGCAAGCTCAATAGCCTCGCGTACAAGGCGATTGAGGGTGCCACCACTTTCTGTAAATTGCGCGGCAATCCGTATGTCGAGCTGGTGCATTGGATACAACAGATCTTGCACACACCAGACTCCGACCTGCATCGCATCGTCAGACATTTCGAGATCGATCAGTCGCGGCTCGCCAAAGACGTCACCGATGCGTTGGACGGATTACCGCGGGGCGCGACATCGATCTCGGATCTCTCGACGCACGTCGAGAACGCCGTTGAGCGCGGCTGGGTGTATGCGACCCTCATGTTCGGGGACGTGCAGGTGCGTACGGGTCATCTGATGGTGGGGATACTCAAGACGCCCTCGCTGCGGAACGCCCTCATCGGCATCTCGCGCCAGTTCGAGGCGGTGAAGCTCGACACGTTGACCGAAGAGCTCGCGCGGATCGTCAACGGCTCACCCGAAGACACGCTTGCGCCTACGGATGGATCGTCCCTGGCGGCGCCCGGCGAAGCGAGTCACGCGATGGCGGCCGCGCCAATGGGCAAGCAAGAAGCGCTCAAGCGGTTCGCCACTGACTTGACCGACAGGGCGCGCAAGGATCAAATCGATCCGGTGATCGGTCGCGACGAGGAGATTCGGCAGATCATCGACATCTTGATGCGCCGCCGACAGAACAATCCCATTCTGACGGGTGAAGCGGGTGTCGGGAAGACCGCGATCGTGGAAGGCTTCGCCACACGCGTCGCACGAGGCGACGTACCGCCGACGCTCCAGAACGTCTCCGTATACACACTCGATATCGGGCTCCTGCAGGCCGGTGCGAGCATGAAAGGCGAGTTCGAGAATCGGTTGCGGCAAGTGATCGACGAAGTGCAGTCGTCACCCAAGCCGATCATCTTGTTCGTCGACGAGGCGCACACGCTCATCGGTGCGGGAGGCTCCGCGGGCACAGGCGACGCCGCGAACCTGCTCAAGCCCGCGCTCGCGCGCGGCACGCTGCGCACGATCGCCGCCACGACCTGGGCGGAATACAAGAAATACATTGAAAAGGACCCCGCGCTGACGCGAAGGTTCCAGGTGGTGCAGGTGGCTGAACCCGGCGAGGATAAAGCCATCTTGATGGTTCGCGGGGTCGCGTCGATTCTCGAGAAACACCACCGGGTTCAGGTGCTCGACGAAGCGCTCGAGGCCGCTGTCCGCTTGTCGCATCGCTACATTCCCGCGCGTCAACTGCCAGACAAGGCCGTGAGCCTCCTCGACACTGTTTGCGCCCGCGTGGCCATCAGCCAACACGCCGTGCCGGCGCAGCTCGAAGACTGTCGGCGAACGATTGAGGCGTTGCAGACCGAGTTGGACATCATTGGCCGCGAAGAAACCGTCGGTATCAACGCCTCCGACCGGCGAAACACGTGCGAAGAAAAGCTCGCGGCCGCTGACCAGCGACGCGTGGAGTTGGAACAGCGATGGCAGGCAGAGCGCGAGCTGGTCGATCGGATCCTGGCCCTCCGCGCGACGCTGCGAAAGGGAGCCGAGCGCGTCGAAGGGACCGGAAGCACGCTCGAACAGGCCGCGCAGGCGCAACGAGGTACGGCAGACCTGCCGGCTCCTGACACGTCAGCATCTGTAACACCAGACCCCTCGCACGCGCGGCCTGACGTCCATTCAGTGGCGGCGACATCCGACGAGCGTGAGACATCGCTCAGTGAGCTTGCCGACCTCCAGGCAAAGCTCACGACGCTGCAGGGCGAGTCGCCGCTGATTCTGCCAAGTGTCGACGAGCAGGCCGTCGCCTCCGTTGTGCAAGATTGGACTGGCGTGCCGGTCGGGCGAATGGTCAAGAACGAGATAGAAACGCTGTTGAATCTCGCGGAGACACTCAATCAGCGCGTGCTCGGGCAGCGGCATGCGCTCGACATGATCGCGCGTCGCATTCACACCTCGCGCGCCAAGCTCGATAATCCGCAGAAGCCGATCGGTGTGTTCATGCTCTGTGGTCCGTCCGGCGTCGGTAAGACCGAGACCGCCTTGACGTTGGCCGAGGCGCTGTACGGCGGCGAGCAGAACGTTATCACCATCAACATGAGCGAGTTCCAGGAGAAGCACACCGTCTCGACGCTCAAGGGCTCACCGCCAGGCTATGTGGGCTATGGCGAAGGCGGCATTCTGACGGAGGCCGTGCGTCGGCGTCCTTACAGCGTTGTGCTCCTGGACGAAATCGAGAAAGCACACCCTGACGTGCACGAGCTCTTCTTTCAGGTCTTCGACAAGGGCTGGATGGAAGACGCCGAAGGGCGGCACATCGATTTCAAGAACACGATTATTCTGCTGACGTCGAACGTCGGTACCGAGCTCATCATGGGCATGTGCAAAGATCCCGAGCTCATGCCCGATTCCGAGGGTATCGCCAAAGGATTGCGCGAACCGCTCTTGAAGAAGTTTCCGGCTGCGCTGCTCGGCAGGCTCGTCGTGATTCCCTATTACCCGTTGAGCGACGAGATGCTGGCCAATATCGTTCGTCTGCAGCTCGGCCGCATTACGAAGCGCGTGAGCGATCACCACAAGATTCCATTCAGCTACGATGAGGAGGCGGTCTCGCTCATTGTCAGCCGGTGTACCGAAGTCGAGAGCGGCGGACGTATGATCGACGCGATACTCACGAATACCGTGCTGCCTGCCATCAGCCACGAGTTCCTGACACGGACCATGGCCGGGTCGGCGCTGAACGGTGTGCGCTTAGCCGTAACGGACGGAGATTTCGCTTATCGATTCGACTAACCACACGATAGAGACGAGGGGCCTGAAGGCCCCTCGCTACGTAACGACATTCTAGTGGTGCGTTGGCGCGGCCTTCAGGCCGCGCGTCAATCGACGCACGCTGGACGCCTGGGCGGATCATGGAACAGTCGCCGGCACCATTACGGGAAGTCACCCTCGAGGAGGCCGTCTCGCTGGCCATCCAGCTGCAGAAGAACAATCAGTTGTCCGAAGCGGCCGATGTCTATCGCCGCATCCTCGAGCTCGCTCCGGATCATCCGGGCGCCTTGCACTATTCGGGTGTGCTCGCCCATCGGCAGGGTCGAAGCGACGATGGGATCGCGCTGATCGAGAGAAGTCTCGCGCTCGAGCCCAATCGGGCCGATTGGTACAGCAACCTGGGCATCATCTTGCGCGCCAGAGGTAAGGTGGACGACGCCATCCTCGCCTACCAGCATGCGCTCTCACTCGATCCGAATCATGTGAATGCACACAGCAATCTCGGCGTGCTGCTGCGGGCGCAGGGCAGGCTCGCCGAGGCCGAGGCCGCCTATCGAACGGCCATCCGGCTGGATCCCGAGCACATTGACGCATACCACAACCTGGGCATGCTGCTGGCGGGCCAGCGGCGAACGCGGGAGGCCGTAGTCTGCTACTGCAAGGTCGTCACGCTGAATCCACGGCACGCGTCGGCGCGGAGGCTCCTCGCGCTCGCGCACTGCACGCTCGGCCAGCCGGAGAAGGCGGTGGAGATTTTCGAGCGCTGGCTCGAGGAGGAGCCCGACAATGCCATTGCGCAGCACATGCTAGCGGCCTGTTCGGGCCAGGCAGTCCCCACGCGGGCATCGGACGCGTTCGTCGAGAAGACGTTTGACACGTTCGCGGCAAGCTTCGATTCCAAGCTCGCCCAGCTGTCGTACCGCGCTCCGGCGCTGGTCGCGGCCTTGCTGGAGGATGCGGGCTTCGAGGCGTCGAAGCACCTCGATGTGCTCGATGCCGGATGCGGCACTGGGCTGTGTGGTCCGCTCGTGGCTCCGTTCGCACGGCGCCTGGTCGGCGTCGACCTTTCCAGCGGTATGCTGGCTCAGGCGCGACAGAGGAACGTCTACGACGACCTGGTCAAGAGTGAGTTGACCACGTATCTCCGTGAGCACAAAGAGGCGTTCGATGTGATCGTCTCGGCCGACACTCTCGTCTATTTCGGCGCTCTCGAAGAGGTGGTCGCCGCGGCTGCGGAAGCGTTGCGACTTGGAGGATCACTCATCTTTACGCTCGAGGAACCAATTGACGGCGAGGTCACGACAGATTATCGCCTCGAGATGCACGGCCGCTATAGCCACGCTCGTGAGCACGTCGAGCAACTGCTCGCGCACGCGGGACTGCTCTCGAAGATTGTCCCGGCGGAGCTGCGCATGGAAGCGGGAGCGGCGGTTGCGGGGCTGGTGATTCGAGCGACGAAGCCTCCGGGTCCACGTGCCCAGGTGTAGGTTAGGTTAGGTTCTGTTCCAATGTGTCCCGAGTGCACTGATCTTGTCTCTCAGCTTTGTCGGAGAACACCATGCCTAGAGTAATGGAAATCACCACCCCGCTCGGCGACGATGTGCTGCTGTTCCATGGCATGCACGCACGCGAGGAGATGAGCCGGTTGTTCGAGTACCAGCTCGACTTGCTGAGCACGCGCGGCGACGTCAACCTGGACGAGATTCTCGGCAAGAACGTGACGGTGAAAGTCGCGTTACCCGACGACAGCACTCGCTACTTCAACGGCTATGTGACGCGCCTTGCCCAGAGCGGGATGTTCGGCCGCTATCACCGCTATTCGGCCGTGGTACGGCCGTGGCTCTGGTTTCTTACGCGCACGGCTGATTGCCGCATCTTTCAAGACATGGCCGTGCCGGACATCATCAAAGCGGTATTTGGCGATCACACCACGGCCGATTTCAAGCTCGAGCTAACGAGCACGTATCGGACGTGGAACTACTGCGTGCAGTATCGGGAGACCGACTTCAATTTCGTCAGTCGCTTGATGGAGCACGAAGGTATCTACTACTACTTCAGGCATACCGACGGCCACAACACACTGGTGCTCACGGACTCGACGAGCAAGCACACCGCGTCTCCTGGCTACGAGCAACTGCCGTTCATCGCGCCCGCGCAGCTCGTGCGGCCTGACATCGAGCACATCGGCAGTTGGGAGCTCACTCGCGAAATCCAACCGGGCGTCTACGTACACGACGACTACGATCTCGAGCGGCCGAGCGTGGAGCTCAAGACCAGGAAAGTGCTGTCTCGAAGCTATGCGCCGAGCGACTACGAAATCTACGACTACCCGGGTCACTACCTGCAAGCTCCGGATGGCGAACAGTACGCGGCCGTACGTGTCGACGAGCTCGGCAGTCAGTTCGAAACGGCGGACGCGTCGACCAACGCCAGAGGTCTCACCGTCGGCTGTCTCTTGACGCTCGATCGCCACCCGCGTGCCGATCAGAATCGTGAGCACCTGATACTGGCGGCCAGCTACGACCTGGAATTCAGCGAGTACGAGGCGATGCCCGAAGGCGAAGGCTCGAGTTATCGGTGCAACTTCGTCGCCATGGCGAGCCAACAGCAGTTCCGGCCGAAACGCCTCACACCCAAGCCCTTCATGCAGGGCCCGCAAACGGCGGTCGTGGTCGGCCCCGCGGGTGAGGAAATCTACAAAGACGACTACGAGCGCGTGAAGGTCCAATTCCATTGGGACCGGTACGGCAAGCGCGATGAGAACAGCTCCTGTTGGATTCGGGTCTCACAGCCGTGGGCGGGTAAGGGCTGGGGCTCGGTGTCGACGCCGAGAATCGGCCACGAGGTCATCGTTGATTTCCTGGAAGGCGATCCGGACCAACCGATCATCATGGGGAGCGTGTACAACGCCGACAATATGCCACCACACGGGGGGGTCGTCAGCGGCCTGAAGTCGAATACGCACAAGGGCAGCGGCTACAACGAGCTCTCGATGGACGACACAGCGGGCAAAGAGCAGGTGACGATTCATGGTCAGTACGACATGAGCACGACCGTCGAACATGATCAGACCACGACGGTGAACAACGATCAAACGACGACGGTGAACAACAACCGGGCGGCGACAGTCGCCGTGAACGACACATTGAACGTGAATGCCGATCGCACGGTGAGCGTCAAAGGAAAGCTTGCGGAGACTATCGACACCGGACAGGAGACGACGATTACCGCGGGCTACACGGAAACAATCACCGGCGGAGCGACCAGCACGATCACTGGGGACCTCACCAGCTCGGTGACTGGGAAATGGCAGAACACGATCACCGGTCCTGTCGAGGAAGTCATCACCGCTGGTGAGAATCAGAACATTACGGGTGAAAAGAAAGTCACGGTGATGGGCGGATTAACGGAAACGGTGACGGGCCTGCGTACGATGGACGTCAACGGCTTCATAGACCAGAAAGCCACCGCCGGCATCAGCGCGCACGCAGATGGGCCGGCAATGTATACGTCGGGCTCAATGCTCACGCTCAACGGGGGTGGCTCGCTGGTGACAATCACGGCAGGCGCCATCACTATCATGGCCGCGGGCTCGGTCATCACGGTCAACGCCGCTGGTGTCTCGGTGAACGGCACGAAAATCTCGCTCAACTGCTAGGGGGATCGCACGTGGCGTTAAATCCGGTCGAACGCCGTCTCGCGCTACTCTGCGGCGAATGGGTCGATTTTCGATCCGATACGAGCAAGCGGCTCCTGGTCTGGCGGGTGCCCGAGAGCGCCTTGCGCCTCGTCCAGTGCTTCTTCGAAGTGCAGAAGCACGATCTCGAATACTCGTCCCACGATCTGTTCGTGGTGTTCGATACGCCGTACGAGTACTCGATCCAGTATTCGCGCGCGCTCAAGCAGGCGCTGCGCGGCCAGTACGATGCGAGCAAGGAGGACCTCGCCTCCCAGGGGCTCACGACGGATTGGTTCTTTGACCCAGAGGATGTGCCGAACACCTCGGCGGGTGTCATCGACGCCCTGCGGTCGTTCGGATCGAAGTACCACAAGACCATCGGCCATCTGGCGGCTGTGCTGCTGCCGGCCACCGTGTCGGACGAGGAGTGGTTCAGCGCCTGGGTGTCGCGCGCGCTGCAGACGAACGCTCCGGAGCGCTTGCGCCTGCTGGTGGTCGACTCGTGCGAACAGCCGCGGTTTCCGCAGCTCACACCCGAGCGTGACCCGCGCATCTCGGTGCAGCGACCCGCGATCGACGGTCTATCCACGGCGCAGGAAACCTTCGCACAGGAGGCGACGGTTGGCCCGGCCGGCGTCTTCCGTAATCTCCTCATGGGCGTGGTCTCGCTGGTCGAGAAGGGCTCGGCCAATCAGGTCACGGCGAAGGCCACCGATGCGCTCAACTTCGCGCGCAAGCAGGGTTGGCCCGATCAGGAAGTGGTGCTGCGGGTGCTGGTGGCCGCGGCGCTCCTGAAGGAATCGCGCCACCAGGAGGCGATCCAGGTCTATCAGGCGGCGCGCCAGGCGGCTGAGCGCGCGGTTGGAGCCGCGCATCCCGCGGGGCACAAGCTCGTCATGCAGACCTGGTTCGGCGAGGGCGGGGCTCACCTCGCGGCGGGCGATGCGCTGGCCGCCGCTGGCTGCTACGACCAAGCGGCGGTGGTTGCGCAGACGGATCGCAACCCGCTTCTTGCGCTCGAAGCCACCCGCACGGCCGCCTTCTGCCACACCCGCGGGGGCGATCCCGCTGGCGCTATCGCACGCGGTACCCGTGCCATGGATATCGGTCAGGGTCTCGAGCCCAATGCGCGAGCCATGACGACGCTACCGGTGGCGGGCGTCGATCTGCTTCGCACTATCGACCCAGAGCGTGTTCACGTGCTCGAGCTCACCAAGGCCCGGCTCGAGACGCGACTCGTCGAGGCTCTTCGGCGCGCCGAAGAGCGCACGATCTCCATGGAGAAGAACCCGGATCCGGTGCTTGCACGTGAGATCGAAGCGGATCTCAACCGCGAAATCGGGCAGGCTCACGCTGACGCGGAACAGGAAATAGCACCGATTGTCGCTGCAGGCAGCCGGCCGTTCCAACAGCAGTTCGCACGGGCACGTCAACTGCTCGGTCCGACGTGGCCGATGGGCAGTCCACTGGCCCTGCCGACCCTGGTGGAGACGGCTGACGCGGGAGGTATCGCCTCATGATGCCCGCCGCGAAACATGGCGACCCCCAACTCGGGGTCGACATCCACCTCTGCACGGTGCCACCGTCTCCGGCGCCGGTGCCCCTCCCAACGCCACACATCTCGGTGGTCTTCGACCCCTTCGACTACGTGCCGATCATCGGCGCAACAGTTACCGTGTGCGGCATGAAGTGCGCTACCGCCGGGACCGGCGGGATCGCGGTGCACATTCCGCCCGGCTTTCCCTTCGCCCCGAAGTTCCCGGACTGGGACGACGAGCTGTTCATGGGCAGCTCGACGGTGATCGCGGACAGCAATCCATTTTCCTACATCGCGCTGCCGGTGCTGAGCTGTCAGGTGGCGGGCATGATGGCCCCGCCGCGCCCCAAGAAGAAGGGGCCGATGAAGATGATGGTGCTCCCGCTGACCTTCAATCTCGCCATTCCGACCGGCGTGTTTCTCGGCGGGGCGCCGACGATCAGCTTGATGGGTATGGCGTTCAAGGGCGCGTTTGCTGGCCTGGGCAAGCTCGCCAAGTCCGGTCTATTCAAGCGCATTCGCCAAAAGCTCTTCAAGAACGTGAAGCCGGGGTTTTTGAAATGCAAGGTGCTTCGCGCGGAGCCGGTCAACATCCTCACGGGTGAAGTCGCCGTCGAGCAGGAGGACTTCACGCTGCCAGGCCGCATCCCGATCGAGTGGGTACGTTCTTACTCCTCCGGCAATCAGCGTCCTGGTCTGTGCGGCGTGGGGTGGGAAACGCCGGCGGACGCCCGTCTCGAGATCGACCCGGCTGACGGCGTGACACTGCAGCACCCCACGATCGGCCCGCTGTTCTTCGCACGACTGCCTGTTGCGCACGGCGCGGAGGCGGCCGAGCTCGAGCTGATGGATGGTGCGCGGCTGAGCGACCATGACAGCGAATATCGGGTCCGCACGAAGGACGATCGCGTCTACCACTTCCCCAAGGTGCTCGTCTCTGAAGGCGTCAACGGCAAACGTGAAATCGCCCTTGGTCGCGTCTCGGATCTCTGCGGTAACTGGCTCGAGTTCGAGCGCCACGCCGGGCAACGTGTCGACATTCAGGAATCGGCAGGACGCCGGATCGTCGTCGCACTGGACAACGGCCGGATCTCAGAACTCTCACTGTACGTTGAGGGTAACCACGCACGCCATGTCTTTGTGCGCTACGAGTACGACGCGGCGGGCGACCTCGCGTCGGTGACTGACGCGCTGGGCAACCCGTATCGCTTTGCATACGACGACCATCATCTCGTTCGCCACACCGATCGCAACGGGCTGGCGTTCTACTACGAGTACGAGAAGGCGTCAAGTGACGGTTGGCGGGTCGTACACTCGTGGGGTGACGGCAATTTATACAACTACCACTTCGAATACATCGACACGCTGAACGAACGCCGCATTACTGACCCACATGGCCAGGTGTCTCTCGTCAAGCTCGATGACAATGGCCTGCCGATCAGCGAGATCGACCCACTCGGCGGCATGACGATCTACG
>WHTZ01000011.1 GCA_009377495.1 Luteitalea sp.
GAGCGGTGCTGCGGGCGGAAGCCGATCAGCACCACGCGCCCGGCGCCGTGCTTCACTGAGACGGCGGCGGCCCTCTTGGCGATGAGGGACTCGCCGAGCAGCCAGCCGCTCTGGAGCACGTCGCGCTCGACGTACGTCGCCAGAATCGCCGTTTCGTCGTTGCGATCCGACGGCACGATCTCGTAGACCTGGCTGCCCGCGAGGAACGTCGCGAGGCCCTCGTCTGGCATCCCGTAGGCGAGCGGGTGGTCGTTGTCGAAGCGCACGCGCAGCGTGGAGCCGGGGCACCAGAACGCCTTCGTGGGCTGGTCGGCGACGACGTTCCGGAGCGAGAGGCCGAAGCGCTGGATCGCCAGATCGCCAGCCTGGGCGAACGTCAGCAGAGTGCCGCCTTTCTGGACGAACGCCTGGAGCGCGGCGACACCTTCCTTGCCCAGGCCGCTGCGGAACTCGGGAGGCGTGCCCTCCACGCGGTCGCGCCAGCTGCCACCGCCACGGCGGCCGCTGTCGCCGTCACCCTCGGCTGGGCGCTCGCCGGTCATCATCGCGACGGAGTCGGCTGGCAGGATGATGACGTCGAACTTCGATTCCAGGTTGCCCGGCTTGATGTCCGCGTCTTTGATCGACGTGTAGGGGAACGCGAACATCTCCAGCATGAAGCGCGTCCAGCCCTCGTCCATGTTGCCGCCGTAGTAGCGCTGGTACATGCCCACGCGCGGCGTGCGGATCGCGTAGGCGTCGGTGACCTCGTCCTTCGCGGGTGCGAGCTCCACACCGGTCTGCGCGGCGATCTCCTTCAGCAGGTTCGCGGGGGCGCCGCCCACGAGGAAATCGCCCGCGCGCAGCGTGTCGGTCGCGGCGGCGACGCGGCGCACGCCGAGGCCCGGCGTCGATCCGCTCTTCGCCAGCAGCAGGTTTACCGCTTTGAAGCTGTCGTTCAGCCGCCCGTCCAGCGCATACGTCGTCGCACCCGCCGCGACGCCGCCCGTGATCGGCGCGTGCGCGGTGAGCTTCGCGAGGTCGACCTTCACCGGTGCGGCTACCGCGTCCGTGCGCACGCCCATGAACTCGGTCATGGTGTCCGTGCTCATGTCGTACGGCCGGATCGGGTTGCCGTCGCGATCGCGCGTATAGGTGTTGTCCGGATAGAGCGTCCGGCCGAGCAGCCAGCGCACGACGCCCATCTTCGGCTGCGCCATCGAGACGACGAACGAGCCCGCGCCGTACACGCGCTCGTCGGCCACGAACTCCGTGGCGGCGCGGTGCACCTCGATCCCCTGATCGAGCAGCTTGTTGATCATCTTCGTCGCCGTCAGCGGATCGTGCTGGGCGGCGGGCACGATGTAGGCGGAAGTCTCGCCGGCCGCGCCGCGCTCGGTCTGCCGCTTCGCCTTGAGATACGCGCTCCAGAGGACGGTCTCGCGGTGCCGCGCGGCGACGTCCAACGTTGCCCAGGCGGCGATCTTCTGCATCTCGACGATGTCTCGCACGCGCCACCAGCCGCCCGGCCAGGGATTCGGGAACGTCGTCTGGGGCTCGTACTCCGGCAGGTTGCGCGCGCCGCCGCTGAGCTGATCGGGGTGCAGGAAGAGCGGCGTGGCGAGCCGCGCGCTCGCCGACTCGGTGAGCATGCCGGCGATGTTGTGGAACGGCGTGATCCAGTGGAACCCCATGTGGCCCCAGCCCGAATAGATTGCCGCGCTCACGACGCCGGATTTGCCGGCTTCCTCTTCCTTGTAGGCGATGTGGCCGCCGTACCAGCTCATCTCACGCCACACGAGCGGGTCGCCGCCGGGCCGGATCGGCTCGGCGTAGGGCGGCACGTAGATGCGCGCGCCGTACGCGCCCATCTGATGGTGATCGACGTAGGCCTGCGGAATCCAGTCGCGGAAGAGGATCTTTGCGGCGTACTGCGACTCCACCTGGTTGGTCTGGAACGCGTCGCGGTTGTTGTCGTGGCCGACGTACTTCTGATAGAGCCAGGGCAGGCCCGCCGCTTCGTACTGCGTGCCGACGTGCTTGTTGTACCAGTCGGTCACCATGATCTGCCCGTCAGGGTTGAAGCAGGGGATCATGATCGCGATCACATTGTCCAGGATGCGCGTCGTCTCGTCATCGTCGCGTGTCAGCAGGTCGTAGGTCAGCTCCGGCGCCATCTGCGCCGAGGCGACCTCGGTCGAGTGCAGGGCCATGGACTGGACGATCACGGCCTTGCCCTCGGCCACGAGCTTCTTGATCTCGGCCTCGGCGACGCCGCGCGGATCGCTCAGCGTGGCATTGATCTGCCGAAAGCGATCGAGCTTCGCGAGGTTGGCGGGGGACGAGATGTAGAGGGCGAGGAACGGGTGGCCTTCGGTGGACTGACCCATCACGTCCACCTTCATGCGATCGCTCTGCTTCGCGAGAAGGTGGTAGTACTCCACTATCTTGTCCCAGCGCGCAAGCTTGCGATCGGCGCCCATCTGGAAGCCGAAGAAGCTGTCTGGCGTGGGGAGCGAGCCCTGCGCGGGGGCGTTCTGAGCCAGAAGCCCGGGGCCCGCCAGCGTCAGGACGAGCAGTAGGGGAACGAGGCGGACCACGGGCCGACGATGTGCTGTCATGGATACTCCCAGCGTGTTCTCGCGTGACGCCCGGGCGGGACAGGACGCGCGGCGCGTCCCTCATCTTACTCGCGAGGGCGCGTCGGCAACAGGACTCGGCTGACTCTAAGCTGTGCCGCCGCGGAGCGGCCGCACGTTGACATATTCGTACACATTCTAGCTGTGCGTGCGCAGCGCATGGGTGGCGGTCAGTCGGACGACGACGAGCGGCGCAAGGGGGACCGTGCAGGCCTATAGGCGGTCCAATCGATGGCCAGCCTGCGCATGCGCGACCGCAGCGTAGAAGGATTGACGCCCAGGCGCGCCGCAACGCCGAGCGGACCTTCGATCCGGCCGTAAGCGGCACGCAACGCCTGCTCGATGAGGGCCCGCTCGTGCTCGGCCCGGGTCGCACGTGACATCAGGAGCCGGCTGGTGGCGGCGGAATCGGTGAGCGCTGTCGGATCACGGAACAGTTGCCACTCGATCCTCAGGTTGCGCATGCGTGCCCTGAGCGTGTGAGGGTTGACACCGAGGCGCGCGGCGGCGCCGAAGGGGCCTTCGATGCGACCTCGACAAGCGAGCAGCGCAGATTCGATCTCGTGCCGCCCTCCTTCATCCGCCATCACCGTGCGGGAAGGCGATTCGAGCGGGACGGAGGGCAGGCGGCGAGGTTGAAACTGGGCCGTCTCGGCGACACCCAACGCTGCAGCGACGTGCAGCCGATGGCCGTTGCCGAGGATGGCGGCACGTTCGATGACCGTCGCCAGCTCGCGCACGTTTCCCGGCCAGTCGTAGGCCAGCAGCAGCTCGATGTCGCGTGGGGCGAGCGCGAGCGGCGCGCCGCCCAGGCGGATGCCGGCCCGCCGCGCGAAGTGCGCGCTCAGCATTGGGATGTCCTCGGGGCGCTCGCGGAGGGGCGGCAAGTGTATCGGAAAGACGCTGATTCTGTACCAGAGATCCTCCCGGAAGGCACGCTGAGCGACCATCTCTTGCAGGTCACGATGCGTCGCCGCAACGATGCGCACGTCCACCGTAATTGGCTTGTTCCCGCCGACACGCTCGAACGTGCCATCCTGCAACACGCGCAGCAGGCGCACCTGGGCATCGAGCGGCAGCTCGCCAATCTCGTCCAGGAACAGCGTCCCGCCATCAGCGCGTTCGAACCATCCGTGTCTCGTGCTGACCGCGCCCGTGAAACTGCCTCGCTCATGGCCGAACAGCTCCGAATCGACGAGGCCCGGAGGGATAGCGCCGCAGTTCACCCGCACGATCGGGGCCGATGACCTTCGCGATTGCGCATGAACGGTGCGGGCAACGACCTCCTTCCCGGAGCCGGTCTCACCGATGAGCAGCACCGGCGTATCGGTCGATGCCACCTGATCGACGCGCTGCATGACGTCGCGCAAACCTCCTTCGGTTCCGATGATCGCCTCCGCGACATCCTGGCGGTCGAGCCGCGATAGCAGCGCGCGCTTGTCCGCCTCCAGCGCTTCCCGGAGCCGGGCGAGCTCGTGGAGCCGGGCGTCATTGGCGAGCGCAACGGCGATCGGCTCGAGAAGCCCCGCAACGATGCGCTCGTGCTCCGGGCTCCAACGACCGCCGGGGCCCAAGATGACGAGCACGCCAATCGGGCCTGGCTCATCGAGCAGCGGGCCTGCCATGTACTCGCTGCCGGACCCAGCCGGAATGATCGACCGCGCCAACGCGTCCGGTGATCCAGCCCGTCCGCGCGTGACAATTCCAGCCCGACACCACGCGAGCATCTCAGGAAGATCGCGAGGCGCAATCGCGGTCCGCCGCGAGAGCGCAACACGGGGCTTCGTCGCCGACGCACCTTCGGCGACGGTCTCGAGCAGCGCGCGACTGAGATCCAGACGCCGGACCAGAATCAGATCGGCTGGCACGTGATCGGCCATTTGCTGCGCGATGCGATCGATTGCCTCGTCTATCTCGATGTGGCGACAGACCTCGCGCCAGATTGAAAGCAGCAGCTCCATGCCGCTCGCACTCTATCATGGAAAATCCGTGACTAATGGCAGTTTAGCGGATTTTCTGTTCAGTATCGTGGTTGAAATTCCGCGATCACCGCGGTCAGCGAGCCCTATCAAGTGCCTAAGTATCAATTACTTATCTAATTGAGTCCGTGACGGTATGGCTGTTGCTACTTAGATGGTATCTGAATCCCTATATCAAGTACGTCTTCAACGTCGAGCGCACGGTCTTCGATGGTGATGCGGATGGGCCGCGTCCTGCCGAGATCGCGTAGTCAGATCGCCTTCTAGCCGAGTTTTGGAAGATGAACACAAGACCTGTTGCATTACTGCTCTTGATGGTTGGTGCGCTGGCAGGTTGCGGCGGCGCGCCGGAGGACGGACGGCCGGCCGAGTTGCTCAACGTCTCCTACGATCCAACACGTGAGTTCTACCAGGAATTCAATGCAGCCTTTGCGACCTTCTGGCGTGAAAAGAGCGGCCAGGAGGTCTCGACCCGTCAGTCGCATGGCGGCGCTGGTGCGCAGGCGCGCGCGGTCATCGACGGCCTCGAAGGGGACGTGGTCACACTCGCGCTCGCCTACGACATCGACGCCATCGCGAGCACCGGGTTGATCGACGCCGGATGGCAGAAGCGTCTGCCTCACAACAGCGCGCCGTATACATCGACCATCGTGTTCCTCGTGAGGAAGGGCAACCCCAAGGGCATCAAGGATTGGGGCGACTTGCTCAAGGCGGACGTGGCGGTGATCACGCCGAATCCGAAGACCTCCGGCGGCGCACGGTGGAACTATCTCGCCGCGTGGGGATATGCCCTGCACCAGCCGAACGGCAACGAGCCACGCGCGCGGGAGTTCGTCACGAAGTTGCTCGCGAAGGTTCCGGTGCTCGACTCCGGCGCGCGTGGATCGACGAACACCTTCGTTCAGCGCGGCATCGGCGACGTGCTGCTGGCGTGGGAGAACGAGGCGTACCTCGCCATCGACGAGACGAACGACGCCGTCGAGATCGTCGTGCCGTCGGTCAGCATCCTCGCGGAGCCGCCGGTCACCGTCGTCGACGAGGTCGTGGACAAGAAGGGCACCCGAGCGGTCGCCGAGGCCTACCTCCAATACCTGTATTCGCCTGAAGGGCAGGAGCTCGTCGTGAAGCATCACTACCGGCCGCGGAATGCACAGGTCGCGGCGAAGTATGCCTCCAGCTTCGCTGACGTCGAGCTGTTCACGATTGACGGCGTGTTCGGTGGCTGGCAAACCGCTCAGAAGACCCACTTCGCCGACGGCGGCATCTTCGACCAAATCTACAAGCCGACCTCGGGAACGCGCTAAGGACTCGTCTGGAAATCCTACAACGCCATGCTGACGGCCTCTCGCAAACGCTCAGGCGTCCTACCCGGGTTCGGGCTGACGCTCGGCTTCACGCTGCTGTACCTCTCGCTGCTGGTTCTCATTCCGCTCGCCGGCCTCCCGATCCGTTCGACGTCGATGGGATGGGAGGCGTTCTGGCAGACCGTGTCCGATCCACGCGTGACGTCATCGTACCGATTGACGATGACCACGTCATTCCTTGCGGCCTGTATCAACGGCCTCTTCGGCCTCATCGTCGCCTGGGTGCTCGTGCGGTACCGATTCCCCGGCCGGCGCTTCGTTGATGCGGCCATCGATCTGCCCTTCGCCCTGCCAACTGCTGTGGCAGGCATCACACTGACGACGTTGTATGCGCCGAACGGGTGGCTCGGGCGGCCCCTTGCGAAGCTGGGCATTCCGGTGGTGTTCACGCCATCCGGGATCACGATCGCGCTGATCTTCATAGGCTCGCCGTTCGTCATCCGAACGCTTCAGCCGGTGATCCAAGACCTGGATGTCGAGCTGGAGGAGGCCGCAACGAGTCTTGGCGCGGGACGATGGCAGGTTATCCGCCGAGTCATCCTGCCATACCTGTTTCCCGCGTGGCTGACCGGGGTCGCGCTCGCGTTCGCGCGCGCGATCGGTGAATACGGCTCGGTCGTCTTCATCGCGGGCAACATGCCGATGCGCACGGAGATTACACCGCTCCTCATCGTTACCAAGCTAGAGCAGTACGACTATGCGGGTGCGACGGCCGTCGCGCTCGTGTTGCTGGTCATGTCATTCGCGCTGCTTCTCATGATCAATCTGCTGCAAGGCTGGACCGAGCGGAGGATAGCTCACTAATGACGACGACCGCCGCCCCGGGAGTGAGCGCCACGCGCGGTCACGTCATCATTCCGTCGAAGGTCCGACGTTTGACTGAGCCGTCCATCGTCCGCTTTGTGCTCACCGGTATGGCGCTCGCGTTTCTCATGTTGTTCCTCGCCGTACCGCTGACCGCCGTGTTCGTCGAGGCGCTGTCCCGCGGCTTGGCAGCATACGTCGCCGCAATGGCCGAGCCGTTCACCATTGCTGCGCTGAGGCTGACGCTCATCACGACCGCAATCGCGGTACCAGCGAATCTCGTGTTCGGCCTCTGTGCCGCGTGGGTGATCGGAAAGTTCCAGTTCCGCGGCAGACACGTGCTCACGACCCTGATAGACCTGCCGTTTGCCGTGTCGCCGGTCATTGCCGGCTTGGTGTTCGTATTGCTGTTCGGCCGGCAGGGGTTCTTTGGACCGTGGCTGGCGGAGCACGGCGTGCGGATCATCTTCGCCGTTCCCGGCATCGTGTTGGCCACGGTGTTCGTCTCGCTCCCGTTCATTGCGCGCGAGGTGATCCCGGTCATGGAGGCATCAGGAGCCCAGGAGGAAGAGGCGGCGCGGGTTCTGGGTGCGGGCGGGCTGCAGACCTTCTTTCGAGTGACGCTCCCGAATATCAAGTGGGGCGTGCTATACGGGGTCATCCTGTGCAGCGCCCGGGCGATTGGCGAGTTCGGCGCTGTGTCCGTCGTGTCGGGCCACATTCGTGGGCTGACGAACACACTGCCGCTCCACGTGGAGATTCTCTACAACGAGTACCAATTTCAGGCGGCCTTCGCCGTGGCGTCGATTCTGACCTGCCTGGCGCTCGTGACGCTCGTGGCGAAGACCATCGCCGAACGGCGTCTTCACACGTAGGGCAGCCCAACGGAGACCGATCACCTATGAGCATCGAGGTTCGCAATCTGACGAAGACGTTCGGGAGCTTCACGGCTCTGCGCGACGTCAGCTTTACCGTGACCTCCGGCGAGTTGGTCGCCTTGCTCGGGCCATCCGGGTCTGGCAAGACCACGCTGCTTCGGACCATCGCCGGGCTCGAGGCGCCGGATGCCGGATCGGTACTCTTCGACGGTGATGATGCCACCGAGCGAAGTCCGAAGGACCGGCGGGTTGGCTTCGTCTTCCAGCACTACGCGTTGTTCCGACACATGACCGTGTTCGAGAACGTCGCGTTCGGCCTGCGCGTCCGCCCGCGCGCCGAGCGCCCGTCGGATGGCGAGATCCGCCGCAAGGTCGATGAGCTGCTGGCGCTCGTGCAGCTCGAGTATCTCGGAGATCGCTACCCGGCGCAGTTATCCGGTGGACAGCGACAACGTGTTGCGCTGGCGCGAGCCCTCGCCGTGGAGCCGCGCGCACTGCTGCTCGACGAGCCGTTCGGGGCACTCGACGCGAAGGTGCGGCAGGAGCTACGGCGGTGGCTCAGGCGCCTGCATGGGCAGATTCATCTCACCAGCGTCTTCGTGACCCACGACCAGGAGGAGGCTCTGGAGTTGGCGAATCGCGTGGTCGTGATGAACGACGGGACCATTGAGCAGGACGGCACGCCCGAGGAGGTCGTCGAGCATCCCGCAACCCCATTCGTGATGAACTTCGTCGGCAACGTCAACATGTTTCACGGTCGAGTGCAAGCCGGAAAGGCGCTGCTGGGGCCGCTCGCGCTGCAGTACCCCGCGCATGAATCCGCGGAGGCACGGAGCGCATCCGGCTACACGCGGCCTCACGAGATCGAGATCACCCGGAGCGAGGACGGCAGCGGGCTGTGGGCGACGGTGAGCGACGTTCGACGCACGGGCGCCATCGTGAAGATGGAGCTCAGCGACGAACGTGGCGGCCTGATTCAGGTGGAGCTTGGACGTGATCAGTTCGATCGATTACACCCGAGCACGGGGGAGCGGGTGTACCTCAAACCCAAACGTGTCCGCGTATTCATGCACGAGTAATACACGTCCGGAAGGCGGGGTTACGAGAGCCGCGTCTTCGGCGTTTCTGGCGCACCGGAAGGGTGCACCCTGATCAGCCGCAGTCTGTTCCGCTCGACTTCGTTCCTCCGTTCCGAAACCTGAAGCGAGCGTGGCGCCCACGCGCGTCCTTAGTGACCTTTCAACAGCTCCACCACTTTCACGCCCTCGTGCGCGGCGGCGAGAAAGAGGCGTTCCCGGCTTGATACCAGCGCGAGAACGCGACCCGCCAACTTTCGCTCGGAGATCTTTCGGGGGCTTCTGGGGTTGGAAACATCCACGACCGTGATATTGCCGTTGAGGTCCGAGATGTAGAGACGGCCGTCGGTCAGTGCCAGGGCCGTGGCGAACGTGGTTGTCTTGAGGTACGCGAGCTCCTGAGGACGCTCTCGCTGGGCCAGGCCGATGATTCGAACGCCATCGTCGCAGGCCGCGAAGAGATGGTCACCAGCGAGCGCCAGACGGTAGACGCGCTGCGGGGCCGCCAAGCGTCCAACCTCCTTGGGCCGTGATGGCTCCGACAGGTCGATGACCACAATGCCATCGTCGACGGCGACGTATGCATCGTGGCCATTCACCACGACGTCCCAGGCCGCAACCGGCGTGCGCAGGAGATCCATCACGTTGGCCTCCGAGCCATCGGATCGATCCACTTCGTACGCACCGATCTCCCGCAGGCGCTCGGGCTGTGAAGCATCAATCACGCGGAGACCTCGATCCCCGTCGGCCACGACCAGGAGATCCTCAACAGCCGCTACGCTGCGAGCCTCGCCGGGCGTTTCGAGCCGCGCGATCTCTCGAGGTTGATCTGGGTCGGACGCGTCGAGCACGCGTACGCCGCGATCGCCTTCCGCCAGATAGAGGCGACTTCCCTGCGCGGTCACGCGTCGCGTACGCCCCGGGATGTGACCGGTCCGCTGGAGCGCGGAGGCGGCCCGGAATACGGTGACGCCATTCTGCTCACCTACCGCATAGAGGCGGTCACCAGCCGCGGCCAGGTCGATGATCGCGTCCGTCCGATCGAGGTACGAGACCTCCACGGGATTGTAGGGTTGCGAGACGTCCACGATCCGAAGCCCGGCCTCCCGCGCCGCAATGTACGCATGTCCGGCCGCGAGATCGACCGCCATCGTACGCCCCGGCAACATGAGCCCCCCGATCTCGATGGGCGACTCCGGATCGGTCAGATCGAGAATGCGAAGACCGCCGTGTTGGTCGGCGACGTACCAGAGAGCGTCCGACGCGGCGACGGCCGCCGGAGCAGAGACCTTCCGGTATGTCTCCAGGGTGTCCACCTCCGCCGGATCCGAGATGTCGGCGATTCGCAGGCCAATTTCCGGAATCGCAACCAGAGCGCGGTCACCGGAGACGGCCACCGACCATGCCGCGCCATTCTCGAACACATCGAAGCGCGCGAAGGTCACTTCTTTGGGAGCCGAGGGATCCGAGATGTCAATGATCCGCATGCTCTCATACCAGGCCGCAACGTACGCATACTCGCCTCTCACGACAACGTCGACCGCCTCGTCCGGCGTTTGGATACCGGCTATCTCGCGCGGATTGGACGGGTCTGTGATGTCCACCACGCGCAGGCCGCGTGACCGCGCCGCCACGTACACCCGACCGTCCGCCACGTCGACGCCGTTCGCACCGTCATCGAAGACGAGATGGCCGCGCGCGACGGGCGAGCGGGGCACGCTCAGGTCGACGATGCGCAAGCCGCCTGATCCCGCAGCCACATAGGCCAAGCCTTCAGCGAAGGCGATATCTCGAACCGTGTCCGGCATCTCGAGGGCGGCGATTTCGACAGGAGACGCCACATCCGTAACGTCGACGACGACGAGCTCTGCGCCGCGGCCCAGGAGCACCAGGCTACCGACGACGCGAACGGCGTAGCTGTAGTCGCGCTCGACATCGCGTACGGCCGCCGCGGGATCGCCGCGTCCGGTCTTCTCTCGTTCGACCGCCGCACCGCCTTCTCGCTGAACGCTGGCGCCTCGCTGGGCTTCTCTCCAGATCACAAGGGTTGCCACGACGACGCCAATCAGACCGCCTAGGATCAACCACCGCTTCACGGCGACACCTCGGAGATGGTCTCCGAAAACCCACTCCCAAGGTTGATCTGGAGCTCGGGGAGGCGACCCTTCAGCCCTGTCGCTCCCTCTTCCGAGACGTCGGTTTGCCAGAGGTACAACCAGCGCAGGCTCTTCAAACCTCTCAGGTGCTCCAGGCCGGCGTCCGAGACATTTGTCCCGTAGATGTTGAGATATTCGAGATACTGAAGCTTGGACAGGTACGCGAGGTCGTCATCGACCACACGTGTCCGCTGCAGGTGAAGCACCGTGAGATGTGCCATGCGTCCAATCACCTCGAGCCGGTCGACGCCCGACAGGGAGAGGTCGAGCGAGGCAATCTGGTCACGAATCGGATCGAGCACCGCAAGATCTTGGGCGCGCAGGTCAGCCCGAACCGGAAGCGCGGTGACTTCCAAGTAAGGCGCATCTGGCGTGAGGGGGCGAACCAAGAAGCCTGCTCGCTCGACAGCTGCGACGGCGGCTCCGTCCGGGTCGGCGATTTGGAGCGCAAAGATTCCGGTCTTTTGTGGTTGCCTCGGTGCCGCGACGCGACTCAGGTACGTTTCGACGGATGTGGCAGGATCCTGCATCTCTCTCACCGTGGCTTCGAACGACGCGCCACCCGCAATCCACCAGCGGATGAGCTCGATCTCACCGACGTCGAGCGGCGCCTCACCGTCGGGCGGCATCGCGTCGTCGTGGAAGGGCGGTAGCGCGATCCGACGAACCACTTCACTCTGGCCAGGCTGCGCGGCGACGAGAGCCGGTCCGTGCCGGCTTCCCTTCTCGATGCCCGCCTGTCCGTCGAGACGAAGGTCTCCCTTCGACGTGCTCGGCCCATGACACTTGACGCATCGACGCTCGAACACCGGTACAACGAGATCCTGAAATACGACGGCCGAGTCAACATCTTCGATGAGTCCCTCGACGTTGTTGTGTGGCGCGTCGCCGGCCCCTCCGAGAAGTCTCGGCAGGTAGCGCGTCAGGTAGCCCGGACCGTGCGTGAGCGTCCCGCCGTAATGGGCGGTCACGAGCACGAGCCCTGCCGTGGCAAGCAGAACCACGCGGCAGGCTTGCCGCATGCGCCACGAATCTGGGGCCCTTGCCGCCAAAGCCAGCGCGAACCCACCAGAGGCGAGCACGAAGACCGCCACCCCCAGCCACTTGTGCCGTGAGACCAGCGTGACCTCGTACCCACCGCCCAACGAAAGACAGTAGCCGGCAACGACGGCCAGAAGGGCGGTGACGGCCCCCACCAATAGCACGAACGGCACGGCGACACGGAGGTCGCGTAAGCGCCGGACGCATGCGGCAGCTTCGAGGAGGGCCGCGAGAAGCAGAGCGCCGATCGGGAGATGGACGACGGCAGGATGAAAGCGGCCAAGAAAGAGGACCAGGTCGGGCGGATCCGACGTCTCGATGCCGCGTAGGGCGACCGCGAGGGCCACGCCCACAATCCCGAACCCGAGAACGAGTCCGATGCGAGCAAAAGGAACCAGGTACGAAAAGGGGACAGGCCCCTTTTTCGTCGGCGTTGGTTCCGAAAAAGGGGCCTGTCCCCTTTTCGTACCCGGTTCCTTTTTCCTAAGCAAGGATGTCTCGGACGATCTTCCCATGCACGTCGGTGAGCCGGAAGTCGCGTCCCTGATGACGATACGTCAGCTTCTCGTGATGAATGCCCATGAGGGAGAGAATCGTCGCGTGCAGATCGTGCACGTGCACCGGATTCTCGACCACCTCGTATCCGAAGTCGTCGGTGCGACCGTAGGTGATGCCGGGGCGGACGCCGCCGCCCGCCAGCCAAATCGAGAATCCCTTGATGTGATGATCCCGTCCCGATCCCTGTGCCATGGGGGTCCGCCCGAATTCGCCGCCCCAGATCACGAGGGTGTCATCGAGCATGCCGCGCTGCTTCAGATCGAGCACCAGGGCGGCCGAGGCGCGATCAACCAGGGCAGCGGCCGTTTCCATCCCCTCCTTGATGTCGCCGTGGTGGTCCCAGCCACGGTGGTAGAGCTGAATGAAGCGAACACCGCGCTCGGCCATTCTCCTCGCCAACAGACAGTTCGCCGCAAAGCTGCCGTCGGCACCAGCCGTGCCATAGAGGTCCTTGATGTACTGCGGCTCATCGGAGAGATCGACGAGCTCCGGCACGCTCGCCTGCATGCGGAACGCCATTTCATATTGAGCAATGCGTGTCTCGATCTCCGGATCGTCTGTGGCGTTCTGCTTCATCTCGTTCAGACGTCGGATGGTCTGAATCAGATCACGCTGTTGCTCGTAGCTGACGCCGTCGGGCAGATCGACGTAGTTGACCGCATCTCCAGCCGACTGGAACTTGACGCCCTGGAATCGTCCCGGCAGGAACCCGCTGTGCCATTGGCGCGCGGCGATCGGCTGTGCCTGCCCGCCGCCTTCTGACGTCATCACGACGAATCCCGGCAGATCTTCCGACTCGCTTCCCAGCCCGTACACCAACCATGATCCCATGCTCGGGCGACCAGTTGTCATCGACCCTGTGTTCATGAACGTGTGGGCCGGATCGTGGTTGATCTGCTCCGTCTGCATCGACCGAACGATGCAGACGTCGTCGGCAATCTGCGCTGTGTGCGGGAAGAGTGTCGAGATCTCCTGGCCCGATCTCCCGAAATGTTCGAATGGGAATTGCGGGCCCATGCACTCGAGCGCCTTGCCCTGGAGCTGTGCGAGCTGCTGTCCCTTCGTGATCGAGGGGGGCATCGGTTGGCCGTGCATGTCCACGAGCTTCGGCTTGTTGTCGAACGTCTCGAGGTGAGAAGGGCCACCGGCCATGTACAGGTAGATGATGCGCTTCGCGCGTGGGCGCACGTGCGGCGGATTCACGACGCCTTTCCACTGGTCAGTGCCGACGCGCCGCGGCGCTCCACGGCTGGACATCGTCGCCGCGAGACCGGTTCCGTGCAACAGCGTCGCCAGCGCCATCGTCCCGATGCCTTGGGCGGAGCGTCCGAGGAATTCCCGACGAGTCTCGCGTTGTTTGAGGCGGCTCTGAGGATCCATGACTAGTATCTCGTGACCATCTCGTGCAAATTGAAGATCGCACGCGCGACGGCAGTCCAAGCTGCCAGCTCCGCTTCCGGCGATTCCGTGGCCGGTGCAGACTGTCCAACCCGCCGAACGGTGACCGTCTCCGCAGGATGGTCGGTGTACGACGCCCGTTGGTCCTTGAAGAGCCGCGAAAGCTCCTCCACTTCCGCGGCGTCGGCCGGCCGGGAAAGCGCCTGTTTGTAGGCCCATTGCAGCCGCTCCTCGAACCGGTCTCCTCCCTGCTCGATCACGCGTTGTGCGAACGCACGTGCCGCCTCGACAAAGGACGGATCGTTGAGCAGAACGAGCGCCTGAAGCGGCGTATTGGACCGCGGACGTTGGGCCGTGCACTCCTGGCGGTCCGGCACGTCGAACGCCATCATCGCCGGATGGAGGAATGAGCGCTTCCAGTACGTGTACAGACCGCGTCGATACCGATCTTCACCCTCCGAGGGAACCCACTCCGAGGCGGGACCCTCGGCGCCAAACGTCTGGATGTCCGACCAGTAATCTTCGGGCTGGTACGGCTTGACGCTGGGCCCGCCGATCTTGCGCGAGAGCAGCCCACTGACAGCGAGTGCATTGTCGCGGACGAGCTCGCCTTCGAGCTGCATCCGCGCCTGCCGCGCGAAGTAGCGATTCTCGGGATCGAAGCCGCGCTGCTCCGGGGGCAGCGCCGAGGACTGACGGTACGTCGCCGAGGTGACGATTGTGCGGATGCTGTGCTTCACGTCCCACCCGCTCTCCATGAACTCCACGGCGAGCCAGTCGAGTAGATCCGGATGTGTCGGCCACTCACCTTGCGAGCCCAAATCATCCAAGACCTTTGAAATGCCGGTCCCGAAGAACTTCGCCCATAGGTGATTGACGAAGACGCGTGCCGTCAGGGGATTCTCGCGCGACACCAGCCAGTCGGCCAGATCGAGTCGCGTCGGCCGACGACCGTCCACGTCCAGAGGTGGCAGAAAGTCCGGTACGTCGGGCTCGACGACCGGACCACGGTTGTCCTGCCAGTTACCGCGCCGAAGCAGCCGCACTGGACGCGGCTCGACAGCCGTCGTCGCGATCATCTGCGGCACGCTCTCGAGCAGCAACTCCCTCTTCCGCAAGACAGCGTCGAGCACCTGGCGCGGGGCGGCCACGCGATGGAGCTGCTCGCTCCGGCGATCGAGCTCGCCGAGCGCCGCCGACTCCGGGCCGCTCGGAAGCGGCATCTCCGGTGGGAGCAGATTCCCATTCAGATACACACCCTGCTCCTTGATATCGGCGAAAAAGGACGCCATGCGATAAAAGTCGGCCTGGGTGATGGGATCGAATTTGTGATCGTGACATTCGGCACATTCCATCGTCGAGCCGAGCCACGTCGTGGCAACCGTGCGAACCCGATCGGCCGCGTACACGGCCAGGTACTCTTTCGGCTGAGCCCCCCCTTCTCTCGTCGTCTGTCCGAGTCGATTGAATCCGGCGGCGACCCGCTGTTCGTAAGTGGCGTGCGGAAGCAGATCACCTGCCAACTGCTCGCGCGTGAACTGATCGAACCGCTTGTTGGTGTTGAACGCCCGAATGACGTAGTCGCGGAAGGGCGAGATGTTGCGGTGGAGGTCGGCATGGAATCCATCGGTGTCGGCGTATCGGACCAGGTCGAGCCAGAGCATCGCCATCCGCTCGCCGAACTGGGGAGAGGCGAGCAGCCGATCGACGAGCCTCTCGTACGCGTCCGGCCTATGGTCTGCCGCGAAGCGCTCGACCTCCTTGGGATCCGGCGGCAAACCGGTCAGGTCGAAGTGCAGCCGGCGAACCAGCGTGACGGCGTCGGCCTGAGGTGATGGACGGTGGCGGGCTTTTTCCAGCCTGGCGACCACGAACTGATCGATAGGGTTGCGGACGAACGGCTCGCCGAGCTCCGTTCGCGGTGGTGTCGGTCGCTGCGGCGGAATGTAGGACCAGTGCGCCTCCCACGTGGCGCCTTGCTCGATCCAGCGCTCGAGCAACGCGATCTGGTGCTCGGTCAGCGGTCTACGCGAGTCGAGCGGCGGCATGCGCTGATCGGGGTCCGCATGGCTGATCCGTCGAACGAGCTCGCTCTGCCGCGGCCTGCCGGGCACAATCGCTGGCCGTTCGTAGTCATCACGTTTTGCCGTCGCGACCTCGCGAAGATCGAGGCGCAGCTTCGCTTCGCGCGTCCCGCCATCGGGGCCATGGCAAACGAAGCATCTGTCCGAGAGGATCGGGCGAACGTGGCGGTTGAACTCGACAATTTCGGGAAGGTCGCCCGGTCCGGGTCCGCAACTCACCGCGAGCGCTGCGACCGCCAGGAGAATCCGATATTGACCATAGTACCGCATGGCGTCAGAGGGAATAAGTGGATGAAGCGCTCATGGCTTCACCTCGAAGTCACGCAGGCTGCGGACGCGCCTGCCATCGCGATCGGCCAGTTCCGCCGCGATCGTGTAGGACCCCGGTGTCTCGGGCATGGCCTGCGTGAACAAGAGCACCTGGCGGCCGAGGCCCTCGACATAGATGGGCTGCGTCTGCGTGCTGAACCGCTCATCATCCCGAAGGATGCGGAGTTGCACCTCTCCCTCCCAGGCGTCGTTGCGATCGTTGACAACGACAACCTCCATGGCGCGCTGCTCACCGAGCGGCACGTCCTCCGCCCAAAAGTCGAGCATCAGGCCCACAGGGTTGAAGGCGTCCCCGACGTACGTCTCGAACAGCGGCTCGAAGGTGAGCTGCTCGAGGTCGATGAAGTGGTCACTGGTGGCACCCCCCTCTGGGCGCGGTTTATCGCCCGGTCGAGAGTAGCCCAGACCAACGAAGTGCAGGACACCCGCCGTCTGTCGATGAGCTCGCCAGAACTCGGTGAGAGCAGCCAGGTAACGGGCATGCAGATGACGCCGCTGTTCCACGGTGGCCTCCTGGCCGAGCAAGGCGTCGTAGAGGAATCGCGTGAGCGACGTCGGCTGACCGTCACGCGTGAGCCAGAGCCAGCCGTACTCATTGATCAGGGTCGCCGCGCCTAGCTTCGCCTGGCGCTTCCTCAACGGGGGCTTGCCGGAGCGCGTTGCCATCTCCCAGAGACGGAATGGTGGCTCCTGCTCGTTGAAGGCCCCCCGCTGGAATACGTACGGATGCGTCTCTACCACATCGGTCGGGCTCTGCGGCTCCGACCAACCATTCTCCCACGGACGGTTGGAGAGGTCTAAGTATCGCACCGCCTGGATGGCCTTTCCCGTTTCGGCGGTGACACTTTCGTTCTGCGCGTCCCAAATCACCACGCTGGGGTGGTTCCAGCGCTCCCGCATCCAAGCGGTGTACTCTGGGATGATTTTGTCGGCCATCGGTTGTTCCGGCGCCTTGTCGAGCAGCCAGATCGGAAACTCGTCCTGGACCAAGAAGCCCTCTTCGTCGGCGATCTCATACCACCGTTCCGGGGGAAAGCCGATGCAATAGCGGATGCTATTCCAATGCATCGTCTTGAACTTGCGGTGCAGACGGCGCACCCAATCGTCACGCCAGGGCCGGTCGGCACGCTCCGCGTCCTCGAAGAAGCGGTAAACGGTCACGTTGGTGCCGCGCATCATGTACGGTTTGCCGTTGAGTAGCGCCCGGTTCGTTTTCGGGTCGAAGCGGAACGACCGCATGCCAAAGCGCACCCGTACCTCATCGGCTCCCGTGGTGAGGCGCAATTGGTAGAGAAAAGGATCCTCGGGTGACCAAAGCCGGCAACGTGCGATCGGCACGACCACCTCTATCGTCGTCACCTGCCCCTGCCCCCGGGAGACACTTCGGCCAACGGCCGTACCGACAACCTTCTTCGTGCTGGTCTCGGCGACCTCGGCTTTCAGGTCGATCACGGTGGACGACGGCGCGGGCTCTATCTCGGCCACAACGCGCACGACCTCGGCCTCGATGTCCGGCACGGTCTGCACGTTGACGATGTACGGCTCCCCCGTGAGGATCAGCCTCACGTCGTCATAAATACCGGGTATGTAACGGTACTTCTCGAAGTCCCATCCGCCGGGCTGGCCTTCGGGCAGCGACTCCCGGTGAGCCCCTAGACCGACCGTCAGCTCGTTTTCGGCTCCATCGCCATTCAGGAACGAGCTCACGTCGAAGTAGCCTGGCGTGAAAGAAGGCAGGTGCTCGCCCACGAGCTGCCCATTGAGGAACACCTTCGAGCCATACTTGGCCTTGTTGATCTTGAGGACGGCCCGCGCCGGGATCTCGCCATCGACGCGGAAGGTGCGGCGGTACCAGAACGCCTCGCGACGGTCGCTTGCTTTGCCGACGTCCTCGAAACCGGGCGCGGCCATGTCGATCAGGCCGGGAACGGGAACGGTGCGAGGAAACGTGGTGGGAACAGTGGCCATCTGTCCTTCAGCGACCTGCCAGATGCCATTCAGATCGACGATCCGCCGTAGCGGCTGGTTCGGTTGTGCGGTGGCTGACCGAGCAAAGACGCCATCCGCGATGGGTACCGCCGAGAGCAGCAGAATTACCAAGCACCTCGCCCGCGTCATCTTCGTATTCCGATGCTGTCGGGCACCCCACTTCCAAGTTGGTGCTTGACACCGCGTGTGCCTCGTATTAATAATCCCAAAAAGTCTAACATACCAACATTCTTGGATCAATGCGGCGCACCCTTCGTTCGGCGAACTCATCGTCGGGCAGCCGGATCTGCGACTGGTGCGTTGTCGTGATATTGAACACACTGAAGAACGGCTGGCCGGGCCGGCGGTTACGCCAGTGCGCGGTCTTCGACGAGTCGTCCCAGCAGCCCGGTGGCGTCTTGAAGTTGTAATCCTCCTTGACGTTGTTCGTGGTGTAGTAGCCTGCCTCGCGGAGGTATTCGGGGAAGCAACGGACGTGCTGCGGGATGGGAACAGTGCTGCGCATATGCTGCGTGCCGAGTGAGGTCGCATACATGCCCGTGATCAGGGACGACCGCGCCGGGCTGCATACGCTCGCCGTCGAGAAGGCCTTCGAGTACCGCACGCCCTGCCGTGCCACCCGATCCAAGTTCGGCGTCACGGCGTGCGCGTCGCCGTAGGCGCCCAGCACGGGGCTGGCGTCTTCCCACGTAATCCACAAGATGTTCGGTCGATCGTCACCTGCCTCCGTTTGCGCGAACCTGGCATAAGGCACCCACGCCACGGCCAGGGCACTCGCCAACAGCATCAGCATCTTGATGTGTCGTCCATTCATGATTGTCCGTGCTGCCCGGCTTTGCGAGGCGTGTGGCTGATGTAAATCTCAGCAAGGTGTCAATCTCGGGTGCTTAACGGTTCTGGGGGTCGCGGCCGGGCACGTCGTTGTAGGCCCGGCTGACATCGACGGCGGACGGGGTCGCCGGCTGAGAAAAAGGGGACAGGCCCTTTTTTCGTCGGCGTTGGTTCTCGAAAAAGGGGCCTGTCCCCTTTTTCCGACCCTCCAGATCTCGCGACCCCCATTTCCGTTAAGCACCCGTAAATCTCAGCGAGGTTGACACCCCTGTGAGCCATGGTATAACTAAGTGTAAAGAGTCTAACATACCAACATTTTGGATCAATGCGGCGCCCCCTTCTCGCCAAATCCGCGAAGCTCGACGCGACGAGTCCGTTACCGCTGTATGCACAAGTCGAGCAGCTTCTCCGCGACTTGATTCGCGACCGACCGTATCAGAAGGGCCGGCTGCTGCCGGACGAAATCACCCTTGCGCGAGAATGGGGCGTCAGCCGCAACACCGTACGCACCGCTATGGGCACGCTGGTGGCGGAGGGTGTGCTGCAGCGACAGTCCGGCGTGGGCACGCGCGTCAGGCGCGACCGGTTCGCCTCGGGTGTCGCGGCCTGGCAGAGCTTCAGCAAGGAAATGGCGCGCCGCGGCGTGACGGTGGAACGGTTCTCCACGCGGTGCATCGAGGTCACGGCGTCAGCCGACGTGGCCGAAGCGCTGGAGGTTGCACCCGGCACGCCCGTGCTGCTGCTCGACCGCGTGCGGGGCTGGGACGGCACGCCATCGGTCGATTTTCAATCGTATCTCCACCCGCGCCTCGGGCTCACGACCGATGAAGACTATGAGCGCCCGCTTTACGAGTTGATTGCCGAACGCTCGGGCATCGTGGCCCAGCGTTCCGTCGACGAATTCACGGCGATCGCGGCGGACAAAGGCCTGGCGCGGCGCCTGGGGGTGCGAATCGGGACGCCGCTGTTGTGGCGCAAACGGATCGTGTGCGACAGGGCCGGCAAGCCGGTCGAGCTCGCCTGCGTGACGTACCGCAGCGACCGCTTCACGCTGACCCTCACCCTCGAATAGCAGAAGGGAAAGCGCCTACGACCATCCTCGCTGCCGACCTGGGGGGCACGCGCATCAAGCTTGGCATCGTGCGCGATGCCGCAGTGCTCGCACGTGAGACCTTCGCCGCGGAGTCGCAAGACGGGCTGGCGCGTCAGCTCCCGAAGATCGCCGCGGCGTTCGCCACGCTCTGTGACCGGGCCAGCGTCGACATGGCGGAATGCACGGCCGTCGGGTTCTGTTATCCGGGGCTGACCGATCCGGGTTGCCGCCGTGTCGTCGCCGCGTATGGGAAATACACCGACGCGCCGACGCTCGATCTCGTCGCATGGGGCCGCGAGTACCTGGCGCTGCCGGTGTGGGTCGAGAACGACGCGCGCGTCGCGCTGCTCGGCGAATGGCAGTTCGGCGCCGGGCGCGGCTGCGACGATCTCGTGATGGTGACGCTCGGCACCGGCATCGGCGCCGTGGCGATGATCGAAGGCCGCTTGCGGCGAGGGCGGCACGGCCAGGCCGGCGTGCTCGGCGGTCATTTCACGGTGCGGCTCGGCGGGCGCCGCTGCAGGTGCGGCAACATCGGCTGCGCCGAGACCGAAGCCTCGAACGCCTATCTCCCGGCGATCGCCCGCGAGTGGCCGGGTTTCGCGGAGAGCCGGCTGGCCGCGGAACCGGTGATCGACTACGCCACCGTGTTTCGCCTCGCGGGCGAGGGTGAGGCCTGCGCCGTGGCGATTCGGACGCACAGCGTGCAAGTGTGGGGCGCGGTGATCGTGAATTTGATCCACGCCTTCGATCCGGTGCGCGTCATCGTCGGTGGCGGCGTGATGGCAAGTGCCGACACGATTTTGCCGGCGCTGCGCGACTACGTGAGCCGCCACGCGCACACACCGTGGGGCACCGTCGAAGTCGTCGCCTCTGCGCTCGGCGACGACTTCGCCCTGTTCGGATGCGAGGTGTTGCTGCGGGAGCGAATGCAGCCCACAGGCGTGAGCCGATGAACGCGAGCTACGACAAATCTCCCTCGGTCGCCGTTCCCGACTCCGCCGGCGCGTCGGTGGCGGGCTGGGAGGCGATCGGCGCCCGCTTGCGTCGCGCAGTCGCCGAGCGCGCAGCACCGCGCACGGTCCTGGTCGTCGAGTGCTATACCGGCGTGGACGAGGACCGTGTGCGCGACGAGCTGTCGGAGCAGCTCGGCCCAGCCGACACCATCGAGGCGCGCCATGCGCTCCGTGAACCGGCAGCGATCGACCGGCTGGTCGAGCCGTTTCTCGGCGGCGACGACCCCGTGTTCGGGTTTCTCTGTGGCATCCAACTGGCGCAGTTTTTCGAGCCGGAACGCGTGGCCGTGCTGCGCAAGCGCGTCGCCGACGTGACGAGCGGCGTGGTGCTTGTCGTCGGCTGCGGCGCGGCGCACGTGGCGGCCGAGGCTGACGTGTTGGTCTATGCCGACCTGGCGCGCTGGGAGGCGCAGCTTCGGTTCCGCCGTGGCGAAGCGGACAATCTGGGCGCAGACAACCGCGCCGCTCCGTCGAGCCGACAGTACAAGCGGGCGTTCTTCATCGACTGGCGAGTGTGCGATCGGTGGAAGCGCGGCCTCATCGCGCGTTGGGATTTCGTGCTCGACACGCACGACCCTCGCCAGCCGAAGCTTTCGGAGGGCGAAGCGGTACGCCGCGGGCTGCGCCACGCGGTCACCCGGCCGTTTCGCGTCGTGCCGTTCTTCGACCCGGCACCCTGGGGCGGCCACTGGATGAAGGAGGTCTGCGCGCTCGATGGCGCCGCGCCCAACTACGGCTGGTGCTTCAATTGCGTGCTCGAGGAGAACAGCCTCGTGCTCGACTGCGGCGGGCTTCGCGTGGAGCTACCCTCGCTCGACCTCGTGTTCGACCAGCCGCGTGCGCTGCTCGGCGAGGCCGTGCACGCCCGCTTCGGCGACGAGTTTCCGATCCGCTTCGATTTCCTCGACACGATGGGCGGCGGCAACCTCAGTTTTCAGGTCCATCCGCTGACCGAATACATCCAGCAACACTTCGGCATGCACTATACGCAGGACGAGAGCTATTACGTGCTCGATGCGGCGCCCGGCGCGGAAGTGTACCTCGGGCTGACGGACGGTGTGGACCGCGACGCGATGGCGCGCGATCTGCGGTCGGCCGAGGCGGGCGGCCGGCCGTTCCCCGACGGGAAATACGTCAGCCGCTGGCCCGCGAAGAAACATGATCATTTCCTGATTCCGGCGGGCACGTGTCACTGCCAGGGGCGCAACAGCGTGGTGCTCGAGATCAGCGCGACGCCCTACATCTTCACGTTCAAGCTGTGGGACTGGGGCCGGCCTGGGCTCGACGGCGAGCCGCGTCCGATCCATCTCGACCACGGCCTGGCCAACCTCCAGTGGAACCGCACGGCCGGCTGGGTGCGCGAGCACCTCATCAACCGCATCACGGGGCTCAGCCACGGCGACGGCTGGCGCGAGGAGCGCACGGGGCTGCACGAGCGCGAATTCATCGAAACGCGCCGGCATTGGTTCACCGGACCCGTGCCGCACGATACGTGCGGCGGCGTGCACGTGCTCAACCTTGTCGAGGGCCGCGAGGCGATCGTCGAGAGCCCGACGGGAGCGTTCGAGCCGTTCCCGGTCCACTATGCCGAGACCTTCATCGTCCCGGCGGCTGTCGGTCCCTACGTGATTCGCCCGCTCGGCGCGGCCGAGCAACCGCACGCCACGATAAAGGCGTTTGTCCGCACATGTGAAAAAAGATGACAGGCATCTTTGCCCTAGACCTTCCCTGGCTCACGAGCCGCTTCGACGTCGCCACGGGCGCGATCGACGGCGTGCCGTCCGTGCAGCGGTACCTCGCCGACCTGCGCGGATGTTTCGCCGACGCCCGCGCCTACGAGGCGGCGCTCGCGCGCGGCAACCCGCTCGTCTACAGCGTGGCCTCGGTCGAGCCTGCCCACGGCGCGGGCGATCTGCACTATGGGCTTGCGGTTGTGCATCCGGGCCGCGTGGGTGGTGAGTACTTTCATACGAAAGGCCACCTGCACCAGTGGCGGGAGGCGGCGGAAATTTACCTCGGCCTCGCCGGCGAAGGCGCGATGCTGCTCGAGTCGGAGCGCACGGGCGAAACCCGGCTCGTGCCGTTAGGCGAGGGCCATGTGGTGTATGTGCCGGGCTACACCGCGCACCACACGATCAACACGGCCGCTGTGCCGCTCGCCTACCTCGGCGTCTACCCCGCCGCGGCCGGCCACGACTACGGCGCCATCGCCGACTCGAACTTCCGCTCGGTCGTCGTCGAACGCGACGGCCGGCCCGTGCTGTTGGAACGCGCCGCCTTCCATGCGTGATTACGTCACCAAACCCATCCCCGCGATGCCGCCGCCGGTGACGGTCGTCGAGCGTCCGTGGGGCTCGTTCACACAGTACGCGTTCAACCAGGATTGCACCGTGAGCCTCATGACGGTGAAGCCCCACGAGCGGCTGAGCCTGCAGTCGCACACGGGCCGCGCCGAGCTATGGGTCGTGCTCGACGATGGCGCGGTCGTGCAAGTCGGAGACCAGACCCGGCGGTGCAAAGCCGGCGACGAAATCTGGATCCCGGCCAACGAAACGCACCGCCTCGGCTGCGATGGCCCGGGCCCGGTGCGTGTGCTGGAGGTCGCGTTCGGCAACTGGCAGCAGGACGACATCACGCGCCACGAAGACGATTTCAACCGGCCACAGAGCGGCGGCTGAAACCGCGCGCCACCCTTCTCTGTTGGCGGTCCCCAAGGCGTCTGTTGCATGCCTATCTCCGATCACACGCCCGCCAATCCCGCCGCTGTTTCCATGAACCCGAGGGAGCGCGCCAGGACACCGATCGGGTACGTGACGCTCATTGGCGTCGTGGCGGCCAGCGCCGGCTTCCTCTTTGGCTACGACACGGCGGTGGTGTCCGGCGCCATTGGTTTTCTCAAAGCACATTTCGCGCTGACCACCGGGCTCACCGGCTGGGCGGCGTCGAGCATCCTCATCGGCTGCACGTTTGGCGCGCTGGCGGCGGGGCCGTTGAGCGACCGCTTCGGGCGGAAGCCGAGCCTGGCTTTCTGCGGTCTGCTGTTCGCAACATCGTCGCTGGCGTCGGCACTGCCGCACTCGATCGGGCAGTTCGCGGCGGCGCGCTTCGTCGGCGGGCTGGCCATCGGCGCAGCCTCCATTCTCTCGCCGATCTACATTGCGGAGGTCGCGCCGGCGAAGTATCGCGGGCGGCTCGTGGCGCTCTACCAACTGGCGATCGTTGTCGGGATTCTGGTCGTGTTCTTCGTCAACCTCCAGATTCAGCGCCAGGGCGACCTGACGTGGAACGAGGCCACGGGCTGGCGGGTGATGTTTGCGTCGCTCGTGCCACCGTCGCTGTTGTTCGTGCTGTGCGTGCTGCTGGTACCGGAGAGCCCGCGCTGGCTGCTGAAGGTGGGCCGCACCGAGCAGGCGCGGACAGTGCTCGCGCGGGTCGCGGGCGCCTCGCAGATGGAGGGCGAGATCCACGCCATCCGCGGGGCGCTGGGCGAGCAGGCCGCGCGGTGGCGCGAGCTGTTCGCGTCGGGGCATCGGCGTGCATTGATTGTCGGTGGGATGCTCGCGATCTTCCAGCAGTTGAGCGGCATCAACGCCATCATCTATTACGCACCCGAGATCTTCACGGCAGCAGGTTTCGGACGCGATGCGGCGTTTGCCAACACGGTCATCATCGGCGTCGTCAATCTGGTCTTTACCTTTCTCGCCATCGGACTGGTAGACCGGGTCGGCCGGCGGCCGCTGCTGCTCGTCGGCACGCTGTTGCAGACGCTCGCGCACCTGGCAGTCGGTTGGTTCATGAGCTGCGGCGTGGCGGGCTGGCCGCTGGTCACGAGCATGCTGGTGTTCATCGGAGCCTTTGCGATGGCGATGGGGCCGGTCACGTGGATCGTCAACGCGGAGATCTTCCCGACGCGGCTGCGCGGGCGCGCGATCTCCGCGTCGATTTCCGCGCTGTGGCTGACGAACTGGCTCGTGACGCAGCTCTTCCCGTCGCTCCAGGCAACTCTGGGCACGGCGAACACGTTTTGGGGGTTCGCCGCGCTGAGTCTCGCGACGTTCGTCTTCGTGCTCCGCATGGTGCCCGAGACGAAGGGCCGCACGCTGGAGCAGATCGAGAGCGAGTGGGCACGGTGACGTGCACCCGGTAGAAGACCTGCCGGTAGAAGACCTGCCTTGACATCAGAATGTTGGTATGTTAGACATTTCGCATCGACGCGACAATCACGGAGGGGGCCAAGATGGGCTTGACGGGTAATTGTGTTTTCTCGGGAAGGGACTCGGTGCATACACGGCCCCGACTGTCACGATCGAGCCTTCCGCCGATGATCATCGGCCTCACCGTCCTCGCGACGATCCTCGCGGGTACGTCCGCGACGGCGCAGACTCTGTACGGGAGCGTCGTTGGCCGCGTCACGGACGCGCAGAACAACGTACTCCCTGGTGCCACCGTCACCATCGTCAATGTGGACACGAACTTCACGCAAGAGTCGACCACCGACGGGCGAGGCACCTACAGCTTCGTGAATGTCCCGCCCGGGCGGCACGACGTGACCATCGCGCTCGAGGGGTTTCGTGAAGCGGTGCGATCCAACGTACCGGTCACGGTCGGCCAGATCAGCCGCGTCGACACGACACTGGAGGTCGGGGCCCTCACGGAAACCGTCACGGTCACATCGGCGGCCGAGCTGCTGCAGACGGACACAGCCGAGGTGAAGACGAGTTTGAAGACCACGGAGATCCAGAACCTGCCGCTCAATCAGTTCCGCAACTATCAGTCGCTGATCGTCCTGGTGCCCGGCTCGCTGCCGCCGACCTTCCAGAATGCCGAGGCCGACACGCCGCAACGGTCGCTGGCTATGACCGTCAATGCACAAACCGGCAACGCCAACGCCACACGCACCGACGGCACCACGAACGTCTTGGTGACGAATCCGCACCATACCATGTACGTCCCCCCGGCCGAGACGATCGACACGGTCAACATCACGACGGGCAGCATGGACGCGGAAGAAGGGATGGCGGCCGGCGCAGCGATTACGGTGACGACGAAGTCCGGCACGAACACCTTCAGCGGCTCGGCGTTTGAATTCTTCAACAACGAGACGCTGAACGCGACGCCGTATTACTTCGGCCGAGGCGAGGCGCCGGAAAAGCTCCCGCTGGAGCGGCAGACGTTCGGCGGAACCCTCGGCGGGCCCATCCGTCGCGACCAGCTGTTCTTTTTCGGGGCGTACGAGGGTCACATCAGCCGGCGCGAGCAGTTCCTGTTCTTCGACGTCCCGGATGCGGCACTGCGCAACGGCGACTTCAATCAGGCGTTGAATGCGGACGGTACGCGGCAACGCATCTACGATCCGATGACGGGAGACCTCACCACGGGCACGGGCCGCACGCCGTTTCCCAACAACGTGATTCCGGCCGACCGGATTCATCCGACCGCGAAGGACCTGGTCGCAATGTACCCGGAGCCCAACGTCGAGGGCACGGGCGCGGGCGGCCTGAGCGATAACTACCGTACGACGCAGCGGATCGCGACCGACCGCCACAACGTCGACCTGAAGATCAACTGGAATCGGACGAGCGCGCATCAGGTCTGGGGCAAGTTCAGCCACATGAGCGCCCTCGTCGATGACCTGTTCACCTTCCCCATCGGCAGCGCAGACGACGATGGCGGTGACACGAAGGTCTTTCAGGTCACGGCAGGGCAAACGTGGACGCTCGGCCCGACGCTGCTGTTGGACAGCGCGTTCGGGGCCTCGAGCAATGATGTGAACGTCACCTCACCGGACTTTGGCTTGGGCATGCTGGGGCTCGACCTCGGGATTCCGGGCACGAACGACCAGGGGGCGGGGGATCCGCGCTATGCCGGGATGCCTACGTTCTCGACGGGGTTCACGGCACTGGGGAATACGCCGGGCTGGAGCCCGATCTTTCGGAATGAGCACGTTCAGTCGTTCACCACGAACATCACGAAGATTGCCGGCAGGCACGACGTGAAAGCTGGGTACCTCCTCAACCACATGACCGTGGATACCTGGCAGCCCGTAGCCAACGCACGCGGCCAGTTTAGCTTCGCCGGGAATGCCACTCGCACGTTCGGGACAGGATCGCAGATTGCCAACTTCTACAACGAGTACGGAGCGTTCCTGCTGGGCCTCGTCGGTAGCGCCGGTAAGTCCTTACAATTTGAAAACTTCAGCGGTAACGAGTGGCAGCACGCACTGTACGTCCGGGACCGGTGGACCGTCACCCCGAAGCTGACGGTGGACCTGGGCGTCCGGTGGGAGTACTACCCGATGATGCGGCGCGCCAATCGACAGATCGAGATGCTCGATCTCGACACGCTCGACGTGCTGATCGGCGGCGTGGGGGGCAACCCCGATAACATGGGTCTGGTGGCTCCAAAGGACATGTTCGCGCCGCGTGCCGGCGTCGTGTACCGCTTGAACGACAAGACGGTGGCGCGAGCTGGGTTCGGCGTCACCTACGATGGTCAAGGCATGGCTGGTGAGCACGCGCTGTATGGCCTCCGGAGCTACCCGCAGGTGATCAACGCGGATCACCAGACGCCGGCAGCGCAGGCCACGTTCGGCTGGTATGACACGCTGGACCAGGGGATTCCGCTGATCGACGGCCCAGACGTCAGGGAGGGCCGCGTGGCGTTGCCCAACGATACCGAGATGAAGACCGCCGTTCCCGAGTCAACCGACCGGGGCAAAACCTACTCCTGGAACGTGGCCCTCGAGCGACGCCTGCCGCTGGTTTCCGTCGACGTGGCCTATGTGAGCAACCGGGTCAGGGATGGTTTGGCTGACATCAACATCAACAACGCGCAGACGCTGGGCGGAGGCGGGCTCGATCGTCCGTACCTCGTGTCGCACGGGCGACAACTCCCTATTATCATCTTTACGCCCTATAAGAAGATAGACTACGACGCGCTGCAGGTGGGCATCACGCGCCCATTCACCGACGGGCTGCTGCTCAAAGGCCACTACACCTACAGCAGGTCGTGGGGCCGTGGCACCAGCCTCTCGGGCTCGGTGTACGGCGCCCAACCCCAGTATGAGCTCCCGACTCCGGAAGCGGAAGAGCGTAACTGGATACCTGAGGGCGGCAGTCGACCGCACACGTTCACGATGGCCTTTCTCTACCAGCTGCCGTGGCAAAGCACCGGATTCCGCCAGAACGTCGCAAAGACGCTCATCAGTGACTGGCAGGTGAACGGCGTCTTTATGGCCTTCAGCGGCACGCCATTCACAGTCACGGCCGACGGCACCGAGCTCAATACGCCTGGCAACTTGCAGACGGCCGACCTGGTCGGCCCTGTCACCAAGGTCGGCGAGATTGGCGCCGACGGGGTGTACTACGACGCGAGCGCCTGGGCGCAGCCGGAAGGCGTGCGGTTCGGGAATACGGGGCCAAACCAGTTTCGCGGACCTGGAGGCTGGAACTTGGACTTCTCAGTGTTCCGGGCCTTCCCGCTGAGCGGGACGCACCGGCTCGAAGCCCGGATCGAAGCCACCAATGTCACGGATACGCCGAAGTTCGAGAATCCGAACGGTGACATCGTCAGCGGGGATTTCATGCGCATCTTCAGCTTGAACGGCGCGTTCACCGAACGGCAGATCCGGCTCGGCCTTCGCTACTCCTTCTAGCGGGCCGCAGCCTTCGGCCGCGTCCCCCGACGCTCACTTGCGAGCCCCAAAACTTGACTCAAATGCGTTCAAGTTTTGGGTTCTCAAGGGTTCTAACGCGCTATAATGACGCTTCACCTATGGCAGCGGTACCATCTCCCCGAAGCCGTGTGCTGCCGCCCATCGCCGACACGCCCGCCGGCTTCACCTGAACCTACCTGCTGATTGGCTTGGACTAGCCAAGCGACGTTTTTCCCGTCATCCGTCACGGCGTAGCGGCCCGACCTCGCTTCGCTTCGTCGAGCCGAGCACGTCACAAGACCATGCGAGATCGATCCACGACTTTCCGGTGGCATCTTCGGGCCGTCACGCGCGACGCTCGGAAGACCACGGTCTTCGCCCGCACGCACCAGTTCGACGCAGGCGCGCCGCTTCAGTTCGACATCGAGGACGCCCGAATCTCGGCGCTCGAATACGCGCTGGGCGGTCTCGTGGCCGACATCGTCGGCGGCCTGCAGGCGCTCGCCAAACGACGCCGCGTCCTCGTTGAACAGGTTGAGGCGCGCATCGAGGCTGAGCTCGATAACGCGCTGACCCACCTCGGTGTTGTCGGCGAACAGGGAGCGCCACACCTGGAGAACGTCCGGGTTCACGTCTACGCCAAGTCGCTCGAGGAGGAGGCGCGTGTGCGGGAGATCTGGGAGGAGATGCTGCGGCGGTCTCCACTGGTCAGTACGCTGCGGCGATCGGTCAATCTCGAGTTGAGACTGAATGTCACGTTCTAGCGGACCGCGGCCAGGGCCGCGCTCCCCGACGCTCACTTGAGAACCCTGAAACTTGACACGATGAGTCAAGTTTCGGGTTCTCAAGGGTTCTAGTCCCCCTTTTCCTGTCCGCTCTTCCACGGAGCAAATCGATGTACAGATTGAGCGCAGAACAACAAGCCTTTGTCGATCGGGTGAGAGTGCTCGCGGAGGCGGAGATCCGTCCTCACGCGGAGCGCGTGGACGAGCAAAGTTCTTTTCCGAAGGAGGCGCTGGCGGCCCTGGGCAGGGCGGGCTATCTGGGCTTGACGATCGCGCCCGAGCACGGCGGCCTGGGTCAGGGCTTGCGCGTGGCCTGCGCGGTGCTCGAGGAGCTGGCACAGCGGTGTGCCTCGACCGCGATGGTCTCGCTCATGCACCTCTGCGGGATCGCTTGCTACGGCACCGCCACGAACAAGACCGCCGATCTGCTACGCGCCGCCGCGAAAGGCGAGCACTTGAGCACGCTTGCCTTTAGCGAACCAGGCTCACGCAGCCATTTCTGGTCGCCCGTGAGCCAGGTGGTGGCGACGAACCGTCACGTCAGGCTCTCGGCCGAGAAGTCATGGGTGACCTCGGCGGGCGTCGCCGATGGTTATGTCGTCTCGAGCCGGTGTATGAGCGCGACCAACCCGACCGACACGATTCTCTATCTCGCGCTTCGCGGCGATGAGGGTATCGACGTCACCGGGCCTTGGCACGGCCTCGGGCTGCGTGGCAACGCGAGCGCGCCCATGACGCTGCGAAACGTCGCGTTCGACGAACGGCGTGCACTGTGCGCCCCGGGTCAGGGACTCGAGATGATGCTCACGGTCGTGCTCCCGGTGTTCCTGCTCGGAAGTGCTGCTATCGCCGTTGGCTTGGCAGAGGCGGCGGTCGCGGCCACCCAACAGCACCTCACGGCCAAGCGGCTCGAGCACCTTGGGCAGTCGCTGGCCGATATCCCCACGCTGCGCGCGCGCCTCGCGCAGATGCGGATTGAGACCGATCGCGCGCGGGCACACTTGGCGAGTGTCATCGACGCGGTCGAACAGCCAGGCCCGATGACACAGCTCTTGATCTTGGAATCCAAGGCTGCGGCAGCCGAGACGGCGGTTGCGGTAACGGAGACCGGTATGCGGGCCTGCGGCGGGGCGGCGTTCAGCAAACATCTCGGCCTCGAGCGCCTCTTTCGCGACGCTCGCGCCGGCATCGTCATGGCACCGACGACCGACCAGCTTCATGACTTCATCGGGCGCGCCCTGTGCGGAATGGAGCCGTTCCAATGAAGACACCTATCCTCGTCGGCGCCGTGCTGTACGATCCGAAGGTCGCGGTCATCTGGGAGATCATCCAAGAGTTCTTCGAGGCACGTGCCTGCGCGATCGACGTGGTCTACTACAGCAACTACGACCTTCAGGTGGACGCGTTGCTGAAGGGGCACATCGACATTGCGTGGAGCTCGCCGCTGGCGTGGCTCGACGCTCAGCGGCGCTCGAGCGGATCGTGCCGCGCGATTGCCATGCGGGATACGGATCGTGACCGCGCCACCCATGTGATCGTCCGCAAGTCCGCTGGCATCCACACCCTCCAGGACCTCCGCGGCAAAGTCGTCGCGGTTGGAGCCCGAGACTCGCCACAGGCGACGTTGATCCCGATCGGCTTCCTCGCTCGGCACGGCCTGGAGACGCCACGCGATTATCGGCTTGCACGGTTCGACGTGCTGGTTGGCAAGCACGGTGATCACGTGGGAGGCGAGCGAGACGCGTTCAACAATGTGGTGGCAGGTGAATCGCAGGCAGCCGCAATGCTCGACCTCAACTGGGAAGCGTGGACGAGCGACGGCACGGTGAATGCCACCGAATTCGGCATCCTCGTGACGACGGATCGGTTCGATCACTGCGTGTTCACCGTTCGCCACGACTTCCCGGCTGGGCGGGAGAAGCAATGGCTCGACGTGCTCTTTTCGATGGAGTACGACGATCCCAAGCACCGTGAAATGATGGACCTCGAAGGCCTGAAAGCCTGGAAGCCGGGGCGGACCAGCGGGTTCGGCCCGCTGACGGACGCCGTTCGCCGCCTCCGATTCTTCGAGAGCTCGCCGTGAGATCACTCCCCTTGCTTCCGGTGACGATGGTCGGCAGCTGGCCGAGGCCGATGGAGCTCAGTCGCGCGCAGCATCTCGAACGCAGAGGCGATCTGTCCGAGATCGATTGCGACCGGATCGCCGACCAGGCCGTCGTCGACCTCCTGCGCTGCCAGGAGGACCTTGGTCTCGATATCGTGACCGACGGTGAGCTGCGGCGCGACAATTTCTACTCGTTCGTTGCCGATCGCCTCTCCGGCGTCGTTTCGATGACGCTCGCCGAGATGCTCGACCTCGTCCACGACAAGGCGGCATTCGAGCAGCTCCTGCAAACCCTCGACGTCCCTGCCTACTCCATCAGCAACCCTGTCTGCGTGGGGCGAGTCGCGAGACGGCAGCCTCTCGCGTTGCCCGAGCTGAGATTCGTGCAACGACACACCACTCGCCCGGTCAAGGTTCCGCTGCCTGGACCGTACTTGATGACACGCGCGATGTTCGTGCCCGAGGTCACTCGCCAAGCGTACCCGACCAAGGAAGACCTGGCAGAGGATGTGGTCACGCTGCTTCGCGAGGAAATCGGCGACCTCATCGCAAACGGTGCGGACTTCATCCAACTCGACGAGCCCGTGCTCACCGAGCTCGTCTTCACGCAGGGACGGACGCGCACGTTCATGTGTGCGGCGCTGGCAGCGCGCAAGGATCCAGCGGAGGAGCTGGAGCTCGCCGCCTCGCTCATCAACCGTGTGGTGGACGGCTGGGAGGGCGCTCGCATCGGGCTTCACGTCTGTCGCGGCAACTGGAGTCCGGACGAATCAACCCTGTTGCGCGGCAGCTACGATCCGTTGAAGCCGTTTTTCGAGCGCCTTCGCGTCCAGCAGCTCGTGCTGGAATATGCGACCGACCGTGCCGGCGACCTGATGCGGTTCGCCGGGAAAGAGCTCGGTTTGGGCGTGGTCAACCCCAGGTCGTCGCATGTCGAGTCCGCGGACGAGATTCGCCGGTCGGTCGAGCGCGCGTTGCGGTTGTACCCGCCTGACAAGCTGTTCTTGAACCCAGACTGCGGGTTCGGAACGTTTTCCAACCGCCCGGTCAATACCGAGGACATCGCACGGCGGAAGCTGCAATCGATGGTCGAGGCCGCGAGAGCGATGCGCACAACCTTCCCGCCATCGGGGCCGGCCGCGCACACGGCTTCCCCCTGACTCGAATGATCATACTCGGCGCGGTCACGCTCGAGTCGCTCGGCTTCGTGCTCGATGCCGTGCGCCGCGATCTGCTCCCGTTGCCCATGGTGGTTGCCGGATCTCCCACAAACCGCCATCCATGATCCTTGCTCCCTTGACCCCCCATTTCCGTTGAGCATCTCGCGCTCGCTCACGCGAACACACAGGGCCGGCCGAGGCTCTCTTCGAGCAGCGCGAGGTACTGGCTGCGTGGGATCTCGAGCGCACCAAACTGCTGCAGATGCGGTGTCACCCACTGGACGTCCAGCAGCAGATAGCCACGCGCACGAAGGCGCTCGACGAGCGCGCAGAGCACCACCTTGGACGCGTCGGTCTCCTCGTGAAACATCGATTCCCCAAAGAACGCGCCGTGTAGGCTCACACCATAGAGACCGCCGACGAGCCGATCGACGCGCCATGCCTCCATCGAGTGCGCGAAGCCGAGACGATGGAGTGCGACGTAGCTCTGAACGATCTCCTCGTTGATCCAGGTCTCGTGTCGGCGCGCGCAGGCCCGCATCACCGCCTCGAACGCCTGGTCGACCCGCACGTCCAGCTGGCCGCGTCGCACGAACCGGGCCAGCCGCCTCGACACGTGAAACGAGTCGAGCGGCAGGATGCCGCGTGGATCCGGTGAGAACCACTCGATCCCGCGCCGCGGGCCCGTGCCCATGGGAAACCAGCCGGAGGCGTACGCCCGAAGCAGCAGGTCGGCATCGATCATGACTTGGCCGTGATCGCGTCAGCCGAGGCCGGCCCTCGTTCGAGCGGCAGCCGAACGAGGAACGTACTGCCACGGCCCTCTCCCGCGCTCATCGCGGTGACCGATCCCTCGTGGGCCTCGACCAGATGTCGGACGATCGCCAGGCCGAGGCCGAGACCGCCGTGCGCGCGCGACCGAGACGAATCGACCTGGTAAAATCGCTCGAAAATCACTTGGAGGCGCTCTGGATTGAGACCGTCACCGGAATCGGTGACGCGGAAGACCGCCTCGTCTCCCGTATAGCTCAGTGCCACGTCGATGCGTCCGCCAGGCCGTGTGAACTTGATCGCGTTGGCCAGCAGGTTCCAGAACACTTGTTGCAGCCGGGCAGCATCACCGCGCACGCGGGCCTCGCGATCCGCACGACGCACGGTGAGCGTGAGACGCTTGCCGTCCGCGGTTGGCCGAACCGTGCCAAGCGCCGCATCGAGGCACGCGCTCAGGTCGATGAGCTCCCGCGCATGCTGCAGGCCTCCTCCCACCATCTGAGAGACATCGAGCAGGTCTTTGACGAGACGTGCCTGCGCCCGCGCGTTCTGTTCAATGGCTTCGAGCGCCCGCGGGACGACCTCGGGCTCGACGCGTCCTGCCCGAAGCATCTGCGCCCAGCCCAGGATGGCGTTGAGGGGCGTCCGCAGCTCGTGCGACAGTGTGGCGAGAAAGTCGTCTTTCGCGCGGCTCGCGGCTTCTGCTGCGGCTCGCGCCCGGTCGGCCGCCTCGTGGAGTCGGGCGCGCTCGAGCGCCTGCGCACCTTGATGGGCGAGCGCCTGTACGAACGCTCGATCTTGGTCGTTGAACGCGCGTGGCCGGGCAAAGCTTAGGCCGAGCACGCCCAGGCATCGCGAGCGCAGGAGCAGCGGGACGGCCGCGATCGCACGCACACCAGGCAGCGCCCCGAGCAATGTCCACTCGTGCCCACGGCCAGACGAGCTCACATCCTGGAGGAACACAGGCTCCCGACGTTGGACGACCTCGGCGATGGGCACTGGTGCGTCGCGCGGAAACCGGCGCCAGGCCTCGAGCTGCTGCGGCAAGAACCCTTGATTTCCGAGGATTTCGAGCTCATCTCCCGACTCATCGACCACGGCGACCACACCGGCATCCGCCTCCAGCACGCGCACGCTCTCGTCGACGATCACCGCCGCGGCATCCCGCGGGTGGAGCACCTCCGACAACGCGACCGTGATAGCCTGTAACTGGGTGATCCGCTCGACGGCCGCCTGCTGCGCCCGGCGGGCATGGGCCAAGGACCGCGCCCACAGCAGGGCGGCGAGGCCTATGACGACGACGAGGCCGAGGATCGGCCAGTCAACTACTCCCACAGTGTTGCAGTATGTATCGGCAACCGTCGCGCTCACAAATACAAGCACACGCGACGCAGCTGCGGGGGCCCTTGAAGGCAAAACCGGGACAACGGACCAGGTCTCGTGTTTGCCCGGCGAAGGCTACCAGTTGAGCGGCTCCGGGAAGAACTCGTTCAGGAGCGTCTGATAGTAAGGGGTGAGCGCTTCTACATCCGGCTTGCCATCGCCCTTCGAGTAGAGATCGAAGCGGTTGAACGCTTTCACCCATTTCTTCATCTGTTCATCGGTGCCAGACGTCAGGTGCTCGTACGCGCCCTCTCTGTGCCACGGATAGCACGAGTGATAGCGGATCATGTACAGCGCTTCCGGCGGCAGGCGATGCTTCACGACGTGGAAGAGGTATTCATCGTGGCCCCAGGAGAGGTGGACGTTCTCGAGGCCGATCTTCTCTCGGTAAATGCCGTATTTCGTCGAATAGACCGGGTGATGGCGGTCCGGGTTGTCCTCGAAGAGCTCGGGGTAAACGCACCTCTCCGAGAATGCACAACCGACGGGGAACGTGTCGCCCACCACGGCCCACTGCGGCTCGCCGAATAGGCACAGGATCTTGCCGAGGTCGTGAACGAGGCCGGTCACGATGAACCAGCGGGGTTGGTTCGCGCGCCGGATGGCCTCGGCTGTCTGCATCGCGTGCTCGATCTGGGTGAGATCGATATCCGGGTCGCTGTCGTCGATCAGCGTGTTGAGGAACTCGAGCGCCTCCCAAGCAGGCATGCGCTTCCGGGTAAGAGGGAGGTACTCCGCCTTTTTGCCGAGCACGAAGTCGAGTGTCTGGTGCGTGTGGTTCAGCCGATAGAACGCGCGAACCGACCCGCGCTCCTCTGCCGTGTAGTTGCGGAACGCCTCGGGCGCTTTCGGCTGATTGACCTTGCTCAGCGGCTGGGGTTGCTGCACGGTTTCCTCCGCGGTGTGCTGGAATTTCTGCACGTGCACTATCCACTCCAATTATGCACCTGGCGTCCTTCAAAATCTCGTTACGCGAGGACCAACACCGCGTCGCGTGTAAAATGTTCGCGACTGCGCGGGGAAATCTAGACGCATCTGAGGAGACTTTAGTCTACCCTAAGGGTGGCTTTGTGTGGCCTGATGGCTGAACTTAGGCCAGGTAGCCCATCCTTATAAAGTTCTTGTTCGCCAACAGCTTGACTAGCGTTATCTCTTATGTACTTCACCGTGTGGCGACCTTTTTGCACGGTGTACGGCGTCTTCTGGCTGCCACACCCTGGCAGGCCCGGTTTGTGTGAACTCATCGGTAGCGAGCCTTCGAGCCCTGAACAGCCCAGCCGTAAGAGGGAATCGTCGGCACGCCCGCGCTTTCAAGATGCTCAACCCCACCGACTCGCCGGCGAGCGGATCGCGGCGGTCTCTTATTTTGAACCCTACGTGTGAGAGCCGGAAGTCATGAGGCACACGGATTACTCGGAACTAATCGGCACCAGCTCCTCGATGCACGAGCTCAAACAGGAGATCCAGCATATCGCGAGGTCTGAGGCCAAGGTGCTCATCACGGGCGAGAGTGGCGTGGGCAAGGAGCTGGTCGCGCGCGCCATCCATGTCCAGAGCGCGCGGGCTGGTCGGCCGTTCGTCGCCATGAACTGCGCCGGGCTGCCGGAGACCTTGCTCGAGTCCGAGCTGTTTGGTCACGTCAAGGGCAGCTTTACAGGGGCGTACCGCGACAAGCCAGGCAAGCTCGAGTCGGCGCACGAGGGTTCCATCTTTCTCGACGAGGTCGGGGAGATGACGCTGCGCATGCAGGGCCTGCTGCTGCGATTCCTCGAAACCGGCGAGATCCAAAAGGTTGGTGCCGACCACGGCGCCCGGGTGGTGAACGTGCGCATCATCGCGGCGACCAACCGCAACCTGCAGGATCTCATCGCGCAGGGACAGTTCCGCGAGGATCTCTTCTATCGGCTGAACGTGATTCACTTCTGGGTGCCGCCCCTGCGTGAGCGGAGGGACGATATCACGCCCCTCCTCGAGTTCTTCCTCTCGCGCTTCACGGCGCGCAACGGGCACAGCGTCCGCGCGTTCGAGGCAGATGCGCTGACCGCGCTGGTCGAGTACTCCTGGCCCGGTAATGTGCGCGAGCTCGAGAACGTCATCGAGCGCATCGTCGTCACGGGGCGCCACGAGAGCGTCCGCGTGGAGGATCTGCCGATCGAGATCCGCGCGCACCGTGGCATGGCCATGCGCCCGAAGCGGGAACGCCGGCGCACCGTGGCCGACGATCTCTACAAGAGGCTGATCGACGAGCGGCAGTCGTTCTGGACGGCCGTGTACCCGCTTTACATGAATCGTGAGATTACGCGTGCGAACCTGCGCGAGGTGGTTCGGCGTGGCCTGGAGACGGCGCGCGGCAACTACAAGATCGTGTGTCGCCTCTTCAATATGGAACAGAGCGACTACAAGCGCTTCCTCAACTTTCTCAGGAAGCACGACTGTCAGCTCCCGTTCAAGGATTATCGGCAGTAACGATGTACGAAGCTTTCTTCGGCCTTCGCGAGCGGCCCTTCGACCTCGCCGTGAACCCGCGGTTCATCTTTCTCACGCCGCGCCACCGCGAAGCGCTGAGTACGCTGCGCTACGGAATTTCGGCGCCGCGTGGCTTGACGCTGCTGCTTGGCGACGCCGGCACGGGAAAGACCACGCTCGTGCGCGCCGCGCTCGCCGAGGAGACGCGCGCCGAGAACCGGACGGTGCTCTTGAGCAACCCGACGCTCACGCGTTCGGAGTTCTATGAGTTCATCGCACGCGGGTTCGGCATGAGTGAGGGCGCAGCCCAATCGAAGGCACGCTTTCTCATTGAGTTTCAGCGGGCGGTGCAAGAGCGGCACGGGGCGGGCGGCCTCACGACCATGATCATCGACGAGGCGCAGAGCCTGCCGGACGAGCTGCTCGAGGAAGTGCGGCTGCTCGCGAACATCGAGACGTCGACGGCCAAGCTTCTGAACCTCGTGCTGGTGGGTCAGCCGGAGCTCGCGGACCGCTTGAACCAGCCCTCGCTCCGGCAGCTCAAGCAGCGGATCACGCTCCGCTGGCAGCTCGCGCCGCTGGACTTGCGTGAGACGGCTGTGTACGTGGCGAGCCGCATTCGGGTGGCTGGCGGGAATGCCGGCGAAATCTTCACGCGCGAAGCCGTCGCCAGCATCTACGAAGCCTCGGGTGGTCTCCCCCGCCTCATCAACGTGATTTGCGACAACGCGTTGCTGGGGGGCTTCGCCGCGCAGGTCAAGCCCATCGATCAAGAGATCGTGCGCGAGATCTGCCGCGACTTCGATCTCGACTCGTCATACCCTTTCGATGAACCGGGGTCCCCAGCGCGGCAGCCGCATCCCTCGACCCTCCACCCTTCGGCGGGCTCAGGGCGTGGGAACGGGAAGCTCCCTCGTCCGCCTGGCCACGTCGATGGTGCGGGCTCCGAGGAAGTCGACCGACGCTCGCCGCCTGCGCCGGTCACGGAGAATCCTGATCGCGGAGAGCTTCCCGCACCCACGTTTGGTCAGGACACGAAGAAGCGGAAGTTTTTTTTCTTCTAAGCCGGGCGCGAGCTCGGTTGTGGTGATGAAATGAGCATCCTTGGTTGTTATCGCGTCACGCCGCTCTTGATCGCCTTCACGGCGGTCATCGCTTTCTCCGGTGCGGCGGACGCCAATCAGTCACAATCTCCTGCCGGGAAACCCGCACAGGGAGAGGCGCCCGCGCCAACGGCAAGCCAACCGAGCCAGCCGCAGGAGGGCGGGGCTTCAGTTCCGCCGGCCACGGACGGCGCGGGTTCGGCCACCGCGCCTTCAGACACGGAGACGAGCGTCAAGCCGCCGCCTGATTACGTGATTGGCTCGGAAGATGTCCTGGGCGTGGTCTTTTGGCGCGATCAGGAGATGTCCGGTGACGTGACCGTTCGTCCCGACGGCATGATCACGCTGCCGCTCATCCAAGACATCAAAGCGGCCGGCCTGCCACCCGACGCGCTGCGCGCGCAGATTCAGAAGGCGGCAAGCAAGTACATCCAAGACCCGACCGTCACGGTGGTCGTCCGGCAGATCAACAGCCGGAAGGTGTTCATCAGCGGCGAGGTGTTGCGACCCGGGGCATACCCGTTGACTGGCTCGATGACGGTGCTGCAGTTGCTCGCCGTCGCGGGCGGGTTATCTGAGTTTGCCGACGCCAAGGAGATCAAGGTGATGCGACCCGGCGGCCAGATTCTCGAGTTCAACTACAAGGACGTGTCCCAAGGAAAGGAGCTCGAACAAAACGTTCAGCTCAAGCCGGGCGACACGGTGATTGTGCCCTGACCATGCATCGCTTCTTTCCTCTACTCGTCGCCTCGACCGTGGTTGTCACGGCGCTTCCTGCGTCCAGCGCGGCGCAGATGCAGACGCCGCCGCCTCGTGATTATCCAAACAGCATCTTTGGCGGGGTCGCCCGGCCGGATCAGGACCGGCTGCGCCAGGAGCTCGACCTGACGGTCAATCTGCATGGCGGGTACGACGACACCGTGAGGCCTGAAGGTGCTGGCGTCGCACCTGTGGATGTACGGCTGCAGGACAGTGGGTACACAGGATCGGCGTCTGCCGGTCTCCGGTACTGGCGCGGCCGCAACGACCGGTGGTTCTCGCTGCAGGGTCAGGGCTATGTGAACGGATACAGCAGCCTGGACATCGGCCCGAGCAGCGGCGGCACGTTCGGCGCTCAGGCGCAAACCGCGGTCGGACGCCGCGGGACGCTGACTGTTGGGCAACGGGTCAGCTCCGATCCGTTCTTCAGCTTTAACTCATTCAGTCCGCTGGAGCCGATCGTCGGCGTGGACGGCACGCCAGAGAGCGACCCGACCCGGCCGGGACTGTTTGGACGTCGTTCCTGGACGACCAGTTCCTCTGCGACCTGGGCGCAGCGCTTGGGTCGACGTGACACGGCCCGCTTCTCCTACGGCTTTTCACAACGCCAGTTCGTCGATGACGATCGCGGGAACAATCACGCGCACCGGGCCAGCGCCAGCTATCACCGTCGCTTCGGCCGCGAAGGTGGGCTACGCGTCAGCTATCAACTTGCGGACAGTGAGTTCGCTGACTATGACGAACTTGTTCGGCCCGCAAGGAGGCACACGATCGAGGGCGGCCCTGAGCTCACGAAACGGTTCTCGCGCACGCGCAGCATCTCTTTTTCTGCCGGTGCGGGCGCGATGCGCGTGGAGACGGTCTCCCGCGGAGAAGATCGGGCGCCGCTCGAGTACTGGGTTCCGTTTGGGCAGGGTGCGGTTCGCATCGACATCGCTCGCAGTTGGGCACTCGGGGCGAACTACCGCCGGGGCGTCACGTTACACGAGGGCGTCACATCCGAGACCTTCGTGACCGACTCGGCAAACATGACCCTCAGCGGCTACCTGACTCGTCGCGTCGACGTCGCGCTCTCGGGTGGATACTCGGTTGGTCAACCGCGCCGCACCGATGAGGGCGGCCGCCAGGACCTCAAGACCTATGTGGCCTCGGCCCAGGTGCGTTTCGCGCTGGCGCGACACGCAGCGATCTTTACAGAGTATTCCTACTATAGATATCAGTTCGCCGATCCGTTCGGTCCTACGGTGGGATTTCCCCCAAGCTTCGACCGGAACGCCGTGCGGGTCGGCCTGTCACTCTGGGTCCCGCTGTCGGGCCGATCCCGCGGGCCGCGGCAGTAATCGTCATAGGAAACGGACGCGCTCATGCTACCTGGTCGCAACTACAGCCCCGAAGACATCCTCCGCTTGGTGTGGCAACGCCGCTGGCTGATCATCGTGCCGGTGTTGCTGTGCTCGTTCGCTGCGCTGCTCTACTCGCGCTCGCAGCCCGATCTCTTTCAGTCTGAGACGTTGATCGGCGTCATCCCCCAGCGGGTGCCTGAATCGTACGTGCAATCGACCGTGACCTCGCACATCCAGGAGCGCCTGCGCGCCATCACGCACCAGATTCTCAGCCGGACGCGTCTGGAGCGGATCATCCAGGATTTCAATCTGTACCCTGCCATGCGTGACGCCGCCCCGATGGAGGACGTCATCCAAGTCATGCGCAACAACATCGATAGCCTGCCTGTCGGCCCCGCGAATCGACGCCAGGAGGGTGAGACCTTCTACGTTCGTTTCACGTATTCGGAGCCGCAGCTCGCCATGCGTATCACGGAGCGGCTCGCCTCGCTCTACATCGAGGAGAACTCGCGCGAGCGCGAGGCGCTCGCCGAGTCCACCAATCAGTTTCTCGACGCGCAGCTCACCGACGCCCGTGCGCGGTTGGAGACGCAGGAAAAGAAGCTCGAACAGTTTCGTGAGCGTCACGCGGGTCGTCTGCCAACGCAGATGGAGTCGAACATGCAAGCGATCCAGAGCACGCAGATGCAGTTGCAGTCGACCCTCCAGTCGCTCGAGACCGATCGTGCCCGCAAGCTCATGCTCCAGCGCCTTTACAACGACGCGACGGCGGAGGTGACGCCAGCGACAACCGACGCGACGACGGAGAGCCAGAGTGACGCGTCGGCGGAGGAATCGTCCGTTCCTGTGCCCCAAGGTCTGCCAGTACCCGCCCGTGGGCCCGCGTCACAGCAACTGGCGGCGGCCAAGGTCGCGCTCAGCGAGGCAGAGCTCCGGCTGAAGCCCGAGCACCCGGACATCGTGCGGCTCAAGCGCTTCATTGGCGATCTCCAGCGCAAGGTCTCGGAGGAAGCCAAGCAGCCGCCGGATCCAAACGAGCAGCCTGTGATGACGGCCGAGGAAACGCGGCGGCGCGAGCGCTTCCGCGAGATGCGCGCCGAGCTGGAGGGCCTGGATCGCCAAATTGCCTACAAGGAGTCGCAGGAACAGCGGCTCCGCGACCGGATCGTCGACTACGAGGGTCGCATCGAGGCCGTCCCCGGCCTGGAATCGGAGTGGATTCGGTTATCGCGCGACTACGACACGCTGCAGCAGCAGTACCGGACGCTGCTGCAGAAGAGCGAAAACTCGAAGGTGGCGGTCAACCTGGAGCGGCGGCAGGTCGGCGAGCAGTTTCGGATCATCGACGCGGCGCGGCTGCCGCAGCGCCCCGTGAGCCCCGACCGTCTCAAGATCAACGTTGCTGGCTTCGCGGCGGGCCTCCTGCTCGGGCTCGCGCTCGTGGCACTGTTCGAGTGGCGCGACTCGAGCTTTCGCACCGACGGCGATGTTATTGGCGTGCTGGCGTTGCCGGTGCTGGCGGTCGTCCCGCACGTGGCCACGCGTGCCGAGCGCGCCCGCGAGGGTCGTCGCCGGTTCCTCGTCGCGACGGGCGCTCTGGCGGTCGTCGTGGTCGCCGGAGGCGCGTTCTGGTTTCTCGAGCTCTGGAAGTTCGTCAGGTAGTAACGACGCTTCCCTTCGTTATTAGGAAGGAACACACATGGGTCGTATCGATGAGGCACTGCGCCGCGCCGGCGGCGGCGCTTCGACGTTGGAACGTGAAGATGGAGGCAGCGACCAGCCGAGCCCACCGCCCGCATCTCCGTGGGTCTTCCCATCGGACGAGCTCGGACGTGCTGCACCATTCGAGGGGTCTACCCCGAGCAGCGTCGAGGCAAGGTCGGAGACGGCCACCAACCCCTCCTCTGTCGCGCACGTTCCTCGACGACCTTCGACAGACCCAGGTGGCCTCCGTCGGGCGGACGGAGAGCTGGCGGTGTTCCGCGGTTTCAGCCCCGCGGTGCTCGATCGTCTCGTGGTCAACGACAGCACGAGCCCGGCGCTGTCCGAAGAGTTTCGCAAGCTGGCGGCAACGCTCCACCACGCGCAGCTCTCGGAAAAGACGAAGGTGATCATGGTGACGAGCGGCATGGCGTCCGACGGCAAGACACTGACGGCCACCAATCTCGCGCTCACCCTCAGCGAGTCATATCGGCGCGACGTCCTCCTGATCGACGCGGACCTGCGGCGCCCCTCTCTCCACGAGATCTTTCAGGTGCCCAACGTGTCCGGACTCAACGAGGCGCTGCAGGCGGCGGCGGACGAGAAATTGTCAACCCTACGGGTGAGCGACACGCTCACGTTGCTTCCAGCGGGCCGCCCGAACGCTGATCCCATGAGCTCGCTCACGTCTGAGCGGATGCGCAGCATCATCGACGAGGCATCGGCTCGCTTCGACTGGGTCATTCTCGACACACCTCCGGTCGGCCTCCTGGCTGATGGCAATCTCCTCGCCGACATGGTCGACGGGGCGCTGCTCGTCATCCTCGCCGAGCGCACCCCCTACAAGGTCGTCAGCAAAGCCGTTGAAGTGGTCGGGCGCGATCGGATCCTGGGCGTCGTGCTGAATGGGGTAAAGGCCCTGGAGGAAAACGAGTACTACGACCGCCACTACCGTCAATAGGTAGGTTCTTTGGTTCTTCCTTTTTATGTTGCTAACCCGGCTTATTCGGCGGAGCACCGTGCTCGTGACAGTCGAGCACCTGCTCATCATCCTCGCGGTGCTCGCGGCCGCGGTGGTTCGCCTCGGCGTCCCGTCCGACTGGACGGAGTTCCTCCGTAGTTACGGCTGGCCCGCGATCGTGGTCGCCGCTGCGTTGCAACTGTGTCTCTATTACTCCGACATGTACGACTGGCGGAAGCTGCGCGACCGGCGCGTGCGGCTGGTAGGCCTCGTCCAGGCCCTCGGCGTGGCTTGCATCATCCTCGCCGTACTCTATTACTGGCTTCCCGCGCTGATTATCGGCCGCGGTGTCTTCCTCCTCGCGGCCGTGTTCATCTTGGCGCTCGTCGCGGGCTGGCGGTTTCTCTACGAGTGGCTATCGGCCTACCTCGGCCCGAGCGAGCGTTTGCTGATTCTCGGGACGAATCCAGCGGCAGTCGAGCTCGCGCGCGAGCTGTTCGACCGGCGTCATGAGCTCGGTGTCGAGCTCGTCGGCTTCGTGGACCCGGACGAGTCGCGCGTAGGAACCCCAATCGTGAACCCAGGCGTCATCGGCACCCCTGCGGACATCCCGCGCATCGTCGCCGCGCGAGAGGTCGACCGGGTTGTCGTCAGTCTCGCCGACACACGCGGCAAGCTCCGGATGGACGACTTGCTCGACATGAAGTTGAAGCAAGGTGTGACGTTCGATCACCTCGCCACGGTGTACGAGCAGTACACGGGGAAGATCGCGCTCGAGAACCTCAGGCCGAGCTGGTTCGTCTTCTCGACCGGCTTCAATCGAGGTCCCCTGATGTTGTTCTGCAAGCGCGCCATGGACGTGTTCGCTGCGGTCGTGGGGCTCGTCATCACCGCGCCGCTCGTCGCGCTCGTGGCGCTTGCCGTCAAGCTCACCTCGCCCGGCCCTGTCCTGTATCGCCAGCAGCGGGTGGGGCATCACGGTACGCTGTTCACGCTGGTCAAGTTCCGTTCCATGTACGCCGATGCCGAGGCAGCGAGCGGCGCCGTCTGGGCTCAGCTCAACGACCCCCGCGTGACGCCGATCGGTCGGTTCCTCCGCATCACGCGACTCGACGAGCTCCCGCAACTCTGGAACGTGCTGCGTGGTCACATGAGCCTGGTCGGCCCTCGTCCGGAACGGCCGGAGTTCATCGACGAGCTGACCAAGCGCATTCCGTTCTACGGGCAGCGCCACGTGGTGCGGCCGGGCCTCACCGGCTGGGCGCAGGTGCGCTACGCCTACGGCGCGTCGGTCCATGACGCGATGGAGAAGCTGCAGTACGACCTCTTCTACATCAAGCACCTGTCGATGGCGCTCGATCTCTTCATCATGTTCGCGACGCTGAAGACGGTGCTGCTTGGACGGGGAACGTAGCGATGACGTCGCCCGCACCTGAGCCGATCGTCAACGCGATGAGCATCGACGTGGAAGACTACTTCCACGTGTCGGCGCTCGCCGCGGCCGCACCGCGCGACGGGTGGGACACGTTCGAGTCACGGGTCGTGGCCAACACTGAGCGCCTTCTTCTGCTCTTCGCCGACCATGGCGCGACGGCGACGTTCTTCGTCCTCGGCTGGGTCGCTGATCGACATCCCGACCTGGTCCGACGCATCGCGTCAGCCGGACACGAACTGGCTTCACACGGCTATTGGCACCGGCTCGTCTATGAGATGACACCCGCAGAGTTTCGTGACGACCTGCGGTGCGCGCGACGAGCGATCGAGGACGCCGCGGGTGTGGCAGTGTCAGGATTCCGCGCCCCGAGCTTTTCGATCACTCGGCGGTCACTGTGGGCACTGGACGTGCTCGTCGAGGAGGGCTACCGGTACGACACGAGTATCTTCCCAGTCCACCACGACCGGTACGGGATCCCCGAAGCACCGCGCCACTTGCATACATTGTCCTGTGCCGCCGGGAACTTGATAGAGGTCCCGCCGGCCACGCTGCGCTTCGGTCGCCTCAACGTGCCAATTGCGGGTGGGGGCTATTTTCGGTTCTGGCCCTATGCGTGGACGGCATGGGGAATCCAAGGCATCAATCGCAGCGAGGGCAGACCGGCGTGCGTCTATCTCCATCCGTGGGAGATTGACCCTGATCAACCCCGTCTGCCAGCCTCCTCGCTTTCCCGGTATCGCCACTATCACAATCTGCACCGCACGGAAAACCGCTTGCGGCGCTTGTTGAGTGAGTTCTCCTTCGCCTCGATTCACACCATCCTTTCCAATGGGTCCTTTCCGCTTCAAGGAAACATGGCGTTCGGTGCCGCGAGCGACGACCGAAGCCCGCTGATCGTTCGTCCCGCTACACGATCGCGGTCGGAGCTCTCGCCTCGAGGCGAGGTCGGGACTAATTCGACCGGGTCAACGAACAGTCGAGTAGTCAGCCAACGTGCGACGACTCTCGACGGCCCCATAGCGGGTACGGAGATCATGCCAGCAGCTCAGACGGACGCGGCTCGCGCATCTTCCGTGCCGCCGACGCTTGTGACCCGCCCGCGTACACAACGCTTTACGTACATTGATGGGCTTCGGGGCCTGGGCGCGTTCGGTGTGATGATGTTTCACTTCACGGGCCATCGACTCTTCGAGACGCCGGAAGGGAACTGGCTTGGCTTCCTTCGGATCGTGACAGAGTATGGCGACCTTGGCGTGCCGGTCTTCTTCGTCATTTCAGGGTTCGTCATCGCGCACAGCGTCGGCCGAACCGCGGTCACGCCGAGTTACTTCCTCAACTTCGCCCTGAGACGCTCGATCCGCCTCGACCCGCCTTACTGGCTTGCCATTGCAATGGCGTCCGCTCTAGCCTGGGTGGGCCAGCGGCTGGTAGCGGGTTACGGAAATGAGGTACCAACAGCCTCGAGCGTCGTGGCGCACATCCTGTACGTCTACCCGCTTCTCGGTTACGAGGCGATCGAGCCGGTCTTCTGGACGTTGGTACACGAGGTGCAGTTCTACGTCCTCTACATTGTCGTCTTGGGCGCGCTGCAACGCTTTTCTGGAAAGCCCCTTCCGCCAGCTGCTTATCTCTTCATGACACTCGCGGCAACCAGTTCTCTGTCTGCCCTGACATTGGTTCAGGTTAATGGGCTTTGCCTCCACACCTGGTATATGTTCGCGCTTGGAGTGACGGCGTATTACTGGCATACCTCGGCGATCAAAACTGGACAGATGGTTGTGATTGTGGGACTGGTGGCGTTGGCTTTTCTTTTCGAGCCCACGCGGTACAAGGCCGCTGCGCTCGTGACAGTCATGAGCGTCGCAGTCACAGCCGCAGCGGGTGGTCTGACGAGCTTGTTACGAAATCGGATCTTACAGTTCCTCGGAGCCATTTCCTACAGCCTCTACCTGCTGCACGGTGTTCTTGGATGGCCGATCTTGAGCATTGGCGAGCGCGTGTCGGCCGACGACAGAGCCATGGCTGTGGCTTGGCTGGTGCTCGCAATTGTGGTCAGCATCGTCATGGCCAGTCTCATGCGGTGGTACGTCGAACTGCCGAGCATTCAGTTGACCAAGAGGCTCAAGGCGGCGTGGTGAAGTTAGGAACTCTTTGGGTTATTCATTCATGTTGAAACTCGAACAAGAACTCCGCCACTTCGTTGTGGAGAACTTCCTCTTCGGGCAAGACGAGGGACAACTCTCGAACGATGACTCGTTCATCGAGACGGGCATCATCGACTCGACCGGCGTCCTCGAGCTCACCGGATTTCTCGAGACCCGGTACGGCATCAAGGTTGAAGATGATGAGCTCGTCCCGGCCAATCTCGACACGCTCAATCGGCTGAGCGCGTTCGTGCAGCGCAAGCTCGATCTGGCAGGAGGACGGCTTGCAAGCTGAGGACCTCCTCGCGCACAGCGCCCAGCGCCTTCCCGACAAGGTTGGCCTCGTCGCGGGAGACCGCCGCCTGACCTTCGCAGAGCTCGATGCTCTGGCCAATCGCGTCGCGCATGGCCTGCGCCAGCAGGGCGTCGGCCGGGGCGACCGCGTTGCCATCTTCCTGGAGAACTCTGTCGAGGCGGTGATCTCGATCTTCGGTGCGCTCAAGGCTGGCGGCGTGTTCATGCCGATCAACCCGACGACGAAGGCGGAGAAGCTTGCGTTCGTCCTGAACAACTCGCGCGCCGCTGCGCTCGTGACCGCCGGTAAGCAGAGTCATGTGCTCGAGGAGATGAAGGGTCGTACGCCCCACCTCCGTACGGTCCTGCTGTCGACGCCGGGTGGCACCGAGCGCGGTCACGGCTTCCAGGTGAGCGCGCTCGAGGACGTGACGAGCCGTGAGGCGTGGAGCGGCCCACCGCCAACGGCAGGGTGCATCGACGTTGATCTGGCCGCGCTGATCTACACATCCGGCTCTACTGGCCACCCCAAGGGCGTCATGTTGACGCACCTGAACATCGTCTCGGCTGCGACCTCCATTACCACCTACTTGGAAAACACGCCGGATGACATCGTGCTGAACGTGCTGCCGCTGTCGTTCGACTATGGCTTGTATCAGGTGCTCATGGCGTTCAAGCTCGGTGGCACGGTAGTGCTGGAGCGCTCGTTCGCCTACCCGCACGCGGTGCTCGACACGCTGATCCGGGAACGCGTGACGGGCTTCCCGATCGTGCCGACGATTTCTGCCATTTTGCTTCAGCTCAATCTGAGCGCGTACAACCTGTCGTCGCTTCGATACATCACGAATACCGGTGCCGCGCTCCCCACGCATCACATCACAGAGCTCCGGCGGCTGCTGCCCCAGGTACGGCTCTACTCGATGTATGGCTTGACCGAGTGTAAGCGGGTGGCGTACCTGCCTCCGGATCAAGTGGACAGCCGCCCCTCGTCTGTCGGCAAGGCCATGCCGAACGTCGAGGTCTACCTCGTCGCCGAGAACGGCACTCGCCTCGACTCGGGCGTCGGCGAGCTGGTGATTCGCGGCTCGAACGTGATGAAGGGCTATTGGGAGATGCCCGAAGAGACCGACCGTGTGCTGAAGCCCGGTCCGTTGCCTGGCGAGCGCGTCCTCTACTCGGGCGACGTGTTCCGCATGGACGAAGAGGGCTACCTCTACTTCGTCGGCCGCAAGGACGAGATCATCAAGACACGTGGCGAGAAGGTCAGCCCGCGGGAGGTCGAGAACGTCCTGGCCACGCTCGAGGGCATTGCCGAAGCGGCGGTCATCGGCGTGCCTGACCGTGTGCTCGGCCAGGCCGTCAAGGCCGTGGTCACCGTGAAGCCAGGGAGCACGCTCACGGAGCAGCACATCCTGAGGCATTGCGCGCAACGCCTCGAAGACTTCATGGTGCCGCGCTCGGTCGAGATTCGAGACGCGCTGCCACAAACGAGCTCCGGAAAGATCGCCAAGAAGGCGCTCGCGGTATGACGATCAACACCACGAGAGTACGTAGGGAGGGGCGCTACACGCCATGGCGTCTCGTCCTGCCCGGTGTGGTGGTGTGCGTGGCGTTGTTCTATTGCTATTGGGCTGTCTTCGCCGTTCTCGTCAAGCAATGGTCGACCAATGACAGCTACTCTCACGGCTTTCTGATTCCTGCCATCAGCCTGTACTTCGTGTGGCGGCGCCGTTACACCTTGGCAAGGCTGCCCCTTGGTGGCGCGCTTGCCGCCGGAAGCGCGGCACTCGTCACTGGCCTTGGCACGCTACTGCTCGGTCGCGGCCTCGGCATCGTCGGCATTCAGGAACTGTCGCTCTTGCCAACCCTTGCTGGCCTGGTCTTGCTACTCGGGGGCCTCGCGGCGTTGCGCGTGCTCTGGTTTCCCATCGCGTATCTGTCGTTCATGATGCCGGTTTGGGATGTGGTCACCGAGCGGCTGCACTATCCTTTCCAGCAGCTCTCGGCCCGGCTCGGAGGCAACCTGCTCCAGTTGGTCGGCATTCCCGTTCTTCAGCAGGAAACCTATCTGCAATTACCGAACGTCACCTTGGAGGTGGCACGAGTCTGCAGCGGCGTGAACTATCTGATTGCCGTTGCCGCGATCGGTGTGCCGCTCGCTTACGTGGTGTTTCCCGATTGGCTACGTCGTTGCTTGCTCGTGGGCTTTGGCCTCGCCATCGCCATTCTCGCGAACCCGGTACGTGTCGCCCTCATTGGCATCTTCTCGCATTTCGGTCTCAGCGCTGATCTCCACGGACCTGGACACATCTTTCAAGGTCTCTTCGTGGCTGCGGTGGGGTACGCGGCACTCTTGTGCGGCGTCGCCGTGCTGAGCCGCTGGGGTCGACGTGCATCGGAAAACGGGGACGACCCTCGTTTTCGCCAGCGTCAGTTTCCGAAAACGAGGACTGTCCCCGTTTTCCCCATAGCGAAACGCCTGCGCTACAGCGTCGGTGTGGCGCTGGCGATTGTTCTGCTGCTCTCGGCCCGCGTGCTCACACCACCAGAGCTCACGGGCGAGTCGAACGGTACCGAGTGGGTGGCCGACCTGCCCATATCCATCGGCACGTGGCAGCGGATCGAAGAAGCGCCGCTCAGCAAAGTATCGAGTGACTCCCCGCGCATCTATCGCCATCCTTCGGGGCAACGGGTCGAGCTTCGCTTCGCGCCCGTCATTTCGAATGACGACACGAATCTGCATGCCTGGGAGGACACGATCGCCCGTCAGGCAACGCCGCTCAGTCTGAATCTATCCGAGGACGAGGTGGTGACGATTAATCGGGCCAACGATGATGGCGACGCGCGTCGTATGCCCGTCCTCTACTGGTACGACGTCGATGGACGCGTCTCGAGCGACAGAATTATCGCGAAGATCCACACGATGTGGCACCGATTCACCGGACGCGGTCGAAGGCCGGTCACGGTGTTCGTCCGAACGGCTTCTGGTGCTGGTGCCGAAGATGAGGCACTCGGCGCAGCCACGGGGTTCGCGCGCGCACTCGTGGCCGTGCTGCAAGCACCCCTGAAGCTGCAATCTGCGGCAAACCCAGCAGAGGCGGGAGAACCAGCCGTGCGCAAGCCCATTCTCCCTGGCCAACCATGACGACCGCCACGTTCCCTCGGTCGGGCACGTCTGCACCGCCGCTCGTCGGTCATCCGGCTGACTCGAGCTTCATGCAGGAGCTCGCCTTCAAGCTCTATCTCTTCTTCATGGTGAGCTGGTTCCTGCACTTGCCGGCTCGATTGCCGGCGCTTGGCGCACTGCGCGTGGATCTCTTGGTGGTCGTCGCGACGGCAGGCTTGATCTTCGTGAGCGCCGCGGGATCGAACCAGCGGCTCGACACACGGATCAATCGGCTGCTCCTCGCGCTGTTCGCCTATTCCATTGTGACCCTGCCCTTCGTGGAATGGCCAGGCAGCGTCATCAGGCACGGCATTCCAGAGCTGACCAAAGCGGTCGTCTTCTATTACTTTACGGCGCTGCTCGTGACGTCGGAGCAGAAGCTCTCGCGCGTCCTCTTCGTGTTCGTCGCCTGCCAGGCGTTTCGCGTCTTGGAGCCGCTCTATCTGCATCTCACGACAGGGTATTGGGGCTCGGCTGCTCACATGGGCGGCGCCGACTTTCTCTATCGACTCGGTGGAGCACCGAGCGACATCGTCAACCCCAACGGCCTCGCCGCCGTGGTGGTGACCGTGCTGACGTTTGCGCACTATCTGTGGACCGGAACGTCCCTCGGCCGAGTTGCCTATCTTGGCCTGCTGCCGCTGCTGCTCTACGCGCTGACGCTAACGGGCTCCCGCTCAGGGCTCGTTGCGCTTGCTGCAACGTTCATCGTGATTTGGTTCCAGAGCCGTCGCAAGGGCCTTTTGGCGCTCGTGGGCGTCGCGGTTGTCATGCTCGCGATTCCTCGGCTGTCGGCCGATCTCCAAGATCGGTACCTATCGATCGTCGATCAGAACACGAAGAATGCGACAACGGCGCAGGCTCGGGTGGATGGGATAAAGGCGGACTTCGGCGTGGCGATGCGAAGGCCGCTCTTCGGTCACGGCCTCGGCACATCACGCGAGGCGAACGGGAATTTCGGTCGCCGGGCCAGGGTGTCTCATAACCTGTTCACCGAGGTCGCGCAGGAGCTTGGCTTCGTCGGCCTGACGCTGTTCACGGTGCTGCTCCTTTCGATCGGACGGAGCGTGCGCGCTGCCCTTCGCACGCTGCGGAGCTCGTCGACGGCAAACCCGCTTTTGGTGCGCTTGTGTTGCGCGCTGCAGGTGTGGTTCGTGGTGAACATCCTGTCTAGCATGTTCACCTACGGTCTGTCGAGCTACGACTGGTACTTCATGGCTGGTCTCGCGAACGTAATGACCTTGCTCCTCGCAGCCACGCCCGCCGCGACAGACGCGCGTGAGCCAGAGGCGTCTCCGGCCGCAGCAGGACCTCCTCACGTACAGCCCATCACACCACCGCACGGTGTGAGAGCCCGGCGGGCCCAGCCAGTTCGTCCGGCCTCACGAGGCGTCTCTGCTCGCAGCATGCGCTAGTCATTGCCCATGGAGCTGCTCTTCTGGACCCTGCTCGGCGCTCTCTTCTACGTGTACGCGGGCTATCCCTTGCTCGTGTGGCTCCTCGGCTGCCTGTTCGGGCAACCGGTCCGGAAGCGTCAGCAGCTCCCGCCGGTCTCGATCCTGATCGCCGCGTACAACGAGGAAGCCGCCATTGGCCGGACGCTACAGAACAAGCTCGACTTGGACTATCCGAGCCACCTCGTCGAGATTATCGTGGTCTCTGACGGCTCTGCTGATCGAACGGACGAGATCGCGGCTGGCTTCGCGTTGCACGGTGTTGTCCTGCTGCGCCAGGACCCCAGAAACGGTAAGACTGCGGCGCTGAATCTGGCGGCCACGCGGGCCACCGGCGAAATCCTGGTGTTCGCCGACGCCAACTCGTTGTACGAGCGGACAGCGCTTCGCCATCTGGTCGCAAACTTCGCGGATCCCACCGTGGGGTACGTCACCGGCACGATGGTCTATCAAGGCAGCGATGGCGCGATGACCGCGAGCGGATGTGGTCTGTACATGCGTTACGAGAACTTCATTCGTCGCTGCGAAACTCGTGTCGGGTCGGTCGTCGGCGTGAACGGCGGCATCGATGCGGTGCGGAGCGCCCTATACGAGCCCATGCAACCGGATGATCTGTCCGATCTCGTTCTACCATTGCGGATCGTCCGGCGCGGTTACCGGGTCGTCTACGAGCCTGCCGCCATGCTGGCGGAACATGCGCTTGGGACACCGCGCGAAGAGTATCGGATGCGTGTCCGCGTGTCACTCCGGTCACTCTGGACCATTGCCGACATGGCTGGGCTCCTGAACGCCTGGCGATTTGGCGTGTTCTCCATCCAGCTCCTCTCGCACAAGGTGCTCCGGTACCTGGCCTTTGTGCTCATCGTGCTGTTCTACGGGTCTTCCCTCTCATTGTGGGACGCTGGAACGTTCTACAGGGCGGTGTTGCTGGCGCAGACTATCTGCTTTGTTGCTGCTTTTCTTGGGTATCGCGTCGCCAGAAAGGGCGCTTCGAGCCGTTGGCTGACCATGCCGTTCTACTTTGCGCTCGTGAACTGCGCGGCCGTCCATGCCCTTTGGAAGTTTCTCAGAGGCGAGCGCTCACGAGTCTGGACCCCTCGGCTTGGATAGACGCATGAACGTTCCAGGTCCCGTGAAGATCGTCTATCTCATGGATTGCTATCGCGGGCCGCATGCGGGCACGGAGGCACAGCTCTTGCAGTTGCTGAAGGGTCTCGATCGAACACGATTCGAGCCCTCACTGATCGTCTTTCGACCGACCCCCTTTGTCCAAGCAGCCGACGCGCTTCCATGCCCCGTCAGCATCCTCGGGATTCAGCGCCTCGCGTCTCCGCGCACCTGGACGCGGCTACTGGCCTTCGCACGGGAGTTGAAGCGCTCTGGCGTCCGGCTGGTGCACATCTTTTTCAACGATGCCTCGACGATCGCCCCTCCGTTCTGCCGCCTTGGGGGCGCCCGTACAGTCGTGGGGCGGCGCGACATGGGTTTCTGGTACACGCCAGCCAACCTGCGGCTGCTCCGCATCAGCAATCGCTTCGTCGACACCGTCGTTGCCAACAGCGAAGCGGTCAAGACGAACGTGCACCAACGCGAAGGCTTTCCGCTCGAGCGCACGGTGGTGCTGCGTAACGGGCATGATCCGGCGCGCTTTCATGCCGCACCAGAACCACATCTGCGTGAGCGACTTGGCATAGGGGCGGATGATCCGATTGTCGGCATGGTGGCCAATCTCCGCCCGATCAAGCGGCACGACGATCTCGTGCGCGCGTTCGCGCTCGTGCGCCGACGCCACCCACGCGCGCACTTGCTACTCATCGGAGAGGGCAAAGCCAAGGGCCAGCTCCAGTCTCTCGTCAACGACCTGGCTTTGGCCACTTCGGTTCATTTCCTCGGAGCCGTCGCCGACGCGATTCCGTTCATCAAGCACCTGGACGTGTGCGCGCTGTCATCGGCCAGCGAGGGCCTCAGCAACGCCATTCTGGAATACCTGGGGTGCGGGAAGCCCGTCGTGTGCACACGGGTTGGTGGAAATCCGGAGCTGATTGCTGATGGCCAGAATGGCTTTCTGGTTGATACCGGCGACGTCGCGACCATGGCCGACCGTATCGACTGCCTGCTGTCCAACACGGTTCTCGCGCGTACGATGGCTCGACGTGCGACAGAGGCGTTTCACGAGCAGTTTACGAGTGAGCACATGATTACCGCGCACATGGATCTCTACGACAGGCTCCTCGGCACGCCCGCTCAGTTGGCGAGCTGGCGGCCCGTCGGTGCCTCTGGTTGATCTGACATTGTCATGAGCAGACTTCTCCGATCGGCTGCGTATGGCGTCTTGTCGTGGCACGATGGCCTCACCGGGTGGCGTACGTCTCGCCGCGCGTTTCGAACGCTCCTCGCCGCTTCTCCGGACGAGGTCACCGAGCAAGCGCAACGAAAGCTCATCCAACTGTTGCAACACGCCTACCAAACGGTGCCTTACTATCGAGAGACTTGGAACCGATTGGGCTTCGCACCGGGAGCCACCACGACCGCTGCGGATTTGATTGGGCTCCCACTCCTGACGCGGGATGTTATTCAGCAGCAGCTCGCACGGCTCACGTCGGAAGCGTTCGCGCCAGATCATCTCGACATCGACTGCACGAGTGGGACAACGGGTAGCCGCACCTCCTTTTACCGTGATCGCGGGTGCAGGGTGGCACGCATCGGACGCCAATGGGGCATCCTCGAACATTGCGGCTATCGGCCAGGCGACCGGCGTGGGATGATCTGGGGTGTGGCCGACGATCTTCCTCGGCGGCGTGGGGCCCTGACCCCGAGGACTCGGTTTAGACGGTTCGCCCGGGCTAACGAGTCGATCTATTGTCGTGTCATGAGCCGCCACGACATGCTCGATTATCACGGGCGGCTCCGGTCATTCCGGCCCGCCGTGCTCTATGGCTATCCCAACGCCATCGAGCAATTCGCCCGATTCATCCAGCGCGAGCGGCTCGCGCCGATTGAGGTCAAACGGATCTTCTGCACCGCGGAGCAGTTGCACGAGACCCAACGCGAGCTGTTTCAAGAGGTGTTCGGTGGCGTGGTCTTCAATTTGTATTGTTCCCGGGAACATGGCTGTGCGGGTTTTGAATGTCGGACACACCGAGGGTTACACATCGATGCGGGAAGCGTGCTGGTCGAGGTCCTCAACAACGGGGTGCCCGCCGCACGCGGCGAATCCGGTGAAATCGTCATCACTGATCTGCTGAACTATGGAATGCCCCTCGTTCGTCATGCGACCGGTGATCTAGGCACGGTCGCGTTGGAACCCTGCGCGTGTGGATGCTCGCTGCCCCTCATCGCAAGGTTCGATGGCAGGGAGTCTGACATCCTGTATAGACCAGATGGCTCGGTCGTCGCAGGGGTGCTACTCTCCCATCTCTTCATGGGACATTCCTCCATACATCTGGCTCAGTTCATTCAGGAGGACATCACGTCACTCGATGTGTATCTGGTGGCAGAGGGTGGAGGACCGCCGGATCTGCGGAACGCCGTGGTCCAGGAGAGTCGGTCGGTCATGGGACCCGACGTGGACATTCGTGTTCACTTCGTGGCCGACATTCCGCGTAACCCCCGGTCGGGCAAGTTCCAGCAGGTGGTGCGCAAGGTCAAGCATCCTGCTCGCGCTCGGGTTAGTTGATAGCCGTGACAATGAAACTTGAAGTCGCTCTCTCACTGGCGCTCGTCGGGGACCTCAGCTTCGAGGGCGCGCTGGCAGACCATCCCACACGGGAATGGCTTAGCGCGGTCGCACCCTGCTTCCGAGGAGCGGACCTCGCCATCGGCAACCTCGAGTCGCCGTTGCTCGAAAGTGGCGAGCGTATTCCTGGAAAGTGCACGCTGCGAGGCTCCACCGAGTGGGCGAACGTGCTCCGTGAGGCCGGTCTCGGCCTCGTCACGCTCGCAAACAACCACACGATGGACTACGGCGTGAACGGCCTCCGCAGCACCACGGAAGCCCTCGAGAGGGCCGGCATTCAATATGTCGGGGCCGGACTCGATCTCACGACAGCGTGTGCGCCGGCGTTCGTCGACGTGCGCGGCATCCGCGTTGCCTGTCTGGGCAGGACGTTTGTGCCCGTCTCTGCTCCGATACGCGCTGGCCGCGGTACACCAGGCGTGGCGTTCTTGGACCAGGAAGAAACCATGGAATCGCTGCGCCGATGCCGTCGAGAAGCGGATCTGGTGGTGCTCCTGCTTCATTGGGGATTGGAGGAGTACCGCTACCCGTCGCCGGACCAGCGGCGGCTTGCACGTGACCTCGTGCGGGCGGGTGCCAACGCCATCGTTGGCCATCACCCTCATGTCATCCAAGGGATCGAGCGAATCGGTCCTTCGATCGTGGCCTACAGTCTTGGGAACTTCTTGTTCAGCGACTTTGAATGGGAGTATCGACAGAACGGCGTCCCGGTGAAGACGACCTCCCGATTGAGTGAAGAGAATCGAAGAGGTCTCGTCTTGGAAGTGACGTGGTCAGCAGCCAGCGGATTCTCCTTGCACCCCCGCCCCACCCGCATCGACGCGAAACAGGGCGCCCAGTTGGATGTGTCCTCGACGAGGAAAGAGGAGATAGACGCGCTCTCGGCTGGACTCGACAGGCTGCGGTACCGCCACTGGTGGTACCTCTACGCTCTGCGACGCGAATGGAGCCTCAGGCTGGGCCCCAAGCTCTCGCCCCGGCAGGTTCTCAAGAAGGCGCACAAGCTGCGGCCGCGGCACCTGCACAAGATGCTCGTGTCGCTGCGCCGCTCCACGAAGATTGTCTCTGAAAGGTCGACGAATCCGTATGAGTAAGCTTGTGCTGGTTATTTCCTACGTCTTTCCGCCAGCGGCGTACGTGGGCGTCCATCGAACGCTGAAGTACTGCAAGTACCTCGGCGAGGTCGGTTGGCGTCCCATCGTGATTACCATCGATCCAAGAGGCGTGGGCGTTCAGGACGAACGGCTCAATGACGAGTTACCGCCAGAAGTGGAGGTCTTTCGAACGCGCGATATCGATCCTGCAAAGTGGCGGGCATCTCGCTCGCGCCGGAAGCCTCGCGAGGAGCCAGCGGCGTCGACCCAAGCCACGGAGGCACCGCTGCCCCGTTCGGCCCGGACGACCGGCGCCTTGTCTCGCGCCAAGCAATTCGTGTTGCGAGCGCTCCTCCAGTCGCCAGACTCGCACATTTTCTGGGTTCCCTTTGCGTTCTTCAGAGGGGTTCGCGTGCTCATGACGCGGCGCATTGACGTGATCTATTCGTCGTCGCCGCCTCACTCGTCTCATCTCGCGGCATGGCTGCTCTCGAAGTGCTTTCGGGTGCCTCACGTAGCGGACTTTCGTGACCCCTGGTTCGTGGAGGGCTCTCGGCGTGCGGTGGCCGCCTCCAGCGGTGTGTTCACGGGACTTCAGGCGACGCTGAAGCGATGTGTCGTCGCGAATGCCGCCAAAATCGTGTCGGTTTCCGCGGGCGAGCGGAACGACCTACTCGCCGAGCTCCCCGGGCTTCACCCAAGCCGCGTCGAGGTCATCACGAACGGGTACGATCCTGACGACTTCTCAGATACGCCGACTCCCATGCCGAGTGATGGACGCTTCACGATCACGCATGCTGGCACGCTCTATCCAGGAGTTGGACGAGAGTTCTTCGACGCCATCGAACAGCTTGCGAGTACACGTCATGAGCTCAGTCAGCGATTGCGTGTCAATCTCCTCGGCACGTTCGCCCCGGAATATCAGGGCGTCATCGATCGGCTTTCGCGCTTGGGCGTGGTTCGCGATCTTGGGTTCCAGCCGCATCGTACGGCGCTCGGGTGGACGCGCAACAGCGATGTCTTGCTGATTCTGATCGGCGGAAGCTTTTTCCTTCCATCCCACGTACCGGCCAAGACCTTCGAGTACTTGTCCCTCGGAAAGCCGATTCTCGCGGTCGCGCAGCCGGGCGACCTGACTGACATCCTGAAAGAGAGCGGGCTCGGCGTCACCGTACCACCTCGCGATGTACCGGGACTCGCCACAGCTATTCTCAACCTCTATAGCGGCCTGCGATCGGGCCAGCTTGCCTTGCAACCCAACTGGGCTTACATCAGTCGCTTCGAGCGACGGCGGTTGGCGCACACGCTGGCTGGAGTGCTCGATCAGGTGGCTGCTGGCCGCCAGGCGAAGTATGCCGGGCAGGCCGCGCAAGGAGCGCGCTGAAATGGACGCCGCTGCCCTGCTGATCCGCAACGTGCTCTTCCCGGCCTGGGTGCAGAAAAATCGGAGTGCACGCTTGTCCTACCTTGCCGAGCTCGAACGAACGCAGTTCCAGTCGGCCGATGCGCTCCAGGACCACCAATGGAGGCTATTCAAGGAGATTCTTCGTCATGCGTTCGACCACTGCGCCTTCTACCGGAAGAAATTCTCGGCCGTCGGGATGACGCCAGACGACGTCCGCACGCCGGAAGATATCGCCAAGGTTCCGACGACATCCAAGCAAGAGATCCAGGAGTCGCTCGACGAGCTCATCGCCGACACTGCGCGCCGCGAGTTACTGATCAAAGACATGACCGGCGGCTCCACCGGGTCTCCGCTGGTGTTCTATTACGAAAAGGACCGCCTGGACAGCCGGGTTGCCGCCACCCTCCGACACAATCGCTGGACGGGATGGGACGTTGGGGACAAGATGGCGGTGCTTTGGGGTGCACGACGCGACATGGGCGGCTCGGCATCCCTCAAGGTTCGCCTCCGGACCTGGATCATCAACCGCCAGATCATGCTCGATGCGTCGGCCATCGACGAGGCGCGCATGCGCCAGTTCTGCGATCAGCTGCGTCGTCACCGCCCGCGCTTTATACTTGCTTACGCGAATACGATGGCCCTCTTTGCGCGCTTCGTGCAGGATCTCGGCCAGGTGCCGGTGCAGCCGCGCGCGATCATCTGTTCCGCCGAGGTGCTGACACCCGAGAACCGGTCGCTCATCGAATCGACGTTCGATTGCCCGGTCTACAATCGTTATGGATCGAGAGAGTTTGCGGTGATCGCGTCCGAATGTAACCGTCACCAGGGCATGCACGTCAATGCTGAGAATCTTCTCGTGGAGGTGCTGGCCGACGGTGCCCCTTCGCCGAAGCGCGACGGTGAGTTTCTGGTCACCGACCTAAGAAATTACGCCATGCCGATGATTCGCTACCGGACGATGGACGCCGGCCGGCTGACGGCGGGGCAATGCGATTGCGGGCGAACGCTGCCGCTCATCGAGCTCTCGGGCGGCCGGAGCACTGACTTCCTGACCGCGATCTCCGGCCAAAAGGTCTCCGGCATCGTCATAGCAACATACGTCATTACCAGACTGCCCGGTATTCGGCAGGTTCAGTTCGTCCAGGAACGGCCGGATGCGGTCACCGTCCGTCTCGCTCGGGGCCCGGCATGGTCGGCTGACACGTTGAAGCAGCTCACCGCCCGCGTGCGGAGCTTCTTGGGCGACACGATGGCGGTTGACGTCGAGCACGTGAGCGAGATTCCGTTGGAGCGATCGGGTAAGTATCGCTTCTCCATATCAACACTTTCGGCCTGAACGCCTGGTTATGAATCACCTCGTCGCAGCGGCGCTTCGCTGTGCTGGCATTTTTCCTGTAGCGACCCTCCTCGCGCGCAGAAGCCCGCGCATTCTGATGTATCACCGGTTCGGCGAGCAGCCTGGAGATATCTGGCCGGGCGCCGAGATCTTCGAGCGACAGATCCGCTATCTGCGCTCGAAGTTTCATGTGCTCTCTCTTGCCGAGCTCACCGAGTCGCTCGTATCTGGACGCCCACGCCAGAACGCGATCGTGTTGACCATCGACGACGGATACGAGGACTTCTACAAGGTCGCGTATCCCGTCCTCAGGAAGTACGACGTTCCCGCCACGTTGTACGTCGCAACGGATTTCATCGATGGACGCACCTGGCTATGGCCCGACATCGTCGCGTTCATTCTGCAGCGGACAGCCCGTCGGAGCTGGACCTCCAACGGACGCGTGCCGAAACAAACCTACGACCTAGCCGTTCCGGCCCAGCGCAGAGCGGCGTGGAGTGGTATCGGGACGCAATGCGTTGAGATGGACGTGGCTTCACGGACGACGTTGCTTCAGGCCTTGGCGATGGAGCTCGATGTCGATCTGCCACCCAAGCCCACGCGCGAGTTCAAACCGCTCAACTGGGCACAGCTTCGCGAGATGGCGGCGCATGGGATTGAAATCGCCTCTCACTCGTGCTCACACGCGCGCCTGACGCTCTGCACGGCGCAGGAGCTCGAGCACGAAATGCTCGATTCGAAGCGTCGCATCGAAGAGATGCTCGATCGGCCGGTGCGGTCGTTCTGTTATCCGTTCGGCAAGCCCGCGGACGTCAACGCGATCGTCAGGCAGGCGGTCGTTGACGCTGGCTATCGGAATGCTGTCGTGGCTTACTCAGACGCCGACTTGACCGACGATCTCTTTGGCTTGCGGCGCTTCAGCGTCGGAGCAGATCTCGATCATTTTCGACGGATCGCCTCAGGGGCCTCGGTCGTGTCGGCGAAGCTGCGGCGGCTATCCCGCGTCGCCAGTCGCAGGCCGGCTGAGAAAGCTGCGCAGACCCGTGAGCCGATGGGCCTCTGACACGTACGTAGCGCGCGGCCCGTGGCACCAGGCTCAGGTGAGGGCTGTTCCGGTACCGCGGATCGCGGCCCCGGAACTTGGTGGCGTACGCGATGAGCGTTGGGTCAGGCGGTGTGCTGTAGTCGACGCCGGTACTCATCGTGTGTTAGCGCGATCGTCAAGCGACTTGCCGGAGCTACGCTACGGTCCGACGCCGGAGTGGTCAGCGGTCGAGGAGAGGGTTCACCTATTCTGCCGCATCGTCGCGGGTCTCGTCGGCTGCTCGCGGTGGCTCACTGAGGATCAGGACATCGAGCCCGCTGAACTGCCGAAAAGAGGCGTCGGTGGTGACCATTCGGTATCCGGCGGTGAGGGCGAAGGCGGCCAGGTAGGCGTCCATCCAGAGCTTGGGTGATGACGTATCGCGCAGGGCGAGATCCTTCCACCGGGACTCGACCTCCGGCGGTTCCTCAGTCCGAAGGGCAATCCGGTCATCGCCAAGGAGCGCCTCGTACGCCGCCCAAGCCTTGCGGTTGGTCAATGGTGCGTTCCCGTACGGAGCCAACACGGAAGCGTTGGTGAGCAGGCGAAGCAATGCCTGCTGGGTCGCCCGGCAGAAGAAGGCGGATCCTGACGTTTGGACGGTATCAAACCAGTTGCGCACGACCCTGTGGTGAATGTGTTTGGACAGCGTGAGCGCCAGCCAGACGTTACTATCACAGAGGCTAACCATGGCGCTCTGCGGCGACTCGCCGGGTCTCGTCCTCTAGCAGTACTTCAGCCACGCGGTCCGGTGTCATCTCCTCGTCAGGGCGGGCTTCGTGGGCACACCGAACCAAGGGCAGCCGGACCCTGTGACGTACGGCCCGGGGCGCTGCACCCTCGATGGCAAGACCACGCCTGAGAAGATCAGCGATGATGTCCTTGAGCTTCCGACCCTCGTGAACCGCACGGATCTTCACCATGCGCATCAGTTCGTCTGGAAGATCGAGCGTTGTCTTCATGTGCCCATAATACCATAAAGATGCTTTTATGGGTCGCGCCGAAATTCAGCGGCCTGTTAGTATCCACGCATGCTATCGCTTCAGCTGCGACACTAACGAGACGACAGCGCGGAATTTGCCGTTCGGTTCCCTCGGAATCTCCGATACAACCTCCAGATCGACGCGCATCTCCTTTCCGGTCCGCTTTCCGAGCTCGTAGAGCAGGTGCTCGCGTTGTCGTTCCGAGAAGGCACTGCCGAGGACGAGCCTGACGACTAGCCTGTCGAGGCTGGGCTGGACGATCTGAGCCGCGCGAACGCCGTTCAACTGGCTGAAAACCGGAGTCAGACGCCCCAAAGGACGCCCCGACGGCGTCACCAGGACGTCATCGACTCTGCCCAGGATGTCGGCGACCAGCGGGAAATTTCGCCCGCACTTGCAGGTGGCGTCGCGCAGCACGACCTGGTCTCCCAGCCGGTATCGGAGCAGCGGCATGGTGCGGTTCACGAAGGTGGTGCACACCGCTCCGCCAGGTGTTCCGACCGGCACCGGTCTATCATCCGCCCCGAGGACTTCTAGAAGACCGTGCTCTGGATGGACGTGGTAGCTGCCTTCCTCGCACTGCGACACGAAGTGAACCATCTCCACCGAACCGTACTGATCGATGACCTTCGTCCCAAACGCCTGCTCAATCGCGTGTCGCTGGTGCGGAAGCAGCGTTTCGGCGGTCGTGAAGACGACTCGCGGGCGAATATCTGTGAGGCCCTTATCGAGAACGTATGCGGCGACCGCGTGGAGGCTCGATGGGTACCCGATGATCTCGGGCGGCTGCAGGCGCTTCAGCGCCTCGCAGTACGAAGCCAGGTTCTCGCCGTGCAGATGGTGAGACGAGAACAGGTAGTTCCGCTGGAAATGGTCAACCCGCCAGAACGGTGGGCGCTCCTGTCCTCGTGGGCAGATGACTCGACCGAAGAAGGTCGCACGATACGTCCCGGGTGTGATCCCGAACCATGCGCGGAGGCGTGTCCAGAACGCATAGTGCCGCCGGCGAGACGCGACATCGCAGAACACCGCGAGCGGGGTGCCCGTCGTTCCACTCGTGCTCAGCCTGAGGCGGCGTTCCCCGCCTCGTGGCTCGGCCGTGAAGTCCTCGGGATTCCGACGGAGCTGTTCCTTCTCCAAGATTGGTAGCGTCGACAGATCGCGCGTCGATTGGATGTCGCTTGCCTTCAAACCGGTCTGCTGGCTCAAGCGCCGGTAGTAGGGCACGCGGTCGAACGCATGCGCCACCATGGCGCGGAGCTGCGCATCGACATACGCCTCGATGTCTGAGGCAGCCCAACGCTCTGCTTGCCGAAGGATTTCAAGAAGCGCTGTGCCTTCTGGACCCCTGCGCTCGCGACGCAAGCCGTAACCCAGCGCCGTCACTGCGAAATTCTGAAGCCACACCGGGCTCCCGTAGTAGGTAGCTTCCAGGAATCGATGCATGAACCTGACTGCCTCGAGTGTTAAGGCACGCGGCCGCCGGTCACGCTCTTGGGATCTGCAAGCCCTTCGCGCACGCGGCTCGCCACCGGCTCGCCCAGACGATCTGCCAGGAGGAGCGCCAAACGGGCCACGAGGTATCGCCAGTCGTGGAGCTGCGCCACTGCCCGGCGGGTAGTCACGCGCTCGAGGGATCGGGCGCCGGTCTCGAGGCTGCGCGCGATGGCCACTTCCCAGCCGTCCACGGTTTCCGCGAGCTCGATGACACCGGCCATCGGCTCGAGGGATTGGATTCGGCTACCAACCACCGGCTTGCCACTAGCGAGGTATTCATGGAGCTTCAAGGGATAGATGTAACTTGTGTAGGGCGTCACGCGATAGGGCAAGAGACAGACATCGAAGTGCTGGACATAAGAGGGGAGGTCGTCGACGCTCTTGACGCCGAGGAGGTGAACGTTGGCCCGCCTGCCGAGGGCCGCGACGCGCTCCGTGATGCCCTCGTGCTTGCCAACGGGCCCAACGAAGACGAACGACCAGCCGGGGCGCCGGTTGACCAGGGTCTCGATGAGAGTCCAATCGAGCTGCTGCTTGAGGAGACCGGTGTACCCGATGCGGGGATGAGGAATGGGCGCGAGGTCCTCGGGCTCCGGCCGCGGAGCAGCATAAGCTGCGTAGTTCACGCCGTTGGGGATCATCGCCGTCCGACGGTTCACGTGCCCTTTCTTTGCCATGAGCCCGGGCGAATGAACGATCACTTGATCAACCGACTCAATGAGTCGCCGCTCGTCCTCCCCAACGGGCACCTCCCTCTCCGAAAACGAATACTCGTCGTCAATGTGATACAGCGTGGCCGCAAAGCGTGCCGAGCGCGGCGCGCGAGCCAGCGCCGGGCGGCACACATGTAGCGCAATGGTCGTGCAGCCCGCGTCTCGGAGCAGGCGACGTGCCCGCCGCACGCGCAGATCGAAGGTGAGATTCGCGAGCCACCGCGGGCGATGGAACAGGGGAAGCCACGGTTGGGGCTCGTACACCATGACCGGACTGGGCGGCGGACAGAGGCCTGCCGTGCCGCTCAGGAGGCGATGGTCTCGTCCCCAGACGACGTCGCGCCACGGGCGAGCCGGGTTCACCCAGACCACGCGAAAGATGTGGCTCATCCAGTGAGCGACGTGGAAGCGAGACGAGCCCAAAGCACTCCAGGGCTCGGGGGCCATGAAGACCACCCCGACTTCTGGCACGAGCGGCTTGTCGACCGGGGACGCGCCCTCGAACTGGGCGGCTCCCGGCGAAATGGCAGCCGACATGTCGTTCAATCTCGGGCCCGCGTTCCGCGCGCGTGAGGCCCGGCCAGGGGCGGCCTGAACGGATGAATTAGACGCCCCCCGCGACAGCTTGAGAGGAGAGGTCACTCAGGTCTGAGTGCTTCGTGACGTGTGATCCGTTGAATCGCCACCTCTGAGGGACATACAGGATTCCGAAGCGGCTTCCAATCACGCGGCCGGAACCATAGATATCCGAGATCTCGATCTCGATCACCGCGCAGTGCGCAAGCGCGTCGTAAACCTTGCGATCCGGCCCGGTGATCGACAGCGACAGGTGGTAGCGGGCCGGGAGCAAATTCAGGGCGTCGATCTCCAGATCTATGTATCCCTCGCCAGCGGGGAGCCACGGGATCTCAACGCCGTGAAGCCACGTACTAATGTCCGTGACGACCGTTCCGAGCTCGGTGAGAATCTTGAAGCCGAAGCTCGGCCGCGAGACCGGCTCGGCCGCACGATAGTGAAATCGCAACGTCAGCGCGTCGCCACACCGAATCAAGCTCTTCGGCTCTCCGCCTGGTCCCAGGAACTCGATCCGCGTGTACTGGACCTCGCCGTCGCCGCGCCGGCTCTCCCACTCAGCCAAGTCGCGTGCTGTCTCCCGCGCTCCCGCAGACGCGGAGAGATACGCGTCGATCGCCCCTCTGGTGGTGCCGTCCATCCGCACCTCCCCACCGTCTATCCAGATAGCACGCGTGCAGAGGTTTTCGACGGCCGCCATGTTGTGCGAGACGAACAGCACGGTGCGTCCGCCACCACGCATGTCCTGCATCGTATCCAGGCATTTTTTCTGGAAGGCGGCATCACCCACGGCCAGCACTTCGTCCACGATCAACACTTCAGGGTCGAGATGTGCGGCGACGGCAAATCCAAGCCGCAGGCGCATCCCCGATGAGTAGCGCTTGATGGGTGTCTCGAGGAAGCGCTCGACACCTGAGAACGCCACGATCTCATCGAATTTCTTGTCGACCTCCGCCTTACCCATGCCGAGGATCGATCCGTTCAGGTAGATGTTCTCGCGGCCGGTCAGCTCATCGTGAAAGCCGGTGCCAACCTCGAGCAAGGCGGCGATACGCCCTCGTACGGAGACACGTCCGGCCGTCGGATACGTGATCCGCGAGAGAAGCTTCAGAAGCGTGCTCTTGCCAGCGCCATTCCGGCCGATGATGCCGACCACCTCGCCCGGGTCGACGCTGAACGAGACATCCTTCAACGCCCAGAGGGTCTCGGTGTTTGCGTCCCGGCTGCCAAAGGGGTGCTTGAGCATCCGCACGAGCTTGTCTCGCAGCGTCGTATCCCGCTCTAGCTTGCCGATCCGATATTGCTTGGAAAGCCCGTCAACAACAATCTGAGGTGCCATAGTGACAATTGCACTCGTTAGACGATATCCGCAAACTCCCGCTCAGCGCTGCGGAAGTACATGAGACTGCCCAGGAACACAGCGATGACCACCGCGAACGACACACCGATGCCCGCCCAATCCATGTCGCGCCCAGGGGTGATGGAAAACCGGAACATCTCAACCAGGCCACTCATCGGGTTCAATGAGAGGAGGAACTGGAAATGCTCTGGGATCGCTCTCACCGGGTAAATGACCGGCGTCAGAAATATCCCGATCTGAACGATGAACGGGAGCGCGTGCCTCACGTCCCGATACTTGACGTTCACTGCCGCCAGGAACATGCCGAGCCCCATTGTCACCACGAACAACGGAACCATCAACACCGGCCACAGCAGCATCGACCAGCTCAGCCCGATCCCGTGGTAGAGCAGGATCACGCCAAGGAGCAACGACCCGATGCACAGATCGACAAGGCCAGCCAGCGCGACCGCCGACGGGAGAATGATTCGAGGGAAGTACACCTTCTTGACCAGAGGGACGTTGGTCACGAGGCAGTTGCCGACGAGGTTCAACCTCGACGAGAAGTAAATCCACGGCAGCAACCCGCTGAAATAAAACACCGCGTGGGGTGTGCCGTCTGTCGGAATCTTGGCCACTCGGCCGAAGAGCACGGTGAACACCAGCATCGTGAACAGAGGCTGGATGATCACCCACGCAACCCCAAACACGGTCTGCTTGTAGCGGACCTTCACGTCGCGCAAGGCCAAGAAGTAAAACAACTCACGATAATTCCACAGCTCTCGCAATAGCAGGCTCCTAGACATCTCCTAAGGCCGGACTCGTGACACGTGGAGCAAGTTTCCTGTACGTCCGGCCTTAGGATCTGTCTTAGGCGCGGCCGCCGTCGGCGGCCGCGCATCTAGTAGCGAAGATCCGCCCCACCGCGGTTCGCCTGGGCTTGGCCGTTTGAGGCGGAGCTTCGCTACGTTTCCCGCGACTCACTCCGCGTCCAAGCGTCCCGGTGATCAACCCGGGCGGGAGCCGGTCGGACAATACCGACCGGGGGAGTACTAAGGAATCAGAATAGCATGCGGCGTGCCAGCCATCACCACACGCCTGTGCGCCGACCTGTGGAGTGATAGTTGTCTGTCAAGACACGACTTATGAAGAGAGCTCCAGGCTCGCGACCAGCCCAAATAGCCGTCGATCTGCTGACAAAAGTGCTATTCTTGGCAGATAATTGGCGTGCACATCTGTGGCATTTGGCATCCCACCGCTCCGGCGCGCCCGCAAACACTGACCGGCGCACATCGATCCACTACTGCCGTTTGGCACCCGGCTTGCGTAAACCAAGGTGTCAGGGGTCAGGGGTCAGGTGCCAGGGGCCAGGAGGGGTCAGGGACGCAGGGACCAGGGCTTCCAGGTACGATGCACTCGACAAGGCACCCGAAGGAGCGACTATCAGCCCTGATCCCTGAAGGCCTGATCCCTCCTGGGCCCTGACACCTGGTCCCTTGTTTTGCCCTGGGAGCTGACCCCTGACCCCTGTCGAACCGTGGGAAGGAAGCGTGCATGAAGGTGTTGGTGACGGGACACCTCGGCTATGTTGGAGCGGTGACGGTGCCCATGCTGCAAGGGGCGGGTCACGAGGTCGTGGGCCTGGATACCGGCTTCTTCAGCGAGTGCCATTTCGGTGAGGTGAGCAACGGCACGCCGTCGTTGCGGATCGACCTGCGGGACCTGATGCCGCACCACCTCGATGGGTTCGAGGCCGTTGTGCACCTCGCCGCGCTGTCCAACGACCCGCTCGGCAATCTCAATCCCGAGTGCACCTATACCATTAACCACCAAGCCTCCGTCCGTCTCGCGGAGTCCGCAAAGAGGGCCGGGGTTCGTCGATTCGTGTTCTCCTCGTCGTGCAGCAACTACGGCGCGGGCGGCGACGGGTTTCTCGACGAAGACGCGTCGCTTAGTCCTTTGACGCCGTACGGCGAGAGCAAGGTCTGGGTAGAGCGAGATGTGGCCGCGCTGGCCGACGACACCTTCAGCCCCACGTTCCTCCGTAACGCAACCGCTTACGGCGTGTCGCCCATGCTGCGCGTCGACCTGGTCGTCAACAACCTCGTGGGCTACGCCTGCACGACCGGGGAGGTGCTCATCAAGAGCGACGGCACGCCGTGGCGACCGCTCGTCCACGTCGAGGACATTGCACGGGCGTTCTTGGCGGTGCTCGAGGCGCCGATCGAGTCCGTACACAACGCCGTGTTCAACGTCGGCCAGACGAGCGAGAACTACACGGTGCGGGAAGTCGCAGAAATGGTAGAGCACGCTGTGCCCGGTAGTCAGGTCACCTTTGCCGATGGCGCCGGGCCGGACCAGCGGAACTACCGTGTCGATTGCAGCCGCATCGCGCGCCTCCTCCCGACGTTTCAGCCCCAGTGGACCGTGAGAGAGGGCATCATCCAGCTCCGCGAGGCATACCGCGCCCACGGCTTGACACATGAAGAGTTTCTCAGTGCGAAGTACCTTCGCATCCTCCATATTCAGGGACTTCTCGACAGCGGACGACTCGATCCGCACCTCCGCTGGCGTGATTCATGAACGAGATCGTCAACCACCGGGCTTGCCGTTCGTGTGGCGAGGGACTGAGGCACAGCTTCGTCGACCTGGGCATGTCGCCGCTCTGCGAGAGCTATGTCGACAGTGATCACCTCGACCACATGGAGCCGTTTTATCCGTTGCACGTGCTCGTGTGTCATCGCTGCCTGCTCGTCCAACTCGGCGAGTATGTCGCACCGGAGCACATCTTCTCGGAGTACGCGTACTTCTCCTCCTTTTCCGACAGTTGGCTCGAGCACGCGCAGCAGTACGCACGTGCCGTCGCGAATCGTTTGAGCTTGGGTCCGACCAGTCTGGTGGTCGAGGTCGCGAGCAACGACGGTTACCTCCTACAGTACTTCACGGAACAGCAGATTCCTGTGCTCGGCATCGAGCCTGCCGCCAACGTCGCCAAGGTCGCCGCCGACAAGGGCGTGCCGACGATGGTGAGGTTCTTCGGGCGAGAGGTCGCAGAGGAGCTCGTGCAGCAGGGGGTCCAGGCTGACCTGCTCGTCGGCAACAACGTGTTGGCCCAGGTCGCGGACCTCAACGATTTCGTTGCGGGCCTTTCCATCCTCCTCAAGCCAACCGGTACGCTGACGCTGGAATTCCCCCACCTGCTCCGTCTCATCGAAGGCAACCAGTTCGACACCATCTATCACGAGCACTTTTCGTACTTCTCGCTCTATAGCGCCGAGCGCGTGCTCGGAGCGCACGGTCTGGTGGTCGTCGACGTCGAGGAGCTCCGAACGCACGGTGGCTCGCTCCGGATCTATGCTCAACGGAAGGATGGCGTCGCACATGAGGCTGCCGCGCGCGTGCACACGCTGCGCCGCTCAGAAGAAGAGGCCGGCCTCACCAATCTAGATGGCTACGGCGATTTCGCGCGCCGCGTCGAGCAGACCAAGTGGCGACTCGTCGAGTTCCTCATTGGGGTAAGGCGCGCCGGTCGTACGGTCTTGGGCTACGGAGCCCCGGGCAAAGGCAACACGCTGCTGAACTACTGTGGCATTCGCACCGATCTTCTCGAGCTCGTCGTCGATCGGAACCCCTACAAGCAGGGTAAGTTCCTGCCGGGCACGCACATTCCGATTCATGCTCCCGAGCGGATCGCGGAGCGGCGGCCAGATTACGTGTTGATCCTGCCGTGGAACCTCAAGGAAGAGATCGTGCAACAGCTTCGTTACGTCCGCGCGTGGGGTGGACAGTTCGTTGTACCGATTCCAAGCGTTGAAGTCATCGAGTGATCGGAGCAAATCATGAAAGTGGTGCTTTTTTGCGGGGGAGAGGGGATGCGACTACGGGAGAGCGCAGAAACCGTGCCAAAGCCCATGGCGCCGATAGGTTACCGGCCGATCCTCTGGCACGTGATGAAGTACTATGCTCACTATGGACACAAAGACTTCATCCTGTGCCTCGGCTACCGCGGGGACATCATCAAGAACTATTTTCGGAACTATGACGAGACGCTGACGAATAACTTCGTAATTCGGGCCGGTCAGGAGGTCAAGCTGCTCGGTAGCGACACGCACGATTGGCAGATCACCATGCTCGAGACCGGCGCAAGGGCGACGATCGGCCAACGTCTGCTCGCAGCGCGGCCGTACATCGAGCCGGACGAGATGTTTCTCGCAAACTACAGTGACGGTCTGACGAACGCACCGCTCGACGAGATGATTCGGACGCTCGAAAGCTCTGATGATGTCGCCTGCTTCCTCGCGGTTCGGCCGAATCTCTCGTATCACTTCGTCCGGCTGGATGAGACCAGCCATGTGTGTGACATCCAGAACGTGAGCGAGTCCGACATGCGCATCAACGGCGGCTTCTTCGTGTTCCGCCGTCAGATCTTCGACTACATCCATCCAGGGGAGGACCTCGTGCCGGGGCCATTCAAGCGGATGCTCGCCGCGGGCAAGCTGCGATCCTACGCGCACGAGGGCTTCTGGGCTTCCATGGACACGTTCAAGGACCGGCAAGTGCTGTGGGAGCTGTACGACCGGGGGGATGCGCCCTGGCAGGTTTGGCGAAACGGGTCTAAGGCGTGAGTGGCGTGTCGATGCCTCTGAGCTGGATGCCTCGGCTTGGTAGCCGCGCGCTGCGTGTGCTGGCCATCGGCGCACACGCCGACGACATCGAGATTGGCTGTGGCGGAACGATGCTTACATGGCTCGACGATGGTCCGCCGCTCGACGTGACGTGGGTGGTGTGGGGTGCCGTTGGTGCCCGCGAGCAGGAGGCACGGCGAAGCGCCGACTACTTCCTGCAACGTGCATCGCGGCACCACGTGATCGTCCATGGGTTCAAGGATGGCTATCTTCCGTACGAGGGCGGGCGGATCAAAGACGAGTTCGAGCGTCTAAAGCTCGAGGTCGAGCCGGACATCGTGTTCACGCATTACCGCGACGACCGGCATCAGGATCACCGGGTGGTCTCCGATCTTACGTGGCACACGTTCCGATGCCACACGATTCTCGAGTACGAAGTGCCGAAGTACGACGGCGATCTTGGAACGCCCAATGTCTTCGTTCCGCTCGCTCGTGAGGTCTGCGACGCCAAGGTGCATGGCCTGCTGACATACTTCCCCAGCCAGGCGGCCAGGCCCTGGTTCACCTCAGAGACGTTTCTCGGACTGGCCCGGCTCCGGGGAATCGAGGCTGCGGCCTCGGCTGAGTACGCCGAGGCTTTCTATGCGCGTAAATTGCGGCTGGAGGTCGCCCTTCACGCGCCATCCAGTAAGGCGCCCCTTTAGGGGCGCCATCCAAGAGATATAGGCGATGGCGCAATCGATCATCAAAGCGGCTTCGCTCAAGGGCCTCGCGACGTGCGTGCCTGCACGCACGTTCAACAACCTGACCGACACGACCGCCTTTGCCAAGGACGAGGTCCGCAAGGTGGTCGCCATGGCGGGCGTGACCGAGCGCCGGATTGTCGAAGAGGGAACGTGTAGCACGGATCTCTGTTTCGGGGCAGCCGAGGCCTTGATCGAGAGCCTCGCGTGGGAGCGCGACTCCATCGATGGGCTCATCATGGTGACGCAGACCCCCGACTACTTCATGCCGTCCTCGAGCTGCGTGCTCCACAAGCGCCTCCGACTGGCGGAGCACTGCGCCGCGTTCGATCTCGGCCTGGGGTGCTCCGGGTACATCTACGGGCTCTGGCTGGCCTCGATGATGCTCGAGACCGGTGGCCTGCGGCGTGTGCTACTGCTGCACGGTGAGACGCCGACGCTCTACGCGAACGAGAGCGATCGGGCAGTCTCCCTGCTGTTCGGTGATGCCGGCTCGGCGACCGCACTCGAGCGAAGCGCGGATATCAGCGATGCGAAGTGGTACTTCACGCTCCATACGGATGGCACAGGATACGACGATCTCATCGTCGAGGGTGGCGGCTTTCGCGATCGTTTCTGCGCCAACAGCCAATCGCACTACGTGAAGATGAATGGGGCGAACGTCTTCAACTTCACGATCAAGGTGATACCACCGCTCATCGACGATACGCTGCGCTTGGCCAACCGCTCGCGGGAGGAGGTCGACTATTACGTCTTCCATCAATCCAATCGCTTCATCATGAAGCATTTGATGAACAAGTGCGAGTTGCCAGCAGAGAAGGTGCCAATCATTCTGGAGAAATACGGGAATCCAGGCGGGCCATCGGTTCCCCTGACCATCACGCAGGGACTAGCCCTGGATAACCGCACAGACGCGCTCTGGCTGATGCTGCTTGGTTACGGCGTGGGCCTGTCCTGGGGCGCGGCGCTTCTCCCCTTGGAACCGGCAACGGTCGTACGCCACGTCGAGTGGTCTTCGAGCCTGCCTCGCCGAAGCGAAGCGAAGGCGGGCGACGTGAGGACAGCGTGACGGCGAAGGGATGCTTCCTCGATTTTGGTGGGAAGTGGGTCGTCGTCACCGGCGCCTCCTCCGGGATTGGCCGGGCGTGCGCTGTCGAGCTGAGCCGCCACGGCGCGCGCGTGGTGCTGGTGGGACGCAACGACGCGACGCTCGACGACGCGCGTACGTCGCTCAACGGCGACGGCCACGAGGTGCTAGCGCTGGATCTCAGTGATCTGTCAGCCATCGGTCCGACCGTTGCCCGACTCGCGAAGCAGGTTGGGCGGCTTTACGGCCTATGCCATGCCGCCGGTATCGTCGTGACCAGCCCGCTCAGCACGAGCACGGTCGACGTCGTGCAATCGATGATGACGGTCAACGTGCAGGCGGGATTGGAGCTCGCGCGTCACGTGACGCGGCGCAACGTCATGGAGCCAGACGCCGGAAGCCTGCTGTTCCTCTCATCGATCTACGGCCGCGTCGGCGCAGCGGGCGAGACAGGCTATTGCGCCACCAAGGGAGCTATTGCTGCAGCCGTGCGCGCCATGGCCATTGAGCTCGCGCGTCGCAACATCCGCGTAAACTCGATCTCGCCCGGCCTGGTCAAGACGCCCATGACGGATAAAGCGCTTGGCCCTCTGACGAGTGAACAGGTGTCAGCGCTCGAGCAGAAATACCCCTTGGGCCCAGGCACGCCGAGCGATGTCGCGCGCGCCGCGGTGTTCTTGCTCGCCCCGGCCACGGCCTGGATCACGGGCACTGATCTGGCCGTCGACGGGGGCTATTCTGCCCAGTAGGGCGCGGATTCAGCCGCGCCGGCGTGGAGAGGATCGCACGTATGACCACTGAGCAGGCACATTCACCCAGGGCAATCTCGGTCGACGAGGCGCTCGCCTGGGTGGCAGAGATGTTCGAGGAGCCGAGGGAGAATGTCCAAGCGGCCACACCGCGTGACGAGATCCCCGCCTGGGACTCACTGGGCCAGCTCGTCCTGATGGCACAGCTCGACGAGCGGTTTGGTATCCGCCTGACCGAGGCTGAGCTGCCTGGACTCAAATCGGTGCAAGATATCCTAGACGTGTTGCAGAGGCATGACCGTCTCACAGACGGCTCACTCCGGACATCCGCGTGAACGCGCCCTCGTCTTCTCAACCGACGTGTCTTGGTCACTTGAACAGCTCGGGCCGTACGTGAGTCAGGGCCTGGGTATCCCCTACGAGCGCCTCCTCCAAGCGTTTCGGCCCGCCACCGCCGCAGACCTACCCGGCATTCTCGATTTGCGTCGGGCCGTGATCGGGAACGGCTGTTGGTGGGATGATGAGGCGTTCGTTCGCTGGCGATACTTCAACGCCCAGATCGCGGCGGATCCAACGCCGTATTGGGTCTTCGAAAAGGGGCACGAGATCATTGGCGGCATGGGGCTCGAGCCCGTGGTGCTCGTGGTGGATGGTCAGGCACACAACGCGACGCGCACGCTCGATATCATGGTGCGTCCAGATTTCGACGGTCGCGGCCTGGGCGCCCTGATGAACATGGTGATCTTCAAGCACTATCCAATCACGCTCGTCACGGGCAGCAACCGACGCTCGCACAAGCTCATCTCCCGCATGTTCGAGCAGGCGCTCGAGTTTCGCGTGTGGAAGATGCTCGTCCGGAGCCGCGACGTCGTGGAGCGACACGCGAGCTTAGGGCCGCTGACCGGGCCCGCTGCTGCAGCTGGTGATATTCTGCTGAGCCTCGAGCGCACGCTGCGCCGCAAGCGACTCCCACCCCATCTGGAGCTGCGCGAGCTGAGCGAGTTCGACGCGCATGTAAGGACGCTCAGTCGGGAGCCAGAGGGGGAAGGTCAGATCGTGGTGCGGCGCAGCCCCGAGTATCTGAACTGGCGCTTCGCGCACAATCCCCGATGTAAGTACCGCATCCTTGGAGGGTTCGTCAAAGGGCGTCTCGTCGGATATGTCGTCACGCGCCTGAATTTGGCGCGACCGAATCCCCGGAGGGAAGCGGACATCGCAGACTGGCTCGCGGTGCCCACGATTGAGAACGGGGTCTCCCCACTCCCCTTCCTCATGCGCGCCGCCGTTGACCAGCTCGTTCAGGATGGCGCCCGGCTCGTTCGCTGTATGGCCTTCGGCGCGAGCGTCGCTCCCCTGATGGACGCGAGCGGCTTTCGTCGTCGGCCCGATGAACGACTTCCCTTCTTCGTCCGGGCCAGCGTAGGCGCATTGCACAAGCGCTTGGCTTCCGGTGAAGGGTGGTTCTTGACAAGTTGTGACTTCGACGTGGAATAGTGCCGATATGAGCACGCCGCTCCCCGCACTCGTGGTCAAGGCAGCCAAGCTCGCGCGCGAGCCCGAGCGTGCGGTCCTTTCGGCCGATATCCAGGCCGACGGACTTTCAATGCCCGCGTCGATCTGGTTCGAGGTGGCCCCGCGATTTGGAGACGGGCTCGCAGCAAACGGCGATCCGTTCCTGCCGCCCATCCTCATGCGGGCCATGCGCGAGGGGCGACAAGTGGTCGTCGAAGACTCGCTGTCCGCGCTCCTGGCCGCCACAATGCCCCGGGTGATGGACATGCAGGCCTCCTGGAGCAGAGACGCCCCCGTCTCCCTCCGCCCCGTACCCTTGGCCGTTTCGCCCACGTCCCGGACCGAGCGTGGACCTGCCGCCGCCGCCTTCTTCAGCGGAGGCGTCGATTCTTTTTACACGCTCCTCAGGAATCGGGCGCGGTATCCGCGCTCCGACAGCCGGGCGATCTCCCACCTCATCGTGATCCACGGCCTCGACGTGAAGCTGGACGACACCACGTTGTTCGGCCAGGTCGAGGCGACCGCCGAGGCAGTCGCGAAGGCAGTGGGAGCGCACGTCGTCACGGTGCGGACCAACGTTCGGCAGGTGGTCAGCGGGGTCGACTGGAACCTACACGCACATGGCGCGACGTTGGCGAGCGTCGCCCTTGCGCTTTCTCGTCTCTTCCACACCGTGTTCCTTGGATCGAGCCTCCCCTTTCTCGAGCTGCGCCCCTGGGGCTCGCATCCGGGGCTCGATCCGTTGTGGTCCACGGAAAGTCTGGAAATCGTCCATGACGGCGCAGAAGCCAATCGCGCGGACAAGATCGAGTATCTGGCAGGTTCCCCCTTGGCACTCAACTACCTGCGGGTTTGCTGGAGGAACTCCGAAGGGGCTTACAACTGCGGGCGCTGCGAGAAATGCCTACGCACCATGGTCGTCCTCGAGCTCGCTGGTGTGCTCGACCAGGCCAAGACCTTTCCGCCGCGGGTCCCGCCTGCGCACGTCCGCGCTCTGGCAATCCCTCCCGAGTTCGCGCGCCGCTGGTATCCGGCGCTCGAACGGTCGCGGCGGTCGGAGCACCATCGCGAGCTCATGGAGGCCATCGAGCACGCCATCGACCGAGGTCGCAGGGCCGCGGAGGCTCGTGGCACCCTCGAGGCGGCTATTTGGCGCTATCTGAAATACGTCGGGGTCACACCCGCCCACATCAAGGCCGCGGACCGGCGACTCCTCGGCGGCGCGCTGACCGCATTCCGCCGTGCGCTCCGGCACGGGTGAATGGTGACCGGTCCCGGATTATTCCACTTATGGAAATGTCCGTTCACACGCCGTGCCATTCGCGGTTCGTGGAAGGATGCCATGAACTACGTTGTGCTGATCGACCCTCACGATGAGCGGCGGAGGGCCTTCATCGAGTCCTGGCGCGCCGGCATCGCACCGATCTCTGGACTGGTCGTCGGAGAGCTCCACGCCGGCGCCTGTTCCGTATTGTGGGCCGTCGGCCCCAAGACGCTTGTCGACGCCGTACAAAACGAGGGCGGCTGTGCCGTCATCTTCGGCGTGGCCCACGACGAGGGAAGGGCGACCCGCGCCACAGAATTGCTACGACAGGGTCCGGCGGCGGCTGCGCCGGCGCTTGACGGGTTGCACGTATGCATCACCTCCGACGGCCGTGCGCTTCGCGTCAGTTGCGACGTGCTGGGCATTCTGCCGGTCTTTTTTGGGGAGTTTTCGGACGGGGCTGTCGTGGCCTCGAGCCCAGAGCTCTTCAAGGGTCACCCCAGCATTCACCTCTCGTTCGATCCCGCCGGGTTAGTCGGCCTCTTGATGACGACGCACTCGATGGGTGGACGAACGTTGTTTCGCCAAGTGCGCCGCGCACAAGCTGGTCACCTGCTCCGCTGGTCACCAGAGACGGGCTTTCGAGAGTCGAGTCACTACCGGATCCCCGAGCAGGTCGAGATCATCGACGCCCCGCTCGCCGAGATGGTCGATAGCGTTGATGGCGTGCTGGACCACGCCGTGCGTAGCACGCTTCTCAATACTGGAGAACAGACGGGCATGCTGCTCTCCGGCGGCCTCGATTCCCGTTTGCTGGCCGGCTACCTCCACAGGCAATCGCGGCAGGTCCACGCGGTGACACTGGGCGTACCGAACGACTTCGAGATGCAGTGCGCACGTGCCGTGGCGGCTCGGTGCGGGTTCTCGCAACAGGTCGCGGAGATCGACCCGCGCAGCTATCCCGATCTCGCGCAGCTCCAGTCGCGGTGGGAGCATGGCCTGAACGGCTTTGCGAACGTCGGTGCCTGGGGTCTGCGGCCAATCCTCGAGGATATCAACGCGCCACTTCTCATGACGGGTTACGTGATGGGCGCAATCCTCGGGGGCGCTCATATCCCGTGGGCGTTTGGCGGATCGCCAGAGGAGCGGGGGTTCCCGAAAATGTGGCGGTGGGTCCGCAGATGGGGCCTTGCGAACGAAGCGATTGTCCGTCTGATCCGACCCGACGTTCTTGGCAGCACACTTCACGACATCACCGAGGAAACTCGCGACGCGTACCGCTCCTACGCCACTCGCGAGAGCCGCCGGGCCTGGATATTCGACCTGCATCACCGAGAGCGCTTCCACGTTGGGCGCAACCTGTGGCTGCTCGGCTTCTCCACGTGGCCTTCCGCACCAGCCTTGAACCGCGCCGTTCTGTCCGCTGCGGCGAGCGTGCCCGCCGCACTGCTGTGCGATCGCTGGTTGCAGCGCGAGATCTGCGTGCGCAAGTTCCGTCGTCTGGCTGAGCTGCCGCTCGATCGGAACAGTGGCAACACCTCACCGCTCGTGGAGCCGCCCTACTCATACTCCACGCGAATCGCGCGGCACTTCACGTACCCCATTCGACGAACAGTGTGCTATCTCCAGTCCAGACTCAATCCCGGCCATGAAAGACGACGCTATTATCGAGTGTACGATTACAATAACAGCGGCTGGCAAGCCGTGCGGGAGCTGGCAGAGGAAGGCCTCGCTCATACCTCCGCGATTCTCAATCCAACGGTCGCGCGCGAGGTCGTGGGACGGCCGGACGCGCGGCTGAAGGTCAACGATCTGATCATGGATACGGCGGGCGCCAAGGCTCTGGTTGGCTTCCTTCTATGGAGCAAGGTCAATCTCTAGTGTCCTGTCCGCCTCGACTGGATGGTCCCTCTCCTATTGGGCCCTTCTCATCCCCGTCCTGCTGCAGAAACATGCCGAGCTAACGCTGCCGTTTATCCCATGACCGCCCGGACACGGATGCCAGCCGCTTGGCGCGCACACCTAAAAGCAACGATTGAAACAGCGCTCGATCCGTTCATCACGCCCTTTTCCGAGTGTGCGTTGGTTGACTTTCCAACCTATCCGAACGTAGGCGATCATGCTATATGGCTTGGCACGGTGGATTATCTGCGATCGCGAGGCGTGAGGATCAAATATATATGTCATCCACTGAATTACTCAGCCTCTGAGCTGAGAAGAACGGTAAGACAAGGTCCCATCGTGATCCAAGGTGGCGGCAACTTTGGAGATCTGTGGCAAGATCACCAACTGCTTCGAGAGCGCATCGTCCAGAATTTCCCTGACAAGGCCATTATTCAGCTTCCTCAATCCATCCACTTTGCGAGCCAGACAAACCTCCAGCGAGCACGTTCCATATTCAATGCTCACCCCAACCTTCTGCTGTTCGTCAGAGACCAACCCAGTCTAGCATTCGCGCAAAGTCATTTCTCCTGCAAGGTAAGGCTCTGTCCGGATCTAGCATTCTTGATGCGGCATGACCGCTTGGTACGAGCGGAGTCACAGCCGGGTATGATCGTATATCTGTCGAGAGGCGATAAGGAAGCCGCAACGGATAAGCTAGGCGCTGAGCTTGCCGTAGCTGGTCTGGTCGTCGTAGATTGGGTCAAGCGTCAGCCATCGAAATGGAAGCAAGCCTATGAAGCAACCCGCCGTCCGCGTTGGGGGCCTCGGTTGGTCCGAATGCTGCAACGAATTCCTACCTTGACATCTGGGAACCAGAAGCGTCGACTGTACGCGGCTAACAGAATGGCACAGGAACGGCTTGACTATGGATGCCGCCTGCTGGGTGCGGGACAGGTAGTCGTCACAGACCGCCTGCACGCACATATTCTGGCGACCTGCTTGGACCTTCCGAATGTCGTGTTCGATAACTCCTACGGCAAAGTGGCTGCATTTGTGCAGGAATGGACTCGGGACATCCCGGGAGTATCCCTTTGTAACGGCGAAGAAGAAGCGATACGCAAGGCGCAGGAGATTCGGTCGTCAATGTCCGGCGGCGGCTAGAGCTAGAGTACAGTAGCCACGCGTAGCGAACTGGTCAATGCGCAACGTCATCGACCTTGATCGGGACGGAACGTCTGCCGTGTTCATCGCCGGGATGGGGCGAAGCGGCACGACCTGGGTGGCCAACATCGTCAACTACGACAATGGCTACCGCGACGTCTTCGAGCCCTTTCTCCCGGCTGAGGTGCCGGAAGCGCAGATATTTGGCTACCACGAGTACCGCCGCGCTCACGAGAGACTGCCGGCGAAAGAGGAGGTGGTGCGCCGGATCCTTTCGGGGCGAATCGGATGTCCGTGGACTGATAAGTTCAACCGGCGGCTGATTTCCTGGCGGCGAATAGTCAAGGACATTCGCTGTAATCTGATGCTGGGATGGCTGCGACAGGTGCGTCCCGGCATGCCGATTATTCTCGTCGCGCGGCACCCACTGGGAGTCATCCGGTCATGGTTGAAGCTGGGATGGGGTACTGCCCTCGGGGGCGGGACCGATGTCGACCACATCCTCTCGCAGCGGCCGCTGCTGGAAGACTTTCCAAAGGTCGACGAGCTGTTGTCGGCGATAGACCGGACCGATACGTTTGAATCAACGGCCTTTCTTTGGTGCGTTCTCAACATGGTGCCCCTGGTCCAATTGCAAGACTCAAGGGCACTGATCGTTCGATACGAAGACCTGCTCAGAGATCCCACGGTCTGGATCGCGAAAATCTTCCAGCACGTCGGCCGGCCCTATGATCACAAAGCGGTCGCTCGGACCATGCGCCTCGGCTCAGGCACCAATTTTCTCGGCCGGCATATGGCGACGATCTCCATCGACGCCGTCGCGCAGGAAATGAACACGTTCTCTGCGCAACAAGTCGCGAAGCTGGCATCGCTTGTGCGACGTGCCGGCTTGGACGACCTGTACGGTGACGAATTCTACGGTGACGCATGGTCCAAGGCTCCCACATCAGCCAAGACACGGGGCCGCGAGTCGCGTATAGCCAACGCTCCAGAAATGATGATGTCCGTTGTGGTCTGTACACGGAATCGTGTGGAACGGCTGCAACGATGTCTCGATGCCTTCGGTAACCTACAATCGATCCATCCGTGGGAGCTGATTGTCGTCGACAACGGTTCTACCGACGAAACCCCGGAGGTCATCGAGCGCTTCAAGCAGGGCGCGCCCTTCCCTGTTCATTCAGTCTTCGAGGGCCACCCCGGATTGGGACGGGCCAGGAATACCGGCTGGCACGCAGCCTCTGGGGCTATCATTGCGTTCACTGACGATGACTGCTATCCAGCACCGGACTATGTGTCTCAGGTTGTCGCGTGCTTTGACGAAAGGCGCGTCGCGTTCTTGGGTGGCAGGATTCGCCTCTACGATCCGGCAGACTATCCGATAACAATCCGCACGGTCGAGTCACGATTGGAGATCAGGCCCTACTCGTTCGTTCCTGCGGGTGCGATTCAAGGCGCGAACTTTGCCTTTCGGCGGGAGGCTCTGGCAGCCGTTGGCGGGTTCGATGCGGAAATGGGGGCGGGCACTCCCTTTCCCTGTGAGGACGTGGAGATTCTCGCCAGGTTGTCGTTCGCCGGTTTTGCTGGAATGTACGACCCACGACCTCTTGTCTATCATCATCACGGAAGGCGGGAATCGGATGCGGCGGAATTGGGGAGGGGATACGACAGAGGTCGAGGCGCCTACTTTGCGAAGTGTCTCTTGGATCGACGGATGCGGCGTCGTTATCTAAAGGGTTGGTATTGGGGTATCAAGAAGCATAGCGTTGGGCGGACGGTACGCGAAGGGGTCGGCGCCATGAACTATCTTTCAGGCCGGCTACGATTCCGCCATAGGTAGACTGGAGCGATGGCCTTGGGATCGCGTCTTGAAATACAATCGCCACGTTCAATGAAGAGGGCCACACAATTTGCGAAGGCCACATTGAAGGGCACACTGAGTCTGCTGTACAGCACAGTGAACACACTGTATCGTAAGCAGAACGTTGCCATGTTCCATACCGGCCGATGTGGCAGCCAGGTCCTTGGGGACATGTTGAACCAACACCCAATGATTTTTTGGGCCGGCGAGATTTTTCAGCAGCACATGAAGGACAAGCGGAAGAAGGCTCCTAATTTTGTTGAGCGCACGATAGATGCCTCGCGTTGCACGAAGGCATCTGGAATTTATGGCTTTGAAACGAAACACCTGCCGCAGCTACACTTTGCGGAGTGGTGTATCAACATGGCCTTGGGAGATTATGTTAGCCTTCTGAGGAAATTAGACTTCCAGAAGTTTATTATCTTACACAGAGAAAATTACCTACGGCGAACCATTTCCGTCGAGGTGTTAGGGAAAACAAAGGCACCTCACTCGCGTAGTGAAGTAAGGGCTGTAACAAAAGTATCGATAGATATAGATGGATCGAATGGCAGGATTCCACTTTTGGATCTATTTCACTCTTTAGATGAACATTATGGAATGTTGAAAGACCTGGTGGCGCCAGAGGAGATCCTGTTCCTGAGGTACGAGCAGGATATTCTAGAAGATCCTAGAAAAGCCTATCGAAAGATCTGTCAGTTCTTGCGCATAGAGGATGCGCACCCGACGGTCGACTTGAAGCGTACAAATCCTTTTGCGTATGAAGAGCTCATTGAAAACTTGGATGAAGTGAGGGCGGCATTGCGCAACACCAAATATCGTTGGATGCTCGATGATTGACAAAGAGGCGAAAACGCTTGAGAGGGAGGGAGCATTCTGTCCCGCCGCCCAAAGGTCTCGCTGATCGTCTGTACCCGAAACCGGGGATCTCGGCTCTTGGACTTTCTCACCCGGCTCTCCCAATTCGAGCCGGTGCCAGGTGGATGGGAGCTGATTGTCGTCGATAACTCATCGACGGACTCCACCCCGGCTATCGTCGAAGAGTTCGCGCGATCGGCGAGCATTCCCGTCCGCTCGGTCCGGGCGGGCGTCGGCGGCCTGGCACGAGCACGAAACGTGGGCATTGCGGAATCGGCCGGCGACCTATTGGCGTTTACCGACGACGACTGCTATCCGCGCCTGGACTACCTTCGCGCGCTGGTCGAGGTGTTCGACGAGTATGGTCCGGGGTTCATTGGTGGCCGCGTTGTGCTGCACGACCCGACCGACGCGTCGGTGGGCGTGCGGGACGTCACGGTTCCGAAGGAGATTCCTCCCCGCACATTCATCTCGGCTGGCGCCATTCTTGGCGCCAACATGGCCGTCTCACGCGAGGTGGTCCGGACCATCGGTGGCTTCGATCCGCACCTTGGTGCCGGCACGTCGTGTCTAGCGGGCGAAGACACCGAATACCTCGCACGCGCCGCCTGGGCCGGGTGGTCCGGACGTTACGATCCTCGACCGGTCGTCGCTCATCACCATGGCCGGAAGCCGGGGCCAGACGCGATCCGTCAGGCGCGCGGGTACGACTATGGCCGAGGCGCCTACTACATCAAGTTCGTCCTCGACCGCCGCTCCCGGCGAACCTACTTGAAGCACTGGTATTGGGCCGCGAGACGAGACCTGATGGAGGCCAGGATCGGGCGACCATGGCGAGAGCTGGTGGGCGCGGCGCGGTACCTGACAAGCCGCCTGTGGCGACCGGAGCCGATGCCGACCTTCGATGACCAGCAGACGCCCGCGCCCGCGCACGTTGCCGGGCAGCAGCCGCGCTCGACGCCTGACGACGCTTTGGGGGAGGAACAGGGTGCGCTTCATCCTCATCGACGAGATCCTCGACATGGAAGCGGGCCAGCGCATTCACGGCGTCAAGACGATGCACCCTGACGAGGACGTGTTTCGAGACCACTTCCCCGGGTTTCCGGTTGTGCCTGGTGTGTTGCTCATCGAGATGATGGCGCAAACCGCGGGCAAGTGCCTTGATGCCGAGAACCCTGACCGCGGCAAGGCCATGCTCGTGCAGGTGCGTAAGGCCTCGTTTCGCAGGTGGGTTCGCCCCGGAATTCGGGCAGACATCTATGCGGAAATCAAGGCGAGCGCTCCAGCTTTTGCGACGGCTGTCTGCCGTGTTGCTGTCGAGGAGCGCGACGTCGCAGAGGCGGAACTGTTCTTCTCGTTCGTCCCGCGAGCAGAGCTCGCGGCCGACTATCACGACGAGGTCCTGGAGCGATATCTGGCAGGGCGTGCGGTGAACCCTCCGCGGGAAACAGACTGATGAGCGACGCGTTCTCCCTCGCGGGAAAGCGATTCCTGGTGACCGGCGGCACTCGCGGCATCGGTCGTGCCATCGCTCTGCGTTTCGCGCATGCAGGAGCCACGGTCATTGCGAACTACGCCCACAACGAGGAGGCGGCGCAGTCACTTGCCGCGGAGGCTGGAGCAACAGGAGCGCCCGTTGAGCTCTGTCGAGCCGATCTGACGTCTCAAGAAGGCAAGAAGCGCGTGCTCGACGCGGTGGGCACCACGCCTCTGTCCGGCCTGGTCCATTGTGCGGCCACTGGCGTCCACCGCCGGTTCGAGGATCTCACGTTGCGCCACTGGGACTTCACGCTTGCATTGAACTTGCGCGCCTTCTTCGATCTGGTTCAGGCGCTGCTTCCGATGTTCGGTCAAGGCTCCAGCATCGTCGCGCTGTCCTCAGAAGGCGCGGTTCACGCGTTTCCTCAGTACGCTCTCGTGGGTGCTTCGAAGGGCGGACTGGAAGCGCTCTGTCGTCATCTCGCGGTCGAGCTTGCCCCCCGCAACATCCGCGTCAACGTACTCTCGCCCGGCAGCATTCTGACGGAGGCATGGGACGCGTTCCCCGATAAGGAAATCCGTCTTCATGATGCCATTAGTCGCTCACCTCGCGGCCAGCTGACCACCCTCGAGGAGGTCGCTTGGGCGGCCCAATTTCTCTGCAGTGCTGCCTCCGCTGGGGTGAACGGACACACGCTCGTGGTCGACGGAGGGCTGCGAGTGCGGGGTTAGGGGTCAGCGCGGTCTACGGATCGGCTTCGCTATCAATCCCTCCCGAGCTCATTCGGTTCCTCAATGGGTTACGTGGAGCACGCACATGGCGGTCGTTCAATTTCGTGCACGGATTGCAAGATCGTAAATCTACTGCGGTCCGGTCGCATCGGCAACCTCTGCAGCATCGGAGGCTAACAGGTTCTGCTGGCGTGATTCGCGGCCATAAAGAAGGTAGGCGGCAGCGTACGCTATCATGGCGCGTGCTTTGCTATTCTACGAGCCATCGCCACCATCGTGGCACGAAAGGTTTGTAATGTCCGTTTCGCAAGTCATGAATTCTCTTATCACTAGATCCGCCATCGCCGTGACCGGGGTCGTACTTCTCACCCTCAGCGCGACTGCACAAGCTCAACCGGTGGTGACGGGAGCCTCCGGACAGTGGTCGCACAAGGCGAGCGTAACGATCACCGGCTCGCGGTTTGGATCGAAAAGCACACCCGCGCCGCTCATCTGGGACGATGCCTCGGGCACCGACATCCTTGACAAGTGGGACGGTGGGTGGCCGAATCGCGCGAAGAACTCGGATTACGACATCGCCTACCGAAAGCCCATTCGAGGGGTCTCGCCACCCCACAATCGCGTCGGACGGTACCTTGCTGGTGCGCACGGAGAGTCGTTGGCCGACACAGGCTACAACGTGATGGTCTGGAAGGAGCATCAAAGCACAGGTTCCATGTACTTTTCCTACTGGTACCAGATTGATCCTGCTTGGAAGTTTGGTGGAGACAACAACCATAAGCTGGCCATTCACTCGATTGGACAGCCTCCATACGTGCCTGAACACATCAACTTCGTATATCCGGGCGGGTGGGGACCGAAAAGCCCAACGTCTGACGTGAAGTGGAACATCTATTCGAGCGCCAACAATCACTTCTTGAGACCGAATGAGCGCCTGAACACCGGGCCGCATTCGTGGTATGGCGGCGTGCTCGGTACCAACCCGGTCGGCCGTTGGGTGAAGCATGAGGTCATCGCCAAGTGGAGTCCCGGCGAGGACGGTATGGTGTTGATCTACGACAATGGCAAGATGGTGATCGAATATCACGGTCGCACGGATGCGGCGCCTGGTACGACGCGCGTGGAGGCCATCGGCGGCTTTGCGCGACCGTATGGAAACCCAAACAACTGGCGCTATTTTGCGGACATCTACGTCGACACAACGTTCGCTCGTGTCATGCTGGGCAACGCTTCCACGTTGGAGAAATCCACCAAGCGCGAAGTCCAGATCCCCGCGAAGTGGGCCGACTCGTCCATCACGGTCTCGGTCAATCTCGGCACATTCGGACAGGGAGAGACGGTGTATCTGTATGTCGTCGACTCCAATGGAAATGTAAACGCCGAGGGCCATCCCGTTCGAGTGGGAGGCGGCAGTCCTGGACCCGAGCCCACCGTCCCACGTGCGCCAACTGGCCTTCGGATTGTTGGCCCTTGATCGTAGCTCTGGTCGCTTCGTATCGACAGCGCGACGCGAAAGGCATCGACCGCTCGAGAGACCCCTTCTTATGCAGCGGGACGTAACGTCTGGATTACCTTGAGTAATCGCGCGCTGTCGGCTCCCCAATTGTACCGGCTCCGTACCGCGTCGAAGCCACAGCCACCCATCGTTTGGCGTACCTGTGGATCCGCTAGTCGACCCAGGCAGTCAGCGAATGAACGGGCATCGTCATCGGTACAGATCAAGCCACACCCAACCTCATCGACAATGCGACGGATAGGACGCACGTTTGTTGATAGGACTGGGATGCCCAGGTACATGTAGTCAAACAACTTGTTGGGGATGGTGTGATTCCAGTGGTCGCAGACCCGGTACGTGAGGACTCCTATGTCACTCTGGGCATAGAGATCGTTCACGAACTCTTGATGGCACCAGCCGTGGAACTGGACGAGCGGAGCGATGCCAAGTTGCTCCGCGAGGGCGCGGCATTCCGGGAGTGCTGCGCCTTTGCCAACGACGTGGAGCTCGACAGCCGGGCGGTCGCCGCCGCTGGCGGCGTACTCCGCCAAGCCGCGGAGGGCATTGTCGATACCTCGGATGCGCGTTATGAAGCCCACGTAAACTAGCCTCAGCACGTCCCCTTGGGCGTGCAAACGGCGCGCCGCAGGCAACCGGAGGCGCGGTGTATTCGACACGATGGTGACGTTAGCCGCCGCGACACCCATCCTTAGGAGCCGATCCCGGGACTCTTCCACCATAACCAAGACATGGTCGGCATAGCGGACCGAGAGTCGTTCGATCAAGGCCGCAAGTGTCGGATTCTTCAGCAGGTATCTACCGAGTCGTCGTTCGCTGAAGCGCAGGGTGGACGCATACATCATCGGGTAACACTCGGCCATGTCGAAGACAACCCGGCGCCCAAGAACCCGCGCAATAAGAATCGCAGCCGGCATGAGGGGCAGATCCCGGACGATCACAACAGGCGCACGCGTCTGCCAGAGAGCGGCGAAGATCTCGTACAACCAAAGCGGGTTGAAAAAGAACGGAAAGCTCGCGGCGTTGTTGAGTCGGCCGAAAATCTCTGGCAAAGCAGGCAAGCGTCGAACGGTCACGGCGCCCACCTTCTCATTGGTCGGTCGGCGTTCCGTGTTTCTCGCAACAAGGGTCACGTCATAGCCGTGGGCTGCAAGGGTGTCCACGATCTTCTCGACCCGGACGTCCCATGGATAATCTTCCTTGTAGACAACACAGACCTTCAATTCCCGCTCTCCAACCGTCCTGGTGACGCCGCTAATCTTGGCGCTAGTCGCAGCAGCTTCCTCAGAACAAGATACCGCCGGACATGTGCTTCATACTTGCGGGTATGTCGCACGATGTGGATGAACTTGGGGATGATCAGCGCCAACAACCGAACCTTTTGAGCGCGACGATAGGTTAGTACCCCGCTGCCACGGTCTCGGCTAATGGCCTCTGAGAGTCGAGCGTGCGCCGCGAACTCTCGCTGCGCAGCGCGTCTGGCGACGGGAGCTGGTTGATACTCCCGACTGGCACGAATCGGGCGCACCTCATGGGAAATTCCAACTCGACGATCCCGCGGGAGGGTGATCCGCAAGACGAGCGTCCTGCGACACGCAGGCCACCACGTTTTGTCGAATACGAAGTTGCCCAGACTGTAGGCGATCAAGCCGTGCTTGTAGCGTTCACATCCTTGTACGACGTGAGGGTGATGACCGAGTACGACGTCGCAGCCGTGGTCGACAAGGGTTCGCGCGAGAGCGACTTGATCTCGCGAAGGATACGGCATGTACTCGAGCCCCCAATGCATAGACACGACCACATAGTCGACACGTCTCTTCAGGCGGGCGACATCCGCCAGGATGCCCGTGCTGCCAGTCGTCGCGTAAAGCGGCCGCCCATGGAAGTACTGCTCCCACTCGTGGCTGTAGCCGAGGAAGCCGACTGAGACCCCGTGTCGTTCCAGAATGACGGGCTTGCTGTGATAGTCCCCATCCGTCGCGATCCCCAATGGGGCGATTCCGTTGGCCCGCAGAAGATGTGTCGTATCGTGGAACGCCTCGGCGCCGTACTGCAGAGTGTGATTGTTGGCGACGTTCATGACGTCAAAGCCGCCGTGCCTGCAAGCCGTGACGGCTTCAGGGGCGCCGCGCAGGTACACAGTCGTCGGGTTGCGCCAGTCCAGGCCTCGGTCGGAAAGCACGCACTCCAAGTTGCCGAAGAGCAGGTGTCCATCCTGCAGGACGTCGTGGACGGCGTCGAAGATGAACCGAGAGCCTCGGGCTTCGAGGGTGCTGCGCGTGCCGAAGCCTAGACTGATCAAGCTGTCACCGAGACAGACGTCGCCCACGGCGTTCAAGATGATGTGATCCGTGTTCATCGCTTATGCGTCAGCCACGGGAGGCGACCTCGTGATAGAGCTCGAGATAGCGTGTGGCCATAGCCTGGCTACTAAACCTGGATGACTGCGTGGCGAGCGAATGGGCGGCAAGCTGTGAGGCAAGCGACCGGTCGGCAATACCACGCCGCATCGCGCTCGCGAGTGCCCGCCAATCGCCCGCCTCCACCAGGAACCCGCCTCTTCCCTCATCCAGCACGGACGGGACGCCGCCAACCTTGGTCGCGACAACCGGTATCCCAGCCTGCATGGCCTCTAACAGCACGATTGGTAGCCCCTCGGTGAGTGATGGCAGGACAAAGAGGTCGAAGAGACGCAGATAGTTCCTGGCGTTGCTTCGGTAGCCCGGCATCAGCACACGACCATGGAGACCTAGGTCCTGAACCAAGCGCTCGAGCGTCTGGCGTTGTCTGCCTTCACCGAGGATGACGGCGACCACGTCGTCACGGTCGCGCACGATCGCTGCGACTGCACGCAGCATAACGTCGAAGGCCTTCTCATGCGAGAGGCGGCCGATCGCACCAATGACGACACGCCCTCGGCCGCAGAACTGCACGACGTCCTCGTCTGGCAGCCATGAAGGATCGGGCAGCGAGGAAGCTAGTGCGGCACGAGGGATACCGTTCTCGATTACGCGCCAGCGCGCGTCGTGAAGGCGATTTAGGCCACGCGTCGTGGCCATGCCACGGTGGACGAGCACGACGCGATCGGCACGCCGCAACACGAGACGGTCCACACGATGATAGAGTGACATGCGATGCACTCCTCCGAGATCCGTGTACCCATGCACCGTCGCGACGAGAGGAGCCGGCCGCAGCCACTTCGGAGTCAAACCGAGCAGAATGTTGGCCTTGTAGCCATGAGTTTGGATGATGTCGGCTCGCCATTCCCTAGCCAGCCGAACTAGGTGGAATGCGCCCAGCACGCTCGGTCCCGCTGCCATCGGCACGAAGGCAACCGCCAGGTCACGCTCGCGCGCCGCTCGCTCCAGAGGCTTCTCTGTCTCCCGCGGCAACCGGATCGAGGCGATCAGAGATGTGTGGCCGAGCCTTCGGTGCTCAGTTGCTAGCTCGAGGAGCACCTGTTCAGCACCGTAGAGCCCGCCACTATCGATGACGTGCAACACGCGTAGCGAACGATGAGCTGCTACGGCAGATTCTGCGTTGCCTGCGAGCGCGTCCACATTCGGTACGTCATGACGCCCGGGGACACTATTGGGCAGTATTGGCTGATGCAAAAGGGACACGTTACTTCTGCAAGACCAAGATGCTGTACCACGCCCACCTACCTACTCGTGGTGCGACGCGCATGATGGCGTCATCCACGCGCATCAACCAACGCTGCGTTGGTGGTGCAAGTCCCGCCAGACCCGGGAGGTAACAGAGGGCCATCGCCGCTGATGCCAGCAAGAGTTGGTCGTGATGCTCGAAGCGCCTGAACCCTCGGAGCTGCTTCGAGAAGACGTCCAGGTCGAGGGGCGCCTCATCCGGTGTGCGGTACTGTGGCGTGAGACGACGATATAAGTTGATCACAGGATTCGATGCCAGAGGCTCCGCGAACAGCGCTCGCCCGCCCGGCTTCAGAACACGGCGGAGTTCTGTGAGAGCCCGCTCCTGGTCCAGATGGTGCAGGATGGCGAAGCCCACGACCAGGTCGAAACTGTCATCCGGATAGTGCAGGTCTTCACCGCCCATTACCTCGACCGTGCAGCGGTCGAGCAGGTTGGCCGCTTCAAGGGACTTGCGCGTCTTCGCAACCGCTTCAGCCGAAATATCGAAGGCGAATACTTGAGCGCCACGGCGCGCTATCTCCTTGGTGATCCATCCGAGGCCACACCCGTACTCCAGAATTCGCTTGCCCGCCAGATCCTCACCGAGCAAGGCCATCATCCGCTGAAAGATCGGGTAAGTGGGATGAGCGCCGTAGTGACGGGGGCCCGAGTAGCGAACCGCCCACTTCCGGTCGTGAAATAGGGCTTCCGTTCGATGCCGCTCGGCGAGGTCTGCTTGCTTTTCCTCGAGCATGAAGTCTCCTGGCGCTTCTAGACAGCAACCTTGTCCACGACGGTCTGCGGCGTCACCCGGACACCTGACACGGGGTGGCGCCGGATGAAGCGATCGTGCAGAACTTGGGTCGACAGCATGCCCACGACCGCCATGTTGTCAGCGTTGGAGAACTGTCCGGTCGTGCCGCGCGCACGACACTTCGCAAGCAACTGGCGGGCAGCGCTTGCATTGAACACGCCGGCATCCGCGAGCGCGCGGTCGCTGGCCACGTCATCGATCCATTCCGGCAACTCGGGCCCAACGAACGACAGGGCGTCGGGGGCGCGATACGGCTGCTTCGGTCGAGCCAGAATCTCGGCCGGTACAAGGTCGCGTGCCACGCGTTTGAGCACGTGCTTCTCGTCGAGCACGCGGAGCTTGTAGGACGGAGGCAGCGAGTCGGCTAGCGCGGCGACATGGCGGTCGAGAAACGGAAAGCGCCCCTCGACCGAGTGCGCCATGAGCATGCGGTCCCCCTGCGACGAGAGGATGTAGCCGGACAAGAGCGTGCGAACCTCGAGGTACTGATCCTGCGCGAGAGACGACCAGCGCGAGAAGTCCTCGGGCAAGTCGGCGATCAGCTCCTCGCGCAGGTTCCGTCCCGCGATGGCCTCGCGATGTTCGGCAGAAAACAAGCGTCCGAGCGCGCTCGTCGTGCGCCACCGGACGTCGTGGCCGAATCCGGGCTGGCGCCAACCGCTGAGATGCTGGCCGAAGAACTGCTGCGTGATCGCTCGTTGCGCGACCGGCGACCGCGCGAGATAAGGATAGAGCCGTTCCAGCAGCCGCGGCCGGAGCCGCGAGCTCGGTTGCCGCGCCCAGAAGCGCCTGACCTTGGCTTCGCGAAAGAGATCGTACCCCGCAAACATCTCGTCTGCACCCTCGCCGGTCAACACGACCTTGATACCGGCGTCGTGCACGAGCTTCGAGAGGAGATACAACGGTGCCGGCGCCGTGCGAAGCACCGGCCGCTCCGTGTGCGCGATGACGTCCGGGAAGAGGCGTGCGATGTCGCCGCGCGAGACGAGCACCTCGCGATGCTCGCTGCCAAGGTGCTGCGCCATCAATCGCTGATACGTCGTTTCGTCGTACTCCGCGTCTTCGAAACGCAGCGAGAACGTGCAGAACTTCTCGCCCTTGGCCCTGAGACCGAGCGCCGCCACGAGTGAGCTGTCCAGCCCGCCAGACAAGTAGCTGCCCACGGGCACGTCAGCACGAAGCATGCGGAGCTCGGTGGCCTTCTCGAGCGCCTCGCGGACGACCACCACCGCTTCGTCGAGCGACCCGGCAAATGCGCCCTCGCCATCCACGGGATACGCGCGCGCCATGGCCCAAGAGGTCGACACCGTTCCTCGGCGATAGACGCGCACGATACCCGGCTCGACCTCGCTGACACCCTGGAACACGCTCTGCGGTGCGAGCGGCGCCCAAAAGGTGAAGACCTGATCGAGCCCCATCGGGTCGAGCGCGCGCGGAATCGTGTGGTCGGCCGCGAAGATCGCCTTGACCTCGCTGGCAAAGTAGAGGCGGCCCGCGTGTTGACAGACATACAGCGGGCGCACACCGAACGGATCACGCGCCAGGACAAACGTCCGATCGCGAGTGTCCCAGAGCGCAACGGCCCATTGGCCGTTGAAGCGCTCGAACGCGCGGACGCCCCACGCCTCGTACGCGTGGACAATCACCTCGGTATCGCTGCGCGTGCGGAAACGATGTCCCAAGCTCTGGAGCTCGTCGCGTAGCTCGATGTAATTGAAGATCTCACCGTTGAAGACGACCCAGAGCGTGTCGTCTTCGTTCGAGAGCGGCTGCTGGCCGGTGGCAAGGTCGATGATGGAGAGCCGCGCGTGGCTGAGGCCGAGGTGCTCGTCGCGGTAAATACCGAACTCATCCGGACCGCGGTGACGGAGCGCACCCGCCATCTCGAGCAGTTGCTCCGTTGAGACCGGCGGCAGGTCGTCTCGAAGCGTCACGATGCCAGCGATACCACACATCAGTAATCAGGTCTCCAAACCCGCGTCTCGGGTTCGTTGTTCGTCTCCCTCCACGTAGCTACTTGCCGACATGGTTTTCGACGTCTATCTCGGGAATCGCCTCGACGAGGCGCGGGCCGGCGTGGAGATAGCGCGTCGCGCGGCGCTTGTGCTCGATGTCTCGATAGACACGCGCCACCTGCTCTGCCGTGAGCCCCGTGGCTTCCGCCACGTCCTCGGCTGCAACACCGTGATTGTGCCCGTAGAGGCAGAGATCCATCTCGGCGTACGGCAATGCGAAGTAGAACTCCTCTTGTGTCTGTGGCAACGAGAACGTATCGGTCGTCGGCGTCCGGACGCGGATGGTTTCGGGCACGCCGAGATACTCGGCCAGGGCGTACACCTGCGTCTTGTAGAGGTGCGCGATGGGCTTGAGATCAGCCGCCGCGTCGCCTTGCTTGACGAAGAATCCTTGATCGTACTCGAGTCGGTTCGGTGTGCCGGCCACCACAGCATTCAGGCGGTCAGCGTGATAGTACTCCATCATCTTGCGGACGCGCTGCTTGAAGTTCGTCGCCGCCACGAGCTGCAGGTACCCAGCAGCCGACATGCGCACGTCCATCCGCTTCCCGGCCGGATCCTCAATCGTCAACTGCGACACATTGAAACGCTCCCCGGCGGCTACTGAAGGCAGCGTAATCTTCGACCGCCAGCCTTCGGCGTACTCGGGACACGTCAGCCGGATGGCCTCGACTTGCCGCTCATAGCAGCCCGCAGCCGCCAGGACCGGCGTGATGTCCTCGACGAGATGAGCGACTCCCAAATGAGACGCCAGTTGCTGTCCCAAGGTGGTCGACTCGGGAGACGAGTCTCGCTCAGGCAGCAACAACGCGACGACACGACTGGGGCCGAGCGCCCGCGCACAGAGCGTCGCCACCACCGCGCTGTCGACGCCACCAGACACACCGAGCACGGCACCACGGCGACGGAAGCCGCGCACCTCGGTGCGAATCGCCTCCTCGATCGCGGCAGAGACCGCGGCCGGATCGATGCTGAGCACGTCTCTCGAGAACATGCTGTTCAAGGCGGAGCTAAAGCCCGCCTTGGAGTTTCCACCTTCGTCTTCCCGCGCGGCCTGAAGGCCGCGCGCTACAAACGGATTTGGGGTACGTGGTCACGAGAGTGTCCGCAGCAGGGCGCGGGCGTCATCGGCACCGGCGAAGTTCGCCTCGATCTCGAGCGCCTGCTCGAGCTCGCGGCGCGCCGCGGCCGCATCACCGCTCTTAGAGTACGCCAGGCCCAGCCGATACCTGAACTCGGGCCGGTTCGGATTCCGCTTGACCGCGTCCTGGAGGGGGCCGATGGCGAGCGCGGCTTGGTCTTTCTGCAAGTACACGTAGCCGAGCGTGTCGTCGATATCCGCGACCTCTGGCAACGTTGCCTTGGCGCTGCGCGCGAGCTGCAGCGCGATGTCGAGGTTCGCGCCTTGCTCCGCGTAGAGCCAGGCGAGATTGTTCGCCGCGACGGCCGCCCGAGGGTCCATCTCGATAATCTGCTCGTACCGCTTCTGCGCCTCGGCTTGCTTGCCTTGTGTTTGGAGGATGATGGCCGCCATGGTGCGGGCTGCCACCTCGCGTGGCTGTCGAGCCGCCAGCGCGTCGAACTCGCGCAGGGCTTGGTCCAGCTTGCGTTGGGAGAGATAGAGCTGGCCGAGCAAGCCGTAGGCCTCGAGGTTGTCTGGATCGGCCTTGATGCAGGCACGCAACAGCTCCTCGCCCCGTGCGACATTGCGCGCCAACAGGTGTGTGCGCGCTGCCACGGTCAGCATCCGGCTGTCGGTTGGTGACTTCTCGAGACGTGCATCGACACGCGCCAGCGCGGCGTCTCGTCGATTCTCGGCCAGATCGAGCGAGGCCAAGCCTGCCGTGGCATCGATCGATGAGGCATCGAGCTGAAGCGCGTGCTCGAACGCTGCGCGCGCCGCGCGCTGGTTCTTCTGCTGCACGCGAAGGCGTCCGAGCTGCACGTGGACCGCCGCCACCTTCGGATATGCCTTCAGGAGCATCTGTATCTCGGCGTCTGCTTCACCGAATTGGCGCTGGGCCATGTAGCCACGCGCGAGCAGCATGCGGGCCGCTGGATCCGCAGGATTGGTCGCGATCGCTTGCCTCGCAAGCTGAACGGAAGCTCCCGGGGCGCCGCGCGCGAGCTCCAACTGCGCGAGGTGCACTTGTGCGGCCGTGGCGCGCGGGTTGAGTCGCAGCACCTCGTTGAACGCTTCGACGGCCTCTTTGGTCCGGCGCTCGGCGGCGAGGATGGTGCCGAGCTGATAGCGAGCTGGAACGCTCCGCGCATCGACCTTCACCGCACGCTCCGCCAGCTCGCGCGCGTCATCGAGCTTCCCCTCCGACTTGAGGAAGCTGGCTTTCACCACGAGCGCATCCACGCTCCGTGGGCTCGCCGCCAGCGCCGCATCGATCTTCTTGTACGCCTCCTTGGCCTGCTTTTCACTATGCGCGAGGACGGCAAGCCTGATCAGCGCTGGCGCCGCGGTAGACGGCTCCTCGCTCAGCGCGCTCAACAGCTTTCGTCCTTCGTCTCGGCGGTCGCTCCGAATGTAGTAGTCAGCCACCTGGAGGCGCGCTCCGGGGTGACCGCTCAGATCAGCGACAGCCCTGAGATGAGGCTCCGCTTGCGCGACGCGGCCCGTGCTCACATACAAGCTCGCCAGTGCCCGATGCGTGAGCTGGTTGCGCTTGTCCAGCGCCAGCGCCTGCTCGAGCGATTGCTCGGTCTCGGCCATGCGCCCGGCCGACCACAGGAAGTTGGCGAGCCCCAAATGCGCGTGTGCCGACTTCGGCTCCGCTTCGACGGCGCGCTTGAACGCCGCCTCGGCGTCGGCCAACTGGCCCTGCGCGGCATGAACCGCGCCGAGCGACGCATACCCGCGCGCTTGCGTGGGATCGAGCTCGATCGCTTGCTCGATTTGATCAATGGCCACTTCGAAGTCCTCGAGACCCGCAATCGCGTTGCCGAGGAGGATGTGCGCGTCGACGTGGCGAGGGTCGACCTCGAGCGCCCGGTCGGCGCGCGCCTTGGCGTCCTCGAAGCGTCCGGCCATCAGCATGAACGTTCCAACTTGCACCTGCAGCTTCGTGTCGCGTGGCAGCAGGTCTGCCGCGCGCACGTACTGGTTGACGCTCGCCTGCAGGTTCCCCACCTCCGAGTACGCCTCGGCAAGCTTGACACGTGCCTCGGCGAACTTCGCGTCCTGCTTCAGGGCGTTCTGGTACTGGATGATGGCCTCGCGATGCTTGCCCTGGGCGGCATAGTCGTTGCCGCTTTCGAGGTACGCGCGTTTGGCCTGCTCGGGGCTCGTACAACCCGCAGCGGTCAACATCGCTGCCGCGACCACCGCTAGTTGCCATCTCACGGTTCTGGGCATGCTCATGGTCTCCGGACTAGACAAGAGGCAAGGGGCGAGGGGCAAGGGCTGTCTCAGGCCTTAGGGACGCTTGATCCCTGAGACAGCCCTGGGACGCCGCCCCAAGGCACCTCGCCCCTTTGTACAACGCATGAGTCGCCACTACAGAACGCACGTCACCGACGAAGGAACGAGCACATCTGTAGCCGCTGGCTCTACTCTAGTCCAGTGAGGAGCGCGACGCCAGCGGGAAGCCGAAGGCGGCCTCGGCCATGGCTTCGTCCTTTGGGGGCTCTGGCGCCTCGGTCCGCGAGTGCTGCAGCACCTGTCCGGTCGCCGTGCGAATGCGCAGCGTGTAGGCAATGGGCAACCGATCGAGCAGCGGGCGCAAGGCCTGCAGCAACACCGGTGCAAAGCGGTCCTCATCGTCTGGGTTGGCGGAAGAGACGAAGTGAATGTCCATGAGCGATTCCTACGGGCCGCGGCCCGATCGTAAGCGTGGCGCGCGCAGCCTGCACGCCACGACGCCCCGGTCCAGCGGGGGAAGCAGCAAAATGCATTCCCGCACGGTGACGACCAAACTGCGTAATTTGACCCACCCGAGCGCAGATAGTGCGGAGCGACGGCGACTTTTTACCACCTCATGCGACATGTTTGCGCCCCGCTTGACACGCAAGGCACTTGACGCGGTCGCGCGGCACGACGATCATCGTGCCGTTCATGCTCGACCGTCAGGTCGGGTGTTCAAGAGGTGCTCGTGAAAGGCATTATTCTCGCTGGCGGATCAGGCACACGGCTGTATCCGCTGACCCGGGTGGTTTCGAAGCAGCTCGTTCCCGTCTACAACAAGCCGATGATCTACTACCCCCTGTCCACGCTCATGCTGGCAGGGATTCGCGAGATCCTCATCATTACCACGCCCGACGATCAGGACAGCTTCAAGCGCCTGCTCGGCAACGGTGACGCCGTTGGCCTGTCGCTCAGCTATGCCGTTCAGCCGCGCCCTGACGGTTTGGCGCAGGCGTTCATCATTGGCCGCGACTTCGTTGGTTCGGACCGTGTGGCCCTGGCCCTTGGTGACAACATCTTCTATGGCCATGGCCTGCCCGAGCTGCTGCAGCGCGCCTCGGACCGCGCTCGGGGCGCGACGGTCTTCGGGTATCTCGTGCGCGACCCCGAACGCTATGGCGTCGTCGAGTTCGAGGGTGACGGCCGCGCTCTCAGCATCGAAGAGAAACCGGCGCACCCACGGTCGGCCTGGGCCGTGACCGGCCTCTACTTCTATGACAATCAGGTGCTCGACATCGCCGGCGGCCTCACGCCGTCGGCACGCGGCGAGCTCGAGATCACGGATGTGAATCGTGCCTATCTCGACCAGGGCCTCCTGGCTGTCGAGAAGCTTGGCCGCGGCTTCGCGTGGCTCGACACCGGGACGCACGAGACGCTGCTCAATGCGGCCACCTTCGTTCAGACGATCGAAGAACGGCAAGGCTTGATGATGGCGTGCATCGAGGAAATCGCCTGGCGCATGGGTTACATCACGCGAGACGACGTGTTGCGCGTTGCGGAATCGATGAAGCACAACTCGTACGGGCAGTATTTGATACGGCTGGCACACCAGGAGGGCTGATCAATGCAGGTCAGTCACACCGCACTGCCCGGGGTCGTCATCATCGAGCCCACCGTCCACCGTGACGCGCGTGGCTTCTTCGTCGAGACGTATCATGCCGCCCGCTTCGCCGAGCACGGCATCGACGCGACGTTTGTACAAGACAATCACTCCCGCTCGCGCCACGGCACGCTGCGCGGCCTGCACTGGCAACAGGAACGACCCCAGGGGAAGCTCGTGCGCGTCATCGAGGGCGAAATCTACGATGTCGCGGTTGACATTCGCCCCGATTCGCCGACGTTCGGCCAGTGGGTGGGCGTGACGATTTCAGCCGACGACTTCCGCCAGGTCTACATCCCAGCCGGCTTTGCGCACGGATTCTGCGTGGTGAGCGACGTCGCGCAGGTCGAGTACAAGTGCACGACGTTCTATGATCCAGCCAGCGAGCGCGGCTTGATTTGGAACGATCCGGACGTCGGCATTACGTGGCCCATAGCCGCCCCCATCCTCTCGGAGCGCGACAAGCAACATCCTCGGTTGGTCGAGTTGCGTACGTGAGGGTGGTATCGGACGGCACGGCGAGGTGAGCGCCTCTTCCGGTGTAGGAGAGGCGCCCACCTCGCTTTTGTTTGGCAGGTTCGAGCCTAGGCTTGGCTGCGACGACGGATGCCCAGCAGTCCGACGAGGCCCGTGCCGAGGAGCATCAGCGTCGCCGGCTCCGGTGCCTGCACGGGCGGCGGCTCGTCGATTGGGACGCCGCCGACCGTCACGCCATCGAAGGCAAGCCCCGAGTCGTAGAATTCGTCAGTCCAGTTCGTGACACCGAACTCGAGGATGTAGTTGCCAGCAGACGCGATGGCGAAGTTCGACAGCACCCAGCCCGTGTAGCCGCAGCCAGCGTCGTAGCAGGCGCCAGAGTCTGCGCCAAGCGGCGACCAGGCCGGTCCGCCCGAGATGATCGGCACCGAGGCGGGGCTCAGCGTTGCTTGGGGGGAGGGCATGGCGAACCCAGGAACGATACTGCCACTCTCAGCGGTCCGCGCCGTGAACAGCAGTGCCACCTCGTCGAGCGCCGGATCGAGCAGGCGCGCCCACGCGTAGTCCGTGAATTCGGCCCCATCCGACGTCACGTAGTTGAAATAAAAGTCCAGGGCGTCTCCGGCGTCCGCCGAGAATAATGAGGAGCGTAGGACTGACCCGTTCGTCGGGTTTCCGATTCCCCCCACGCCTTCGAGTGCCACGTCGCCTTGCCCGAGGGCCGTCGAGACCCAGCCATATTGTGTTCCGCCGTCCGGCGCGAGCGTCACGACGCCGGCGGCGGCCGCCGTGCCGCAGTTGCCGGCACACGTCCAGCCGGACGGAATACCCAAGTTGAATGTGTCAGCCGATGCGTCGGTCGCCAGACAGCTCACAAGCGCCACGATGGAGCCTGCTGTCACGGCGAACGCCGCTCTCTTCTCTCCTCGCATCCGTGCCTCCGTTTCAATCGGTCTCTTGTGTCGGTGGCCAACTTTGGTCAGCCACCGAGCTGGCAGGATGCAAGTGCGATACCAGCTCTAGAGTATGGACACAACTAATTGGAATCGAGCAATTTATGCGAACCATCCTCCCAATCACCCGAAGAAGGGAGGGTGGAGGCAGAGCAAACTCGGGGGCTTTCGGGAGAACCTTGGCACGTTGCCGACGGCGAGCGGTCAAGGAATGTAGGGCCTGAATTACGTTGCCGTGGTAGCGGTGGATCGCTGGCATCGCTCACCGAAATGGTGGAATATCATCGAAGAGCCGCGTCGACGAGAGCGCCAACACATTGTCAGCGAGAGGAAAGCTGCGCTCGCCGGCGTGCACGACGTAAAGTCTGTGCAATCCCAGAACGTCCATGGCCGAGCGCATCGACGAAGTCATCTGCGGCGCGAGCGTTCGCTTGATCTCGAAGCCGATGGCGCGGGAGCCGCGCATCACCAGGAGGTCGAGCTCAGCCCCAGTGTGCACCCCCCAGAAATAACACTCATCGGAGCGGACACCGAGACGCTGCGCGATCTCGCCAATGAGAAACCCTTCCCAGGATGCGCCGACTTTCGGATGCGCCAGCAGGTCCGCGCGCGACCGGATGCCCAGGAGCGCATGCATCACGCCGGAGTCTGCGACGTAGACTTTCGGAGACTTGATCTGCCGCTTCGCGACGTTGGCGTACCAGGGCTGGAGTCGCCGAATCACGAGCGTCGCGGTCAGCACATCCAGATAGTGACGCACCGTGGGTTCCGAGAAGCCCAGTGCGCGGCCGAATTCCGACGCGTTCCAGACCTGGCCGTGCCAATGTGCGAGCATGGTCCAGAAGCGCCTGAGCGTCTCGGCAGCGATCCGGAATCCGAGTTGCGGCAGGTCACGTTGCAGAAAGGTGCGCAGGAAATCGCGCCTCCACTGGAGACTCCGCTCATCGGTGCTGGCTGTGTACGCTCGCGGAAAGCCGCCACGCAGCCACAAGCGGTTGAGTCGCCCTGTGCCGACCTCTTCGAGAGAGAGCCCACGCAACTCGTAATACGAGATGCGGCCCGCGAGCGATTCCGACTGGCGCAGCAAATCCACCGACGCGCTGCCGAGCAGGAGAAACCGCGCCGGCCGCCGGGGCCGATCGGCGAGTACGCGCAGTGTTTCGAAGAGTCCCGGCAGGTGCTGGACTTCATCGATGACGACGAGACCGCGCAGCTCGCGCAGCGGCAGCAGGGGCTCGCGCAAGACGCCGAGATCCTCGGCATCTTCGAGATCGAAGTAGCGCGTCGCCCCTTTGAATTGCCGTACGAACGTCCGGGCCAACGTGGTCTTCCCGACCTGGCGGGCGCCGACTATCGCGACGATCGGGAACTGTTGGAAACGTCGACCGAGCTCGGCCAGATGGAATTTGCGGTCGATCATGACCCGGAAGGCTACCATGAAAATCAGAAGCCTACCTTCTGATTTTCATGGTACCCCTGGGCAGATTTTTGGTCGGAGCCCCCAACCAGAAGGGAAATATGACGATGCGTTTGGCGGGCCGGTGCGGTTTTAGAGCGCCGGCCCACTACGGCAGTGCAGCGATGGTTTCGATCTCGATCTTGATGTCTGGCTGCGCCAGTCGCACGACCTGGACCAACGTGCTCGCCGGCTTCACATCGCCGAAATACTTCGCGCGAATCTCCGCCATGCCGGCGCCTCGGAACTCGTCGATACTCGTGACGAATACGTTGATCTTCGCGATGTGACGGAAATCGGCGCCCTGGGAAGCCAGCGCCGTTTTGATGTTGTTCAGCAGCTGCTCGTATTGCTCCGACATGCCGGGTCCCACCAGCTTGCCCTCGGCGTCGAACCCGACCTGCCCGGCCAGGAACAAAAGATTGCCGACTCTGACGACGTGCGAGTACGTCTGCGGCGTGGAGAGTCCGGGAGGATTGATTCGCTGGAGCGGCTGGCCAGCCGCCCGATTCCCCGTGATACCGATTGCCAATGCAAGGGCGACAACCATGAGCGTGACCTTCATTGATTCCTCCAATCTGACGAGCGTTGATCGCCACAGTCCGAGCCGGATCTCCCACGACGGCATTTCTTCTCTCGTCCTCGCTCCGGCCGGAGCGAGTCGCCGCAACGACATGAACCGTCCACTGCAGCGACCGTCGTCCACTGCAGGCTGCCCACCAGTAGCTGCACCAATCTTGCTTGGGAATGCAACCGTCTGTTAGCCTCGCCACGTGACGCTAGCAAACGCGTGCTTGACGATGCCGCAGAGCTACCGCGCACGAAGAACCAGGAGCACCTGCAATGAGCGACGCTGAGACCCTCGATTCGCTATTTCGAGAGGCGGTATCCGCCGTTGATGCCGGCGACGTGACGATGCTGGAACGCCTCCTGGCTGCGCACCCCAGGCTGGTACGCGATCGCCTCGCCGCGCCCGGCTCCTGGCTGCGCGATAAGGTCGGCGGCGCCCTCGACGGGTTCTTCCAGCAACCGTACCTGCTCTGGTTCGTGGCGGAGGATCCGGTCCGAAACAATAAGCTATCCGGGAACATCGCCCAGGTGACCCGCACGATCATACAAGCCGCTCAGCGTGAAGGGGTGGACAGCCTGCCAGAACAGCTCGATTACGCGCTTCGGCTGGTGGCGTGGTCAGGGGTCGCGCAAAAGTGCGATGTACAGATCGAGCTTATTGATGTGCTCATCGACGCAGGCGCTTCTCCCGACGGCGTCCCAGATAACGCCCTCGTCAACGGCAATGTCGCCGCTGCCGAACGTCTCGTCGAGCGCGGAGCGAAGCTGACGTTGCCGACCGCGGCTTGCCTGGGCCGTTGGGACGACATCACGCGTCTCGCGCAGGCGGCAAGCGCCACAGTTAAACAGATGGCACTAGTCCTCGCCGCTCTCAACGGCAAGTCTGATGCGCTCGCCAGGTTGATCCCCGTCGGGGTCGACCTGGATGCCCCCAGCACCGAGCTTTATTCGCACGCTACCGCCCTTCATCATGCGGTGGGCTCAGGCTCCTTGGACGCGGCTACAGTACTGGTGGAAGCGGGGGCCGCGCTCGACACGAGAGACACCATCTACGACGGCACGCCGCTCGATTGGGCCGAGCACTACCGGCACGAGCACGCGCACGATGCGCAGGGCGAACGGTACGCCGAGATCGCCGTGTACCTTCGCGGAAGGCTCACGCGAAGCGTTGGATCACAAGCCTGACCGAGCGTCGTATTACTTCGCCTCGATGAAGCGGTACTCGTGTTGGGCGTCGCGCAGCACCAGCGCGCGCTGGCCGTCTTCGTCGGCAACCACGAACTCGAAGCCATTGACGCCCGGTGTAATGGTCACCAGCGACAGCGACCCGTCGTCGTTCTTGCGCGAGGCTACGTCACTGTGCCATTCGCCGGCATCGAGAACAGTCGCCATGCCGTCGCGGCGCACCGTGACCTCGCCCAGTGCAGGGTTGACGTAGCGGGATGCCAGCTTGCCGGTCTCCGCGGCGGCGGCCGGCACGACAAGTCGCTTGCGTTCGGCGGCCCGATTGGCTTTGTACTGTGTAGCCTGCGACGCCACCTCCGCCGCCGCCTCCGGCTTGCCATCGAACAGTACTTCGAGCAAACGGCGCCGGAACGCGCCGCGTATGAGCCAGCCAGGATCGGCATTGGTGAGAACCACCGCGCCTACCCCATGCTCCGGTAGCCACATCATGTCGGAGTGGTAACCCGCCAAGTCACCACCGTGATGCACCACGGGCACGCCGTAGGTTCGATCGACCATGAGACCCATGCCGTACGTCTCATCGTTGCCCATCGCCACCTGGGGTTCGTGTCGCGCCCGCAACGCCTCTTCCGAGACGTAGCGCTCTCCGTCCGACAACCTGCCGTTGGCCAATTCCATCTGCACATACCGCAAGACATCGCGGACATTGCTCCAGGCGGCACCGGCGGGCCGCGCGGGAATGACCGTGTAGTTGATGTCCATGCTCGCAATCACTGGCTCACCCTCGACGTTCGGGCCATGCGGCTTCGCATAGTTGCCCTGTTGCGCGCGGTCATAGTCGAACGTGGTCGCGGTCATGCCGAGCGGGTCGAACACCTGGCTCTGCATGGCCGCGTCGTAGGCGGCGCCCAGCTCGCGATCCGGATAGAGCACGTGCCCACCGGCATAGCCAGCCGCAGCCGCCATCGGGTTCGAGTATTGGAACAGCTCACCAAACTTGGTGGTGGGCTGCATCGTGGCCAGGGTTTGCAGGGTCATGGCGGCCGTGATCCCTTCACTCTGGAACAACCACTCCATATCCTGGCGCGGCAATCCGGTGCACGCACAAATCAAATGCTTGACCAGCACCTGCCGCGTCGTATCGGCATCGCCGAGCTCGAAGTCCGGCAGAACCTTGGTGACCGGCGTGTCCCAGTCGAGCTTCTCGTCGTCGACGAGCCTGGCCAACATCAGCGTGGTCATCGCCTTGGTGTTGGAGGCAATCATGAATAGCGTGTCGGCATCGACCGGGTCGGGCTTGCCCAGCTCGCGGACACCAAAGCCTCCCTCGAACACGACCTCGCCGTTCTGCACGAGCCCGACGGCGACACCCGGTACTCCTGACTCCTTCTGCGCGGTCTCGACGAATTCGCCGAGCGCGGCGATGCGGGCTGCATCGAGACGGTGAGCCTGCTCGCCGGCGAACGACTCGCGCTCGTAGCCCTTGGGTAGCAAGCGATCGAAGATGAGCGCGATCTGCCCGCCGCGCTTTTCGGCAACCCGGTTGGACACATCGAAAATGGTGACGGTCCACTGCGCGCCTCTGCGCCGCGCGCCCGCCGACACGATGCGCTGCTCATTCGGAGACGTTTCGTATTCGTAGTTGCGGATCTGCTCCCAGCCGTCGCGCGGCGGACGGTCCGTGGCGAGCTTGAGCGGCCACGTGGCGTCCTTGCCGTAAGCGGCCCAGGCCGCGTCGACCGCCGCATCGGCGTCCTTGGCGCGAACATCGATCAACGCGATGTGCGAGTCGCCCTCGGGCGCCTCGAGGATAACGGCAGGCCCCGAGGTGCGGATCGACCAGTCTCGCGGCGCAACGAAGCGGTTGCCGTCAGCGGTGGTCCGCGGTGTGTCGGCGGCCAGCTTTTCACTCTCAGGCGCCGCCGACGCTAGTTTCGACTCCGGTGGTGACTGCGACTCACAGGCCGACAGCGGCGACAGCAACGCCAAATACAGGGCGGCGAGGACCACTCGGTTCATTGCGACACCTCGATGTGAGCTTGGTAAATGAGACGACGCATAGGTGCAACCTGCGATCCAGGTTCGAGCAGACACGATCACCCCAACTTCAGGAGACGAAAGAGCCGCACCAGCGAGGTCGTCTAGGACCAGTCGAACGTGCTCACGATTCGTTCAAGTGTCCCCGGTCGATCCACCGTGCCGACGAGCACTGGTCCCGGCACCGTGCTAGCGTAATCCCGGGCCACGGGTTCTCGCCGCATTTCGGTTCGCAGGGACGACCGCGCTCGAATGGTCACGAGAACCCTATCGTCGCCGTTCGACGCCACGACGGTGCCGGGCCCTTTGAGAGATAGTGTCCAGTCGGGATCCAGGTGCCACCGTACTCGCAGCGAGTCCCTTTCGACATCCAGGAAGCGCACTTCGTCGATGACGATCATCCGCTTGCTCCAGTCCACGGCACATCTCCGTGTGACTTCGGCCCGCGCCGTTGCCAAGTACCCGTCGAACGTGCCCTGGGCGACGAACCCGGTCGAGCGTTCCTCGAAAAAGCGCCGCGGGATTGGCGGCATCGCCGTCCACCGAAAGAACCGCCAGGGCTCCGTCGGCTCGTGGTGCGCAAGCCCAATCGTATTGTGTGCCGCCGTTGTCTTGAACCACAGAAAGTCAGGCTGATCGTCGTAGCGATCGACGCCGGGGTCGATCAGGAACGGTGCGCCGCGAAGATACAGGAGAATGGACAGGCAGTCCGAATGGCCATGGCCTGGGTTACGAATGAAGCCGAGCGGGCCCAGATCGAACCAGCACACAGATGGAGTGGGAGAAGGGGTGTCCCGTGCGACGAGGTAGCCGGCGTCTTCAAAGAGGTGGACGCGCCGAACACGCTCGCATGGGCTGGTAGCGGACACCTGACGTGAGGCATGCGTCAACCGCTTGAGCCAAAACGATGACTCCGTTTCAGGACCCTGACCACCTAGCGCCCGCACCGTCGCCACATCAGCGGCCGCAGATTCCTCGAACAAGGAATGACAGTGATCGCCGATGAGGGGGAATCGGCCGTCGGGAAGCATGACCTCAAACAGAACGGTCGTCCATTTCCTCAAAGAATCGCTGAATTCCGGGGCAACCGAGTTCCCAATCATGGCAGATAGCCACACGTACTCAGTGAGGACTCGCACCATCTGCAGGTGGTAATGCGTCGAGAGCTCAATGTGAAAGTGGTCTGGCAAAAAGCTGTTGACCGCCTCGGTCTCGAGGCGTCTAGCGACCGCGCGCGATCGCTTGCTCCCAGCGCCACTCTCGAGGAACGCTTCAACCATCCAGATGGCAAACAGGTTAACGATCGGATGGTTGCCTGGCACTTCGTACTCGACGTGCCGATTCAGCCTTGCTTTCTGACGACGCATGGAAGAGACGACGCCGTCACGGGTGCCGAGGGGAAGTCGATTCCACAAGAGCAGCAGAACCCAGAGCCACTCCCTCAAGCGCAAACTGATATTCATCGGCTCCATCGAGCGTTCGACGAACTGGTCGTGGCCAGACATCCACGACCGCAGCCTCACCTGAAGCCGATCAAGTGACGCGCGGTCGTTGTAGATCAGGTATCGCCTGGCAAGCGCACGCGCGACGAGCCGAAACCGCTGATAGTTGTGCTGATCTTCCACATCACGTGCCGGCACGGCCCGTGGCGCGTGCCACACATGCAACAATCCCGGCCTCGAATGGAGTTCTGCCGCGGCTGCTGTAGCAGCGGACGCAAGGCGGCACAGTTCCGCGCAGGCAACCCCGCTCGCGCCACGGGTGCGACCGGCTGCTGTGGCCAGCGGTCGCGTGTGCCACCGCCAGGCGCCGCGATTCCAGAGACGAGCGACGAATTGTCGCGGTGAGTGTCGGGTCAACGCGTCCAGGTAATGAGACGCATTACAACAAGAGGTGCGCATTGACCCTCCTCGCCACGATCGAGACTCCTGTTTTGCTTTTAAGCCGCTCGAGCTCGCCGTAGAACTGGCCCCATTCGCGTTCGAACTCTGAAGTGAGGTACGCGCGAGTCTGCAGCAGTCGCTCCTGGGAAGCTTCACGGGCTGCGCGTTCGATCGCGGCGGCAATCGTACTGGCGTCGTGGGCGACGAAGTACGGACCCTCTCCAAACGTTTCCCTGAGAAGTGCCGTATCGGAGAGAACGATCGGCCGTCCTGCGGCGATCGCTTCGTAAGCTCCACACGGAAGACAGTCCGCGTCACTGGTGAGCACCACCACGACCGCGGCGGAGCAGAGGAGCTGTTCGTACTGCTCGCGAGGAACGAAGCCTGGCCTGAAGATCCGGCGGCTGCGGCGCACAGGATCTGGAACGTGCTTCGACGCGATAGTGCCAGTGATCAGGATGTCCAGAAACAGCGTTGCCTCGAGTCGCAGGGCGGTTTCCCAGATGAGGCTCCGGGGTTCATCAGCCTCAGAGCTGCACACGAAGAGCACGTGCTGGCGCTTATCAGCGGGGCCTGGCGGCCTTGGCAAAGCCAACTGCGGTGGCGGATCTCGCAGTACGCTGACGCGAGAGCAGAGCATCTGCGCGAATGGCACCAAGAGCGGATTTGACACGACGACCAGGTCGGCCCTCCGGAAGCTCCAGACCTTGGCTCTCCAGAACGGGACGGCCAACGGCCCCTTCAGAGCGCGTTTTAGCGATTTGTTGTGGGCATCGACTACAACCACGGTGCGCCGCGTCGGCCGAATTGCCTTGTAGACAACGCACACCAGAAGGAGCAAGTAGGAGTTCTGCAGAAAAATCACCTCCGGGCGCAATTGCCACAATCGCCACAATGTCCAGAAGGTTCCCTCGACGTGACGCAACAGGCCGGACCGGCGTCGAACGTAGGCGTGGAACGGGACGCCCAGCGTGGAAGCCAGACTGCGGCTGCGTGGATGATCGTGCCAGCTGAAGAACACCGCGCCTCGGCTGCCAGTGCTCATGCGGATGTCCTGGGTGCGGAGGTTTCCGGTCCTGGGTGTCAGGGCGTTCTGATATTGGATGCTGAGGTACGAAGGCTCACGTTCGCCTCTCCCGTAATCAGATAGCTCTCGCTGGTGGATGGAGTCCGACGCGACAGTCTCATGAGAACCTCGCGAGCGCCCGCAGAGTCGCGCGCGTCGACGCCGCAAGCAAACGTGTTGGGACGAAGCGTCGAAAATCATAGCACGAGCGTCGTTTGAAGAAGCAGCGACCAGCCCCGATCCCCTGAGCACTTGTCTCTCTGCCTTGAGACAGCCCTGGCACCTCGCCCCTAGAACCCTTGAGAACCCGAAACTTGACGCATCGTGTCAAGTTTCAGGGTTCTCAAGTGAGCGTCGGGGAGCGCGGCCCTGGCCGCGGTCCGCTAGAAGTGTGCTGTCAGCGTCGTCCCGCAACCAAGCGCGTTGGGATGAAGGATTGAGGACGTGGGATGGGCAGTATCGAAACTGTACCAGCCACTGCGATGCCGGCGCCAAACGTCTTCGAAGCGGTCGAAAAGATCTCAAGGCAGTGTTCGGCGCGGCGAGTTGGGGCGTTAGAGATAGGAAGGACGTGTTGAGAAGGAGTGCCGATCAATGCCCAAATTCGTCATCGAGCGTGAGATGCCAGGCGCAGGTTCCCTCTCCCCCGACCAACTGAAGGCCGCTTCGCAGAAATCGTGTAGCGTGCTTGCCGAGATGGGGCCGTCCATCCAGTGGGTTGAGAGCTTCGTCACCGACGACAAACTGTACTGCATCTATGTCGCACCGGACGAACAGGCCGTGCGCACTCACGCCGCCCGCGGTGGATTCCCGGCGAACCGCGTCGCTCGCGTGGCGACCGTCATCGATCCCACAACCGCCGAGTAACGACGCTCCCGCGATCGTCTCTCAGGTGGCTGACCCCTCCGTTTGGATGCAGTCCGGACGTTCAAGCATAGTCGTTCGCGCAGCCCTGAAAACTCAGGGCTCGGCAATTGACAACAGTAGGGACTGTTGGTATAAACTCCAACATGAGGGCCGAGTTGCTGCTTCGCGAGCGTCATCAGCTCGGCGCCGATGCCTTCGCGGAGCTTCGCATTTGGCGGGTGCCGCGCCCCGTGCGTGGCTCGGGGCACGAATACAAGTACGCCTTGGCCTATGTCGTCGCGGGGAAATGCGTGCTCCGTTACGACAACGAAACTGGGAAGGGTGATCACAGGCACCTAGGAGCCACCGAAGGAGCTTACACCTTCACGACGCCAGCGCAGCTGCTCGCGGATTTCTGGTCGGACGTCGACCAATGGAGGCCCGAATGAAGACTGTGACTCTCTCTGTCGCCTCGCGCGAGAACGTCACGCGCCGGGCGCTGGCGGCCTTCAAAGGCAAACAGCAGGGAGCACATATCTCCTTCGCGTCGGTCGAGCTACTCTGGCAAACCTTGACCAAGAAGCGCTGGGAACTGCTGAAGGCCATGACGGCGCAGGGCGCCATGACGATCCGCGAGGCCGCCCGTCGCGTCGGACGCGATGTGAAGGCGGTACATGGCGACGTGCATGCCCTGCTCAACGCCGGCGTGCTCGATCGGACCGACGACGGCCGCGTGGTTTTTCCGTATGACGCTGTGCACGTCGATTTCACGCTGACAAAATCCGCATGACATGACGTGGGAGCACGGCTGCGTCCCCCGCACGAGCTCGTACCGACACGAGTTTCCGCTATGTTCCTCAATGCCGTGATATAGATCATGCGGCTTTGTAAACAAACGTGTCGAGCTCGGTCCGAACCGGGTTGGCGTGGACGAAGCCCTGACTACCACGACCGTGGGGAAACGCCGGTGTCAAAATCGCCATCGTTCTTGAACCCGTCATCACGCATCAGTGCATCCTCCTTTGACCGGCGTGCGGTCGTGCGCGGCTTGCTCGGTCTGCCCGTGGCCGTCGGTGCCACCGCCAGCCTCGGTGCAGCGAGTCAGCCGAACGCCGCCGCTGGCGGCGGCTTGACCCTGGCGCCCAAGAGCAAGCTGGTGATGATTGGTGATTCCATCACCGATGCCGGACGCAAGCGCCCCATCGGCGAAGGCCGCGGCGACGCACTTGGCAGCGGCTACGTGATGATGGTGGACGCGCTCCTCGGCGCCACTCATCCCTCCCTCGCGATCCGCATTCTCAACATGGGGATCAGCGGCAATACCGTGCGCGATCTCGCCGAGCGCTGGCAAACGGACGTGTTCGACCTCGAACCGGACTACGTGTCGGTGATGATTGGCGCCAACGACGTCTGGCGGCAGTTCGACTCACCGCTCCGCACAGACCTCCACGTGCCCATCGACGAGTACGAACGCACGTATGACCAGCTCATCGCCAACACGCGGTCCCGCGTGAAGGAGATGATGCTCATCACACCGTTCTATCTGGAGCCGAATCGGAAGGACGCAATGCGTGCCAAGATGGACGCGTACGGCGAGGTCGTGCAGCGTCTCGCTCAGAAGCATGGGACGGTGCTCGTCGACTCGCAGGCGGCGTTCGATGAGATTTTGGAGATCGTGTACCCCGCCGCCATCAACTGGGACCGCGTGCACCCCGATCACGTCGGCTCGATGGTCCTGGCACGCGCGTTCGTCAATGGTGTCGGCTTTCAGTGGTAAGGTTGCCCGCATGTGGGGACCGCGTGTGCAGACATCAGCGGTCGTCCGCCTGGGCATGATGTACGACCCGACCGCGGCATTCCCCCAAGCCAATGCGAGGGGCGCCCTCACGTGCGGCATAGCCCCGCATGATGACCTCGTCCTCGTCTTCCAGAAAGCGGCGCGTTTCTCCCGTGGGCAGCGTGATCGGCTCGGCGCCCCGCCACGTGAGCTCGAGAAGACAGCCACGAGCGTCCTTGGCGACACCTGACACCGTCCCGCTCGCGATGAGATCGCCCGGCCTGACGTTGCAACCGTTGCTCGTGTGGTGCGCGACCAGTTGCGCGGCGGTCCAATACATGTCCGAGAACTGACCCCGGCTCAGACGCATCGGGGGCATGCGATCACGACGCATCGCCGCGGTGCTGAGAAAGGCTTCGAGCGTGAGGGCAAGACCACCTCGCTGCATATCGCGATCGTCGTGGAGATAGGGCAACGGCGGCGGATCGCCTGAGGGACGCGCGAACGCTGGCACGCGATACGGCTCGAGCGCTTCGAACGTCACAATCCACGGGGAAACGGACGTGAGAAGGCTCTTGCTCAAGAAGGGGCCGAGCGGCTGAGACTCCCACCGCTGCATGTCACGAGCGGACCAGTCGTTCACCAGGCACACGCCGAAGAGATGCCGATCCGCTTGGTCGATGCGAATGGGCTCACCCAGCTGGTTCCCGCGACCGATGATGAAGCCCAGCTCGACCTCGTAGTCCAACATGGCGGTCGGGCCAAAGCTTGGGACGCCATCGCCCGTCGGCGCGGTCTGGCCGTGCGGACGCACGATCAGCGTGCCGCTCACCACTACCGACGAAGCGCGCCCGTGATAGCCAACCGGAACGAACTTGTAGTTCGGCAGCAGCGGATCGTTGGGACGCCACATGCGACCAACGTGAGTAGCGTGGGCGAGGGAGGCATAGAAGTCCGTGTAGTCACCGATGATCACGGGCAGGTGGAGCCTCACGTCGCGCACGGGCACGAGCACCTGCTCCACCAGGGCCTGGTCGCGCGCCGGGCGATCCGTCCGGAGCAGCCGATGCACGGCCTGTCGCAACTGAGACCAGTCTTCAGGCTCGCGCGCCAGCAGCGCATTGAGTGACGAGCCCGCGCACGCACGAGCCGCGGTTTCCGCGCGTCCCGTGAAGAGCCCCGCGCGCTCGCACGCCGCCACGTCGAGGACGAAATCGCCAACGGCGATCCCCACACGCGGCGTCGCTTCGTGCTGACGCGTGAACACCCCAAAGGGAAGATTCTGAATAGGGAAATCGGTGTTCGGGTCGTTGGCCGAGGTTACCCAGCTTCGGGCCGCCGGATCATGTGTCTCATTCACAAGTATCAAGACGCCTGGCGCGTCTATATCCAGCCGAGCGCTTGGAGCTCCTCGATTGGCTCCTCGAATGAGCACGACCCGAACGCCACCGCAAAACGCCTACGCGCAAGCTCGATCCTGTCGACACGCAACGCCACGGCATCGGCCCACGCCACGCGCTGGTCGTCGACCACCAGCAACCGCGGATCGTCGAGATCGAGAATCCGCTCGACGTCTTCTCGAATCTGCTGCGGATCATGGCCACGACTGATGGCGTCCCAGGCGAATGCGGCGGCGAGAAACAGATTGAGGAAGCCTGGCGTGATGGTCGTGGTGCTCTCCGCGTCGTAGGTCAAGCGGTGTGGGCCGCGGACGGCGTGGTGAAGGCCGGCCGTCGCCTTCATGCGAGCACGGCCAGCCGCGCAGGTGACGATGACGTGCGCGAGCGCCGCGGATGATGGGAACGCATCCAGGACGACGCCTCCGGTCCGCACCTTCACACCAGCGCCCGCCGCGCGCGCCGCGTTGACCAGCGCTTCCAACTGGTCGTCGATGGGCACCTCGCAGAAGCAGGTCAACCCCGCGGCGACAAATGGCCGCGCACGCGTGATATCGGCAAGACGGGCTGTTTTGACCTCGACGACATCGATATGGGCGGCACCGAGGTCCGCACGACCGGCGTGACGGTCGTTGAACGCGTGGACCCGCGCAACATCGCGGGACGGGTCGGCGCTACCGAGGACGCTCACGGGCCACGGTACCGCGCCTGCGCCGCGCGGCAGGATTCGCGTGGTGGCCGTCTCGAACCGCTCGAGGTGATCCAGCGGCACGACGAACCGTCCGAGCAGCCACGCCTGTGGACCACTGCAGAAGACCCCATAGCGCTCGACCGCCTCGTCCATCGAGAGGCCGGCCGGAGGGAAGAGGCCGGCATAGTCGATGAGGCCGGTGAGGAGTGTCCGAGCGGCCCGGGTCACGGTTGTACTCGGCATATATGCAAGGATCGGGCGCAGCCCTGTCACAGATTTCTGTTCTGTACTGACCGGAAAGCGGAGACAGCCCTCGTGTTCCGACGCTCTCGAATCGAATCTAGTCGGGCTCGACCCAGGAGCGATAGTAGCTCTTGTCTTCAATGCCAAGGGCTTGACGGCTCACTCGCAACGGATGGAAGGTGTCCAGCATCACCGCGAGCTCATCGGTGCGGGACTGGCCGAGGGATTGCTCGACCCGTCCGGGGTGCGGGCCGTGCGGCACGCCATCCGGGTGCAGCGTCACGGAGCCATACTCGATGCCCTTACGACTCATGAACTCGGCGCTCGCATAGTAGAGCACTTCGTCGGACATGACATTCGAGTGATTGTATGGCACCGGCACGGCGTCAGCGTCGAAATCGTACGGGCGCGGGCAGAACGAACAGACGACGAAGTTGTCGCCCTCGAAGGTCTGATGCGTGGGCGGCGGCAAATGCACGCGGCCAACCCGTGGCTCGAAATCACCGATGTTGAATGCCCAGGGATAGTAGTAGCCGTCCCATCCCACCACGTCGAACGGGTGATGGTCGAGCACGAACTCCGTGAGGTGATGGTCTTTCTTGACGACAAGGCGGAACTCTCCTCGCTCATCGTGCACCTCGAGCGCCCTCGGCCGGCGAATGTCGCGCTCCGAGTACGGCGCGTTCTCCATGAGCTGCCCGTGCTCGTTGCGATACCGCTTCGGCGTACGAATGTAGCCGCTGCTCTCGATGACGAGGCACCGCACCGGTGTCTTCGTGAACCGGAACCGGTGCAGGACGCTGCGCGGGATGACCAGGTAATCGCCTTGGCCGAATGGGATGTCGCCCATGACGCTCTCGAGCACGCCCTCGCCTTCCGTCACGTACACGAGCTCGTCGCCCTGGGCGTTCCGATAGAAATAGTCGTCTTCGCGCTGAGGTTGGACGACATCAATCGCGACGTCCGCGTTATAGAGGAGCGGCAGCCGGTCGGCCGTGATGCTCGGCGTTGCGGGAAGCCCGGCGGTCAAGAAGTGGCGATGCTTGAATTGACGCGGCGCCTCTTCCTCCCAGCGCAGCGCTTTGAGCGGTCGGACCTCGCGGATCTGCGTCGGGTGCTGCAGGTGGTACAGCAGAGACGCGGGTCCGGTGAACCCCTTGTTGCCCATCAGCTCCTCGTAGTAGAGCCCGCCACCCTCCCGTCGGAACGCCACGTGCCGCTTGTGCGGCACTTGTCCAAGCTGGTGGTAGATGGGCATGCGGTACCTCCATGTCGGTCTGTCAATGCACAATGCTCAATGCCCAATGCCCAACGCCCAATAGGGGGCGCGCGGACGACGCGGGTGTACTGCATTGATTCACAGGTTCCCCCTCAGCGCTTGCTCCTGCTCGATCGCTTCGAACAAGGCCTTGAAGTTGCCCTTCCCAAAGCCGCGGCTCCCCTTACGCTGGATGATCTCGAAGAAGAGCGTGGGTCGGTCCTCGACCGGGCGCGTGAAGAGCTGCAGGAGATAGCCGTCCTCGTCGCGGTCCACGAGGATACCGAGCTGGCGAACCGTGTCCACCGCCTCATCGATCTCGCCCACACGGGATGGAAGCACGTCGTAGTAGGCGTCGGGCACTCGCAGAAACTCGACACCGCGCTCGCGTAGGCGACCGACCGTTGCCGTGATGTCCTCGCTGAGCAGTGCGATGTGCTGTACGCCTGGCCCGCCGTAGTAGTCGAGATACTCATCGATTTGACTCTTCCGCTTCCCGGCCGCCGGCTCGTTGATCGGAAACTTGATGGCGTAGGCGTCGTCCGACATCACGATGCTCATGAGCGCGCTGTAGTCGGTTGAGATGTCCTTGTCATCGAAGCTGATATAACGCTTGAATCCGAGCACGCGGCTATACCATTCCGCCCACTCGTTCATCTTCCCCAGCTCGACGTTCCCGACAATGTGATCGACGCGGAGCAGGCCAGCACACGGAACAGCCACGTCCTGTGGGCGAAATCCGGGCAGAAACGGGCCTTCGTAGTCCACGTACGAGATGAACGAGTGCAGCGTGTCGCCGTACGCGTGAATGGCGGCATGTCGAACCGCGCCGTGCTCGTCGCGCGTCTCATGCGGCTCGACAGCCGCGGCAGCGCCACGTCGGACAGCCTCTTCGAACGCCCGGTCAGCGTCCTCGACATGAAACGCGATGTCGCGCACGCCGTCGCCATGCCGCTGGACGTGCGCCGCATCAGCACCATCAGGGCTCAGTGGCGTGACGAGTACGAGCCGGATCTTCCCCTGCTCCAATACATACGATGCCGCATCACGGTGCCCGGTCTCGAGGCCGGCGTAGGCCACCTGCGAGAAGCCGAACGTGTGACGGTAGTAGTGCGCCGCCTGCTTGGCATTGCCCACGAGAAACCCCACATGATGAATGCTCTTCAATCGGAGCGGGTTCTCATGCATGCATTCCCCCAATGGTCGGCATCTTAGGACATCATACAGGGGAAAGAAGGACCCGAGTGCTTAACGGAAATGGGGGCCGCGACAGTTCTGAGATGGAGAAGGCGAGACTCGGAGGCACGGAAAAAGGGGACAGGCCCCTTTTCGGGAACCAACGCCGTCGAAAAAGGGGCCTGTCCCCTTTTTCCGCGCCTCCGAGTCTCGCGACCCCCACAACCGTTAAGCACCCAAAGGTACCCGGTTCCTTTTTCCCGTTTTCCTGATTCCTGTATACTGCGCTCGAAGGACACTCGCTCGACGTGCCAGCGCCCATCGAGCCGCTCACCCGCGCGCGCATCCTGATCGTCGACGATCAGACCTCGACCGTGCGCCTCCTCGAGCGGCTTCTCACCACCGGCGGCTACTCCAACATCCACGCGACCACGGACCCGCGGCGCACAGCCGAGATGGTGGACCGGCTGGCGCCGGATCTCGTCTTGCTCGACCTGCACATGCCAGACGTCGACGGCTTCGAGGTCATGCAGTCGTTGGCGCCCCGTGTGGCCGTCGATCGATTCCTCCCGATCCTCGTGGTCACAGCCGACTCCACGCTCGAGAGCCGCCAGCACGCGCTCAGCGCCGGCGCGCGCGACTTCTTGCAGAAGCCGTTCGACGCCGTCGAAGCGCTGCTCCGCATCCGCAATCTCCTGCTCACACGCTTCCTCTATCTCCAACTCGAGCGCGAGAAGGACGGGCTGGAGCGCACCGTCAAGGAGCGCACACGCAAGCTAGAGGCCGTTCCGAACGAGATCCTCGATCGCTTGGCGCGTGCCGCAGAGGACCGCGACGACAACACGGGCGAGCATGCCCGTCGCGTGGGCTGGTTGGCTGGCCAGATTGCGGAGGCACTCGGTCGACCACAACGCGAGTGTGAGCTCGTTGCACGCGCCGCCACCCTCCACGACGTGGGCAAGATCGGCATCCCGGACGCCGTGCTCCTCAAGGAAGGCACGCTCGCGGCCGATGAAATGGCCGTCATGCAGGATCACACGACGATTGGGGCGCGCATCCTGTCAGGGAGCCGGAGCGAGCTGCTCCGCCTGGCCGAGACGATTGCGCTGCACCACCACGAGCGGTGGGCTGGTGGGGGCTATCCGACCGGTCTGGTGGGCGCAGCGATCCCGCTGGCCGCGCGCATGACGCACGTGGCGGACGCGTTCGATGCGATGACGCACCCCCGCCGATATAGACGTGTCCTCACCGAAGACGAAGCGTTGGCGGTCATTCGAGAGGAGGCGGGGAAGGAGTTCGATCCCGACGTGGTCGAAGCCTTCCTCGCAATCCGAACAGGGGCACAGTCGTCGCTTTCCGCTGAGTGAGAAACGGGGACCGCCCTCGTTTTTCACTCCCCGCGCATCCGAGGCGGCCCATTAATCCATAACACGACCGCTAGACCGACGCCGCTCGCGCAAAGGCCCACCACCTCCGGCTGTACGAAGCCCACGCCTTGGCCGTCGGTGGCCACAAAGAACGCCGCCCACGCGCAAAGACCTGCCCCGATCGCCGCGAGCGCCTCCGGTGTGCCGGCACGCCGGATGTGCAGACCTGCCACAATCGGCACGAAGAGACACACGGTCATGACGCTGTAGAAGATCTTCAGCGTGGCAATGATCGACGCGGCAGACGCGGCCAACACGACACCGAGCGCACCGCCGACGATGGCTGCCCAGCGCGCGACCCGCAAGACTTCCGCGTCGCTCGCTGACGGGCGCACGAACCCCTTGTACAGATCCTGCGACATGGACGTCGCGAGCATGAACAGGATGGTGTCGGCGGTGCTCACCTCCGCGGAAAAGAGCGCGGCCAGACCGAGGCTTCCCAGCCACACTGGCACGTGGTGCAGGAGCAGCGTGGGCAGCGCGAGCTCGGGGTCAGCGAGCGCCGGCGCAGCGGCGCGAGCGACCATGCCGAGCAACGCCGCCACGAACGCGTAGAGCAACAGCACCCCAGCGTTGAGGCCGACACCACGCCGCACGGCGCGGACATCGCGCGCGCCATACACCTTCTGAACGAGGCCCGGCGAGATCATGAAGGCTGGCGCGAGCATCGGGACGAGGACCCAGCCAGCCCCAGCGCCGTGCCAAAAGCTCCAATACGTGTCAAGGGATCGCGTGGGCGCCCTGACGGCAGCCCATCCACCAAGGTTCATAACGGCCACGGCCAATACGGTGCAGAGACCGACGAGCAGGACCGCCAATTGCACGAGATTGACCCGCGCCGACGAGAACAGTCCTCCCGCCACGAAGTACGTGGTCATCACCAGGCCGCCAATCACAGAGCCCGCGAGCCTGGGAATTCCCGCGACCACCTCCAACACCAAGGCCAGCGCGATGAGTTGGGCCGCGAGAATCACGAGCGTGTTGAACCACAGCAGAGAGGCCACGACGCCGCGGACCGACCGGCCGTACCGAAGCTCCAGGTAATCGCCGACCGTCCGTAGGTCGTGCTTGGCCGCAATGCGCCACAACCGCGGTCCGACCCAGAGCGCCAGCGCCACTGAGCCAATGCCCGCTGATCCCACCCACCACCACGCGCTCAGACCAGCGCGATAGCCCAACCCCGCGGCGCCCACGCTGGTACCGGCTCCGATGTTGGCGGCCAACAATGTCGCGGACAGCAATCCTGGGCCGAGGCCGCGTCCAGCCACGAAGAAGTCGGCCGCGGTACGCACCTTCCGGCCGGCCCATACGCCCAGCAGGATGAGCAACGCCGAGTAACCGAGAATGAGCGCGAGCTGGGGGTTCATTGGCGACCGGCGCGGCCCAGGT
>WHTZ01000012.1:0-415 GCA_009377495.1 Luteitalea sp.
GATCGCGGCCGAATTCATTCCTGGAACGTCGCCTACGAGCGTCGGCTGCCGTTCGAGATGCTGGCGACCCTCGCCTACGTCGGCACGAGCACGCGTGGCGGCTACGCGGAGCGTGAGTTGAACTGGTCGCCACCCGGCGGTGGGAACACGGGTCGTCAGTTCTTCGACGACTTCGAGCGAACGGCGTCGACGCGCTTGTGGGGCGCCCACACCCGAGCCAACTACCACAGCTTGCAGACATCCTGGTCGCGCCCCTTCGCGAGCGGCCTCATGCTGCGGGGTGCCTACACATGGTCGAAGAGCATGAACATGACCGATGAGGATGGCAACGCGACCCTTCCCTACAACTCGCCGAGCGAGTTCGATCGCAACTACGCGCTGGCGGGCTTCGACCGCACCCACAATTTCCAGATGG
>WHTZ01000012.1:425-116269 GCA_009377495.1 Luteitalea sp.
TTCAGCGCCGCCTCGGGACGCCCGCGCACGGTCACCTCGGATGACACGTCCCTCGACGCGCACGGCGATCAGCAAACCGCGGACCAGGTAGGCGAGCGACGGCGCGCGGCTGACTTCGACGGCCGAATCGACGAGACATACTACGACCCGTCGGCCTGGGCACCCGTGAGCGAACAGCGGTTCGGCACGACCGGTCGCAACAGCGTTCGCACGCCCGGTTTTTGGAACCTGAACGTGTCGATCTTCCGGTCGTTCGACGTCGGTCAGACCACGCGACTACAGTTCCGTGCCGAGGTGTTCCATGTGACGAACCACCCGCAGTGGGCGATCCCGAATCTGAACGCGAGCAGCCCGAACTTCATGGAGATCACCGAGGCCAGCGGCAACCGCAGCGTCCGGCTCAGCATGCGCCTGACGTTCTGACTTGCGTGCAACACGAAGAACACGAGGTGCGCGTAGGGCGCCCCTTTAGGGGCGCCAGGCACGGCGGATGCGCCGGCACGGCTGATGGGCCGGCGCGGCTAAAGCCGCGCCCTACTCCAGTGGCGCCCCAAAGGGGCGCCCTACTTCGTGATCTTCGTGATCTTTGTGGTTGAAACGCCCTACGTACGCGACTCTTGTGCCCGCCTGGCTCTCCACTCCGACGCGAGCACGCTGTAAATGACCAGGTCCACGTAGTGGTCATAGAGCCACTCGGCGTCGCGCCGGAGGCCTTCGCGTGTGAAGCCGAGGCGCTCGGCGATGGCGCAGCTCCGCTGGTTGCCGGTGGCGCACGCGATCTCGGCACGGTTCAAGCCCAACTCGCCAAAGACATGATCGAGCAGCACCGCGCACGCACGCGTCACGAGGCCTCGGCCCTGCGCGCGCTCGGTCACCCAGTAGCCAATGCTCGTTGCGCGATTTGGCCAGTCGATCTTGTGGAGGCCGAGGGCACCGACGAGGCGGCCGTGATCCCGTAGCGCGCACGCGAAGCCGTTATGCACCGAGAACTGCTGCAAGCTGGTGCGAATGAACGTCCGTGTGTCCTCGGCACACCGGTTCGTGTCGAGCCATGGGAGCCACTGGCGCAGATATGCGCGATTGGCATCGACGACCCCGAAAAGCTCTTCTGCGTGGTGCTCTTCCAATAGCTCCATCGACGTCCCCTCATCGACTCTCAAGACAAACATCGCAAGCCCCCCGGGATGGCATCAGGAAGGCAATCCTAACCGGTTCTCGGCGCGTCCGGGCGCCTGTGGTGCCCCGAAGCGACGACGAGGATGAGGAGGAACCTACTCTGCTGTTCTAAGGTGGGTGTACACGATCATAACATCAGCGCCGTGCGGCGATACACAGCCCACCGCTCAAACGAAGCGGACCGACCGATCGTGCGGCTTTCGTCGCGGGTTCGGTTCTTGAACATGGTCAGGGGAGCAACCCCAAAGTTGAGGAGAAGCGCCATGAGAGTGAGCGAGATCATGACTCGAAATCCGGTGAGCTGTCCCGCTGACACGCCGTTGGAAACCGTCGCGAAGCTGATGGCGGAGCGTGACTGCGGTGAGATCCCCATCGTCGACGGCGATGGCACACAACGTCCGGTCGGACGGGTACGCCTGGCCAGGGGCGTGTATCGAAATCGCCCACACCGATCTGCTCAGGTAATGAAGCTCAGCGGATTACAGCACAGCAAGCTGCTCATCGAGGGCGGCGATCAGCTTTTCGAGCATCGCGCGATGCGCGGGAACGGTGGCCACCGCGAGGTCTGCCACGGCGCGAGCCCGGGCGAGCTCCAGGGACCGGCGGCGTGGATCCTCCGGCGCGGCCGACTGCTTACCACGCGCAGCGTCCTCCTGTTGAGCCTCAACGGACTTACTCTCCCATCCTCGTGCCATATGTTGCCCCCTTCGAGCAATTCGGAGATATCGTCTGGCAATTCGAGCGTAACTCGCCTGCGTTCGATTGTCGGCTGTTTGCTCGAGCTTGTCGGTGCAGACTGACGCTACGTAGGCGCGGTGCGGCACGCTATTCAGGGAAACGTCGAACGGCGGACCGCGGCCTACTGAGCCGAGGCGACCCGAAGCCGACTCCGGACGGCTCCAAGGGGACCAACGTCCACCGGCACGCCGTCGCGAAACGCAATCACCTGCTTCGAAAACGGCGAGACCCGCCCGCCTGGCGTGAGGATGCCCACGAGATTGAGCGGGTCCCCGCTGCTCACCATGACGAGCTCTCCCGAGGTTGGGAGGCGTCGGGCCGCGCGAAGCGCGTCGACCGCACCGGGTAGCGCGTACTGCTCACCGACGAAGCCATCGACGAACCGGCCGCCGCGGATCTCACCTCGCGCTTCGAGCCGCCGGTAGATGCCGAGCAGCACGCGCCAAGGCGGCGCCTGTGCTTCTCGTGCCAGCAGATCCCGAAAGACGACGCCGTATCGCCGGAGGAACTGCCAGGCGCGGCGCTCGGCCTTCAGATCCGGCGCCATGTCCGACGCTTCGGCGCCCCAGAGCGACCATCGTCCTACCGGCATCAGCCGCGGCACCAACCGCCCGCCGCGGACCAGTCGCAGTCGGCCGCTGGCCGCTCGCCGCTTGTGCTGTGGCTGAAGCAACACCCGCAAACCAGCGATGCCGTCGCCCGTCACGAGGCCACGCGCGACGAGCTCCCAGAGCGCCTCCTCCGCGGCTGCCGGCATCAGGCCCGTCCCGCGCGCAAGGTCCGTGAGAAACGATGCACCGCGCTGCTCGAGATGTGCAGCCACCGCCTGTGCCTCGCGCGAGAGCCCATCCACACTCGACCACGTGGCCTGCCGATCGTCGAGAAAGCCGGCCAGATCATCCCGTAGCACGAACGCGAGCGGCGCCTGACGCGTCGGTGTGGAGACGATGCGTCGTGATCGGCCGTTCGACGCTCGTCCCTCGCGCCTCGGCTCTCGGACCTCGTCCGGCATGTCTCGGTGCGAGAGCCGCCCCCAGGCGACGGCGCCCGCGAGGCAGAGGTGTTCGAGATCGGCAGCATCGTAGCTGGCGACACGCGCTGGTAGCACAGACTGCTCCCAGGCCGGCGCCGGCAACTCGATGCCCTGGAGCTGACGGATCACCTCCAGCAGTCCCTCGCGCCCATGTAGCAGGGTCCCCGGCGCAATGTGCTGCCATCGCAAGAGGAAGCGGATGAAGTCGGCTGCTGTCACCGGTTCGATCTCGCGCCGCAGCCGGCCGAGGGTGAGACGATGGATGCGTGCGAGCAACCGCCGGTCGCACCACTCCACCTCGTTTGGCGCAGACGAGCCCGTGAAGCGACCACGCAGCACCACACCTCGCCCTTCGAGTCCTGCGAGCGCGATCTCGACACGGGAGGGCGGAAGGCTGCTTCGTTCCGCCAACGCGCGCACCGTGACGGGACCGAGCGCTTCGAGCCAGCCTTGGACCATTGCCTCCGCTGCATCACGCTCGTTCGCGCGAGTGACGTTCTCTGGGGGAGAAACCTGAGGATCCAGATCCACGCGGCCGAGCACCGCTTCCACACCCGGAAGGCGCTCGACAGCGATGAGCGCGCGCGATCGTGCCTGATCCCCGTCCCAGGTGGCGATTGCTGCACGCCGCGTCTCCCTGAGCTCTTCCACGTATGCCAACCATGGGTCCGCATCCTCGAGCCGCAGAAGCCCCACCGTGAGTAGGAAGTCGTGCAGCTCGTCGGCGTCGCGCACATCGGGCCACGCCTGCGCGCACACCGTCGCAACGGCCTCCGGATCCAGCCGACCGATGCCGTCTGCCAGGTCGTCGTCCAGCCGTCGCAAGGAGACGGCCCGCGCTCGCCGCTCCTCGAGCGGCGCGTCGTCCAGGAACGCGTAAGGGTTCGCGTTGAGAATCTCGTGCGACATCGGCGATGGCGCCGGCGTGTCGACCGCCACCGTGCGGATCTCGCCGCGCTCGATGGCTTCGACCAGATCTCGCAGACCGTCGAGATCCATCGCCTCGTGCAAGCAGTTGAGAACCGTCTCGTTCACCAGGGGGTGATCAGGCGGCACGATCGGACCGATCTGGTTGTCCTGACAGGCGACCTGCGCGGGAAAGACCGCCGCGAGCAGGTCGTCGGCGCGCATCCGTTGCAGTGGCATCGGAACCCTGCGGCCGCCTTCGTGTCGGCGAAGCGCCAGTGCACGCGTCGCGTTCCAGCGCCAGCGGTTGGTGAACATGGGCGACACCAACATCGCTTGCACGAGATCCTCGCGAAGCGTCGCGAGGCGAATCATGCCGAACGCGCTGTCGAGTGGAAAGGAGTGCTGCTCTCCGAGCGACAATACGACGCCGTCATCGGTCGCCGCCGCCTGCAGCTCGAAGTCGAACGTCACGCAGAAGCGCTTGCGCAGCGTGAAGCCCAACGCGCGGTTGATTCGCCCACCGAACGGTGTGTGCAGCACGAGCTGCATGCCGCCCGCCTCGTCGAAGAAGCGCTCCGCGATCACCGTCCGCATGCTCGGCACGACGCCGAGCATGCGGACCGTTGTGCCGACGTAGTCGACAATCTGTTCTGCCCCGCCAGGCGCTACGCCGGTCTCCTGCTCCAGCCAAGTCACGGCCGCTCCGCGGTCGTCGAGGAGCACCGCCACTCCGTCACGGAGGTCGGAGACCGCTTGGCTCATCTCGCGCGTTCGCGCCGGCGCCTCGCCGAGCCAGAAGGGCACGTTCGGCGGCGCCCCTTTGGCGTCTTCCACGCGCAAGCGGCCCGACTCGACGCGGCGGATGCGCCACGAGTGGTTGCCCAGCAGGAAAATGTCACCCGCCATGGATTCGACCGCGAAGTCCTCGTTGACCTTGCCGACGAACGTGCCCGAGGGCTCCTCGATGACGTCATAGTCCGCCACGTCCGGGATCGCGCCACCCGACGTGATGGCGGCAAGGCGTGCGCCGCGACGGCCACGCAAGCGCTTGTGCACGCGGTCGCGATGGAGATAGGCTGACCGGCGCCCTCGTCCCGTGGCAATGCCTTCGCTCAAGATCTCCACAACGGCATCGAACTGGTCTCGCGCAAGGTTGTGGAAGGGATATGCTCGTCGAACGAGGTTCCAGAGCTCCTCTTCGCCGATCTCCCCTGTGGCGGCGATCGCCACGATTTGCTGCGCCAGGATGTCGAGCGGCGTTTCCGGAATGATGAGGCGATCCAGCTCGCCGGCGCGAACCGCGCGCAGGGACGCCGCGCACTGCACCAGCTCGTCGCGGGTCAGCGGGTAGAGAATGCCCTTGGGAATGGCACCCAACCAATGGCCAGATCGGCCGACACGCTGGAGCAGCGTGGCGAGCTGGCGCGGCGCCCCGATATGACAGACGAGATCGACGTGCCCGATGTCGATGCCGAGCTCCAGCGACGCCGTGGCAACCACGACCGCGATCTCGCCACGCTTGAGACGCTCCTCCGCGCTCAGGCGCGTGGCTCGTGACAAGCTGCCGTGGTGCGTGGCCACGCGGTCGGAACCAAGCCGCTCGCTCAGCTCGTGCGCGACGCGCTCCGCCTGACGGCGCGTGTTCACGAAGACGAGCGTGGCACGATGCGCCTGCACCTGTGCGACGACCCGGTCGTAGATCTCGGCCCACAGCTCGTGCGTTGCGATGGGGCCGAGCTCTTGGTCGGGCACGTCAATCGTGAGCTGAAGTTGCCGTCGGTGGCCCACGTCCACAATCGCACAGTCTGGGCTCTCGTCTCGGCACGGGTCAGCGCTGCCGACGAGCAAGCGCGCGATCTCCTCGATGGGCTTCTGCGTGGCGCTCAAACCGATCCGTTGCAGCGGCGGCCCGCTGAGCGCGTCCAGACGCTCGAGCGAGAGCGCAAGATGCGAGCCGCGCTTGTCACCCGCCGAGGCGTGAATCTCGTCGACGATCACCGTGCGCGCGGTCGACAGGAAGCGCCGGCTCCCTTCCGCCGTGAGCAGGATGAAGAGGGACTCGGGCGTCGTGATGAGGATGTGCGGCGGACGGCGAAGCATCCGTGCGCGGTCTCGCGCCGCGGTATCGCCCGTGCGCACGGCCACACGGATCTCTGGGATCTCCAGCCCGCGCGCCGCCGCCGCCTCCCGAATGCCCCGCAGCGGCTCCTGCAGGTTCTTTTCGATGTCGTTGCTCAGCGCCTTGAGCGGCGACACGTAGACGACCGCGGTACGATCCTCCAGCTTCCCGGCAAGCGCCTCTTCAACCAAGCCATTGATCGACCAGAGAAACGCGGCGAGCGTCTTGCCTGACCCAGTCGGCGCCGCAATCAGGGTGTGCCGGCCGGAGGCGATCGCCCGCCACCCGGAGGCCTGCGGCGGCGTGGGCTCATGAAAGCGCCCTGCAAACCAGTCGGCAACGAGAGAATGAAAGGGGATCATCATGCTCTCCCATTTTACTCGTTGCCTGCACCGTGGTGCAGGACGATGGCACGACCGCGGAGCAGACATTCATATTCGAATCGTTCCAGCGGCAGACGTTCCGCATCAGCGACCATTTTCCGGCACTCGAGAATCAGCGGTTCAGCATCCTGGTCGAGAGCGTAGGCCTTGGTGAAGATTTCATCGCGACCACTGTCGAGTACGCGCGGTATCAGTCGACGGAAGGGCGATTCGCCAACGGAGGTGGCTCCGCCCTCGCCACTGTCATTCCGTATCCGTAGGCTAAGGGTCCGGTAAGAAATAAGGTTGACATTCTGGGCGTCGAGGCGCCCAGCGCGCAAGGCGCGAGGAGCGCGCATACCGGGAGTATGTAAGCGACGAGCAACGCAGCCAGATGGGATGCATCGGCGGCCAGAATGTCGAGTTTATTTCTTACCGGACCCTAAGGTTCTCTTGTGGGAAAGCCTTCTGTTCCCATCACACGCCTCGCTTGCGTCATATGACGTCGCTCGTGCGTAACGAGGATTTTATAGGCGTCCAACAAGCTGTACGTCGCAAAGCTGGCAACGGGCGACGTGATGATCACCGTTCTCAGATTCACATGCTCCGTCATCTTCATATGTTCGATCACTTCTCGCTGGTGTGCGTCGAACTTGGCGATGATGTCAGTGTCGATCGTGCTGCTGGACGGCCGAAATCTCGGATCCGCTTTGAGCTTGCGCTGCGCTTCGGGTTGTACTGCTTTGAGAATCATCGATCCAAAGAGGCGTGGCAGCAGCGGTAACCGCTCCTTCAAGGAGGCCTTGTACTCGCCTCGCGCGATGTTCCTTATGACCGGAAAGTAATCGGCGTTGATCACAATCAGATGGTCGAAGCACTGAGCCACGCTCCACTCATCAGCGTTCGGTCGCCAATTCAGCTGCTCCGCGCTCAAATGACCGAAGGTCTTCTGTGCGTCATCGGCAATGGCGCGCGCTTCGTCGATCAGCGTTGGAAGTTCTTCGTTCATGGACCGCGACCTTCCGCGCTATACGACCACCTCGAGCGCCTCGCGGTTCTCAGCCGTCGCTGCGAGGCCAGGCAGCACCTTGACCTTTCCGGTCTCTGGCTCGCTAATCTTGACGGTGTACTCACCCGCGGCAAACACATGGGGCTGGAACTCGCGCCTGGGAAGCCGCAAAGCGTAAACCAACTCCCCGTTGCGCTCGTCGACGAGGTGCAGCACCGGTTTTTCGACCCCACGGATCTTCAACGTGGGTAAGTGCGCGACGGCCTTCCGCGCATAGTTGTCCGTTTGTCTCACCACCACTGGCCAGCCGGGCATCTCGGTGCCTTCCTGGAGCGGGTCGGCCGAGTACGGCCAGCAATCGATGGTCACGGTACGTCTCTCTTTGTTGAAGCGCACGAGGCCGAGCCCGCTGGTCTTGGCGTTGACCTGTTCGAGCACGGGCGCGGGCACTTGATAAGGGCCATTCTTGACTGCCAGCACGGTGAGCGGATGTCCAAAGTGATCGAGGAAATCCCCGGTCAGCCCCTTCGTGGCCGTGGTGCGGTTGCGCCCGGTCTTCTCCGGCTCCCACCAACGGGGATATCCCACATTCACCGCCGGCCCGGCAAAGGCCACACCGGCGTCCCGGTGCGCCTCGATGCCGTAGTGCACCACGGCCGGCAGGTGCTGGTCGCCCGCTATGTGGAAGGCAAAGGCCTTGCGAATTTCTCGCAGCGCCGCGTTGCGCGGGGTCTGTGGCCAGCCGTTGGTATCGTAATCGGCAAAGAGCACGTCCCACGTTCTGCCATGCGTCGTCGGCAGCCCGGTGAAGATCGTCTGGGAAATGACGCATTTCATGTCGGCGCCCTCCCAGTCGGCGGCCCATTCCTTGAGGAACGCCATTTGCTTGTCGCCCAGCAGGTCCAGCCCAGGCACGTCGGCCATTTTCGGGTCAAAACTGGATTCGATCACGTGGTCTCCCCGATCGCCGGTCGGCGGCACCCTGCCCTCGGGGCCGGACTTGTATTGGCGGTCCGCCAGCACCGCGAAGCTCACGCGGCCATAGGTCATGGGGCCATAGTAATTGCGGGTCCCTCGCTTGCCCGGCTCGGCATCGTACGGATCGGCGTGATGGGCGGTCTGCGTTCGGTGCACGACGTTCACCCACCGGCTGGGCATATCGTAGCCGCCGGCTTCCTGCGTGGTCTCGCGGCCGTCTCCGCCTTCGCCCCACAAGTTGCCCTGGTAAACGTCGTGGTCGTCAGGAAGCGACAGGCTCGGGCGGTCCCTCATCAGCTCTCGCCAGGTCCAGCCGTGGAAGTACCACTTGCGCAGGTAATCGATGATGGCCGCCTCGGTGGCATCGCGTTGGGTACCGTATCCGCCGCAGTTCTCGTAGAACTGATCCCCCACGAAGGCCAGCAGGTCGGGAGCCAGTTTGGACATGTTCTCGACCAGCGGCACGTTGGGGAAAATCGCGTGGATGTTGCAGGAAACCACGGCGACCACCAGCTCGGCATGGTCGATCGGGTCGCGTCTGATGATGCCAGACCAGTAGACGTCTTCTCCGCCTGACTTGGTCTTGTAAAGGTAGGCCACTCGGTAAGGAACGTCGGTCGTGGCGTCCCAGTTCTCTGCCCGGAAGGTCGCGGTACGGGAGTCGGGATCGATAGGCGCTTCGCCGATGGTCTTCCACTGGCGGGCATCCTGCACTTGCAAACGCACTGTCCGAGTATCCTCGTCACCCAACGGCGGCATCTGGGCGGTCAGCTTCAGAGTCCCACCACTCAACGTGTAGTGGGAAAACAGGATCGGCCCGAAGACCTGTGCGTCGTTGGGAACCACTTTGCTGCCGCCGATCCTCCAGTCGTCGAACCAGAACTGGCCCACACCGAAGTTCAGCGCCTCGGGCTCTTGACCTGTTTTCTCGGGGGTGCCGAAGTTGTTCACCAACGAGAGATTGCCTATGAGGCGATCTCCCGGGACTGCCCTTTGCGTTGCGGCAGCCAAGGTGTGACCGCGAACGCCGTCGAGCACGGTCAGCGTCACGTCATAAGCGCCGCCCCCAACGGGCCGGGCCTCTAAGTGCAACTCGACGAGCTCGACACTAGGGGCCAGGTGCCCCCGGCCAGAACCGCCGCAGAAGACCGTGCCGTTCCACGCAAGGCCCGCCGAAAATCCATACCCAGGCTCCGGCCACAGATTGTTCCGGTAATCGTGAAGCTCCGGGTAGTCACGGAGCGTTCCAAGAATGCCTATGCGAAAGCCCACGGATCCCTCGCCGTCGCCAATCGGGCCACCGCCCATCCGTCCCGCGCGCACGCTCATGGTCAAGGTGCCTTCCTGGGCGCGCAATTGCCGCGTCAACACATGCACGTTTCGGTCGAGCGCTCGGTTCACACACTCAATGCGTCCGTCCGCCACGCGCCAGTCCTGCAGGGGGTTGGCCCAGTATTCCGGCCCTAGCCACACGCGATCCGACGACTCGTGCCAGTTGCTCTCGAACTCCGGAGTAGGCGCCGCCGCGCGAGCTTCGATCAAAGGAGACAACTGAGCGGCCGCGATCGCTCCTGCCACCACGGGGGTCGTGTCCGCAATGAACTTACGGCGGGTAAGATGATGCCTGCGCTTTCCCATTTAATCACCACAGTGCAGATCGACCCTTGCCTGAAGGCGCCGGATCCGCATTCGACTGAAGGGACGACCTGGACGGCTTCTACGAGCATCACCAAGATAGCATCTGGTTCGCCTGTCGTCGCGTACCGCGAGAACCCGCCGGCACGGCAGCGCTTGCGGCCACTACCCGCGCCAGTACATGTCGAGCGCGTCGGACCCCCTACCCAGATATGTAATCCTTCTTTGGGTCATTGACGATCCACCGGACTCTCTTTTGCGTTCATCGTCACGACAATTGGTAGATGTCGCGAGTGTGCCTCCGACCAGGCGGCTGCGATGCTAGACGGCATGTTGCCGAGTCGGGCCCTCTGCTGCTTGTTGCTAGCGCTGACGCCGTCCTGCGTCGCCCAGACCGTCGCCCAAACAGATACCGACCACGCTCGCATGAACCAGGTCCAGGTGTTGGGCAGCTGTAATCGCACTGTTACGGGCGGCTCGAAAAGATCTGGGCGCGCCGGGCTAAAGATTCGTCCTAACGTCGACGCGCGCCCGGAGTGCGCTGCCGCGCCGTGGTCACCCGAGTGGCTGGCGTCGGACGCCGGCGCGTCGCTCGGTCAACGTGCCTAGTCTGGCTCTCACCATCGTCGACCCATTGTTCAGCCCACGCGGCAATCGCGTTCAGCGCTGGCTGCAGCGCGCGCCCCTTCTCGGTAAGAGCGTATTCCACGCGTACGGGAATTTCTGGAATCACCGTGCGAATGACGATGCCCGCGTCCTCGAGCTCGCGCAGGCGTTCCGACAGCATGCGATCGCTGATCTCGGGAATCGTCGCGCGTAGCTCGCCATAGCGCGATGGTCCCTGGAGCAGGAGCTGAACAACCGCGCCGCTCCAGCGCCGGCCGATGAGCTCCACTGCCTGGTGGAAACGAGCGCACAGCTCGTGCGACATGAGGACAGTGTAGCAACGAAGGAACGTACTTGACAGAAGTGAATTACGAAACTATAGTAGCTTCCTCTTGGTAGTGCTAACCATTCTGAAGGAGCCGCCACAGCATGAGCACGATGTCTGAAACGACCACGATCTGGAACATCGACCCCAGTCATTCCAGTCTCGAGTTCTCGGTGCGTCACCTGATGATCGCCACCGTCAAAGGGCGCTTTTCCGACGTCACTGGTCGGGTGGTGAGCGACGACTCCGACCTAACCACAAGCCAGGTCGAGGTCGCGGTCGGCGTGAACAGCATCGACACGCGCGAGGCACAGCGCGACGCACACCTGCGCTCGCCCGATTTCTTCGACGTTGAGAAGTTTCCCACGCTCACGTTCCGGAGCACGCGCATCACGGATGTCTCCAACGGGACGTTCAAGCTCGTCGGCGATCTCACCATGCACGGCGGAACGCGCGAGATCGTATTGGACGTCACCACTGAAGGGCGGGGCAAGGACCCATGGGGCGGCGACCGTGCGGGGTTCAGCGCGACGACGAAGATCAAGCGCAGCGACTTCGGGCTGGTGTGGAATCAGGTGCTCGAGACCGGCGGCGTCGCGGTGGGCGACGAGGTCAAGATCGCGATCGACCTCGAGCTGGTCGCGGCACAATAGGTACGCTATCACCTGTGCAGTTGTGGGCCTATCGAGCGGCGATGCGGGTCCGCCCCCAGTTCACCATATCTTGTCGCTTTGCAAAGTGCAGGAGTGGCGACGCGGTAGTGGGTTGGATGCCAGCCGACTCCGCCATGCTGTTCGCCGCGATCTCAGCATCGGCCACTTGGAGAGGCCAGGCCGGGTGATGGATCTCGACCGTGAACATGTCCCCTTTCTTGTTGACGGTGTAGAGACAGTAGCGCTCGGTCAAGAAGTACTCGAGCGATCCCTCCCGCGGGTGGAACACCGGTCCAGTTGGCCGATACGTGGCGACGAGCTCCGCCGCGGGCGCCTTGTCGCTGTTGCGCCTGCTGACATAGTGAATGCCGTCGCCGCGCTGCTCGACTTGCATCGACGCTGAATGGTACGGCAGGTGAAACATGGTTCGGGCCACGCGCACGGCGACCGAGTTGCCGGCATCCAGGCTGAAGAAGTACACACCGGCCTTTGCACCGACCCGTACGTAGGTGCGCACGTTCAGCTCGGGAAAAGCCGACATCCAAGGCAGTGCAGGCACGCCGCGCGGCGCGACGTTTGTCATGTGAAACGGAACGATCCCGAGCCACGCCCGGCCATCGAACAGATCGAGCTCGAGAGACGGCGGGATCAACGCGGCAAGGAGCGGCGGCTCCACAGGCCAGTGCGCGAACAGCAGGTCGTGCCAGGTCTGCGTCATGATCCACGGACCGGTAGGCATTGGCCACGGCCGGTGTCCGATCTCACGTAGAACGCCGAAATTGAAGTCGTGAGCCAAGACCGTATCGCCTCCCCTATCTAGTGTGGCCCCTCTGTAGGTTCCGGCTCAACGGCGGCTGGCGCAATCGGTCATGAGTCCCGCCGATCTCGAGCATGACAACCCCAACCTGTTCTGGTGTCCTTTTGCGCTTGTGATGTAATGGGGCCGTGCCAGCACCGCGTGTGTCACCGGGTCGTCTCGTGGTCGTCTCGAACAGGCTGCCTGTGACGATGCGCCGGATTGGCGAAGACGTCCGGCTCATCCCTTCGTCCGGGGGATTGGCCACGGGCCTCCGTGGATGGCACCAGGAGTCCGAGGGCGTGTGGGTGGGATGGCCGGGTGAGGTCCATCGGCTCACCGCTCCTCAGCGATCGAAGCTCGAGGAGCGCTTCTCACAGGAACGTCTTGCACCTGTCTATCTGTCGTCTGACGAGATCCAGCGCTACTACGATGGTTTCTCGAACGGTGTGTTGTGGCCGCTCTTTCATTACTTGCTCGACCGCATCCCGCTCGATGCGAGCAACTGGGATGCGTATCGCCAGGTCAACGAGAAGTTCGCTGATGCCGTGGTTCACGTCAGTCGCCGCGATGACATGATCTGGGTGCACGACTATCAGCTCATGCTGCTTCCCGCCCTGTTGCGAGACCGTCTGCCTGAGGCCCGCATCGGGTTTTTTCTCCACACGCCGTTCCCTTCGTCGGAGATATTCCGCCTGCTCCCGTGGCGGCAGGAGGTTCTCAGAGGCGTGCTCGGTGCGGACCTGGTGGGCTTTCACACACGCGCGTACCTGCGACACTTCGTGAACTCGGTCGTCCACATCGATGGCCACGAGGTAGACGTCGACCGCGTCCAGGTGGACGGACGCGAGGTCCGCCTCGGCGCGTTTCCTATGGGCGTCGACGTCGAGGCCTTCACCGCCTTAGCCGAGGATCGGCGCGTCATCGAGGAGGTGGCGGCGATCCGCCGCCAGGCCGGCGACAATCGCATCCTTCTCGGTGTCGATCGTCTGGACTACACCAAAGGCATCCCACGGCGGCTGCTGGCGTTCGGGCGTCTCCTCGAGCGCAATCCGGAGCTGGCCGATCACGTCCGGCTCATCCAGTTGGCGGTGCCGACACGAGAGAAAGTCGAGTCGTACAAGGCGTTCCGCCGGGAAGTGGAGGAGTTGGTAGGTCGCTTGAACGGGATATACGGCAAGGTCAACTCGGTGCCGGTCCACTACCTCCGCCGCTCTGTCACGCGTCGCCAGTTGGTGGCGCTGTACCGAGCGGCGGATGTCATGCTCGTCACCCCCCTGCGCGATGGGATGAATCTGGTCGCGAAGGAGTTCGTGGCTTCCCGGGTCGATGAAGATGGCGTGCTTGTCCTGAGTGAGTTCGCTGGCGCAGCCACGGAGCTCGGTGAAGCCATCGTGGTCAATCCCTATGACATCAACGGCGCGGCTGCGGCGATCAATTATGCGCTGTCCATGGGGGCGAGCGAGCGTCGCACCCGCATGAGGGCCTTGCGGCGACGCGTGGTGTCGCACGACGTGCACCGATGGGCACGGACATTTCTCGAGCGGCTCGCGCACGCGCCATGGCAGCAGCGTCTGACGGGCACCATGAACATGAGCTCGGATCATCTCGCCGAGATTGTCGCGACCTTGCGTGGATCTTCCTCTCTGACACTGTTCCTCGACTACGACGGTAGCCTCGTGCCTATCGTCGCCACACCCGAGCTCGCGTTACCGGATGCTGAGTTGCTGTCGATGCTGCGTCAGCTGTCCGAGCGGCCCTCGACCGACGTGCACGTGGTCAGCGGGCGCGCGCGCGACACGCTCGATGAATGGCTGGGCGAAGTGCCACTCTCGCTGTGGGCCGAGCACGGGCTCTGGCATCGCCCCGGCCCCAGTGGCAAATGGCAGATCACAGTCCCCGTGCATGTCGATTCTCTCGCGCAGATCCGCGCCATTCTCGAGCAGTTCAGTGCAGAGACGCCTGGCTCGCGCCTCGAGGAGAAGACGGCGTCGGTGGCGTGGCACTATCGCTTGAGCGACCCTGAATTCGGCGCCCGCCAGGCGCGGGAGCTACGGCTCCGGCTCGAGGAGCTACTCGCCAAGTTACCTTTCGAGCTGATCGAAGGGAAGAAGGTGATCGAGGTGCGTCCGCGCGGCGCCAACAAAGCACTCGTGGTGCGGCGCGTGCTCGCCAACAGCGTGGCAGATCCGGCAGTGCTTGCCGTTGGGGACGATACCACCGACGACGAGATGTTTGCCGCCCTCCCGGACTCGAGCATCACCGTTGCTGTCGGCCTGCGGCCGCGCCACGCGAAGTGGCGCGTATCCGATCCTCGTGCGGTGCGACGTCTCCTCGGCGAGCTCGCAGCGCAGGGGTCCTGACCTTCGTCAGCTACCTGCTAACCCTTGACGACGGCGACCGGACGGAGGCGGGCGACGACCCGCGACAGCCCGACACCTTCACAGGTCTCGACGACATCTGCGGCACTCTTGTACGCATACGGGGCTTCCTCTGACAGCAATGCCCAGTGCGATCGCGCCAGCAGGATGCCCTCCTCCTCGAGCTTCTGCCTGAGCGCCTGGCCGCTCATCACCTGCTTGGCCTTCGTCCGTGACATCGCACGTCCCGCGCCGTGGCACGTCGACGAAAACGACAGATCGCGCGCCTGAGCGGTACCGGCGAGCACGAAGGAGGCCGTCCCCATCGAGCCGGGAATGATCACGGGCTGGCCGATCGGCGCATACCGCGGCGGCAGCTCGGCATGACCCGGGCCGAACGCTCGTGTCGCACCCTTGCGATGCACGCACAGCCGGCGCGGACGCCCGTCCACGACGTATTCCTCGATCTTCGCCAGGTTGTGCGCCACGTCGTAGACGAGGCGCAGGCCAAGCGCTTGCGACGAGCGTCCGAACAGCGACGCGCACGACTCGCGCACCGCGTCCGCGAGCACCTGGCGGTTCGCAAGCGCGAAGTTTCCGGCAGCGCTCATCGCGCCCACGTAGCTGCGCGCGACCGCGTGCTCGAAGGGCACGCACGCCAACTGCCGATCCGGTAACGCGTAGCCAAGCTTGGCCTGCAGTCGATCGATGACTCGCAGGTGGTCGGTGCAGGTCTGGTGGCCGATGCCGCGAGAGCCCGAGTGAATCATGACGCACACCTGCCCCTGGAAGAGCTCCATGGCAGCGGCCGCATCGCTATCTCGGATCGCATCGACCACCTGGACTTCGAGAAAGTGGTTGCCCGCTCCAAGGCTGCCGAGTTGAGGCGCACCGCGCTCCTTCGCTCGCGGCGAAATGAAGTCTGGCTCTGCACCCGGCAACGTCCCGCGGCTCTCACAGCTCTCGAGGTCCTCCTCCCAGCCCGCGCCACGCGCCACAGCAAAGCGCGCGCCCTCGCGCAGCACTTGATCGAGAGAACTGGCGCGGAGCGGCATCCGCCCGCGGCCACCCACGCCGCGCGGCACGCGCTCTCCAAGCGTGTCGACGAGCTCGCGGAGGCGTGGCTTCACCTCCGTGTCGTACACGAGGTCGCTGCGCAGCAGCCGAACGCCACAGCCAATGTCGAAGCCGACGCCACCCGGTGAGATGACGCCACCTCGGTCGACGTCGGTCGCGGCGACACCGCCAATGGGAAAGCCGTAGCCCCAGTGGATGTCGGGCATCGCCAGCGAGGCGGTGACGATTCCCGGCAACGTGGCGACGTTGGCCACTTGTTGCACCGCCTTGTCCTCGATGGCCTTTTGCATCAACGCGTCGGACGCGAAGACGCGGCCCGGTACGCGCATGCCTGGCACCAGACCAACCGGTAGCTCCCAGACGAAGTCGCCGATCTTGCGTGGCGCTACCATGGGGTCTCCTTTCGGGGGTGACAAGATGAGTGGGTGACAAGGTGAGTGGGTGACAAGGTGATGGGAGCCTTGGGGCGTGCGTGGATTGGGGGCGACTGGCCTTTGCCTTGTCCGTCGCGGGGCCTGAAGGCCCCGCGCTAACATTCGCTCGAAAGCCCCTTCACCTTGTCACCTCCTCACCTTGTCACCCCTTCACACATCGAAGTACACCGTCGCCACCCAGCGGTCGTCCACACGTTCGACGGACAGATTGTGGTACGTAATAGCTTTGACCTGGATTCCCTCCGTCTCGCTGCACTCCAGCGGCACCATCCGCAACTCCCCGACAGCTCGCCCATCGCGCACGGCGTCGACGGCCACACCGGCGAAGGTCGCCAGGCGTGTATCATGCAGGTACAGCGTTTCGCTCAGCCAGTCGACCAGCAGGCCACCGAGATCGTCGGCTGTCACGTCGATACGCACCACCTCCCCGGCGGCCGGTCGCCAGATCCCGATGATGGACGCCAGGCCGCGTGTCGCCTGCTCGAACAGCGCTTCGAGCGTGGCCGCCTCGGCCCGGATGCCAATATCCGCCGTGTGCTCGAGGATGTCGAATGAACCCATGCCAAGCGCATCCGCGCCGCGCTACACATTGAAGCGGAACAGGATCACATCGCCGTCTTGCACGACGTAGTCCTTGCCTTCCGCCCGCACCAACCCGTTCTCGCGCGCCGCCTTCCAGCCACCCGTCCGAACGAAATCCTCGAACGCCACCGTCTCCGCACGGATGAAGCCGCGCTCGAAATCACTGTGGATGACGCCCGCCGCGGTTGGTGCCTTGTCGCCGGCGTGGATGGTCCACGCGCGAGCTTCTTTCTCGCTGCCAGTGAAGAAGCTCCGCAAGCCAAGCAATCGGTACGCCGCGCGCGCCACGCGATCGAGACCTGACTCGTGCAACCCAAGCGACTCGAGGAACTCGCGCCGATCCGATGCGGGCAGCTCGACGAGCTCGGCCTCGACCTTGGCTGACAACACCACGACCGACGCTTCCTCCTCGTCGCGTGCGATAGCGCCCTCCAACACGCGCACGTACGCGTTGCCGGACGCCGCGTCCTGCTCCGCCACGTTCGCTGCGTAGAGCTCCAGCTTGCCCGTGAGCAGGTGCAAACCCCGCAAGACGCTGCGCTCTTCTTCGCTGGCGCCAAAGGTTCGCACGGTCCGCCCCTCGGACAGATGCGCGCGCACACGTTCGAGCAGGTCCACCTCCGCCTTGAGCGCCGCATCCCCCGACTTGGCCGCCTTGGACGATCGCTCGAGACGACGCTCCACCGTTCCGAGGTCTGCGAGCGCCAGCTCGATGTTGACGATGCCGCGATCGCGCGCCGGATCGGGCGTGCCCGTGACGTGTTGCACGTTCGGATCCTCGAAGCAACGAACGACGTGCACAATGGCGTCGACTTCCCGGATGTTGGCCAGAAATTGGTTGCCGAGACCCTCACCTTGGCTCGCACCCTTCACCAGTCCAGCGATATCGACGAACTCGACCATTGCAGGTACAACACGTTGCGGCTGAACCAGCGCAGCAATCTGGTCCAGCCGTTCGTCTGGTACCGTCACGACGCCCGTGTTCGGCTCGATGGTCGCAAACGGATAATTCGCAACCACCGCGCCAGCCGAGGTCAGAGCGTTGAACAGCGTAGACTTGCCGACATTGGGAAGGCCGACGATGCCGAGACGAAGCATGACGAACGGACGTGATACGTGGAAAAAGAAGCCCTGCCCTACGCAGACGCTCTTGCCGACCCCGAACCGTTGATCATACTCCACGCTCATGTCTTCTGCTCGCCTCCAGAGTCTTGTTGCATACATGTGTGCTCACCAGCGCCACTGCGTCTATCCTGGTTCCTGGTCTCTGACCCCTGACCCTGACCCCTTTCCTTGGAGGCTTCGTTGATCGTTCGCCTTGCCACGACGCTCATCCTCGGACTTTCTGTCCTCGCAGCCGCCGAGCCGCTAGCTGATGCCGTGTACTACAATGGCAAGATCATCACGCTGTGGGATGCCACGCCTGCAGCCCAGGCGCTGGCGGTGGCCGGCAATACATTCCTCGCGGTGGGCACGAACGACGACGTGCTCCGCAGGGCAGGAGCGAATACGGCCAAGATCGACCTGAAGGGCCAGACGGTTGTGCCAGGCCTGATCGACGCGCACACGCACCCGATCGGGGCCGCACTGGCCGAAGCGGAGGGCCCACTGCCCCCCTTCGACTCGATTGCTGCCATCCAGGCTTACATTCGTGACCGGGCTGCGCACACGCCGGCGGATACGCCGATCGTCGTGCCGAAAGTCTTCGCCACACGCCTGGCGGAACGCCGCTACCCGACCCGGCAGGAGCTCGACGAGGTGGCAGCCGATCGGGCGGTGCTCGTCGACAACGGCTACGCGTCGGTGCTCAATTCCATGCTTCTCGAGAAGCACGGCATCACGCGCGAGAGCCCTGACCCCAAGGGAGGCAAGCTGGGTCGGGACGAGCGGGGCGAACCGAACGGGCTCGTCCTCGGTGCTTCAGAGCTTCTCAGCCCGTTACGCCAGCAGCGAGCGTGGACACCGCGGGAGCTCGCCGATGCGCTGAAGCGCGTGCAAGCTCGGTATAACAGCGTTGGCATCACCAGCACGATCGATCGTGCCGAGGACGCCGCGGGCTTTCGCGCGTATCAGGCCCTCCGCCGCGAAAACGGCTTGACCGTGCGAACGTCGGTCACCTATCGCCTCAACGGCGCCGGGAGCGCGAAGGACGTGCAAGAGCAGATCGAAGCGCTGCCCTTCGTCACGGGTTGGGGTGACGAGTGGCTGCGCGTGGGACCACTCAAGGTGGTGGTCGATGGCGGCATGCTCATCGGCACCGCATACCTCCGTGAGCCATACGGCACGCGGACCGATGTGTACGGCTATACGGATCCAGCGTACCGCGGCGAGCTGGCAACACCGCCGGCCAACCTGCGGCTCGTCGCGCGACTCGCGCGCGACCTCGGCTGGCAGATGACGGCACACGTCGTGGGCGGTGGCGCCCTGGACGTGCTGCTCGACGCGTACGAGGCTGCGGACGAGCAGGACGGGCTCGAAACGCGGCGCTTCACCGCCACGCATGCGAACTTCCCGGATGCGCGCGCCATCGCGCGCGCGCGGCAGCTCGGCATCGGCTTCGACGTGCAGCCGGCATGGCTCTACCTGGATGGCGACGTGCTTCGGGATGTACTCGGCCCTCAGCGCGTGCGCGACCTGCTGCCACTCCGCTCCTTGTTCGATGCCGGCCTCGTCGTCGCCGGTGGCTCCGATCACATGGTCAGGCTGGACCCGCGCAACGCGACCAACCCGTACGACCCGTTCCTCGGCATGTGGATTGCCATCACGCGCCAGACGCACCAGGGAACCGTGCTCGTGCCCGAAGAGCGTCTCACCCGTCTGGAAGCGTTGCGCATGTGGACGCTGAACCCGGCCTGGATGACGTTCGAAGAAGACCAGAAAGGGTCGATTCAGCCAGGCAAGCTCGCCGATTTCGTGGTGATCTCGAAAGATCTGCTCACGTGTCCCGTGGACGAGATCAAGGAGATCGACGCGCTGCTCACCATTGTCGACGGCCGTGACGTTTACCGGGCATCCGGTCGAGATAGTGAGACGCGCGATGGGAAGCGCTAGTGTCCTGTCCGCGCCGGCTGCGTTCTTCCATGGTATTCTGCCCGTGATATGCGTTCCTCCGAGCAGAATCATCGGTCGCCCGCCTACAGCATCGAGCTCATCGACAAGCTCGTCCGCGTTCTCGAGACCCTGCGCGACGCGCCCAGCGGCTTGACGCTACATGACATCACCGTGCGGACAGGCTACGTAAAGAGCTCCGTTCACCGGACCCTCGCCAGTCTCAAGTGGCATGGCTACGTCGAGCAGCCGGCCCCTGGCGGGCCCTACCAGTTGGGCGTCAAGTGCCTGCTGCTGGCGCGTGGCTTAAAGGACAGCGTCGAGCTGCTGCCATTCGCGAGGCCGTATCTGCGCGAGATCGTCGATACATTCGACGAAAGCGCGTACCTCGCGATTCTGCGGGCGGGTCGCGGCATCTTCGTGGACGTCTGCGAGCCTTGGCGCCGTGACCTCCGGCTCGTCGGCCCCCTTGGCGCCGAGGTGCACTATCACGCGACGGCAGCCGGGAAGATCCTCGCCGCCTACCTGCCACCGCGGGCGCGCGCGGCGCTGCTCGCACGGATAGACCTCAAGCCGCTGACCCCACGGACCATGACGAAGCGCGCCGACGTGAAGAAGGAGTGGGACGACGTCGCGCGGGTGGGCACGGCCGTCAACAAGGAGGAGACCATCGTCGGCGCAATTTTCTTGGCCGGCGCCATCTTCGACGCGGAGCGCGCCATCTGTGGGTGCATCAGCGTGGGGATTCCGAAGGCGCGCCACTCGTCGGCGCTCGGACGACAGATCGCGACGCGTGTCAAGGAAGCCTGCCGGCGGCTGTCCGACTCGCTCGCGGAGGCCGGCTACGTACACGAGGATCGCCAACTCCACAAAATCGCGCTGAGCGGAGCTGGGCCGCCGTAAGGCTTGGCACCATTTTTGGCTTCAGACGGCAGATCCGAGGCCATCTGCGTGACCCGATCGTCCACGCTCCCGGTCGTACCGTACAGCAGAACGCATTGCGCAGGATGAGTTAGCGCGACGAGGAGCCTGCCCGCCTTCGCCAAGGCTACGGCGGGTCCGCCGAAGCGCGAAGCGCGAAGGCGGAAAGGCCCCTCGCTACGTGATCGAGTCCAAGCAAAGGGTCGGAAAAAGGGGACAGGCCCCTTTTTCGAGAACCAACACTGACGAAAAAGGGGCCTGTCCCCTTTTTCTGGCGATCGTCGTGACCCGCATTTCCGTTAAGCACCCGTGGCGGCCCACGCACCTTGACACCGCAGCGCGTGCGGAATAAAGTCGGCACGGAGCGACCGCGTAACAGAATGCGTTCTTCTAAATGGACCACCCGTCGCGTGCCGAAGAGAAACCCCGATATCACGCTCGTGCGCCCGCCTCTCGGACACGCTCGCGTCTGGCTGGCTACACCCACAACGTTGGCGCGGTGACGAGACCGATGGAGCGCGCGGCGGGGACTCGGCCGACGTTGGCTGGGTAAGATATGCGTGTGAACGTTTCGCGACGAACCTGGCTGACCGGTGCCGCGCCCACCCGCAAGGTCGAGGGACGCTGGCTGCACGTGCACCGCACCGCCATGGCGTGCCGCTTCGAGATCACGATCCCGCAGGAAGCGCCACGGGCAGTCGAGCACGCGCGGGCGGCCCTCGATCTCGTCACGCGGCTGGAGGCGCAGCTGACCGTGTTTCGCAGCACGAGCGAGGTGAGCGCGCTCAATCGCGACGCCGCCGAGCAGCCGGTCGCCGTCGAGGCGGGGCTCTTTGCGCTGCTGGCGCGCTGCCAGGCCCTGTACGCCGAAACCGACCGCGCATTCGATCCAACGGCGGGTCCGCTGACCCGCTGCTGGGGCTTCTTCGAGCGAGACGGGCGCGTGCCGGACGCTGATGCGCTGAACGCTACGATGGCTCGCGTGGGCATGCAGCATGTCAGCTTGGACCGCGATCAGCGCACCGTCCGCTTCCTACGGCCAGGCGTCGAGCTCAACTTCGGGGCGATCGGCAAGGGCTACACGCTGGACCTCGCCATTCGGCTCCTGCAACGGCGTGGCGTGGACGCTGCGCTCGCGAGCGCAGGCGGAAGCAGTGTGGCGGCGCTCGGCCGCCCGTCCGGCCTGCCGGGCTGGATCGTCAGCTTGCGACACCCCGCGCAAGTCCAAGGAAGCGGTGCGCGCGTCGTGCTCTGCGACGCGCACCTCGCGACCAGCGGCGACCGAGAACAGTGGTTCACCGCCGGTGGCAAGCGGTATGGGCACGTTCTCGATCCGCGCACCGGTATGCCGGTGGAAGGTATCCGCCGCGTGTCCGTCGTGGCCTCGTCAGGCGCTGACGCAGACGCCCTGGCCACAGCCTTTTTCGTCTCCGGCGTCGAGCTCGCACGGCACTACTGTGCGACACATCCGGATGTTGCCGCACTCTTCTACGAAGAGCATGCGGACCGTCCCCTGCTCGTGGGCTCGCACCCTCGGTGCCGGTTCGAGGTGCTCGATGCATGAATCTGGCTCGACTGCTGTGGCACGTGTCGCGCTCGTGACGCTGCGGACCCTGATCGGCTGGCATTTCCTGTACGAGGGCTATTACAAGCTCATCCTGCCGGCCTGGACGTCGGGGGGCGCCCCTGCCGGACGCTGGAGCGCGGCCGGCTATCTCGCCAACGCATCCGGACCGCTTGCAGATCCCTTCCGTGCCCTGGCACAGTCGAGCATGCTCCCGTGGATCGACACGGCTGTCATGATCGCCCTCGTGCTCGTAGGCCTCTCGCTGCTACTGGGGCTCTTCACGCAGGTCGGTTGCGCGGCCGCGATGCTCTTGCTTGCCACCTTCTACGTGGCCCTGATTCCCGTATCCGGCGCGCCGGCGGCTGGCAGCGAGGGTACGTACCTGCTGGTCAACAAGACGCTCGTCGAGCTCGTAGCCGTGTGGGTGCTGTTGACGTTTCGTACGGGACGCATCGCGGGTCTGGACGTGCTGCTCCGCGCACGCCGAGCCAAGAACATTGGCGAGCCAAGCCGCCCGAGCGAAATGCATGCGCTGGCGGGCCGCTAGAAGAAACTGATGCTCATGCGAATCAAGGTTTTCGAAGATCCGGTCGCGCTCGGACGGGCAGCAGCCTCGGAAGCTGCCGAAGCCATTGCGGAAGCTGTGGACGCGCGGGGGCACGCGCGGATCATTGCCGCAACCGGTGCCTCGCAATTCGCGTTTCTCGATGCGCTCACCGCGACGCGGGCCGTACCCTGGTCGCGCGTGGAGATGTTTCATCTCGATGAGTACGTCGGCTTGCCCGTCACGCACCCCGCCAGTTTTCGGAAGTATCTCCTGGAGCGACTGATTCGGCCGACGGGCCTCGAGATCTATCACTTGCTCGACGGCGAAGGGGATCCCGAGTTCGTGTGCCAAGAGGTCGGCCGCGCGCTGACCGCGGCGCCGATCGACGTGGCGTTCGTCGGTATCGGCGAGAATGGTCACCTCGCCTTCAACGATCCGCCCGCCGATTTCGACACCGAGCAGCCCTATCTCGTCGTCAACCTCGATGAGGCGTGCCGCCGGCAGCAGGTGGGTGAGGGATGGTTTGCAGGGCTGGAGGAAGTGCCGCAACAAGCCATCTCGATGTCGATTCGACAGATTCTCAAGTCGCGTCGCATCCTGTGCATCGTGCCCGACACACGCAAGGCCGAGGCGGTCAAGGCGTGCTTCGCCGGTCGCATCAATCCGATGGCCCCGGCCTCCATCTTGCGTACGCATCCCGACGCGACACTGTTTGCAGATTTCCATTCCGCCTCGTTGCTCGATCCTGCAACGATCGCACGCGGCGAGCTCTAATGGAGGAGATGATGCCTGCGCGTCCCAGTCGACGTGACTTCATGAAGACAACCGCCGCCGGAGCCGCGGCGCTTGCGGTAAGCGAATCAGTACCGAGCGAGGCGCGCACGCGCTTCGCGCAAGGTGCGCCACGTGAGCTCGAGCTCGGCATCATTGGGCTCGACACATCGCACGTGATCGCATTTACGGAGCTGCTCAACGACTCGTCGAACCCCCACCATATCCCGGGCGCACGGGTCGTTCGTGCTTACAAAGGTGGCAGTCCAGACGTCGAAGCGTCCGCGACGCGCATTGAGAAGTTCACGGCGGAGATCACCAGCCGCTGGGACATAACCCTGGCTCCCTCGATCGAGGAGCTGTGCGAAGGGATCGACGGTGTGCTCGTTTCCAGCGTGGATGGTCGGGCGCATCTGTCACAGGTGAGACCCGTCATCGCCGCACGGAAGCCGGTGTTCGTCGACAAGCCATTTACCGCGAGCCTGCGAGACGCGCGAGAGATCGTGCGCCTCGCGCGGGAGCACGAGACACCGATCTTCAGCTCCTCAGCGCTTCGATTCGCAGACGATGTGGCGACCCTCGTCAAAGATGGGCGCGCAGGATCCATCGTCGGAGCGTCGACGTTTGGCCCAGCGCCAACCGAACCTCATCACCCCGACTTGTTCTGGTACGGGATTCACGCCGTCGAGATGCTCTACACGCTTCTCGGCCCGGGGTGCGAGCGCGTCACGCGGGTGCACACGGAGGGTGCCGACGTGGTGGTGGGCCAATGGCAGGACGGGCGGCTCGGTGTCGTACGTGGGATCCGTAAGGGCGACGATTCGTACGGAGCGCTTGCATTTGGAACCGAGGCCATCGTCGGCTCACCGTCGCTGGTGCCGGCCGCCGCCTCACAGACGCCGAACGACTCCGCGGTCCCGCCCATCTATCACGGCCTCGTCACCGCGATCATCGAGTTCATGCGCAGCGGTAAGCCGCCGGTCACGCCGGACGAGACGGTTGAAATCATCGCCTTTATGGAAGCCGCGGAAACCAGCAAGGCCCGAGGCGGCGCGCCAGTCGAACTTGCCTAACTCCTCGATACCCGTGCGGCTCCGGGTGATGCGCCAGGACGACATCGCCGCCGGTCTGCGCCTGTGCCGGGCGAGCCAGTGGAATCAAGTGGCGCGCGACTGGGAGCTGTTCCTCGGCTTGAGTCCCGAAGGCTGTCGGGTCGCCATTGACCACACGGGCAATGTCGTGGGCAGCGTCGCGACCCTGCGCTACGGGAACGCCTTCAGTTGGATCGCGATGGCGCTCGTCGATCCCGCGCATCGTGGCGCGGGCATTGGCACCCGTCTGCTCGAGGAAGCCCTGAGCATCCTGGATGACGTGTCGCTTGTCCGTCTCGACGCCACGCCCGCGGGGTTCGGCCTGTACGATCGCGCTGGGTTTCGCGAAGAGTACCGACTGCAGCGTATGCAGCGCACCGCGCACACACCGGCGGAACGCGTCTCCGCCCCACCGGCGAGGCCCATGGCAGATGACGATCTCGAGGAGGTGCTGGCACGGGACCAGGAGGCATTCGGAGCGGACCGGCGGGCACTGCTCGAGGCCTGCCGACGCGATGCGCCAGAGTATGCCTGGGTGACGGGGCAAGGACACATCGACGGTTACCTGTTTGGCCGGCGGGGCCATCGGTTCGAGCATCTCGGCCCGCTCGTCGCGCGCGACGAAGGTACGGCGCGCCGACTGGTCGCTGGCTGTGTTGCCGTCTATCCGGATCGGCCGTTCATTCTCGACGTGCCGCCGCACGCGTCGTGGGTCGGCTGGTTGACATCGCTCCAATTCGTCGTGCAGCGGCCGTTCATCCGTATGTACCGTGGCGAGCGTCGGTATCACGAGCGACCCGATCAGACGTTCGCGATCGCAGGACCTGAATTTGGCTAAGCGCGAAAACGAGGGCTGTCCCCGTTTTGCAACCCCTACGACCGTGAGTCCCATCACCATCGAGCACACGGGCTTCGTCGACCTGCAGGTAAATGGCTTTGCCGGCATCGACTTCAACGACCCCGGCTGCACGCCGGACGACCTGCAGCGCGCGCTCGATGCGATTGTGCGCACGGGTGTCACGCGCTGCCTGCCAACGCTCATCACCTCGTCCTTGGACCGCTTCACGGCGTGCGCGCGGCTGATCGCGCGGCATCCCAGTCGGGTCATTGCTGGGCTGCACATGGAAGGTCCGTACATCTCGCCAGCCGACGGCGCACGTGGCGCGCATCCGCTCGAACACGTCGCACCCGCGTCGAGAGACGACTTTGAACGGCGGCAGGAGGCTGCAGAAGGCCGGATCGTCCTCGTGACACTGGCGCCGGAAGTTCCGGGTGCGCTCGCGCTCATCGAGCACCTCTCGGCGGCGGGCATTCGCGTCGCCCTCGGTCACACCGTGGCCGAACCGCAGCAGATAGCCGATGCCGTGCGTGCCGGCGCGACGCTCTCGACGCATCTGGGCAACGGGTGCCCGTTGACGCTGCCTCGCCATCCCAACGTAATCTGGGAACAGCTCGCCGCCGACGCGCTCGTGGCTAGCCTCATCGTCGATGGACATCATCTACCCCCGTCGACCGTCAAGGTGATGGTGCGTGCCAAATCACCGGAGCGGACGATCCTCGTCACCGACGCCGTCGCGCCCGCCGCATCCCCACCCGGCCAGTATTGGGTCAGCGGCATGCGGATCGAGCTCGACGCCAACGGACGCGTCTCGAAGCCGGGCAGCCGTATGCTGGCCGGCTCGGCGCTGCTCATGCCACAAGCCATCGGCAACGTGGTGCGTTTCACTGACCTGGCCATCGACCGCGTCTTGCGCATGGCGTCCGACCAGCCCGCGGCGTACATCGGTGTACGGCCAGCCGGTCGCGTGACGATGGTGTGGGATGCGGACGAGCACAGGTTGACGGTCGAGCGAGTCACACAGATGGACACAAATGAAAGCGATCCACAGATACACACAGATGAACATCGATAAACAATGGACACAGATACCGAAGTCTTCCACGGGAGGCGCGTTGGATGGTGGGCTTGCTCGCTGATGTCGCGACCGCGGCGGATCTGGAGGATCGTCTCTCGGCGCCAAGCGACGCAGACGTCGCGTGCTGTCGGCGCCTCGACGGCGACGTGCTGGTCTTGGGTGCAGCCGGCAAGATGGGTCCGTCGCTCGTGCGGCGCATCGTGCGCGCCTCGTCTGCGGCGGGCGTGCGGCGCCGCGTGATTGCCGCATCGCGCTTCTCGTCTCCTGCAGCGCGACACGGACTCGACGCCGCTGGCGCCCTAACGATTGCGTGCGATCTGCTCGATCCGGGCAGCGTGGCCACGCTGCCCGACTGCCCGCACGTGTTGTTCCTCGCAGGGCGGAAGTTTGGATCGGCCGACGATACCGCGCTCACCTGGGCCATCAACACGATCGCTCCGGTCAACATCGCGCGACGCTTTCGCCAGGCGCGTCTGGTGGTCTTTTCAACTGGCAATGTCTACCCCTTCGTCCCCATCGCGTCGGGAGGGTCCGTTGAGACGGATCGGCCGTCACCCCGGGGCGAGTATGCGCAGTCCTGCCTTGGGCGCGAGCGCGTGTTCGAGTACTTCTCACATCAGCACGGCACGCCAATGCTCTTCTTTCGGCTGAACTACGCCGTTGACCTACGGTATGGCGTGCTCGTCGACGTGGCACGTGCTGTCCAAGCGCGCCAACCGCTCGATCGAACCGTGAGTCACATCAATGCGATCTGGCAAGGTGATGCCAACTCGTACGCGTTACGGGCGTTGGAAGGGTGCCTATCGCAGCCACGCGTCCTCAACGTCACCGGGCCAGAGGTGCTGTCGGTGACGGAGCTGGCAGAATTTTTTGGTCAGCGCTTTGGCGTCAAGCCCGTGTTCCGCGGTGAGCCGTGCGGCAAGGCCCTGCTCAGCAACGCCCGCGCTTGTCATGATTGGCTTGGTTTGCCTCAGGTCTCCGCCGGGGAGCTGAGTGAAGCGGTGGCCTCGTGGCTCGAGCAAGGCGGCCCCACGCTCGACAAGCCAACGCGCTTCGAGGTGACGGATGGAATGTTTTGAGCGCGTGGGCCACGACAGCCCGCGGCGCGCGCGGCCTGAAGGCCGCGCGCTACAGACTCAACGCCAATGCTACGGACTCAACCCCAATGCCGTACGTAGCGAGGGGCCTTTAGGCCCCTCGCTACGTACGGCTTCAATCGATTCGTCATGTCCATTCGAGATCTACGACAGCGCCTGCTCGACGGGCTCGTGATTCCCGCGCATCCATTGGCGCTCGACGCCCAGCGTCGTCTCGACGAGCGACGCCAGGCGGCGCTGACGCGCTACTATCGCGCGGCTGGCGCGACCGGCCTCGCGGTGGGCGTCCACACGACGCAATTCGCGATCCGTGATCCGACGGTTGGCCTGTTCGAGCCGGTGCTCGCGCTGGCTGCCAGCGTCTCGCGCGAGGCGCTTCTCGACCTGACGCCACCAGTGCTCGTCGCCGGCATCTGCGGCGACGCCGAGCAAGCTCGGCGTGAGGCTCTGCTGGCGCGACAGCTCGGTTACGATGCCGGGCTCGTCAGCCTTGCGGCACTGCGGGAGGCGCCGCGCGATCGGCTCGTGGCGCACTGCCGCGCCGTCGCCGACATCATTCCCGTGTTTGGTTTCTACCTCCAGCCCGCGGTTGGTGGACAAGTGCTGGACTACGCGTTCTGGCGAGCGTTCCTCGATATCGAACAGGTCGTGGCGATCAAGGTCGCCCCCTTCAACCGCTATCACACGCTCGACGTTGTTCGTGCGTTGGTCGACAGCAAACGGCACGGCGAGGTTGCCCTCTACACCGGCAACGACGACAACATCATCGTCGACCTGCTGGCAGAGCTTCGCGTCGGAACCGGGGAGAGCGCCGTGTCGGTGCAGTTCGCTGGTGGTCTGCTCGGCCAATGGGCCGTGTGGACCGGAGGTGCGGTGAAGCTGCTCCAGGCCATCAAGGCGTGTCGGGCGCAACAAGGCAGCGGTGCCTACCAGCTTCTCGCGCAAGCTGCAGCGCTCACCGACGCCAACGGTGCGCTCTTCGATGCGGCACACGATTTCTCGGGCTGCATTGCCGGCCTCCACGAGATCCTCCGGCGCCAGGGACTGTTGGCCGGCCGCTGGTGCCTCGATCCGAGCGAGGACCTCTCACCGGGACAACGAGAAGAGATCGACCGCGTCTGCCGCGCCTATCCCCACCTCCAAGACGATGACTTCGTCGCAGCGCACCTAGCCGAGTGGCTTCGTTGACAGATGAAACACTTCCTCCAAACGTAGCAACCCCTCATCCGGCCGGTGCCCTTCCAACGCCACGAAGAACGGTGCCATCTCGCGCTGCCAGCGCGTGTTCACGTCCCGCTTCGCCATTTTGTCCAGCGCGCGCTGGAAGTCCGGCGTTTCCAGGTAGCCCACCAACAAGCCGTCGTCACCGAGAAAGAGCGAGTAGTTTTGCCAGCCTGTCTCTCGTAGCGCTTCGAGCATCTCCGGCCAGACTGCACGGTGACGTTCCTTGTACTCTTCCAAGCGATCCGGGCACACCCGCAGCAAAAAGCAGACTCGTTCCATGATCGATCATCCCTAGACATCTTCTAACGCCGAAGTCGTGAGAGATGAAGCAAGTTTTCTGACGGAGCGGCCTTAGAAGCTGTCTTAGGCGCGGCCGCCGTCGGCGGCCGCGCATCTAGTAGCGAAGATCCGCCCCACCGTGGTTCGCCTGCGCTCGGCGGTTTGAGGCGGAGCTTCGCTACGTTGACGGCTTCTCGGTTGTCTCGGACGACGGGGGGTCCGGCTCCAGCACAGCCTGCACGCCGAGCGCCTGAAGGTGCTGCATTTGTTTGAGAATGACCTCGGCGAGCGCACGAACGACGCCCAGCGACGCGGCGGGACTGTCGGTGATGAACTCGGTGAACTCCTCGCGGGTGAAGGCGAGGGCGTGGGTGTCTTCGTCTGCTCGCAGCGTCAAGCCGGTGTCCTCGATCCCGAGGAGACCGAAGAGGCCCACGGCCATGCCGCGTGTCGCACGCCGCACGACGACATCACCGCTCAGATACTCCAACACGCCACTGACAACGAAGTAGCCGTGGCTCTCGGGATCGCGACCTTCAGCGAGAATCTCGCCGGCTTCGAAGCGGACCTCGGTCATGTGAGCCGCCAGCGTCGCGATCTCATCGCTGGTGAGGTATTGCAGCGGGTGGACCTCCATCAACAGGATTGCCCGCTCAATCGTCGTCATCGTGGGCTCGATCTCCATGACTGGGTTCCACTCCCGCCTGATTATCCCGCAGACAACCGGGCTCTGGCCCAAAGGGCAGTTTCGCGCACCGTCGTGTCACGCGCGCCGAGGCTCTCCTCGACGAGGTCGGTCAGCTCATCCAACTTCCCACTCCCGATCATGAACAGCGCGCAGGCGCGCAGCCAGACGTCAGGGCCGGCGAGCAACACCCGCAGCACCTGGAGAAGAGACGGGGGCTCGAGCTGGAGGCGCAGCGCCGCCGCGCGGACGCGCTCAGCTTCTGCTGCTTCTTCCACCAAGGGCGCGAGCATCCACCGATCATCGATCGTGAGGATGGAATCGAGATACTCGCGCGCCGGGGTCCGGAGTCTGGCGTCGACGCTGCCCAGGCCTCGGCGCGCACGCAAGATGTCGCGCGGCGGATAGAGCAAGGCCAAGCGCCGGAAGATCGTCTCGTGCACCTGATCCAAGCGCTCGGTCACGGCGCGGTGTAGCAAGCGCAAGGCCGATCCGTTCGTCCTACCGTTCAGGGGACTGCGATAGATCATGAGGCGCAGATAGCCATCGACGTCCTCGTGAAGGTGGCGGGCGATCGTGACGCGAGGAAGGAACAGCCTTGCCTCGTTCTTTCGAATCCTGTTGAGCGCCCAGAGCGTCCGTTGCAGCAGAATCGGACAATCCCGGCAATCGGCGGCCCGCAGCAGCGAGTGTGCCGCGTCCTGGCCCCCGATTGTCGCCAGAACACGCGGAATCTCTCGCCTGACCCTCAGCGAGGGTCGAGGATCGACCAGATAGTCCCCGAGTGTTCCCACGATGAACGTGCCATAGCTCGCGAGCGCCTCACGGGCATCCTTTCGCTGTCTCGTGTGCTCGAGCCGGGCTATGAGGGTCGGCACGTAGCTCCGCTCGCGCGTCGCCGCAACGAGACGAAACGACGCCCGGCGAACTTCAGGGTCAGGATCGTCGAGGAGCGCCTCGAGGCCATCACGGTCGGGCAATCCCCTGACATGCGTGACACTCGTCTCCGGCGAGGGCCCCTGAGGCAGCCCTGAATCGCTCGCGCTCGACACGCTCGGCACCGCCTCGACGGCCGCGTTGCGGAGTACCGCAGCGGCATTGAGCTCGGGCGATGCCATCACACGGAAGCGCACCGCCGCTGACGGATGCTTCAACAGGTCGGTGACCCGCTCCCGAACGGCCTCTGGATCAATCGCCAGCAGGCGGTCGAGCGCATAGAGCACGTGGTTCTCCCTCGAGCTATCGAGGAGCGAGACGAGACTGGCAACCGCTTCCGGCTCGTGCCGGATAGGCGCGGGCGGGGGTTGGTATCCGAGCATGCGCTCCACGGAGAACGAGAGCTCCCTCGAGTAGGCCCGGGTCACAATCAGCTCGACCGCGATCCAGACTGCCACGAGCACGGCCGTGAGCGCCGCGAGCTGGAGAATCGTTCCGGCCAGCACGGCATTCAGCCCGAGAACGAGCAGGCCCGCCACGGCATCGGATGCTCGGTCGATGACGCTCTCGATGAATCGCTTGACGCGCGCCCGCACCTCGTCTCGGAGCGGGAAGAACAGGAACTCGCGGGCGCTTCGCGTGATGGACGCGCGCAGCGTGGCCTCGTAGAGTCGCGTGCCGAACACGGGGGCCAGCAGTGGCCACATGAAGATGACCCCCGAGCCGAGCAGGAGGCCGACCGGTAACAGGCCGGAGGTGACCCGCACGCCTACCCGCGACAGGAGCAGACTGCTCAGGCCGAGCCCGGCGAGCAGTGCCAGGACGTTCTGCGCCGCATTGAAGAGTCCGAGCAACCAGGTCAGCTCGTGCGCATCGGTCGAGCGCTGCTGCAACGCATATTTGAATTGGTAGTCGAGCACGCCGGACGTCACACCAGCCACTAGGAAGAGCACTACGAGCAGCCGGACGTACGGCGATCGAAGCGCGGATGTGGAACCCTGAGCTGCGGCGCGCGCTGGCTGCGCGCCACGTGAGCCTTCCTCGGTTCTGGCAAGGCCTCGGACCGCGAGCGGCATGACGAGGTGCACCGCGGCGATGACGAGGAGGTTCGCCTGCGGAGAAAGCACCGAGCCGAGCTGCAACGCCACCAGGCCGGCAACCATCCCGCCGAAGATGCCCGCCGCGCCGATCAGACCGAAGAGCCGGCGCGCCCGGCCCGGGTTGAGCTGCTCGTTCGCCACGATCCAGAACTGCGCGACCAACAAAACACCGTAAGCGCTAACCCATAGATAGAAGACAATCGCCGCGGCCGGACCGTCCTGGCGAAACCACACGCTGAAGAGCGCGAGTGAGAGTCCCGTCACCAGCGCGGCGCGCGACAATACCGTGGCCGAGGACACGCCGGCGCTCAGGCGATCGAACAGGTGCACGGCGAGCGCCGTGAAGAACGCGAGGCCAACCGAGATGTGCGGGAGATACACCACCGAGACGGTGCTCAACAGCACGCCATCTCGTGCAATGCGGGCGAGCGTAAAGGCCAGGATGACCAGAAAATGGAGCAGGCCAAGGCTCCAAACGAGGTGGACTTCGTCCTGATCGATGCGGGGAAAAAGACGGATCCGACGCATGCGGTCTCTGCCAAGGGTCCGTCACGGACCCTCCCCGTATTATCCAATGCGCGGGGAGCCAGAGCTGTGACCAGCCGGCGACATAGGTGGCGGGCTGAAGCCCCGCCCTACCGTGGCGGTCGAATCCACGACATACCGAGGTAAACCACGTGGAAATCCAGCCCCGGGTTGAACGGCCGACGACTGGCGTTCGAGAGGTGCTCGAACCGGTAGCCGATGAGGACGCCGACGCCATCGCTCAACGCGAGCCAGGTGCCAACTCCTGCCTGGCTCAGGAAGTTCAAGCGTGTCGTGCCGTCGGGAATCTGGTGGTCCGTTCGCGCGACACCGGTCAGCGCCTCGATGTAAGGTTGCACGTGTCGCGTGCCGACGAAGCGCCAGCGAAGAACGAGCGGGGACACGCCGAACCCGAGCGCTTCACGACTCTCGACCGCGTGCAGCACCGGGACGAGCTCAAAGCCCATCTGAAGCTGCCCGCGGATCGGCGTGAACCCGTGCGGCGCGGTCAATACGCGGCTCCATTGGAACGCGGACAGCGCAAGACGCGCATCGGGCCCGGATCGCGCGACGCCGTCGATGTCTCTGCCAATAGCCGTCCGACCGCCTGCCGCGAAAACAGACCACTCGCTGGCGCCGTCCGGCAGGCCCTCCCATGTCGATCCGTCCTGTACACCCGCGTCCTGCCCCGCGATGGCTTGCGCAACCGCGGTCGACGCCACTCCCATCAAGACAACCAATCACCACGACACGCACCGGTCGTCCTCCTCAGGACTCGTCTGGAATCCTAACCGCCAGCAACGGTCTCGCATACCGTGTCGAGCACGGCTTGCACGACTTGCACCAGCGTCCTGGGTCGGAACGGCTTCTGCAAGAACACGGCCCCGGAGCCGCGGAGGTCGAGCCGCGCGGCCGCGTCACCCAGATACCCAGAGATGAAGACGACGCGGATGTCGGGATGGAGCGCGCGAGCGTGGAGCGCCAGCTCCTGTCCGCCCATGCGCGGCATGACGAGATCCGTCACGAGCACGTCCACGCGGCCATCGACCGCGCTCAAGCACTCGAGCGCTTCCACACCATCGGACGCTTCCAGTACCTTGTAGCCTTGCTGTCGCAGTGTCCTCGCCGCGAGCCGTGACACGGTCTGCTCGTCTTCGACGAGCATGATGTGCTCACCGCCACCACGTCGCGGGCTGACGTCGGACGCGTGCAGCGCCTGGATGGGCTCGCGCGTGGCCGGCAGCAGAATGCGAAACAACGCGCCACGCCCTGGCGCGCTCTCGACGTCGATATCGCCACCGAGCTGCTTGACGATCCCGTAGCAGGTCGCCAAGCCGAGACCGGTGCCTCGATCGGTGCCCTTTGTCGTGAAGAACGGCTCGAACACCCGTGCCCGTACGTCTTCGCTCATCCCGTGACCAGAATCGGCTACGGTGAGTTGCACGTACTCGCCCGGATCCAGCCCGAGCGCCTCTGCGACCACCATGTCCAACCGCACGTTGGCGGTCCTCAGCCGGAGCACGCCGCCGCGCGGCATGGCATCGCGCGCATTGACAACGAGGTTGAGCAAGACCTGTTCGAGCTGCCCGGCATCGGCGTTCACATTGCAGAGATCCGACTCGAGCTCGAGTCGCAGGTCGATGTCCTCGCCAATGAGCCGCTCGAGTAGGCCGTGCATGCGGCTGGCCAACTCGTTGACGTTCAACACGCGCGGCTCGAGCACCTGTTGCCGCGCAAACGCGAGCAACTGACGCGTGAGATTCGCGGCACGTCGCGCGGCGTCGCGGACCTGCTCCACGTCGTGTCGCCGCTGGTCATCTGGGCCAAGGGAGTCGTGCAAGAAATCACTATGGCCCACGATGGCGGTCAACAGGTTGTTGAAGTCGTGCGCCACGCCGCCTGCCAAGCGACCCACGCTTTCCAACTTCTGTGATCGCCCGAGTTGCTCCTCGAGCGCCCGCCGCGCCGACATGTCCTCGAGCACCAAAATGAGGTACGCGGGCTCATCAGCGGCATCACGCCCAAGCGAGACGGTGAACTGCGTCCAGTGCGAGCGGCCGTCACCGCCAACGAGTGCGAGCTCCACGCGCGTGATCGCCTCTTGTCCCGTGATCACTCGTCCAACGCGCTCGTCCACGCGACCGCGGTCCTCCGGTTGCAGCACGATCTCGATGCCGCGCCCGAGCAGATCATCGGCCGTGTAGCCCAGGATCTCGCACAGTCGGGTGTTGACGCGCAGCCAGATACCCTGCAACGAGGCGTGCGCCAGACCAACCGCGGCTTGCTCGAAGGTGCACCGTAAACGCGCTTCGGTCTCCTGCTCGCGGGCACGACGCATGCGGTCATACGATTGGAGCGATGTCTGCAGGTGACGTAAGTCGGTGCTGATGCTCCGCAGCTCGCGGATGGGACTGGCCGCCAGCGTGGCGGGCTGTCGTTCGAACTCCCCCGCGGCCATTGAAGCGGTGGTCTGGCGCAGGGTTGCCAGGGGCGACGCGATGTGGCGCGCCATGGCGAGTACGACGAGATACAGGCCAGCCAGCAGACCCGCGGCGAGCGCCAGCACGCCGGTTGTCGCGCGGGCGAGCCGTGCATGCAGCACGTCGGCAGCCAGCGTGACGCGAACGCGCCAGCCGGAGAGCGGCTCGCGTTGCTCGGCGCCGTACCACCGCGGCCGCTCGTCCACACGTTGCCGCAACAACATCCCGGGAACGAGCATTGGATCCAGCGAGGCGACCACGGCGCCGGCCGTGTCGGTCACCGTCACGATGTGCTGCCGGTCGGTCCGCTCCTTGTTGAGCATCGAGAGCAACGGCTGGCTGTCGAGGGCGACGAGCACGAGGCCATCGAAGCTCGACACGCTGCGCGCGAGTGGTTGCCACGCGAGCGTCACGAGTGAGCCCGATTGCAGGGCACTCGCGGGCACCAGATCCGGCACGAACGCCGAAAATACGGGCTCTTGCAGACGTCGCGCCCGATCGAAGTGGACGCGCCAGCTCGCTCGGACGTCAAGCGGCGATGCGCGGGGCCGCGACAATAGCGGAATCGAAGAGGCCAGACGTCCGTTGGCATCGATGAGCGCGATGGCGACAGCGGGCCGCTGCTCGGTCAAGAACGCGTCCAGCCGTCGAGCGAGCGCCGTAGAGTCAGCGATCGGTCCCGACGCCACGTCGCGCGCGAGCCGCGCGAGCGCAAGCTCGGTCGGGTGCAAATGACGCCGCAGCGCCGACACGACCGCTTCGCTGCTGGCCAGCGCGTCCAGCCGGCTCTGCTCGACGAGCGTCTCGAACCGCGCGCGCATGTGAAAGAGCCCGATGCCCAGGAGCGGGAGCACCACCACAGGTAAAATCCGCCGCACGATGTAGTGCTCGAGCGTCGTCGAGGCGGCAAGCTCGATGTGATGGAGCGAGTGAGGTAACGGAGCAAGGCGCACCAGCAGCTCCACGAGCACGCCGTTGATGAGCGCGTTGCAGACGCGCACCACGAGGCCGAGCGCGACGAGCTGCCCGGACACATCGCCAGCCAGCCATTGGCCAGCGAAGAGCGCCGGAGCGCCGGCGAGCAGCCAGAACGCCATGGCGCCCACGACGACACTGCCGGAGCGCGTGGCAAGTGTGGTCACAGCCCAGGCTTCGAAAACGAGCAGGCCAAGGCCCGTGGCGCCGGCCATCGTCCAGGACGCCAGTGAGAGACCGCCGACGAGCGCGGTCGTCAGGGCGGCCAGCACGCCGGGCAGGCGGCCGCACCAGAAGAACGCGAGCCACGCGCAGACAGTACCGAACACGAAGGCTGGCGCCTCGGTCGTGAGCAGAGGTACACCGAATTGGTTCAGTACACCGCCGAGCAGACCCAGGGCGAGCGCAAGCGCCCAAGGCGTTACCAAGCGGACGAATCCGCGCCCCGCGCGAGTCGAGATCGTCATCACGAACGGGTAGCTGATTCGCGGCCGGCCGGCTGGGGCCCTGGCGCGCACCGAGGCGCGGTGGGGCGGGAACGTGGGAGGCTGCCGAAAGCGGTCGCGTCAGTCGGTTCGACGCATCTTAGCGCAGGTCGTGCCGTTCGTATCCTCTCTCTTGCAGTAAAAGCGGGAGAAATCAACAAATTTCTGCACTGCTCAGGCAGACTAAAGTTCGATCTGAGCGCGCAATGAACTCATGGCGTTGCGCAACTCGTCGAGTGCGCGGTTGGCATTGGTGAGCTTCGCGCGCTCGGCGCGCCCCGCGCGATCCGGCGAACGCCTTTGTGCCGCTGGGGGCCGTCGATCTCGACCCGATCCTCTGTCTGGAAGAGACGCGGGTGATCGCCCCGGACAACACGGTCACCGTCGCGGGCCAGGTGCTCCAAATCGACCGCCAACCCGGGCGACGGACCTGTGCCGGGCTCCGGGTCCTGGCGCGCCAGCATCTGGACGGGACGATCACGATCGTTCGACCGCCCGACATCCGGCTCGGCCACTTTACCGCCGATGGGCGGCCGTGGCAGGCGCCGCGTGGCACGAGGCGCGCGGCACGGCCGCGGGGCCGCAGCGGCGACACCCCACGCGAGACGCAGCCGGCACGGCCGGCGCGGGCGTCCTCCCGAACCCGCAGCACGGGCACCACAGAGGCAACGGCGTGAACCCCGCTGTGGAAATGACGCGCCGGTGGACATCACAGAACGATGCCCACAGGCGCTTGGAAATCGCGCCCAGAACGCGCGATTCCCACATTTCCACAGCGATGCTTCTTCTTGAGTTCAGGAACAACCGGACAGATCACGTGTCAAAACACCAGCGGACATTTCACTTGTCAACAACAGGCGACGTTGTGAGGATAGGTGGACGGTATGGCAGGTCTCTCGATGCCCCGGTCGGTTCGCCAACGCATCGGCGACGAAGCCGCCCTCGATCTCTCGACGTGGGTCGATGCGCGTGGAGAAGCGTGGAAGGACGACGTGCTCGATAGATCCGCGGCGCGATTCGGCGGGATGCTCGCCGAGGAGCTCGGCAAGGTTCGTCGAGATACATCGAGGCGACGCGGCACTCCGGCAGGCGCTCACCGACGAGCTAGCGAAGGTTCGTATCGAGATGCACGATGGCGATGCTGCGCTCCGGCAGGCGCTCACTGACGAGCTCGCGAAGGTCCGCGCCGAGGTGCATCAAGTCGATACAGGGTTACGCCAAGAGGTGCATCAAGTCGACGCCGGGCTCCGGCAGGAGATGGCCGGAGTCCGGCAGGACATGATTCAGTTTGAAGCTGGTCTCCGTCAGGAAATGGCGGCCCAAACGGGGACGCTGCGTCAGCAGATGGCCGCGACCCGCGTTGATATCATCCGGTGGTCGTTCCTGTTCTGGCTCGGTCAGGTCGTGGCGATTGCCGGCCTGCTCTCCTTCATGCTCCGAGGTCTCACACCTTAGTGGTGAGCTAATCATCGGGTAGGCCGCTATTGTTGCCTCAACGTCGGTAACGTAGCGAGGGGCTGTCGAACGGCGGCCCTTTGTTCGAGGCGCAGGAGATGACGCTGACCTATGGGCAGACATTGCGAGCCCTGCACGCCCAGATGCCGCTCGTACCGCCAAGCGTCGCGCTGACCTTCCTTGCACTCTTGGTCTTGTGGGATCTGTGGCTCGTCACGTCGAGTCTTCCGCATGATCATGGTCATCGCGCATCCCTGAGCATCTCCTCCAACTAGTGGCAAGACGGTGCGGTTCTGCTCGATCTAGCAGGTCGACACTGGAACCGACGTGCCCCGATTCATGACTGAGTGAATCAGGCGCGTCTCTTTGGTCTGAGCCATCCATGCACAGCTAGTGCAACGAATACCAGTCCAGCACCGGCACTTGTATGGCCACTGTAGCTCACCAGGCCGATGCTCCAACCTTGACCTTTCACAACCACGACGAGCGCGGACAGCAGAATGAGCCAGCCGGCCGTACGTGTCCACCGCGTGGCCCTCGCCTCGAGTATCCGTCCGAACAAGCCTTTCTGATGGCGCTCCATCGCGACTGCCAGCGAAGCGAAGCCTACGAGACAGAGGATGAACGTGGTCGCATGTGTCATGTTGCCGCTACGTCTCGGATATTTGCTTGATGGGCGACATCATCGGATGCCTCTTGTTTTGCCCTTCTTCGCATGGGTTTATGGCGCAGGACGGCCATCGCCATCCATGCATGGAGTCCTCCTAGCGCCAGCAGGGTCAGATCGACTCCGACGAATACCCAGTCAGACGCCGAAAGGCTACTGACAAGGCCGCGATCAGTGGTGGCGGCGCCAAGCGCAGGTAGCAGCAGCAACGCTGCGGCACCGAACCACAACTGCTCTATCCAAGCTGTCTTTGCCGGTCGTGCCAACGCATGGGCGAACGTCACCGCCCAGACAATGAAGAAGATGTGAATCTCCCAAGCACTGCGGCCAGGCAGATGAGCCGGCAATAGCCGGTTGGCCCACAGGAACGCGGCCATCGCGATCGACAATCCACCGATAGAGGCGATGTTGAGCTTCTCCACCAAGCGGAGGCCGACATGTGGCCTCTCATGATCTGGCAACCGTTGCTTGCGTTTGACGACCCACAGTACCAGACCTGTGCCCACCATCGCGGTGCCCGCAAGGCTCACCAGGAAATACAGCCAGCGCGTCACATAGTCGGCGAATCGGCCCAGGTGCAGCGCATACAGCACGCCGTGGACTTCCGCCGCCGGTCCAACACGAACCTTGGCCCTGATAAGCTTCCCGGTGGCGTCGAACAGCAGATACTGCGGGCTGTTCGATGCGCGTCCGGCTTCATCGCGAATCACGACCACCTTGGCTGCCGCATCGTCGGGATTACTGATGAGCAGACGGCCAACTTGGTCTTGTCCCCATCGCGCCTCGGCCAGGCGCACCATGCTCGCGATGTTCGCCAGCTCCACCTGCTCGCCACGAGGCTTGGACGGCGGCACAATGGGAGCAATTTCGGCGGTGAGCCGCTGTCGTTCGGCAGCGGTCTCGAAGGCCATCGCGCTGCCCCAGGGCATATACAGCTGCATCAGAATGACCAGGCCGCTGTAGGTCACCATGATGTGGAAAGGGAGCCCGAATACGGCCAGCGCGTTGTGGGCATCCAGCCACGATCCCTGCCCCTTGCCCCATCTGAACGTGAAGAAGTCGGTGAAGATCTTCTTGTGCACGATCACGCCGCTGATGATGGCCACGAGCATGAACATGCCGCACAGACCCGCGAGCAGCCGTCCAACGTGCCGCGGCATGTAGTGGAACTGATAGTGAAAGGCGTAGAAGAAGTCGCCGCCTCTGGTCTGCCGGACTGTGAGTCGTTCACCAGTGACGGGGTTCAGATCGGCGCTTTGGAACGTGCTGGCGGAGAGCCAGCTCACGGCCGCAACGTTGGTGCGTTCGTTGGGCATCCCGATGGACCAGGCCGATGCACGCGGAGCGATCTCGCGCATGGCCGACGTCAACCGACCCGCCACGACCGGACCTTGACCGACCGCGGTATAGGCTGGAAGCTCCGGTCGCATCCATTGGGAGAGCTCGTCGCGGAAGTAGCTCACCGTGCCGGTCAGAAACATGGCGTAGAGTATCCAGCCAGGCAGCAAACCGACCCAAATGTGCAGGTCCGACATGGCCTGGCGCAGACTGCGCGCCTTCGTCGCAGTCTTGCCTCCGGCGTTCATGGTGAGCTCCTTCCGGCCCAGACGACCCCAAGAGCCAGCATCAATGGCACCGCACCTATGAGCAGCCCCAGCCAGGCGAGCCGCGCGCTTCGGGCGGCAAACACCCAGATCGCCGCCAACGCGTAGACGAGAAAGCTCGCTTGCGTCCCGACCAGCACCGCTTCGACCGTGCTGAACGGCAAGGCCAGCGCCGCCATGCTGGTGAGGGCGGCCAACACATAACCGCCGACGAGCGCCGCGATGATGCGGGACACCAGCGGACCGCGCTTGGCGACCGATCGACGTACGCTCACAATCGGCCGGAGCATGGGTGGATGGTGGCTCAGAGAGCCTCCGTCGTTGATGGGCTCGAGCTGGATCATCGGGAAAGCTCAGAAGCCGTACGTGGCCTTCAGCCAGGCGTTGCGCGGGCTACCATAGACGTAGCCCGTCGCGCCGTAGCTCACGTAGTGTCTGTCGGTCACATTCTCGAGGTTCAACGAAATGCTGAGCCGACGGCTGATGTCGTAGCGCGCCATGAGCCCCAGGAGCGTGACGTTGCCCTGGCTCGTCACGCCGAGCCCGTACGGATCCATCAGGGTCGTGCCGTTCTGGACCTTCATGTCGGCGCCGAGCGTCGCCTTGCTCCATTTGCCTGGCAAGCGGTAGCTCGTCGCGACGGTGAACAGGCGGGTTGGTAGGTTCGGCGACAAGAGCGATCCGTCCCTGTTACGAGGGGCGACGTCACTGTATCCGCCCATCACCTGCCACCCGCGCGTCAGTTCGCCGGCTACTGTCAACTCGACTCCCCTGCTCTTTGTCCCTTTCACCGCGACGTAGGCGACGGAGCCGTCGGGTTGAAACCCGCTGGCCACGGGAACATTGTCTTGCTCGGTCCGGAAGACGGCGAAGCTGGTGTTGAGCGCACCGCCGAAATGCTCACCCTTCACACCGAGCTCGACGTTCGTGCCCCGTTGCGGATCGAGGACGTTTCCACTGCTGTCGTTGAGCGTGTTGGGCTGGAAGATGTCCGTGTAGCTGGCATATACGGAGAGCTCCTTGCTCACGTCGTAGACGATGCCAACGTAGGGGGTGAACACGGCGCTCTCTTCTATGGGAACGCCTTGAACCTTTGCCCCGTCGCCGCCGCTGAACCAACGGCGGGTCCAAGGGTCGCTCTCATACCAGCTGACGCGCCCCCCAATGAGAAAGGAGAGCGCATCGGTCGCCCTGAGCTGGGTCGACGCGTAGATCGCCTCTTCTTCCGTGTCGGCGCCGAAGTAGTAGCGGGGATACTTGAAGTCTGGCTTCGCAATCACATCGAGGTTGAAGATGTCGACGGACCGTTGATCGATCATCGTGCCCGTGTCGATCGCCTTGTTGGTGCGCGTCTCGTACGAGTATCGGTTGATGTTGAGACCGACGACTGCTTGATGGGTTCGGCCCAGCAGGCCGAAGGGACCGCTTGCGTAGACGTCCAGTGTCTTGTTCGTCCCGTTCGCGGGGTTGTCTCCAAGCTGTACGACTCCAATGTGTGTGACCGGATCGATATTGGCTGGATCCAACCAGATGTCTCCACTGTAGCGCTCGCGCTGGTTGTTCAGATAGGAAGCATCCGCCTTCAGCCGCCACCCGTCGGACACTCGATGCTCGAGATTGAGGAACAGGCGTTTGGTTTCCATGTCCCAGATGCTCCAGGACGTGCTGGAGGAGAATGATCTCGGCAGGCTCGTCGACGTGTGATTGTTGTAGAACGGAGGCGCAGCGCCGAAGTTGGCGCCCTCAATGGGTGTCTTCTGGTATTCGAGCCCTGCTGCAAGGGTGGTGCTCGACGTGAGATCAGCCTCGACGACGCCGTACAGCACTTCGTCCCTTCGGCTCTTGTTGTCGATGAAGCTGTCCCCGGCCGTGTGGGACACAACAAGGCGGCCGCGCAACGTCTTCGCCGCATTCAAGGGCCCACCGACATCCGCTTGGGCCAGATACCGGTTCCACGAGTCGACGCCGACCGATACGCTTCCCGAGAGCTCGGCCGTCGGCCGCTTCCGCACCAGATTGATCGAGCCACCGGGCTGACCGACACCATTGAGCAGACCGGCCGGGCCGCGAATCACTTCCACGCGATCGTAGATGGCCATGCTGTTCATGCTGGCTTCGGCTGCGACGCTGGTGTACGCCAGCGTGGGCACGCCGTCGACCATCTGGTTGAGCGTGAAGCCGCGCGAGAAATAGTTCACGCGCTCGTCGCGCCTCTGGACCACGATGCCCGGCGTCTGCCGAAGCACATCATCCAGGGTCCGGAGGTTCTGATCCTCGATCTGCTGCTGTCCTATCACGCTGACCGATTGCGGCGTTTCGCGCAGCGACAACGGCATCCGCGTCGCGGCGCCCGTGACGCTCGTGGTGTAGGAGCCGCTGGCACCCTCTATCGACACGGCCTCCGTCAATGGACTGATCTTGAGCATCACCGGCACGACGCGCTGCTCGCCATCGACGACGACGATGTCGGTGACGTGTAGCGGCGCAAAGCCTTCGTGGCCGGCTGTCAGCGTGTAGCGACCGGACGGTAAGCCCACGAACGTATAGGCGCCCTGCTCGTTGGCCGTTGCCGTTCGCTGCACGCCCGTGGCCACGTCGGCCAACGTCAGCCAGGCGCCCATTACCACGGCACCGCTTTCATCCGTGACGACGCCATTCACAGTGCCGCCGATAGGCTGCGCTGCGGCAAGGCGCCATCCCATGGTCATCGACAAACCCACGAACAGGCCGACGACGATGAAGGGACGTAGTACAGACGAGACACACACACCTGACATGGGCGACTCCGGGCGATACGTGCGAGACGAGGCGCACACCTGGCAAATAAGACTGAGATTCATTCTCATTTTGAGTGACCGAGACGAGGACCTGGAAAGCATCAGCGACGTGACTATTCGGGAAGTGGAGGGGATGGGCGCGTCGTGCGGTCGAGAGGCGACGCAGCGCCGGTGGCCTGAGCGACCGCCGCCCAGAACATGTCAGGCGTCGGCGGAGGGATGGTCGCGCCCGATGCCGGCAAGACGAATGCCGCCTGCACGAGCTCGTCGAGCCGCAGCGCGGCGTTCACGAGCGCGCGGGCCTGCTGAGACAGCAAGGCATCGTCAGCCGCGAGCGGCGCCGCGGGAATCTGCGGCGTCGCTGGTACGTCTGGCAGGATCGGCCGTACCAAGGCGCTCAACGTGTCCGCGCCTTGGAGGAACGATCGGGCATGCTCGCCGATGAGCGCCCGCCACTGCGCGCGCGCGGGCTCGGTCATGTGGGTGACCTCCGCGACTGACACGCCGTCCAGCAATCGGCGCAGGGCCCACGCGTGGAGCCGCATCGCCTGCGCCTGGCGCACGACCTGATCGGCCGCGCGGGCGACCTCCTCATCGGCCTCCGTTGCTGCGACCCCCGCGGCGATCAAGGACGCGCGTACCTCGTCGTGGAGCGGGATTCGGGCGAGCCCGAACGACGGCGGTTCGGTGCTCTCCCGTGCGGGTGCGGCGGCCGTCGCCGCACGCGTCTTGCCGCCACGCCGCGCTCGTCGGTGAACCTCGTCGACCGTTTCGATCCGGACCTGCGCGGCCGGATCACGGCGGACCGTCTCGAGCACGGACAGGATCTGCGCGCGCCGCTGGGCGGAAGCGACGACGCCGGTCATTGACAGATGCCCGTCCGCGCGTCGGACACGCACTTCCTCGCCGAGATCGGCGTCGATCCGCCGAAGTGCGGTCAAGGCCGCAACCTCGAGACTCGCCGTTGCGGGAGGAATCAGCCGAGCCGCGGGCGCCGCCGGGGCTGGAGCTGTTGGCGCGGCACGAAGCACCGCGTCCACGTCGAACACGTCGGCTGGGAGGTTCTTGGGCAGCGATGTCGGCCGTCGACGCTCGATCCACGTGAACGTCGTCGTGTCTGTCTTGCCACGCACGGTGGCGCGTTGCTCGACCGCGCGCCAGTCGGCGCGTAACGTCAGCGACGCCGACACGACGCCGGATGCCGGGGGAACGTCCGCAGCGAACGCAATCACGAAGCGTCGCGCGTCCTTGGTGGCCACGGCACGCTCGACCGTACCGATGAGCCGCACGAAGGCGTCGGCGGAAGGCTCCACACGCCACGCTTCGAGCCCTTGTAACACGGGGCCGGCATCGGCGGCTGGGCTCCGCTGGTGCACGGCGCGTGCACCGGTCGCGTCCATCCACTCACCCGCTACGAGCTGCTGCCGCTCGTCATACGCGCGACGAACCGTCAGCCCGCGCGCCGCGCTGTGCCAGACCTCCACGCGCCGCCGCGTTGTCCCTCCGGTGCTCGATCGCACTTCAACATCGAGCGTTCGCCGAACGATATGGGTCTGGCTCGATCGCCACAGGGCCTCGGCCGCCCGCGATCGCTCGAGCAGCTCCGCGGCTGAGAGCACCGGGTGCGCGAAGTGATTCAGCAGTACGGCACCAATCGCCGTCGCCACGACCAGCGTCAGGAATGCGCCGCCCCGCGTGAGCCGCCAGCGGCGCGGCGCGATGCCGCTGCCCCGTGGCCGGAAGAGACCGCCTATCGAGCGGCGGAGCCGCTGTCTCAGCGTGGAGGAGGGAACGGCCGCGGGCGCCGAGGGCTGCACCGGGATCAGCGCAGGTCCTTCGGCTAGCGCATGGTCGACGTACGACACGCGCACGACCGGTGTATCGCCGGAGAAATCGACGTGCACCTCCAGGCGCCGGCCGTCGCTGAGCTCGACGCCTTGCTGCACCTCGACCGGGCCGCGGGGCGGCGTCTCGACGCTCAGGAGGAGCAGGCGCACGTCCTCTTCGCTGAGCACCTCCAGGAAATCGAACGGCTGGCCGGCGACTCGGATCGTCTGCCGGCTCACCGACGCGGTCACAGCCTGGCTGCCGAGGATGATGCCGTTGACGGCGATCCGCAGCTCGTGCGGCCGGTGCGTGAGCAGGTCCGAGAGGCGATATCGGCCCTCGTCGAGGCGTTGTCGCCGACGCCTCCCGGGGCGCTGAGGCACCGTGCCGGTGCCGGCACCAGGGGGCGGGGCGCCGGGGTCATAGCCGACGCTGTCGAGCGGATGGCGGTCCGCCAGTGGCGGCAAGCCGAGCGCGCGATTCACGCGATCGAGACACGCGGCGCAGCTCACCAAGTGCGCCGCGATTGGCGTCGGCACGCTCGCATCGCCCGAGGCGGCGTAGAGCGCCGCGATCTCGGCGTCCGACAGGCACGCGCCATCCGGATCCGCGCGGAGCGCCGCGTCGCGCAGCGCCAGCACGAGATTCGGCGGGTTGAAGAGGTGCGGGTCCGGCGCGGCGGGCACCGCGGCGTCCGGGTCGGCCATGAAGAGCCGGGCTTCCTGGCGCGCGAGCTGGAGCAGCTTGCCGACCGCCGGACGTGAGAGACGGAGCACCTCCGCGATCTCGCCCGGGTAGTAGCCGTGGAAGAACCGCAGCAGCAGCACGCTGGCCGTTTTCGCCGTGCACTTGCGGTGCTGCGTGTAGCGGTAGACATCGCGGAGCTGCTGCGCAAACGAGTCGTCTTGCCGCTCGCTCTGCTGCGCGCGCCAGGCGCGCAGCCCTTGCGGCAGGGAGTCGTGCGCCAGCAGATCGAAGGCGTCGGACGAAACGCTTGTCTCGCGTCGCCGCGCCAGGCGGCGGGCATTGGCCAGCTGCAGATGTCGCAGAGAAGTGTAAAGATATCCCTCGGGATTCTGGATCTTCGTGAGGTCTGGCCGGTGCGCCATGAACTGGACGAAGGCATCGTGCACGAGATCCTCCGCCTGTTCTCGATCGCGACCGGTCAGGTGCAGAGCCCATGCCATCAACTGGGCATAGTGCTCCTCAAACCACGCTTCGTGGGCATCGGTCGGCCGGGGGAACCGAAGCATCCGTAGAGGAATAGAGAACGACCCCTTCCTAATTGGCTATAGAGCGATCCGGGCACGCGTGTATGTACCGTGACGCGAAGAAAATTGCCGATCCGCGTCATCTGGCATGCCGACGATCTGGCCGTGGAAAATCCGCCGGACAGTCTCTCGTGTGGAAAAGAGCGGCCGAAATCAATAAATTTCTACACGGTTTAGGTTGACTAATGTTCGATCTGCGCGCGCAATGAACTCATGGCGTTGCGCAACTCGTCGAGTGCGCGGTTGGCCTCGGTGAGCTTCGCGCGCTCGGCGCGCACAAAGCGCGAGTACGGAGCGATGCTCTCCTCGATTCGTGACACGCTGCCACGGATCTCCGTCTCGAACTGCTGATGGAGGGCGCGCGAGAGCTGTTCGCGGAGCAGCGTAATCTTCTGGCGCATTTCCTGTTTCGCTCGGTGGCGTCGACCGGGAATGACAAAGAAACCGACCGCCGCCAGCACACCCGCCAAGACGATTCCCGTGATATCGGCGGCCGCCGTGGTCGCCGCAATGGTCACGATGGCGCCCAGACCTGCCGCCGCGACCTGCAAGGCTGCCGCGGCCGCGACCGTCTCGCGGGCCTTGTCCGCAATGGTGGCAGCCTCCCGTGCACGGTCGTACGTGTCGACGACTCGTTGCGACTGCCGGGCCACGCTGTCGATGAGCCGCGCGCGATCGTGGTGGAATTGTGCGCTCTCGCCAACAATCCGGTCCGCGTGCTGGCGGCGGCGCTCGCGCAGGTGCTCGTTCACCGCTTGCCACTGCCGAAAATCGGCGTCGACGAGCCAGTCGATCAGTGTGTCGACGCGACGCTCGATCTGCTCCGGCGTGTCGGCCACGACCTCACGCTTGAACGCCTCCTGAATTCGGCTTCGATTGAGTAAATCGAACACCCGGCCGACGCGTAGCGTCTCGTCGAAGAACGCATGTCCGCGCTGCTCCATGGCCAGCAGGAGGTTGTCGATGTCCGCGATGCGGAACCGGAAGTCGCGGCTCATGTCCTCGCGGTAGACGGCGAGTTGACGGCCGACGTCCTCCAGCACGGCGAGGTCGTCACCCAGGAGCCCCAAACGCGCGCGGCCCTGCTCGAGAAGCGACTCGGCCAAACGCAGGCCGACACCGAGTGGGCTCGAGAGCTTGAGCCGAATCCGCTCGCGATTCTCGAGCGTCTCACGCACGAACGCTTCGAGCGCCGCGAATCGGCTCGTCGTCCATGCTTCCGGGTCACCGCCGCGCCCACGGCGGGCGAGTCGGAGGCTGACGGCGAACACCGGCGGCTTGATGCCGACGAGACGCTCGGCGTTCTCCGCCACGAAGCCGGTCACTTCCGCAATCTGCTCGTCGCGCTCGAGGATGTCGATCTTGTTGAGGACGACAATGATCTTCTTTCCCCAGTCGCGGATGAGCGTGAGAAAGGCGCGCTCGCTCTCGGTAAACGGCCGGTCGACGCTCGTGAGAAACATCACGAGGTCTGCACGCGGCACGAATCGCTCGGTGATCGTCTGGTGCTCCGGCAGCACGGCGTTGGTGCCTGGCGTGTCGACCAGGTGCACGTCGCGTAGCAGGTCGACGGGTGCGCTCACCGTGACGAGATGCGCGCCTGTCGCGGTCTGCACCGTGGTCTCTCCGTAGCGCAGCACGGTGATCTGCGCGGTCGTCGGCGTGACCCCCTCGGCAAGGACATCCTGTCCGATCAGCGTATTGATGAAGGCGCTCTTGCCGGCGTTGAACTCGCCAACGACGACGAGCAGGAAGAAGTCGTCGAGCTGCTCGATGACGCGGTCAAGGATCCTGCGATCCTCGTCGGGCGCACCGAACCGCTCGAGCGCGTCGCGTAGGCCCGCAAGCGTTCGGCGCTCCTCAGCGAGCAGGGCTTCTTGGCTCTCGGAGAGCAGACGAAGGGTCATGGGCCGAGATTCTGAATCCAAAATGCACGATCAGCGATGCAAATTCCCGTTGCTAGCGGTTGAGCTGGATGGTCAGGCTCGGCCATATGGCAGACCCGGCGGCCCGGCGACAATGAAGCGATCCGGCCGGCACGGGGCTTGCTAGCGTCCTATATGCTGAAGGGGGCAGGCCCCTTGGTCCTGAACCTGACGTCACCGAAAAAGGGGCCTGTCCCCTTTTTGCACGTAGGAGGAATCGAAAGCATGCGCTTCTGTCTTGATCTCGTTCGTCTCATTCCGCTCCAGACGGCCGCAGTCCTGCTGGCGGCTTGTGCCCTACTTCCGGCAACGGCCGCGGCGCAGTACAGCGGCATCGGTGTCCGCGGTGGTGTCAGCGCCGACAGCGTTGCGGATCAGTTCTACTTTGGCATTCACTACGAGACGCCGGAGCTCACCGAGCAGCTGGTATTCCGGCCCAACGTCGAGGTCGGCCTGGGGGACGACTGGACGACGGCGGCGTTCAACTTCGAGTTCGCGTACTACCTGCCCATCAGGAACCTGCCCAACTTCGACGTGTACGTCGGCGGCGGTCCGTCAGTGATTAATTTCAATCCGGATGCTGAAGACTTCGATTCCGAGACCGAGGCCGGGGTCAATCTGCTGGGAGGCGTGCAGTTCGACAACGGCTTCTTCACAGAGGTCAAGATCGGCGCGATCGACAGCCCAAGGCTCAAGTTCGGCGTGGGCTATACCTGGCAGTAAGCTCGCTTCGCTCGCTTACTGCCGCCTAGGGGTAGAGGGGGGTAGAGGGTAGAGGGTACCCTTTACCCCTTTCCCCTCACTGCCCAACCTGCCCCGCCAATATAGTGAGGACGCGGATGTACTCGGCCTCGGCATTGGCAAACGCTTCCTTGTAGGCGTCCTCGGTCATTTCCTGGCTTCGCCAGTCCTTGTTGAAGGCGACCGTCGTGCGACCGACATAGTACGTGTCGCCTGCCATACCCTTCGGTGGCTCAGCCGACAAGCCGTCCGCGCGGATATCGTCGATGAACGTACGCGACTCGAGCGTCGAGGCGCTGCTCAGCTCGATGTAGGCCTCCTGATATTCTTTCTTGCGCAGGTGCTCTTTCAGGAGCGCGGGCGCGGTGTACTGCCCCGCGACGACGCGTAGCTCCACCTCGGGCAGGTGAAACGCTCCGACGAAGCGATCGGGCGCCTGACTATCCGGCGCCACCAGATACGTGAGCTCCTGGGCGCTCATCTTCTTGCCCAAATCGAGCGCCAGGGTCGCCGACTTCGGCGGCTGTGCGGACGCAGGAGCCGCCAGCAGAATGCCGAGCCCACCCAGCCACAGACTTCTCCACGACGGTCTCCGCATCGTACCCCCCTTGACGATGAGCGATGGACGTCTTCGACTCGAGGCCGTCCCCTTGGCCTCAACCAATGAACAACGCGTCTTCGTCTTCGCCGCGTGCTCGCGATGGCCGCCGGCGCAACGACCGGAGGGTATCGAGCACCGCACGGAGGGCGCCGAAGACGGCAGCCCCTTCGCGCACGGGCGCGACAATGGCGTTCTGCACGATCCCCAGCGTGGTATCGACGCGCTGTGCGACATCGGTCATGAGCTGATCGGCACGCTCGACCTGACCGACGGCCAGCTTCGACACTCGCGCGGCATCGACGCCAAGCTGGTTGACGCGTTCGACCAGCGGCCGCACGTCGCGCTCAACCTTCGCAACCAGTGTCTCGACGCGGCGAGCGAGGCGCATCGCGTACACAATCGCCCCGACCTGGATGAGCGCCATCACCAGGGTCGACACCGCGATCACGCCAAGGAGGGTGGTGCTCCACTCGGTCACACGGGCTCCTTTGGGCTCCGAGCCTCCTGATAGGCCTCCTTGCCACGCTCGATGGCGGCCGTGACGGTCTCGCGCTGCTTGTCGACGAAGTCCCGTCCCTTGTGGGCCGCTTCGGAGGCACGCTCGCGTCCTTCGCGCGCCCGCTCCGAGAGCCGTCGTCGGGCCTCACCACCCGGCACCGGCGCCCACAGCAAGGCCGCAGCCGCGCCGACAATCGTCCCCAGAAAGAACGCGACCACCACCGATCCGCCGTTTCCGTCGTTGTCCTGTGCCACGAGTAACCTCCTCCAGACAGGGGTCAGGGATCAGGGCTGTCTCAGGCTCAAGGGCCCCTAGTCGCTGAGACAACCCTAGGACCTCGCACCTTGCCCCTAAAAGATGCTTACCCGGACGTTGAGAAACTTCCTCGGGTCTCTCCGGACGTCGGCAATCAGGCTCCGCAGCTCTCGGACGGCTCCATCCATGTTCTCATACAACTGGCGGTCATGGAGCAACCGTCCAGCCGTCCCCTCCCCGGCGTCGAGCCGCCCGACGAGACGGTCGAGCCTCTCACTGACCGAGGCCAGCCGGGTGTAAAGCGCCTCGTCGGTCACGAGCTTACCAGCGGTCCCCTCGCCGCGCAAAATGCGTGCCGTCACCTCGTCGAGGTTCTTCGACGTCGACGACAGGGACTCGGCGAACGTGTCGTCATGCAGGAGCCGGCCGAGGCTGCCTTCCCCGGCATTGATCCGGCGGGTCATGCCCCGCAAGTCGTCGAGGGATGCGCGCAGCGCCTGGTACGCCGTCGGGTCGTTGACGAGCTGACCAAGCGTGCCCCGACTCCGATTGATGTTGGCCACCACGCGATCTGCCGACCCAATCAGCGTGTTCAGCTCGCGGTACAGGGCTTCATCGGTGAACAGCTTGCCCAGTGTACCCTTGCCCCCGCGGATCTCCTGCAGCAGCTTCGTGAGCTCCTCGATGCCCTCCGAGGCGCCCGCCGTGACGTCGGCCAGTTGTGGCTGGCGCGAGGCCTCAATGTAGCTCCAATCCTGCAACGGATCTCCGGTGGCAGAGGCTGTGATGTCGACGACGCCCTCCCCCAACAGGCTGAGCGATCCAATCGTCGCGCGCGAGACAGTGGTAACCCGATTCTGCATCTCCTGCTGCAGCTTCATCGTCACCTCGATCTCTGCACCGACGAACTGCATTTCTTCGATCTGGCCAACCTCGACGCCACCCACACGCACGAGGCCGCCCTCCTTGAGCCCCATCACGTTACCGAACCGCGTCTTGAGATGATACTGACGGGCAAAGAGGCCGCCTTGGCCACCGACGAGGAAGATCACGAAGATGGCCAACACGAGCGCCACGAGGGCGAGGAACCCAATCTTCAGCTCCGACCAGGCGAGCGAGCGCGTGCGAGGCATAGGTGCAAGTCCTAGGAGAGGAAGCTTTGAATATAGGGATCGCGCGACACGCGCAGCTCGTGCGCGTTCCCCTCGAAAGCGACATCGCCATCGCGCAGCATCATGAACTCCGTTTCGGCCGACTTGTCGCGGCTGGCCGACAGGATCCGCGGATGGCCGTTCTCGCGAACGGCGGTATGCTCCGCCACGTGGAAGGCGTCGCGCAACTGGTGGGTCACGAGCATGGAGCTGACACCCTCCAGATCGCGCAGCTTGATGATCTCGGCATCGATTGTCAGCGCGGTGATGGGATCGAGACCGGTCGTCGGCTCGTCGTACAACAGGATGCGCGGCTTCGAGGTCATGGCACGGGCAATCGCCACACGTCGCCGTTGTCCGCCCGACAGCGCGGACGGCATCTTCTCGATGTGCTCACTGAGGCCGACGAAGCCGAGCACTTCCTCGACGCGGCGATCCACTTCGTCCAGCGGACGGTCCGACTCCTCGTACAGCTTGTAGCCGACGTTCTCGCGAACCGTGAGCGAGTCGAAGAGCGCGCCCTCCTGAAACACCATACCGAGATCCGCGCGGACGGCCATCATCTCATGCTCGTTGAGCAGATCGACGCGCTCGCCATTCACCCAGATCACCCCGGCGTCCGGTCGCAGCAAGCCCAACACGAGCTTGAGGATGGTCGACTTGCCGGCGCCGCTCGCACCAAGGATGATCTTCGTGTGCCCGTTGATCAACGTGAAGCTGACCTCGCGCAGGACGATGAGATCGTCGAACGCCAGCGATACCTTGTCGAACACGACGACCGGCGCGCCCGGCCCGAGCGCCTCCTCGAGCGTCCACGTCGAGGACGATGTTTGATCCATAGATTCGCCGCACCAAGAATCACGGGCTAATACAAGAGCGTAATCAAGAGCCTGGTGACGAAGAAATTGATCGCCAGCACGGCCACCTGTGAGATGACGACGGCGTTGGCGGTCGCGCGGCCGACACCCTGCGTGCCGCCGGTCGTGCGCAGCCCCACGTGGCAGCCGATGCTGACGATCGCGAAGCCCAGGAAGAACGGCTTGATCAGCCCCATCCACAGATCCTCCAGAAAGAGCCCATCGACGACGCCCGTCCAGTAGACCGTGGAAGCCACGCGCAACTGCGTGACCGCCACGAGCCAACCGCCGACGATGCCGATGCCGGCAGAGACAACCGTCAGGACCGGTACCATGAACAGCCCGGCGAGGACGCGCGGCACAGCCAGCTTGCGGATCGGATCGGTGCCGAGCGCACGGAGCGCGCTGATCTGATCGGTCACCATCATCGAGCCGATCTCGGCGGCGATGACGGAGCCGACGCGGCCCGCGACCATCAGGGCGGTGAGCACCGGTCCCAGCTCTTTCACCATCGACGCGCTCACCAACCGGCCGACGACGCTGCGCGCGCCGAACTGATCGAGCGTCATGCCTGTCTGCAGCGCCAGCACCGCGCCTGTGAACAACCCGGTGAGGACCACGACGGCCAGCGAGCCGACGCCGATGGCGTCGAACTGCTGAACGACGTCTCGGTAGTAGAACGGACGCGTGACGGACGCGCGGAAGACGGCGACACACAGTTTGACGTATTCCTGCAGCTCCAGCAGCGCGCTCTTGAACCATTCCACCACGGCCGTCACGCCACCCCCGCGGCGCCCGGCACGAGGCCGCGGAGCTTCTTGGCGCGATCGCGGAGCGCGGCGGCGCGCTCGAATTCCAGGTTGGCGGCGGCTGATCGCATGTCCGCCTCGACCCGGACAATCGCCGCCCGCAGGTCCGCCTCGGAGTGAAACGCCTCGATGTCCTGGTCACGCACAAGTGGCACCGTGGCGTAGTCGCGCTCGTAGACGCTCGACAACACGTCGTCAATCTGCTTCACAATCGACGTTGGCGTGATGCCGTGATCCTGGTTGTAGGCTTCCTGGAGCGCGCGGCGTCGCTCGGTCTCGCTGATAGCTCGACGCATCGAGTCGGTCATCGCGTCGGCATACAGGATAGCGCGGCCGTTCACGTGCCGCGCGGCCCGGCCGACCGTCTGGATGAGCGACCCTGCCGAGCGTAGGAAGCCTTCTTTGTCGGCATCGAGAACCGCCACGAGTGAGACCTCCGGGAGGTCGAGTCCCTCGCGCAGGAGGTTGATCCCGACGAGCACGTCGAAGACGCCGCGTCGCAAGTCGCGGAGAATCTCCACGCGCTCGAGCGTGTCGATGTCCGAGTGCAGGTAGCGCACCCGCACACCCAGCTCCTGATAGTACTGCGTCAAGTCCTCCGCCATGCGCTTGGTCAGCGTCGTGACGAGGACGCGCTCGCCCGCCGTGGCGCGCTGCCGAATCTGCTGCAGGAGATCATCCACCTGGCCGGCCACAGGACGCACGTCAATGGGCGGGTCCACGAGCCCGGTCGGTCGCACGATCTGCTCGACCACGACGCCGCGCGACTGGGTCAGCTCGTACGGGCCGGGCGTGGCGGAGACAAACACGATCTGCCCGACCCGCGCGCGCCACTCGTCGAAGTTGAGCGGACGATTGTCGAGCGCCGAGGGCAGCCGAAAGCCGTACTCGACCAACATCTCCTTGCGTGAGCGGTCGCCGTAGTACATGCCCCGGACTTGAGGGATGGTCTGGTGACTCTCGTCCGCGATGGTGAGCGCATCTGACGGCAGGTAATCGAGCAGCGTCGGCGGTGGCTCGCCGGCCGGCCGCCCGTTCAGGTGGCGGGCGTAGTTCTCGATGCCGTGGCAGTAGCCGATCTCTTTCATCATCGCGAGGTCGAACATCGTCCGCTGGTGGAGGCGTTGCGCTTCGAGCACCTTCCCCGCCGCCTCGAGCTGCGCGCGGTGCCAGGTCAGCTCCTCCTTGATGGACGCGATCGCGCGCGTGAGGCGCTCGCGCGGCGTCACGAAATGCGATTTCGGATAGATGGCCAAGCGATCGTGATGCTGCAGCGTGCGGCCCGTCAGCGGGTCAATCGTGAGGAGCTCGTCCACCTCGTCGCCGAACAGCTCGACGCGGAACGCGTGCTCCTCGTACGACGGAAACACCTCGACGACATCGCCGCGGACGCGGAAGGTGCCGCGCGTGAACTCCAGATCATTGCGCTCGTACTGGATGTCAACCAGCTTGCGCAAGATGTGGTCACGCCCGATGCGCTGACCACGCTCGAGCGGAAGCAGCATACTGTAATAGGCCTCTGGCGAACCGAGGCCGTAGATGCACGAAACGCTCGCCACGATGATGACGTCACGGCGCTCGAACAGCGACCGCGTGGCCGACAGACGCATGCGGTCGATCTCGTCGTTGATCGTGGCTTCTTTCTCGATATAGGTGTCGGTGGCTGGAACGTAGGCTTCCGGCTGGTAGTAGTCGTAGTAGGACACGAAGTACTCGACCGCGTTGTGCGGGAAGAAACGGCGGAACTCCTGATGGAGTTGCGCGGCGAGCGTCTTGTTGTGGACCATCACCAGCGTCGGGCGGTTCACGCGCGCAATCACCTGCGCCATCGTGAACGTCTTGCCCGAGCCCGTGACACCGAGAAGCGTTTGACATGGCACGGCCCGCTCGAGGCCGGTCACGAGCTCGTCGATCGCGCGCGGTTGATCGCCGCGCAGCTCGAAGTGGGTGACCAGATCGAAGCGGTCGTACCGGGACGGCATGGAAGCAGGAATCGGGAACCGGGAATCGGGAATCAGGATTCACGCTTCGCGATCGGCGAACCCAGGATTCTGGTGGCGGCCCGGCAGGGCACGCGACAGCTTGGAATGGTACCACAAGGCGAAAAGGAGATTGGGAGTCGAAACGACTCGCGGCCTCATTTTTCCGCGCGATAGAGGGCAAAGTAGCCCTTGCGCGTCCGCAGCTTCACATCCTTGACATCGTCTCGCGTCAGACGTACATGCAGCTTGCGCCACGTTCCGTCTTGCCGTTCGTTCGTCGAGATGTAGCCGAGGATATACCGCCCCTTGATCTCGTCGAGCACACGGGCATACGCGGCGTCGAGCTCTTTCACGGACATCGGGAAGAACGCCTCTCCGCCACTCTCGTCCGTGATCTGCTGGAGGCGGAGCCGCTGCTCGAGCCTGACGCTCGGCGGCTGGTGCTCCAGCAAGCCAATCGCGTAGATAGTAACGTCGGAGGTACGCACGAGGTCCAAGAGCTCGGTAAAGCTCGATGTGCTCGACGTGTCGCCACCATCGGTGTACAAAGCCAAGACCTTGTCGCCGTCCTGATCGAATGCGCCGTGGAGATAGACGCTGAGCGCGTCGTACAGCGCCGTCCACCCCTCCGGGGGTTGACCGCGGATCCGCTCGACCAGTCGGGGGAATTGACTCGACTGGAAGCGCGCCAGGCGCACCTCGGTGGCGAAGTCGACCACGGTCATGTCGTCGGGCGCGGGCACGAGTCTGAGAAACTTGATGGCAGCCGTGCGAGCAAAGCGAATGTCATCCTCCATGCTGCCACTCGTGTCGAGGAGGAGGCCAACGTGAAGCGGCAGCTCGTCTGGAAGGTCATCGCCGTGTGCGAACAACCGGACGGTCTGCCGGCGCCCGTCCTCGAGCACGACGAAGTCCTCTGGTGTCAAACCGCTCACCAGCGCCCCGTTGTCGTCGATGACCGCCACGCCGACACGGACGAGCGGATCGGCGGTGGTCCGGAACACTTCCTGCGCCGACACGGGGGCCGCCACCGCAGCCACCAAGACGCCCAAGAGCAGCTCGCGCATACGCCACACCCAATAATCAGCGGCCCCGAATCGCCGAATCCGGCATCACCAGGACAATGACGCACAGCATAACCCAGGGGCGTGCCGGCCGCGAGCCCAACCATGAGGGGGTGCGCGACTAGGCGTATAATGAATGATTGGCGTCCCCAGCGCGTCCGGGGGCACCGCCGGCTATGAAGTGTCTCGCCATTTGTCAGACCGAGCTGATGGTTCGGACGCTCGACCGCATCCTCAGCTCGACCTTCGAGCTCGACTTCCTCGTTGAAAACCGAGCCTTGGCTCGTCGGTTACACGACGCAGGAATTCGCGTCACCGCCGCGGACTGCTGTCGGGTTGACACATACCTCAAAGCGGACCTGTCGCCACAGACCTGCGTCATCATCGAAGACAACAGGCGGCGGAGCTTACGACGACTGGTTGAAGCAGTGCGCGACGCCGGGGGGTCCCTCATGTATGTGCTCTCCACCGGCTCGTCGACACGTGCCGCCGACGATGTGCGACAGCGATATCCGGAGGTCACACAGTTCACGCTCGCCGAGCTCACAGAACCGACGCTCGTCGCAGAGCTGAGTCGGTCGTTGACACGCGCGCGCGTACAGCAGTACCAGCGGTACTTCGAATACGCTGACCGCGTGCTCATCCTGCTCCACGACGACCCGGACCCCGACGCCCTCGCCAGCGGCCTCACCCTCCGTTACATCCTCCGCCGACGCCGCGCCACCTGCACCATTGGTGCCTTGCGACCGATGACCCGCCCAGAGAACTTGCGCATGGCGCGGCTCCTCGACATCCCTGTCGATCCGGTCTCGTCCGCGGACTTCGAGAAGTACGACCGCATCGCAACTGTGGACGTGCAGCCACATTGTGTCGACGGCCTCTCGCGCGTGGACCTCGTCATCGATCACCACCCAGAGCAAACCGGCTACAACACGGTCTTCAAGGACATTCGGCCTGACTACGGCTCAACCAGCACGATCCTCTGGGAGCACATGCGTGCCGTGGACTTCGACGTCTCCGAGCGCAACGCCACGGCAATGCTGTACGCGATCAAGTCGGACACGCTGTTCTTCGCGCGGCACACGAACCGGCAAGACCTCGAAGCCTTCACCTACCTCTATCCACTGGCGGATCCCGCGCTCATCCGGAAGATGGAGGGCGCCGAGATCACGCATGAGCGACTCGAGTACGTGATGCGCGCGCTCGCGGCCAGCGTGCACGAAGACCAGGTCTTCTGCGGCTGTCTCGGCGAGGCGCCGCGTGAGGACCTCATCACCTACGCGGCCGACTTCTTCCTCGAGCTCGAGGACACGCGCTGGACGATCATCGCGGGTATCGTGGGCGACCGGCTGGTCGTCTCACTCCGGAATCTCGGTTACGCGCGGAACGCCGGCGAGTTCGTCAAGCGCGCGTTCGCAGATCTCGGCAGCGCCGGCGGCCACCGCTCGCTCGCCAAGGCAGTGGTGCCGTTCGAGGCGTTCGTGCAGAAGCACGACGCCCGCACGCCAGAGGAAATCGCGCGCCGCCTCAGCGAGCTCACACACCGATTCCTGCACGAACAAAACGGCAAAGCCAAGGACAGGGACGTGGCGGTTGCGCAGAAGGCAACTATCTAGGTCAATGCACAATGCTCAATGCGCATGTCACCCCAACGCTTCGTCCACATCGGCGATTAAGTCGTCCACGTCCTCCAACCCCACCGACAGACGCAGCATGCCTTTCGTGACCCCTGCTTGCACGAGTTGTTCGTCGGTATAGCCGAAGTGCGACGTGAGCACCGGGAGGCTGCAGAGGCTTTCCACCCCGCCGAGGCTGGCGGCGCGCTGGAACACTCGTAGGCGATCGAAGACCCGCGCCGCCCCCTCGAGCCCGTCGTCGACCTCGAAGGTCACCATACCTCCAAAGCCACACATCTGACGGTTCGCAATCGCGTGGTCCGGATCGCACGGCAGCCCGGGATAGTACGCACGCATCACACGGCGGTCGGACGCCAAGAATTCCGCCACACGTTGCGCGCTCTGGTTGTGGCGCGCCACCCGAACTGGCAGCGTCTTCAGCCCGCGGCTCAGGCGGTCGCCCGCCGCAGGGTCCAGCACGCTCCCGAACAGCCTGCGGGCGCGCGCGACTCGATCGATGAGCACGCGCGGACCCATGACCGCCCCAGCCATCACGTCGCTGTGGCCGTTCAAGTACTTCGTCCCGCTGTGCATGACCAGGTCGACGCCCAACGCGATCGGCTGCTGGTTGATTGGCGTTGCGAACGTGTTGTCCATGATCGAGATGACCTGGCGGCTGCGGCAGGCCTTGGCACACGCGGCGATGTCGACGCAGCGAAGCGTCGGGTTGACCGGCGACTCGAACCACAGGACGCGCGTCTGCTCCGTGAACGCAGCAGCGGGATCCGACAACGACGCCGGTTCGACGAACCGGGCCCTGACGCCGAAGCGCCGGAGCACGTCCTGGATCAAGTGCAGCGTCCCGCCATACACCGCGGTGGAACACACCACCTCGTCGCCTGCTTCGAGGAGCGCGAACAGTGTCGTGGCGGTTGCCGCCATCCCCGAGGACAAGACCAGTGCGGCCTCGGCGCCTTCCACAGCCGCCAGCTTTGCCTCCACAGCCGTGAGCGTCGGATTCTCGTATCGCGTGTAGAGAAACTTCGACGAGCGTCCCTCCGCATACGCCTGCACCTCAGCCGCCGAGGAGAACAGGAACGTCGTCGTCTCGTAGATTGGCGTGACGAGCGGTGACGCGTCCGCCACCGCTCCCTCTGCCTCGTGGATCAGCCTCGTGCTCAGTCCTTTCGCTTTCGTCATGGTCGTCTCACGGAGGAACGGTTGACCCTGCTACTTTTCGCGCCCGAGCTTCCAGAGCTCGGCTCTCAGCTCCTGGGTGTTGCCGACGACTGGCACGATGAACTGCCGGTACGCATCCTCGTAACCGCGTTGCATCAGCTCGTGCAAGGTGTGACGCCGATCCGACCGCTCATCGTAGACCCCGCCGAAATCGAACGGGCCGAGCGGGTTGTGCGCCGGCTGAATGTGGAAGAGCGCCAAGAAGCGGTCGAACAGCGCGGTGGTCGCGTCGCGAACGGCCGCCGCCTCGACCGACGCTAGATACTCACCCGCCCAGGCGCGCGGATGCACGCGACGCGACGCCAGCGCGTGAGGGCGCTCGAGGGGCGGCGTGGCTGACACCAGAATCACCTGCTCTGTTCCTGCCGCCGACACCTCCTCGAGCAACCGCACCAGGCCGCCCGGCCGGTCGGCGAGTCGGTGGCTCTCGCCACGCCACACGCTTTCTGTCGCGAACGTCAACAGGTGCGGCTCGGCGATCATCGGCACAACGAGCGCCCCACCCACCGCATCGAATACGTGGTCGCGTCCGATCCCTGCAAGATCGATCAGCTCCCCGGCCCGGCCCGCCAAACCACTCTCCGCACCTCGGAAGAAACGACGACGATGTGGGTCTTGCAACAGACCAAAAACGAGATCTCGGTGCGTGTCGAGATCGTGGCACGTGATAATCAGCTCGCGCGAGCCCGGCTGACCAAGGTTCTCCAGCAACAGCTCCGCGTACCGCCGGCTGATGTCGCGACGGCCCGGTTGCACAACCGGCGCGGCTCCACGGACGAACTGCCAAAAGCTCGCCACGACGCGTGCGAGCGCCTGAGAGGCGTCGAGCGGCGCGCCAAGCGCGAGCCACCACGGTTCACCCCGGCTGCGCCGCCGGTGCCGCCCGAGCTGCGCGTAGAGCCACTCCACCGCGAGGCACAACAACGCAGCCAGCAAGGAGAGCACCGCAAGGCGCGGGATGTAGGTGACGAACACATCTCGCCGGAAGCTCGTAGCGAGCAGCTCGACGAACCAGCGAGCCACAACGCCGTTGCCGTCGAGATGCAGAATCTGTAGGACTAGCGCGACCGGATAGAGAAGCGCTCCGAGCAGAAGGAGCGCCACGGGCAGCGCCAGGGCACCAAAGGCGAGAAGCAGTGCCCAGCCTGCGACACGCCACATACGCCTCCAGCGATATAATTTGCTGACGCCCCTGAGCGGCTCCCACAGGCCATCCGGCTCCCATAGTCGACCGCCGGCATCGACCGCAGCCAGCACCGCTCCGGCGGCGCCGATGCCGCGGCCCCCAAGCAGGTCGATTTTGACGCCCGCTTCGGTGAGCGCCTTGAGCACGCCCGCGTGATAGGCCCCGGCCGATCCCGTGCCGGTCAACACGAGCGCCGTACGCAACCGTGGCGAGTACGACACCGGTGGGCGAAGCAGCGCCTCACCCGCGCTGCTGGTTGTCGTCGTGGATCGTGACGAGCTTGACGAGCTCGAAGGACCGCTGGCCATTAGGCGTGGGTACGTTGACCTCGTCGCCCTCCTCTTTGCCGACGAGCGCTCGACCGATGGGCGAAGCGGTCGAGATGAGCCCTCGCTCGACGTCCGCGTCCTCGGGCATTACCAGCCTGTACACCATTGAGGTGCCGTCCGCTTCGCGCACGTGCACCGTCGAGCCGAACGCCGCCCGGTCCCGCGGAATCTTGTCGAGGTTGAGCAGCGCCAGCTCGGAGAGGCGCTTCTGAAGCATTCCAATACGCGCCTGAACGAGGCCTTGCCGTTCCTTGGCCGCTTGGTACTCCGCGTTCTCGCGAAGATCCCCTAGCTCGCGCGCCCGCCGGATCTCCTGCGGCAGCTCCCTCTTGAGCTCTCGCTCGAGTGCTTGAAGCTCGTCTTCGAACCGCTTGAGTAACTGCGACTTCATCTACGTTCCGACGGAAGAAGCACCGTCCCTGGTTTCGTGACGCTGCCGAACCCCTCAACAGACCGTGGAAACACTTGCAGGGCGAGGAAGTTTGGCCCATATCGCACTTCACTCGCCCTGCTCATCGGCATCTTAGCATCAAGGGGTACAGGGACAAAGGGATAAAGGGATAGAGGGATAGAGGGTCAGGGGCGAGGGGCGAGCGAAGCGAGCTCCGTTCTCTGATAGTCTGCTGTTGGAAGATGTCACGCGCGACCACGCCACGGCTCGAGACGATCACGAGCCGTCGTAACCCGCTGGTCGAAACGTTTCGGCGTGCGGCGCGAGCCCGGCCGGCCACGACCATCCTCCTCGACGGCGTCCACCTCGTGGAGGAGGCGCTCGCCGCAGGTGTGACCATTGAGGTGGCCGCGTGGTCAGAGCGGGTGCTCCAGCGCAACGAGGGACGCGCGCTCGCGCGAGCGCTCCAGGCCCATCACGTGCGCATCGTCCCTGTCAGTGACGATGTGCTCGCTGCGATGAGCCCTTCGACCACGTCGTCTGGCCTGGTGGCCCTCGCACACGTCGAGACCATCGATTGGCAGACGCTCGCGTCACCGTCTCTTGCCTTCGTTGTGGTTGCAGTGAGCGTGCAAGATCCGGGGAACCTCGGTGCGCTGGTGCGGGTGGCTGACGCGGCCGGTGTGGACGGCGTGGTGGCCTGCGGCCACTCGGCCGACCCGTTCGGATGGAAAGCGCTGCGGGGAGCGATGGGGAGTGCCTTTCGAGTGTGTGTCGTGCGCGAGCGCTCGATCCAGCGTACCCTTGACGAGCTGCGTGATCGTGGCCTGCGCCTCGTCGCCGCGGGCCCGCGTGGCGGCACGATGCTGCACGCGTGCGACTTCAGGCGCCCCACGGCAGTCGTGCTTGGCGGCGAGGGTCAGGGGCTCGACACCGCGGTGCTCGGCGCGGCCGACGAGATGGTGACCATCCCCATGCGACCGCCCGTCGAATCGCTCAACGTGACCGTGGCCGGCGCCCTGATTCTTTTCGAGGCCGCCCGGCAACGAGGACTTGTCCCTCATGACCCGAGGTTCACCGCTGTTCCCTGACGAAGGGGCTCCGGCAGAAGCATCCGAGCGCGCTCCGGCGCCGCTCGCAGAACGCATGCGGCCGCGAACGCTCGACGAAGTGGTCGGCCAAGAGCACCTGCTCGCTCCCGGCGCGCCGCTCCGCGAAGCGATTCTCAACGACGTGCTCCAGTCGGTGATCCTGTGGGGCCCGCCCGGCTCCGGGAAGACGACACTCGCCCGCCTGATTGCTACGGTGACGCGCGCGCGCTTCGTGGGGTTCAGCGCGGTGCTGTCCGGCATCAGAGACGTCAAAGACGTCATGGCCGAGGCCGAGCACCACCGCAGGCGCTACCACCAGCGGACCATCGTCTTTGTGGACGAGATTCACCGGTTCAACAAGGCACAGCAGGACGCGTTTCTGCCGCGCGTGGAGGCGGGTGACATCGTGCTCATCGGCGCAACCACGGAAAACCCGTCGTTCGAGGTCAACGCCGCCCTCCTGTCTCGGTCGAAGGTGTTCGTGTTGCAGCCGCTGGACACGCCGCACCTCGTGACATTGCTGCGCCATGCGGTGGAAGACGAGGTACACGGCCTGGGTGAGCGACATCTGGATGTCGAAGAGGGTGCGCTCGAGGCGATCGCTCAGTACGCCAACGGCGACGCACGCGTCGCGCTCAACGTGTTGGAGCTCGCAGTCGGCATCATGGGATCGCGGGGACAACCGGCCGGTGACCCGACGGCACGTCCTCGGCTCGATCGCGAGATGCTATCTGGCCTCATCGCGCGACGCGCACTCCTCTACGACAAGAGCGGAGAAGAACACTACAACCTCATCTCGGCGCTGCACAAGTCGCTCCGGAACAGCGACGCAGACGCGGCCGTCTACTGGCTCGCCCGCATGCTCGAGTCAGGCGAGGATCCGCTCTACCTCGCGAGGCGACTCGTGCGCTTCGCCTCGGAGGACATCGGGAACGCCGATCCGCAGGCGCTCCAGGTCGCGGTAGCCGCCAAGGATGCCGCCCACTTCCTCGGGATGCCCGAGGCCAACACCGCGCTCGCGCAAGCGGCAATCTACCTCGCGACGGCTCCCAAGAGCAACGCCAGCTATACGGCGTACACCCGCGCCGCCGAGGACGCACAGCGTGACGTCGCGGAGCCCGTGCCCCTGCACCTGCGAAATGCGCCGACGGGCCTCATGCGCGAGCTCGGATACGGCAAGGGCTACGAGTACGCACACGATGCGGACAACGCTGTCACAGGGATGGAGTGCCTACCCCCGAGACTCCGCGGACGGAAGTACTACCGACCGACGGTCCGCGGCTTCGAGCGCGAGCTCCGCGAGCGGATCGAGCGATGGGAAGCCGCGAAGCAAGAGAAAGGTTCGAGGTAAGTGCAGTGAGATGACGTCCTCTCACAATTCGGCCCCCTTCAGCTCTTCTCGTACTCCTTCAAGAACCCCAGAAACTCACGCAGGTGCTCCTGCTCGTCGCCAAGGATCTGAATCACCATGTCCTGCGTGACGTAGTCGACGCCGTCGCAGAACGCAATCACTTGGTTGTAGTGCGCGATCGCCTGCTTTTCCGCTTCGATGACACCCTGGATGACGCGCTTGACATTCGTCGTGTCGGATGTCGGCTGGAGATAGTCCTGGTCAGGCTTGAAGGCAAAGCTACCGGGCGTCGATCCGGCAAGCGTCTTGATGCGCCGCGCGAACTGCTGCGCGTGACCAAGCTCCGTCGTGACATCCTGCGCCAGGTTCTTCTTGATTTCCTCCGCCCGCACGCCGTCCAGATTGACGGAGTGACTCAAATAGTTCATGACGGTCTCGAGCTCCATCCAGTAGGCGCGCGTCAGCAGCTCGATGATCTTCGTTCGCTTCGTTTGGTCCTCGATGAGCAGCGTCGCTGCCTTGTTCCGACCCCGCGGCATAGTGCCCCCTTTCTTTACACTCGTTGAAAATTTCGCTCGAGCTCGCGGCGCGTGAGACGAAGGGCAACCGGCCGGCCGTGCGGGCAGACGGTCGAGTACGCCGTTCGGCGCAGCTCGTCCAGGAGGTACTGCATCTGCTCCATGGTCAGCCGGTCGTTGGCTTTCACAGCCGCGTGGCACGCCATCGTTGCGGCGAGACGGCCAAGCGCGTCGTGGACACGTCCCCCGCGGTCGAGTCCGTCGAGATCATTGGCCAGCGCCCCAACGGCCGCCGTCGCTTCGTCTACCTTCAGTAGCGCGGGCACGGCGCTCATCTTGAGGCTGTCGCCTCCGAACTCTTCAATCTCGAAGCCAAGCCGAACGAGATCGGTCTGGTGGCTGCGCAACGTCTCCCGCTCACCTGCGCCCAGCTCGAGCACGATCGGCGTGAGCAGCCGCTGACTCTCGAGAGCGCCAGACGAGAGCCGCGCGAGGATCTGCTCGTAGAGCACGCGCTCGTGCGCGACGTGCTGGTCGACAATCGAGAGCCCGTCGCTATCGACAGCCACAATGAACGTGTCGCGAAATTGACCGAGCGGCACCATCGGACGCACCGCGTCGATCTCCGTCGCGCGCCGTTCGAGCTCCAGTCTCCCGTCTCCAGTCTCACGCTGGTCCAGCACGGCACCGAGCCCTTCCCCCATGTCGGCTGGCGAGCTCCCACGAGGCTGAAGAGATTGAACCCCGGAAGGCTGTGACAAATTCGAAGCGGGCACGAGCACGCCCGGCAGTAGCGGCGCGACGATCCCGTGAGCGGCGCCGGTTGGACGAAGCTGCAGCTCCGGCGCGGGACCCGCACCCAGAGCATCCGTCAGCGCGCGACGCAGCACCTCATGAACGAGCCCTTGATCGAGAAAGCGCACTTCTGCTTTCGTGGGATGCACGTTCACGTCGACGCGGCGTGGGTCCACCGTGAGAAAGAGATGAACCTCAGGGCTGCGTTCCTTGATGGTGGCGGCGCTGTACGCCTGAGCGATCGCGTGCTGGAGGGTCTTGTCGCGGACGATGCGCCGGTTGACGTAGAGGTTTTGGGGGCCACGAACGGGTCCCTGTTCTGCAAGCGGGGCGGCGTAACCTTCGATGCGCACACCGCCGCCTTCGCGCTTGACCTCCACGAGATCGCGGCGCTCGCGGTAGACCTGATAGAAGCGCTCGCGCAGGGCCGTGACCGGCGGGCACTCGATCAGCCGCCGGCCGCCGCTGGTCAACCTGAAGCCGACCTCCGGATACGCCAGCGCCAGCTGCGTCACGACGCGCGACACCTGTGCCGATTCGGCGCCGTCCGCCTTGAGGAACTTGCGGCGGGCCGGGAGGTTGAAAAAGAGATCCGCTACCTCGACCAGCGTGCCGTCCGGCGCGCCGATCTCGCCTTCCCTCGTTCGCTCGCCCGCCTCGATGCGAACCTCATAACCAAACGGCACGTCGCGCACACGTGTCCGGAGACAAAAACGTGACACCGACGCGACCGCTGGCAACGCTTCACCACGAAATCCCAGCGTGCGGATGGCCTCCAGATCAGCCACGTTACCAATCTTGCTCGTCGCATGACGCTCGACCGCCATCCGAGCATCTTCGGCCGTCATCCCTTCCCCATCGTCTTCGACACGGATACGCGCCTTGCCTCCGAGCTCGATATCCACGCTCACGCGGCGCGCACCCGCATCGAGGGCGTTCTCGATCAGCTCCTTGACGACCGAGGCGGGACGTTCAACGACCTCGCCAGCGGCAATCTGATTGGCGAGATCGGGCGGGAGGACGTGGATGCGTGGCACCTTCGTCATTCTACCGCCACGACACACCGTATCGGCGAGACGTCTCGCGTACAATCGACCAACTCTATGGGGATTGCCGCCGATCTCACGATCGTGCTCGTCGCCACGCTCATTGGCGGTCTCGTTGCGCAGCAGCTCCGGCAACCGCTGATCCTCGGCTATATCGTCGCAGGCGTGGCGGTGGGCCCGCACACGGGCGGCCTGACCGTGAGCAGCCCACAGGATGTCGAGCTGCTTGCCGAGATCGGTGTGGCACTCCTGCTCTTCGCGCTCGGGTTGGAGTTTTCCTTCAGGGAGCTGGCGCCCGTGCGGGGAGTGGCCTTGGCCGGCACGCCACTGCAGATCGGTGCCACCATCGCGCTCGGCGCGGTGACGGCACATTGGCTCGGCTGGTCTTGGGTGGACGCGATCTGGCTCGGCGCGCTCGCGTCGGTATCGAGCACGATGGTCCTGCTCAAGACGCTGCAGGCGCAAGGCCGGATGGGCACGCTCTCCAGCCGCGTCATGCTGGGCATGCTCATCGTCCAGGATCTGGCGATTGTGCCGATGATGATTGTCCTACCCAAGCTCGCGCAGCCCCAGGCGGGCCTCGCTGCCGTGGGCTTGGCAACCATCAAGGCCGCCGCGTTCCTCACGCTGATGGTCATTGTCGGCACGCGCCTCATTCCGTGGCTCATGGCGCGCATCGCCCGGTGGAACTCCCGCGAGCTCTTTCTGCTCGCGACAACCGCGATCGGCCTCGGCATTGGGTACACAACGTATCTCTTCGGCCTCTCCTACGCCTTGGGTGCGTTCGTGGCTGGTATGGTCCTGAGTGAGTCGGACTACAGCCATCAGGCCCTGAGTGACATCATCCCGCTGCGCGACCTCTTCAGCATGCTCTTCTTCGTCTCGGTCGGCATGCTGCTCGACCCGGCGCTACTCCTCGCGCAGCTCCCCACGGTGCTCCTGCTCGTGTGCCTCATCGGTGCAGGTAAAGGTGTGATCTTCGGCCTCGTCGTGCGGCTGTTCGGCTACCGCAATGTGATTCCACTCGCGGTCGGGCTGGGCCTCTTCCAGATTGGCGAGTTCGCGTTCGTGCTGGCGCGTGCGGGTGTGGCGTCGCAGTCCATCTCAACCGAGCTGTACACGCTCGTGCTCAACACCGCGCTCGTGACGATGGTGCTGACGCCGTTCGTCTCGGGGCTCACCGCGCCGATCTACGAGTGGATCAAGCGCCGCCGCGGTGCTGAGCCGGTCCAAACCATCAACCTCCCCGTAGCCGGGCTCCAGGATCACGTCGTCATTGCCGGAGCCGGACGCGTTGGTCTGAGCATCGCGGATGTGCTTGCACGACTCGGCCTGCCGTTCGTGCTCATCGAGCTCGATGTGCGACGCGTCGAGCTGGCGCGTCAGGCTGGCCATCCCGTCGTCTACGGTGATGCTGCACAACCAACCGTGCTCGACGCCGCCCGCACGCGCACGGCTCGTCTCTTCCTCGTGACCACGCCCTCGTTCACCGTTGCGCGCGCTGTCGTCGGACACGCGCGGCGTTTGAATCAGTCGGTTCGTCTCGTGGCGCGCGCTGAGGGCTTCGATGCGTTCCACGCGCTTCGTGAGCTGGGCGTGTCCGAAGTCGTACAGCCGGAATTCGAGGCAGGATTGGAAATGACGCGGACGGCGCTCGCGCATCTTGGGGTCTCACCAGAAGACACGCTCAGGGTGGCGGATGCGGTACGGGAAGAGCGCTACGGAAAGGGTGACACGGTGAGAGGGTGACATGGTGACCGGGGTCAACATCGAGTCCGGTTGCTGCTTCGTAGAGCGTAGTAAACCACGAAGGACACGAAGAGCACGAAGACTAATTATAATTAACCCTTTAACTGCCGAAAACCCGTCTAATACCATCTATCGTCCGACCGCGGCCTCCCGCGCCCCATCCTGGCCGTCCTGCTTGGCGACATGAAGATCTGGGCGTTCTCGGAGCTGCTCGAGACCACCTGGATCGACACGGATCGAGGTCACCCCTTGCTCGAGCGCTACTTCCCTCAACGCCTCCGCGACAGCGTTCGGACGTACTTCCCCAAACACCCGCTGAAGCGTGAGATCGTCGCCACCATGGCGGCGAATCACGTCGTCAACCATGCCGGCATTGCGTTCCTCCCGCGCGTCGCCACGGCGACGGGCGCCGAAGTCGGTCACATCGTTGCCGCGTACCTCGAAGCGGATCGTGAGCTGGACGGCGAGGCCCTGCGCCCGCAGGTCGTCGAGTCAGGTCTTTCGGCGGACGAGGAGTACGCAAAGCTGTTCGAGATCGAAGAGCGGATCGAGGCCGTCGTCTTCGAGAAGCTACAGGCCGCTCCACCTCCACGCGCTGAACCCGCCGCGGCCCGCACGTGATATTCTCGCCCGAGCCATGAACACGCCGGCGCACGGGATTCTCAACCTCCTCGTGCTCCCTCGCCGTGGAGAGGCCGACGCTGTCGTGTCGGTCGCGATTGGCGCGGTGTTGCCGGACCTGCCGATGGTCGTCTTCTACGCGTGGGAACGGCTGCGGGCCGTACCGGAAGGCACGATCTGGGGGACCGACTACTACCACGCGGGCTGGCAGGCGGTCTTCGACGACGTCCATTCGCTGCCGGTGCTCGCGCTCGCCTGGGTGCTGGCCAGACTCCGGCAAAGCCGCTGGAGCGCCATGCTGCTCGTCAGCATGATGCTCCACGCAGTGGCGGACCTCCCGCTCCACCGCGAGGACGCCCATCGCCACTTCTTCCCGTTCTCCGATTGGCAGCTCGTGAGCCCGGTCTCGTACTGGCACCCGGCCTACGGCGCCCTGTGGTAACATGCTCGCCGAGATCCTCCTCGTCCTCGTCGGCACGCCGCTCCTCTGGCGGCGCTTCCCCGAGCGGTGGCCCGCGTCGCGGTAGGGCTCCTCGGTGGCAGCTATCTCGGCTACCTGGTCTTCGCCGCGATGGTCTGGACGTGACCCTCCAGTGCCCCAGACCAGACGCGTCCCGCGACGCGCCACCGGGCCAGAATTTGACCACCCCGGCCAAGATCTCGCCTGGCACAGTAACTTCTGACGACGCAGTCAATTAGAGAGAGAGAGAGGCGGCCAAGATCTTGGCCGGTGGCCCCTTCGCGACGGAACCCCGCAGGCATCGATGCCGTGCCGCTAACGTCTCAACGGTTCAGGTACGTCGGACGCGATTGCATCCGGCTTGATACCTCGGCCGGCTTCTGGCCCATCCATTGCAACTGGACAGCACGGTCGAACCAAGCAGAGGGAGGAGCCACAATGGAACGATTGACAAGAGCTTCGAAGAGGCTGTTGGCTGTGTCGCCGGTCACGATGGTCGCCCTTCTGCCACACGTTGCACTCGCGCAATCGGATGGTGGCATGGGATTTAGCTCTCAAGCAGCGTTCACGCTGTTTCTTGTTGATGAAAATGACCAGGTCTTGCCGAATCGACAAATTACTGAGATCGTTCGGCGCTGGAACACACCAGATGGAGGTCACGCTCCCGGTCACTCGGCCTGTCCTGTTCCTAATTCATGTCTCGGAGGGCATACGCCTGCGCAGTGCAATACGGGACCCAACGGGGCGGGCTGCGTGATTGTATTGACCTCGCGCGAGGTTGGTACCTCGATCCGCTTTGAGATGAGATTCGTCGAAAACGGTCAAGAACGATCTTTGCTAACACGAAATAAAATCAACATTACCTCGAGAGGGGGGCCCAACATCCAAAGCTCAATGGTCGGTCGTCCAGGCCAAGGGTCGACGTTTGTTCTAATCGGCTCCACCACGACGCATCCCAACAACCATTACTGTCGATCGGCTTTCTGTGAAGACTTAACACAGTTGGCAAGCGAGTACAACGCGCGATGGAGCCGCAGGCTCGCCTACAACGACTCGTCGCTCATCAAGGGTGGTCTTTTCGACATCAGCGCGAATTGGCAGCCGCCACATAACCTGCATCGCACCGGCCGCGACCAAGACGTTCGGGCCAATGGCGCCGCCGACTCGATCCCTTTCAACAGTGAGATCAGGCAATGGTTCGTCACTCGTATCACGGCAATCTTCGGTCGTGCCCCCTTGCTTGAATCCTCGGGAACTTCGAACGAGCACTACCACATTTTTGGAGAGTAAGCGATGAACACCAGACTGGCGTTGTTGTTCGCTGGAGGGTTGTCCTGCCTGTACGCCAGCACCGTACATGCGCAGGCTGTGAGCGCGGGTGTCATGTCGGTAGAGGATGCGCCCCGCCACTTCATTCGTACCGTCACCGGGGACTGGGAGACACCGATTAGACGCGACGATGGGACCGAGACGACGTACACCTACGTCCCACCGACCAAGATTGAGCCAGAGATTACCGTTAGCATTGCTCGGGACCCTACACAGGCGACCTTTATCTATCAGTACGAGCTTGTCAACGGTCCGTCTGCGCAGCAGCAGCTCGCGAAGCTGGATATCAGCTACCTCAACGCCGCCTTTGTCAAAGCGCTGCCTCCCGGCTGGGTGAACGAAAGCACTCCTGCTGATGGCCGTGTGATCCTGAGAGGTTCGCTCGATGGAGCGTTGCCGAGTGGCGTTGGGCCTGGCGAATCGCTCGGAGGGCTGGTGATTGAGGCGCCCATTCTTCCCGGTATTGGTAAGGTCGAGAGTCAAGGGAACACGCTCGGGGCGGTTGAAATTCCGCGTGGCCTCAGTAACACCCAATATCATGAGCTTGTTGAGATCACCGAGAAATCCGAGGTAGAAGTTCCGACCATGCTACCGTCCATCCACATCGGCCTCGGAGAGCCGGAGCTCACACTCGCTGTGCTCTTGGCGCGAATTGGGGGCGATTACGTCTCGGGGTTTCTCGATTATCAGCACCCTCACGCCGCGGCGCTCGAACAGGCCTTTCGCGGCATCTACGGAATTGGTGACGAGCTGGGTAATCCACGGCTTCAAGAAGCCCTGAGTTGGGTCCTCGAGATCAGCCAGTTGCCCGTGGAGAATCGGTGGCATCAGCAGATGTCAGCCGGACTGGAAGTATGTGTCCGGGCCGTCCTGGATGGAGTGGTTCCCGATCACCGGCCGTACCGACCAGGGGAACTTGGTGAACGATGAATCGGCTTCGTTTACAGAGAAAGCCAAGGGGAGCCAAACTCGCGTTGCTGTTGTCTGTTGGGTTCTGCGGGCTATGGGCCCACACCTCGCATGCCCAGGCAACGCGGGGTGCTGTCGCCCCCCAAGAGGCTGCCGCTCGGCATTTCGTTCGCACCGCCAGTGGGGACTGGGAGACCACCATTACACGCGATGACGGGACCGAGGTGACGTACACCTATGTCCCGTCGACCAAGATTGAGCCAGAGATCGTTGCCAACATCGCTCGGGGTCCTATGAAGGCAAAGTTTGTCTATCAGTACGAGCTCATCAATCGTTCATCTGCCCAGCAGCAGCTTGCTGTGCTGTTCATCAAGCCCACGAACCCTGTCCGCGTCAACGCTCTTCCACCAAACTGGGTGAACGAGAGCTTTCCTGGCGATCGCCATTTGATCTTAAGAGGTCCGCTCGATGGAGAGGCGCCCAGTGGAGTCCCGCCTGGGGAATCGCTTGGCGGGCTCGTTCTCGAGGCGCCAGTGCTGCCTGGTATTGGCAAGGTCGCGAGTCGAGGGAATACGAGCGGCGCCGTTGAAGTCCCAGACGGCCTGAGCAGCGCTCAGTACCTCGAGCTTGTTGAGATTTCCAAAAAGTCTACGGTTGACGTGCCAGCCATTCTTCCGTCCATCGGCGCCGGCGTCGGCGAGCCCACACTCGGCCTCGGGCCGCTCCTGGCTCGGATTGGTGGCAACTACGTCTCGGGGTTTTTCGAATATGAGCACCCTCACGCCGCAGCACTCGAAAAGGCCTTTCGTGGCGTGTACGGAACCGGCGACGAATTGAGTGACCCAAAGCGTCAACAGGCGCTGAATCGGGTCCTCGAGATCAGCCAGCTGCCGGTGAAGTATGGCTGGCATCAGCAAATGTCAGCCGCCTTGGAGCTCTGTATGCGGGCTGTGCTGGATGGAGTGGTCCCAGATAATCGGCCGGTCCGACCAGAGGATCTTGGTCAACGGTAAACGTCTTTGGTGACGCGTACTATGGCGCCGGAGTGCAGACGTCATTCGGCGCGCAGGGTCTCCAGGGGATCCACGCGCGTCGCTCTGCGCGCTGGGACGTAGCACGCCAACGCGGACACAGTGAGGAGTAACGCCGTAACGCCGCCCAACACCGCGACATCCATCGGTGCCACGCCGTAGAGCAATCCAGACAGCACCACGCCCACGCCGAACGCTACGAGGAGCCCGATCACCATGCCGACGAGCGAGAGCCGCATACCTTCGCGGACGACGAGGCGCATGACGCTGCTCGGTTTCGCGCCGAGCGCCATTCGGATGCCAATCTCGCGGGTCCGCCGGCCACCGCGTACGACACGACCGCGTAGAGGCCCATCACGGCGAGGCAGAGGGCGATCAGTCCCTGTATCCCAGCCATGGACGCGGCCACGCGCATCGGCATGAGGCCGAACATGCTCCCCTGAACGTGGTCGTCCATGGTGCGGACGTTGTACGGGGGTAAGTCCGGATCCATCTCGCGCAGAAGCCGTCTGAGCGGTCTCGCGAGACCGCCCGCGTTGGATGCCGACCTCACGAACACGGTCATCGGTGACTCGTAGTAGTTGCGAGAGCGGGAGATAGAGGTAGGCGCGTGCGTCCTCGTACAGCATCAAATACTTGCCGTTGCGCGCCACGCCGACTACCTCGACCCAGTCGCCGTACACACGGAACCGTCGCCCGATCGGGTCGCGCTTGGGCCACCGCGCCCGGGCCATCGTCTCGTTGATGACGGCCACGCGGCGCAACGCGGCTGTGTCGGTTCGTTCGAAGGGACGGCCACGCGCGAGCGTGACCCCAGTCGTCTCGAAGAACCGCGGTCCGACGATGGCGCGAGCACAGGAGAGGCTATCGTCCTTGGTGCCGGGGATCGGTCGGTCGATCGAGACGTCGGTGATCCCCCCGTCATTACCGAAGGGCACGTGGACCGTGCTCGACGCCGCCCGCACGCGCACGGCTCGTCTCTTCCTCGTGACCACGCCCTCGTTCACCGTTGCGCGCGCTGTCGTCGGACACGCGCGGCGCTTGAATCAGTCGGTTCGTCTCGTGGCGCGCGCTGAGGGCTTCGACGCGTTCCACGCGCTTCGTGAGCTGGGCGTGTCCGAAGTCGTACAGCCGGAATTCGAGGCAGGATTGGAAATGACGCGGACGGCGCTCGCGCATCTTGGGGTCTCACCAGAAGACACGCTCAGGGTGGCGGATGCAGTACGGGAAGAGCGCTACGGAAAGGGTGACACGGTCAGGGGGTGACCGGGGTGAACATCGAGTCCGGTTGCTGCTTCGTACAACGTATTAAACCACGAAGGACACGAAGAGCACGAAGACTAATTGATTAATTCGTCTGGGTGATCTTTCTTCGTGCTCTTCGTGCTCTTCGTGGTGAATTCTTCGTGTCCTTCGTGGTTTAGTACCGCCTAGAAAGCTGTGCCTTCACTCGATGTTCACCCGGTCGCCGTCAGTCGCCGACCTTGACCTGCAATGCAGCTTGTGCTGCCGCCAAGCGGGCGACTGGCACCCGGTAGGGCGACATCGACACGTAATCCAACCCCACGCGCTGGAAGAAGTGGATCGATGACGGATCGCCGCCGTGCTCACCGCAGACGCCCAGCTTGAGGTCGTGGCGTGCCGCCCGTCCTTTGCGGCACGCTATCTCGACGAGCTGACCGACACCGGTGGCGTCGAGCGACTGGAACGGATCGCGCTCGAGGATCTTCTTCTCCTGGTAAATCGACAAGAACTTGCCGATATCGTCGCGCGAGAAGCCGAACGTCATCTGCGTGAGATCGTTCGTGCCGAACGAGAAGAACTGCGCCTCGGTGGCCACCTCGTCTGCGGTCAGCGCGCCGCGCGGCACTTCGATCATCGTGCCGACGAGGTATTTCACCTTCACGCCGTACTCCTTCATCGTCTCGGCCGCGACCCGATCGACGATGGTCTTCTGATCGCGCAGCTCCTTCACGTGGCCCACCAGCGGAATCATGATCTCGGGCACGACCGGCTGCTTTTCCCTGGCGAGCAGGCAGGCAGCCGAGATGATCGCGCGCGTTTGCATCTCGGTGATCTCGGGATACGTAATGCCGAGACGCACGCCGCGGTGGCCGAGCATGGGATTGAACTCGTGCAACTGCTCCACGCGGTGCAGCAGCGCCTTCCTCTCGCTCAGCTCCTTCGGCTGCCCGTTGCTCGCTTCCAGCTTCGCGATTTCGACCATCAGGTCTTCACGCTTCGGGAGGAACTCGTGTAGCGGCGGGTCGATCAGGCGGATGGTGACGGGCGAGCCGTGCATCGCCTTGAACACGCCGTAGAAGTCGTCGCGCTGGAACGGCAGCAACTCGTCGAGCGCCTTGCGGCGATCCTCTTCCTTGTCCGCCAGAATCATGCGCTGCACGACCGGCAAACGAGTGTCGCCGAAGAACATGTGCTCGGTGCGGCACAGCCCGATGCCGCGTGCGCCAAAGGCATACGCGAGCTCGGCCTGGTCCGGCAGATCGGCGTTCGCGCGGATGCCGAGGGTGCGGAACTTGTCCGACCAGGCGAGCACCTTCGTGAACCGCTGGTAGATCTCCGACTCTTCCGGCTTCAGCTTGCCCGCGACGACCTGGAGGATCTCGCTCGGCTTCGTCGCCACCTGTCCTAGCTTGACCTCACCGGTCAGGCCGTCGAACGAGACGTACTCACCTTCCTTGATCGTCTGTCCGTTGACCGTGAACTGCTTCTGCTTCTCGTCGATGTGCAGCGCCCCAGCGCCGACGATCGACGGCTTGCCCATCTGCCGGCCTACGACCGCGGCGTGGGAGGTCATGCCGCCCGTCGCGGTGAGCACGCCCTGCGCGACGAACATGCCGTGAATGTCATCCGGCACGGTCTCCTTGCGTACGAGGACGACCTTCTGGCCCTGGTTCGTCCATTCGACGGCGTGCTCGGCGCTGAAGACCGCCTGGCCCGAGGCGGCGCCCGGCGAAGCCGGCAGGCCCTTCGTGGTCACGGGCAGCTTCCTCCACTCTGCCGGATCGAACACCGGTGCGAGGAGCTGCGACAGCGCTTCTGGCTCGACGAGCAGCAGGCCTTCCTTCGGCGTGACCAGTCGCTCGGCCACGAAATCGGTGGCGATGACGACGGCGGCGTAGCCCGTGCGCTTGCCGCTGCGCGTCTGCAGCATGTACAGCTTCTCGTCCTGAATCGTGAACTCGAAGTCCTGGATGTCCTTGTACTGCTTCTCCAGGCGCGTCGTGATCGTCCGCAGCTCCTTGTAGGCCTTGGGCATCACTTTTTCGAGCTCGGCGATCGGCTGCGGCGTGCGGATGCCGGCGACCACGTCCTCGCCCTGCGCGTTGACGAGGAACTCGCCGAAGAACTCCTTCGCGCCCGAGGCGGGGTTGCGCGTGAAGCCCACGCCCGTGGCGGAGCGATCGCCGGTATTGCCGAACACCATCGCCTGGACGTTTACGGCCGTCCCGATCGCATCGGGGATGTCGTAGATGCGGCGGTACTCGCGGGCGCGCGGGTTGTTCCAGGAGCGAAACACCGCGTCGCGCGCGCCCTTGAGCTGCGCGACCGGGTCCTGCGAAAACGGCTTCCCCGTCTTCGTCTTGATCACCTGCTTGTAGCGGGCGACGACGTCCCGGAGGGCCTCTTCGGTGAGCTCGGTGTCCTGCCTGACGCCCTGTGCCTGCTTCACGCCATCGAGCTCGTGCTCGAACGTCTCCTTCGGGATCTCCAGGACGACGTTGCCGAACATCTGGATGAAGCGGCGGTAGCTGTCGTACGCGAAGCGGCCGTTGCCGGTGCGGCGCTTCAGCGCCTCGACGGTCTCGTCGTTGAGCCCGAGGTTCAGGATGGTGTCCATCATGCCCGGCATCGAGAACTTGGCGCCCGAGCGGACGGACACGAGGAGCGGGTTCGTCGTGGAGCCGAGCTCGGCGCCGGCCGCCTTTTCGAGCTTGCGGACGTTCGCCGTCATCTCGTCGTCGACAAACGCCGGCACCTTCCGGCCCTGCTCGTAGTAGAGGCGGCAGGCGTCCGTGGAGATCGTGAAGCCGGCGGGCACGGGGAGACCGGCATTGGTCATCTCGGCGAGGTTGGCGCCCTTGCCGCCGAGGGTGTCCTTCATGGCCTTGCTGCCGTCCGCTTTGCCGTTGCCGAAGAAGTACACAGCCTTGGCCTTCGCGTTGCTTCGGCGAGACGAGCTCGGCTTCGTCCGAGCAGGCTTCCGACTGCTCGCAGCCTTCTGACGTGCCTTGGCCGCCTTCGCCGCGCGCGTTGATGTCGCCGCGACTCCTCGTCGAGCGACCAGCTTCGTCAGCCTCGCCGGCCGTCGCTTCTCTAGCACCGCTGCCGCACGCTTGGTTCTCTTCGTCTTTGCCATAGGTCTCCTATAGGGCTGGCGCCCCTAAAGGGGCGCCCTACCCAAATGTTCGTGGTGATGGTAGGGCGCGGCTTTAGCCGCGCCGTCGCTAACCACGGGCCACTGACTACTGGCCACTACTCACGATCTCTGAAATGTCCGCGATACCCAACACGAGGTCGCGCAGATCGGCCACGAGTCGCAAACGCGCGGCTCGCAAAGCCGGATCGTCGACCATCACGAAGACGTCGTTGAAGAACCGATCGACCGCCGGACGAAACGCGGCCGCCTCGGTCAGCGCAGACGTGAAATCCTCACGGGCGATGGCGGCCTCGATGCTGGTCGTCCGCGCCTCGAGCGCATCGAGGAGCGCCAGCTCCGCTGGCTCGCGCAACTGCTCTCGGAGCCGCGCCTCGCCTGCCCGCGCCGCCGCCAACGACTCTGGCGGCAGCTCGCGCGCGATATTCTTCACCCGCTTGAACAACACCGCAAGCGCCTCGAAATCGTCCGAGCCGCCGAGCGCCCGGAGCGCCTCGAGCCGCCGACGCACAGCCAGCGGACTGAGCCCGTCGAGGCGGCCGTCGGCGGGCAGCACGGCGTTGATGGCGTCGTAGCGATAGCCGCGTCGCTCGAACAGATACCGCAGCCGCTCGATGAGGAATGTCGCAAGCGCTGTTTCTGGGGCGGCTGCGCCGGTCGCCCAGGATGCCCCCAGGCTGTCAGCCAGTACGCGACGCGCGTGGTCGACGAGCGTGTCGATGCGTACGGATCTGTCGATCTGCGCCACCTCGGGCAGGTCGACGAGGAGCTTCAACAGACCCTGCGCGTGCCGCCGCAGCCCGAACGGATCGCGCGTGCCGGTGGGTGTCTCGCCCGCGCCAAACATCGCCACGAGCGAGTCGACCTTGTCGGCTACGGCCACCGCCGCCCAGGTCACCGCCGCCGAGCCCAGCTGCTCGCGGGTAGGGGGGAGGTTCGCCTCGACGCCGACCGGCAGGTAGTGGTAGGCAATCGCTCGCCACACAGCCTCGGGCTGCCCTTCCTCCCGCGCATAGATGCCGCCCATCGTGCCTTGCAGCTCCGTAAGCTCGCGCACCATGTCGGTGGTGAGATCCGCCTTGGCGAGACGCCCGGCCGTGGCCGCATCGACGCGCGCGTCCGGATGGCCCAGCACGTCCCCCGCCAGCCAGCCAGCCAGTCGCTCCAGGCGCTCTGCCTTGTCCCGATAACTCCCCAGGCGCTTGTGAAACAGCAGGGTGTCGAGCCGGGCGAGCTTCGCCTCGAGAGGGGTGCGTCGATCCGCATCCCAGAAAAACCGTGCGTCGCGCAGCCGTGCCGAGAGCACGCGCTCGGCGTTGATCGCGATCCGCTGCGCTTGGTCCGACTCGATGTTGGTCACGGCCAGAAAGGCGGGCATCAGCTTGTTGCGCTCATCAGCCACCGGAAAATAGTGCTGATGGTGGATCATCGTCGTCGTCAACACTTCTTCCGGTAGATCGAGGAAGTCGGGAGGGAAGACGCCGGCCACCACGCAGGGGTACTCAACGAGGTCGGCGACCTCGTCGACCAACGCACCCTGTGCCGACGCGCTCACACGCCCGCCCAGCCGGCGCGCGTGCGTATCCAACTCGCGCATGAGCCGTTGGTAGCGCTCCTGATGACTCAACAGCACGAAGTGCTCACCGAGGCGAGTTCGGTAGTCGGCGAAGCTCCGTACCTTGACCGTTCGGCCGGGCCGGCCGCTGAGCGCGAGAAACCGATGACCGTACGTGACCGCGCCAGAGCGGACATCCTGCACGCTCGTCGTCTGCGCGAGCGGCGTTCGGCGAATCACGAATGGCACGACCCGCCCGCCGTACAAGAAGAGCAGCCAACGGATTGGCCGGCCGAAGGGCAGGTCGCGTCCCTTGCCCGTCGCAGCCTGGGCGGAGGCGGGATCCTCCAGTGACGCATCCCATCGCATGTGCTTGGGGAACGAGAGTCCGCACAGGATCGCGGCGAGCACGTTCGGCAGCACATCGACGGCCGCGCGGCCACGCTCCCGCTTCCGCACCGCCAGATACGTCCCGCGAGGTGTCTCCAACCGCTCGAGCTCGCCCACCTCGACGTGGTGCTTTCGCGCAAAGCCAAGCGCCGCAGCGGTCGGCTGGCGGTCTGCGCCATACGCCGCGTCCACCGATGGGCCGGTCACGGTTTCGTCGTGCTCGGCCTGCCGCTCTGCGAGCTTCGCCACGGTCGCCGTGAGGCGACGTGGCGTGGCGAATGTCTCGACGGGCGCGCCCGGCGCAAGGCGAAACGCAGACAGCTCGGCCGAGAGCCGATCAGCCAGTTGCTCGGTGAGCGGGGTCAACCACGCCGCGGGCAGCTCTTCGACCCCGATTTCCAACAGCAGTTCACGATCCATGGCTTAGGGGTCACTCGTTTCTTGAACCGGCGTCGCGACGTTCTCCTCGACATACGCGCGCGCGATGGCCACGGCGAGCTGTCGCACGCGCAGGATGTACGCTGTACGCTCGGTCACGCCAACACCGCCACTCGCGTCGAGCACATTGAAGAGATGCGAGCACTTGAGGCCGTGCTCGAACGCCGGCAGCACCAGGCCCGCCTCCATGAGCGTCCGACCAAACTCGAAGTGGCACTCGAAGAGCTCGCGGTGAAACGCGGCGAACCGCTCACGCGTCATCCCCTCTACTTCTCCAAAGGCGTACTTCGACTGCTCCACCTCGTCCCGATGGCGCACGTCCCCATACTTGACACCCGGCGCCCACGCGAGGTCGTACACGTTGTCGACACGCTGCAGCACCATGGCAATGCGCTCGAGCCCGTACGTCAACTCGGCTGACGTGGGCGCGAGCTCCAAGCCACCTGCCTGCTGAAAGTAGGTGAACTGCGTGATCTCGAGCCCGTCGAAGAGCACTTGCCACCCGATGCCCCACGCGCCCAGCGTCGGCGACTCCCAGTTGTCCTCCTCGAACCGAATATCATGCACGTGCGGATCAATGCCCACCGCCTCGAGACTCTGCAAGTAAAGCTGCTGCACATCGTCCGGCGCGGGCTTGAGCAGGACCTGGAATTGATGGTGCTTGTAGAGACGATTGGGGTTCTCGCCATACCGGCCGTCGGACGGCCGGCGAGACGGCTGCACGTAGGCCACCTTCCAATGCTGCGGCCCTAGTACGCGCAGAAACGTCTCCGGATGCATCGTCCCGGCGCCAACCTCGATGTCGAGCGGCTGGTGGATGAGGCAGCCCTGCGCAGCCCAATACTGAGAGAGCTTGAAGATCAGATCCTGCAGTGTCATCGTTCAGGTTGTATCTCCCGAAGCACACGGCCCGGCTTGGGGTCTTTCTCGAGGTGCCACGCGAGCAGGGCGCGATGGGCGGCGTCGAGCTCCCGAACGGCGCGCGGACCGAGTGGCACGCCGCCGAGAGCCGCTGGTGGCACGCGAGCCGACCGGCGCAGGAAGTCGAACGCCTCGGTCGAGACGGCCACGCCGCCCTCACCCGGCGCGCAGCGCGCGCAGAGAAACGAATGATCGCGCGCCACCAAGCACGCGGCGCTCCCCAGGTCACGCCGGCACCGCGCGCAGTGCTCGATCGAGGGGTACACGCCCTGGAGCCGCAACAGCCAATACTCGAAGTACCGCGCGAGCGCATCGAGCGCCACGTCCTCCGTGAGCGCATCGAGCGTCGTGATGCCTAGGCGATACACGCGTTCGTGCACATCACCTTCCGGGAGCCACTCGTCGAGGAGTGCAGCAAAGTACGCAGCGTACCCGAAGGCATCCGGCTGCTGCGCCGCGAGGGGCGATCTGAGCGGCTCGGCGTTGCCCAGTCGCACCAGCTCGCGGTGCTCGCGCTCGTAGTACGCGATGCTGACACGCGTGAGCGGCTCGAGCGCGCCGAGAAATCGCGACCTGACCCGTCGGGCGCCTTTCGCGACGCCCCGCTTCTTGCCGCGGTCACGCGTGAGGAAGACGACGATGCGGTCGGCCTCGCCGAGCTTGTAGGTGCGCAGGACCAGCGCCTCGCCCGAGTAGAGCGGCATGGCGTCCCCACCGGCACCGGAAATGACACCCGTGCCTCGTCTCCAAGGCCGGCTGTCGACCACATCACTCCTCGGGGACGACCGGCGGCCGATACGTCTCGCTATTCTAACAGCCAAAAGCAGGGGTCAGGCCCTACTGACCCCTGCTTTTGGCACCTGACCCCTTCGCGCAAGCGGAGGTAGACTGGCGCCGTGACTGCTTCACGTCCAGCCCGTCGTGTTTCGTCTCCATCCCGGTCACGCGATGGCTTCTGGGAATCCGTCCCGACGCGCTCGCTGCTGATCCTGCTGGGCGGCGGGTTCATGGTGGGTGTCTCCATCCGCTTTGCCATGGACGTGTTTGGGATGGGCCTGTCCCGGGATCTGTTCGGGTTAGGCCGCCAATGGCCACTCGAGCTGGGCATAGGTGTCGTCTTGATGGGTGGCGTGGTCATGGTGGGCCTCATGCTCGTCAGCCTCCGCCTCAGTCATCGCGCCAAAGTGCTCTACCCGTCGCTCCTGGTTGCCTATTTCCTTGTGACGGTGGGGTTGGCCATGTGGCTGCCGGCGGAGCGCTTGCCGCCACCGATGGAGGCTGCGCACATCAGTGCGCTAAAGACGCGGCTACTCGTGGATGGTGTCGGGCTCTTCGTGGCCGTCATTCTGTCCTATGCGTGGTTCCTCTCCTTCATGGGGAAGGAGGGCAAACGCTACTTCCACTATCGGGCGGAAGTCGCGCTGGCCGGTGAGATCCACCGCCTCCTCGTGCCACCCGTCGCGCTGACGGTAGACGGGACCGCCTTCCACGGTGAGTCGCATCCGAGCAGCGAGGTCGGTGGTGACTTGGTGGACGTGGTGTCGACACACGACGGCTGGCTCGCCTACATCGCGGATGTCTCTGGCCACGGAGTGGCGCCAGGTGTCGTGATGGGGATGGTGAAGAGCGCCGTGCGCACACGGGTCAGCGGACCGACGAATGCGCAGCCGCTGCTCGACCATTTGAACGGCGTGATTCATCCGCTCAAGAAATCGAATATGTTCGTCACCTTTGCTTACGTGGCCGGGCGGGGCGACGAGGTGGAGCTTGCCACGGCCGGACACCCGCCCATCCTGCACTACTCGGCAGGCGACGGAGGCGTGAGCGAGCTGAAGTGCCCTAACCTACCGCTCGGCGTGCGTCGCAACGAGAGCTTCGCCACCGCACGCACCAAATGGGAGCCAGGCGATCTGCTCGTCCTGGTGACCGATGGCCTGCTGGACATGGACGATCCGGCGGGCCACGAATTCGGCATCGCCGGGCTGAAGCGCGTGGTCGAGGAGCACGGCAGCAGGCCACTTGACGAGCTCTCACACGAGATCCTGCGCGCCGTGCGCAGCCACGGACCAAGCCGCGACGACCAGTCGCTACTGCTTATCCGCAGAGGCAGGAGATAGGGCGAGATGCGGGCTGTTAGAGCAAGCGATCCAGAAAGATCGCGCCCAATCCGAGGAACGTCAGGAAGCCGAACACGTCGGTGAACGTCGTGATGAAGATGCTCGACGCCAGCGCCGGATCGATCTTGAGCGCCTTGAGACCGAGCGGGATCAGCGTTCCAGCGGCACCGGCCACCAGCATGTTGACCACCATCGCCATCAGGAGGATGATGCCCAGCCAAGGATTACCAAAGAGCAACCACGCACAGACCCCCGCCACGCTGCCTATCACGAGACCATTGCCGACGCCCATTGTGACTTCTTTGAGCAGGGCCTTCCACGTGTTGGCCCACGTCAGCTCGCCGAGCGCGAGGCCGCGGACGACGACCGCGAGCGTCTGCGTGCCGGCGTTGCCTCCCATGCCGGCGACGATCGGCATGAGCGCCGCCAGCACGGCCACTTTGCTAATCTGCTCCCGGAAGAGGGCCACGACCGCCGAGGCGATGAACGCCATGACAAGGTTCACGCCCAGCCACAGCATGCGCTTTTTCAGCGCGCTACGGACAGGCGTCGACACGCGCTCGTCGCCCGACACACCCGCCAACCGATAGATGTCTTCTGTTGCTTCATCCTTGATGACGTCGATGACGTCGTCAACCGTGATGACCCCCACGAGCTTGCTGTCGTGATCGACCACGGGCATCGCCAGCAGGTTGTACGATGCCACCTGCTGCGCCACCTCCTCCTGATCGGTGTCGACGCGAGCGCTCGTGACGTCGGCTGACATGATCCGCTTGAGCGGCGTCTCCGGCGACACCAACAGCAACCGGCGCAGCGAGACCACCCCGACGAGATGCCGGCGTGGGTCGACAACATAGAGGTAGAAGACCATTTCCACATCGCGGGCCCGCTGCAGCTCGCTGATGGCCTCCCCCACCGTGAGGTCTTCGGTGAGGGCGAATACGTGCGGGTTCATGATGCGTCCCGCGGTGTTCTCCTCGTACTCGAGCAGGCTCTCGACCTCGGCGCCCTCCTTGCGCCGCATGAGATCGATGACGGTGTTGGCCAGCTCCTCAGGCAGGTAGTCGAGCAGCGCCGCGGCGTCGTCCGAGGGGAGCTCCTGCATCAGCCGCGCGATCTCTTCCGCCGGTCGGTTCGCGAGCAGGGCCGCGCCCGGTTCTGGTCCGAGCTCGCTCAGCGCCTCCATCGCGAGGCGCGAGCTACGCTCGACGAGGACGCTGAAGGCAGCGAGCCGGTCTCGCTCGGCCAGCTCGCCAAACACCTGAGCCAGATCGGCGGGGTGCTGCTTCTGCAACAAGTTGAGCAGGTTGGCCGTCGCGCCAATACGAAGGAGGCGCCGGACGGAATCGATGACGACGTCCAATCTCCGCGGTGGCATCAGGGTCTCCCGCGCAAGGTGGGGCCAGTAGACGGCTCGCACGGCGGGTGAGGAGTGCCATGTGCGCGCCTGGGACAAGACCCCAAACGCCTGAATGTAACATGGCTCCGTAACGTGTGTAAGGAGAAAGCGGCGGTAGGGCGCCCTACCGCGAGAGGCCCGCGTCGTCGAGGATGCGCTCGTTCTCACGCCAGTCTTCCCGCACCTTGACGTGGAGGTCGAGATAGACCTGCCTGCCGAACGTCGCTTCGATCTCATGGCGCGCGGCAGTGCCAATCTGCTTGATCATTTGCCCGGCGTGACCAATCACGATGGCTCGTTGTGTGGGACGTTCGACGAGAATCGAGCAGTAGATGCGCAGGAGTCGACGCTCATCCGCTTCCTCCTGAAACTGATCGACGAGCACCGCGGTCGTGAAGGGCAGCTCGTTGCGCGTGTGGCGTAGCACCTGCTCGCGCACGAGCTCTGCCGCGAGGAGCCGCTCGGGCTGATCGGTCAGGTAATCTTCCGGATAGAGCGGCTCACCCTCGGGGAGCAGGTGGAGCAGCGTCTGCACCAGGATGTCGACACCGTCTCCCGTGAGCGCCGACAGCGGCACGATCTCGGCGAACGCGTACTGCTGTCCATACCAATCGATGAGCGGGAGCAGGCGCGGCTTGGCGATCCGATCGATTTTGTTCAGCGCCAGGACAACCGGCACATTCACAGGCTGGAGCGTAGTCAACATATACCGATCACCGGCGCCCGTCTTCTCGGTGACGTCGACGAGCATCACGACGGCGTCTGCGTCGCGTGCAGACCCGAGGGCCGCGTCGACCATGCGCACGTTCATCCGATGAAGCGGCCGGTGCACGCCCGGCGTGTCGACGAAGACGATTTGCCCATCCGGGTAGTTCTGCACGCCGAGGATTCGATGACGTGTGGTCTGCGGCTTGTCGGAGACAATGGCGAGCTTCGTCCCCACGACGCGGTTGAGCAGCGTCGATTTCCCCACGTTGGGACGGCCAAGCAGCGCAACGAAGCCGGAATGCATAAAAGTAGGGGCAAGGGGCGAGGGTTGTCTCAGGGCTCAGGGACCTACTAGTGGGCTGTCCCTGGAACCTGAGACAGCCCTCGAACCTCGCACCTCGCCCCTATTCGTTACTGGGAACAAGCGCTCGTCTAACCCGCACCTTCAGAATCCGCCGGTGCTCGGCCTCGAGGACCTCGACATGCAGATCGTCGACGTCGAAGGTCTCGCCTACCTGCGGCACGCGGCCGAGGCGGCTGAGGAGATATCCGCCGACCGTCTCGAACCCTTCGCGCTCCACGTTGACAGCGAGACGCTCCGCCAGCTTGTCGATGTCCACCTTGCCGCTGAAGACGAATGTCCCGTGTCGCTCCTCGACGATTGGTTCGGCTTCCACGTCGTACTCGTCGCGAATCTCGCCAACGATCTCCTCGACGAGATCTTCAATGGTGACGAGGCCCGCGGTCCCGCCGTACTCATCCACAACGAGCGCCGACTGCACGTGGGCTTGCTGCATCTCCTTGAGAAGCTCCGGCACGCGCTTGGTCTCTGGCACGACGTGTGCGGGACGGATGAGCGGCGCGATTGGATCTTCCGGCCGCCCGGGATCATCGAGCAGCAAGTCCTTGACGTTGACAAACCCCAAAATCTTATCGAGGCTTTCTTGATACACAGGGAGCCGGGAATACTGCTGGTCGCGAAACAGTGCGTCGAGCTCGCCAATTGTCGCGTCGGCACGGATAGCCACGATGTCTGGGCGGGGCGTCATGACTTCGCGCACCAGACGGTCCTGAAACTCGACCATCGAGAGAAACAAACGCCGCTCCTCCCCCGCCTCTTCCGCAACTTCTCGCTCCGCGCTCGCCTCCGCCGCTTCCTCCGGTGAGGCTTCAGCGGCCGCATCCGTCTCGCCGCGGGCGGCGGCGGGGCGCTCGCGTCCGTTCAGACCGTTTCGCATGAGCACCATAAGAGGCCGCAGGGGCGCCGCGATGAGATGAAAGGACGGCAGGAGCACTTCGAGGACCTTTGGCGGGTTCCGCCGCACGACGAGCTGTGGCACGAGATGCTCCGTCACGAGGATGAACGCCGCCAGCGAGAGCAGCAGCAGCAGCCAGTCATGTGGTCGCTGGCCCACGCCGATGAGGCTCACGAGCAACACGGCCGCGAGAACGTCCACCAGGCCCAGGAGGAGACGTGAAGGAATGAACAGGCGGCTCGGATCGTCGAGGTAACGACGAACGCCGCGGTTCCCGCTCCCTTCGGCGACGAGGCGCAGCGAGAAGCGCATCACCGCCACGAATGCCGTCTGCACAATGGCGACGTAGATGGCAAAGCAGCCGAGCAGGAACAGCAGCAACGGGATCATGTGCTCCCGCCTCGCTCGATCAAGCCGAGCGGGAGGCCGCCTCGACCGCGTAAGCGCCGCTCCATGCGTGCCATCGCGCCCGCGTCCCGCGTATGATCATATCCAACCACGTGCAAGAGGCCGTGCAAGGCGAGGACACGTAATTCCGTCGTCAGACTGTGGCCCGCTTCGCGCGCCTGCCGCTCCGCCACACCGGTGGCAATCACAATGTCCCCGATATGGGGAGGCACGGCTGTGCGGGGCTCGCGTCCTCGGCCACCCGATCGCCGTGACGACTTCGCCATTGGAAACGAGAGTACGTCGGTCGCCCGGTCCACACTACGCCAGACCCGGTTCAGCGTGCGCATTCGACGATCGCTCACCAAAACAACGGTCACGCTTCCCCGCCAGGCCCGCGGTGCCACCGATACCAGCCACCTGGCCAGGCCGGGCGCACGGGCGGCTCGGCCATCAGGTCCACAGACGGTGACGGTGAGCGCGCGTTTCGGTGTCACGGTCGACATGGGGAGTTTCACGCCCCGCCGTTCTGGTACTTGGCGTAGGCCTGCACGATCTGTTGGACGAGCTGGTGCCGGACGACGTCTCGTTCGGTGAAGTAAATAAAGCCAATGCCGTCGACGCGCCGGACGACGTCGAGCGCCTCGACCATGCCCGACCGTCGTCCCGGAGGCAAATCGATCTGCGTAATATCCCCTGTGATAACTGCCTTCGAGCCGAACCCGAGGCGCGTGAGGAACATCTTCATCTGCTCTGAGGTGGTGTTCTGGGCCTCGTCGAGGATCACGAACGCGTCGTTGAGCGTACGACCGCGCATGAACGCAATGGGCGCAATCTCGATGGTCCCGCGCTCGAGGAGCCGCTCCACTTTTTCTGCGTCGAGCATGTCGTACAGCGCATCATAGAGGGGGCGCAAGTACGGGTTGACTTTCTCCTGCAGGTCGCCCGGCAGGAATCCGAGCCTCTCGCCGGCCTCGACCGCGGGCCGCGCGAGAATGATGCGGGTCACACGCTTGGCGAGAAGAAACGCGACCGCTTGCGCCATCGCGAGGTACGTCTTGCCGGTACCTGCCGGGCCCACGCCAAAGACAATGTCGTACTGATCGATCGCATCGAGGTATGCCCGCTGGTTCTTGCTCTTGGGCACAACCGAGCGTTTGCTCGAGGCGCGCAGCGTGCCCTTGAGGAAGTGATCGCGAAGATCGATCTGGGGATCGCGCGCGATGAGGTCGGCGGCAGTCCTCACCTCACCCGTTGCGAAGCGGTAGCCCTCGCGGACGAGAGCCTTGAACTGCTCGACGAATCGCTCGACGCGATCGATCGCGCCGGGCACGCCGTCGATGAGGAGCTCGTGACCATCGGTGCGGATCTGGACGTCGAAAAGGCGCTCCAGCGCCCGAAGATTCTCATCGTAGGCCCCGAAGAGCGTCTCGATACCCTCATCCGGGACCGTCAGCTTGCGTACAGAAGAGGCTCCGATCTGACTATCTCCTTTATTTACAGCAAATTAAGCCCTTCCATACTCTACCATGCGCCCAGGGGCACGTCAAGGACGAGAAATTCATCACTCTTCGGTCTTCAAGTGCAACTCGCGCAACTGGCGGCGGTCGACCGGCGACGGCGCGCCAGCCATGAGATCGACCGCGGCGGCGGTCTTCGGAAACGCAATGACCTCCCGGATCGATGATTCACCACAGAGGATCGCCAGGATCCGATCGAACCCGAGCGCGATGCCACCGTGCGGCGGCGTGCCGTACTCGAGCGCGTCCAGGAAAAAGCCGAACCGAAGCCGCGCCTCCTCGTCGCTGATCTGGAGCACGCGGAAGATCTCGCGCTGGACGGCCGGGTCGTGGATACGAATGCTGCCGCCGCCAATCTCGCTGCCGTTCACGACCAGGTCGTAGGCCCGAGCACGCACCTCGCCTGGCGCCTCTGCCAAACGCGCGAGGTCGGCCTCGGTCGGTGATGTGAACGGGTGATGCATCGAGACGTGTCGCTGCTCCGACTCGTCCCATTCGAACAGGGGAAAGTCAACGACCCAGAGAAACTCGTACGAATCTGGTGCGAACAGCTCCAGCCGACGAGCAAGGGAGAGCCGGAGGTGCCCCAGCAAAGTCGACGTCGCCACTGGCTCGCCGGCCGCGACCACGAGCATGCCAGTCGTGTCCGCACCCGCCGCCGCGAGTGCTGCGCGCAGCTCGGACTCGCCGACAGCGCGCGCGTTCGTCTTGATCTCACCGTCGCTGAGACGTGCCCAGATGAGGCCCTGGGCTCCGAGCCCCTGCGCTTCCGCCACGAGATCGTCGACCTGCTTCCGTGACCAGGACGCGGCGCCCGGCACGACGAGCCCGCGCACCACGCCCCGCGCGGCCAATGCCTCTCGAAACGGGGCGAACGTCGTATCCGCGAAGAGCGCCGACAGATCCTCGATGGGCATCCCGCATCTGAGGTCTGGCTTGTCGCTCCCGTAGCGCGCGATCGCCTCGTCATAGGACATGCGCCGGAACGGCAGCGTGACCTCGTGTCCGATCTCGCGGAAGATCGCCTGCATGAGCCCTTCGATCAGCGAGAACACGAGGTCCGCCGACGCAAACGAGATCTCCACGTCCACCTGCGTGAACTCCGGCTGTCGGTCGGCGCGTAGATCCTCGTCTCGGAAACACTTGACGATCTGGAAGTAGCGATCGAAGCCCGCGATCATGAGGAGCTGCTTGAACAACTGCGGCGACTGCGGCAGCGCAAAGAACTCGCCCGGATGCACACGGCTCGGCACCAGATAGTCGCGCGCCCCTTCCGGCGTCGACTTCGTGAGAATCGGCGTCTCTATCTCCACGAAGCCATGCTGGTCGAAGTAACACCGCGTGACCATCGCCACGCGGTGTCGCAGCGCGAGATTGCGTTGCATGCGCGCGCGGCGCAAGTCGAGGTACCGGTAGCGTAACCGTGTCTCCTCGGCAACCGGTGTCTCGTCGGCGATCTGGAACGGTGGCCGCTTCGCGTCGCTCAGCAGGCGCAGCTCGCGAAGCGATACCTCGACGTCACCCGTCTCGATCTTCGGATTGACCGTCTCGGGCGACCGCGGCGCAACCTCTCCGGACACGGCCACGACCATCTCCGGCCGCAGCCGCTTCGCGCGCGCCACGAGCGCCTCATCGTCTCGCGCGACGACCTGTGTGATGCCGTATCGGTCTCGGATGTCGATGAAGACGAGTGAGCCGAGGTCGCGGAGACGATGTACCCAGCCGAGCAACACCACATCGCGACCCGTGTCCGACGAACGCAGCGCGCCGCACGTGTGCGTGCGGTAGAGTTGTCCTAGGTTTTCCATGTATTCTCGTTGATTCTCCTGATCTCTTCGGGTGCGTCGGAGCGTTTCGTGCTGATCTGATGACCGCTCCGCATGTCTTTGATCGACACCTCACCGCGCGTGCGCTCCTCGTCGCCGAGCATCGCCACGCACGGCACGCCGCGCATCGATGCGTACCGCACTTGCTTCCCGATCTTGTGCGCCTCAGGGTAAACGTCCACGCGCAGGCCGGCACGACGGAGCTCCGATGCGAGCACGAGGCTGTCCGTGATGGTGTCGGCGCTCCAAAGTGTCACCATCACGTCTGCCGCCATCGACGCAAGCTGCTCGGGAAACATCCCTCGCTCGGTCATGACCACGATAATGCGCTCGAGCCCAAGTGAAAATCCACACGCGGGTACGTCCTGACCCAGAAACATTCCGACGAGGTTGTCGTACCGACCGCCGCCCCCTAGGCTGCCGGCCAAATCGGGGACGTTGATCTCCATGATCGCACCCGTGTAGTACGACAGCCCGCGCGCAAGGCTCGGATCGATCCGCACCCGCCCCGCCGCGTCGGTCGACTCGACCAGCCGCACGATCGCCTCGAGCTCTGACAGGGCGCGCGTCCCAGCGTCGTGCGCGTCGACGACGGCACGCATGCGATCGACGATGTGCGCGTTCTGCGAGATCGCTGACTCCTGCGCGCCGCTCGAGAGGTCTGTAAACAGCGCCAACAGCCGTTCCCCGGCTGAGATGTCGATGCCCCGCGACACCAACTCGCCTGCCACACCATCACGCCCAATCTTGTCCAACTTGTCCAAGGCGACCAGGGCACCCTCGTGCGCAGGCCGCTCGACACCGGCCGCGTCGAGCAGACCCGCGAGCAGCTGGCGATGATTCAGCCGCACCGTGAAATCGCGAAAGCCGAGCGTTGCGAGCGCGTCGCTCGCGGCCGCGCACAACTCCACTTCGACGACCATCGAACGCGAGCCGAGCACGTCGACATCGCATTGGTAGAACTCGCGAAACCGCCCGCGCGCCGGTCGATCGGCACGCCAAACAGGTTGAATCTGATAGCGCTTGAAGAAGGTCGGCAGCTTGCCCCGATACTCCGCAACGACGCGCGCGAGCGGCACGGTCAGGTCGTAGCGGAGGGCAAGGTCCGCCTCGCCGCTCGCCGCGCGGGCGCCCCGCTTGAGAATCTTGAAAATGAGCTGATTCCCCTCCTCGCCGTACTTGCCCAGCAGCGTCTCGATGTTCTCGACCGCCGGTGTCTCCAGGGGCTCAAACCCGTACTGCTCATACACAGCCGCGATGGTGCGCATCACGAAGGCACGACGGCGCACCTCCTCGGGCAAGAAGTCGCGCATGCCGCGCGCAGGTTGCGTGGTGGACATAAGGACAATGGTCAGTGCTCAGCGGCCGGCGGTCCCGTGGTGAGTCGTCCGCTGTCATCGAATGTCGCGGTCACCGGGACGTCACGCGAACACTCGATTATAAGCGGCATACACAGAGCCAGATATAATTAGCCCTTATTGTTCACTAAGAACTATAAATTTGACGACTACCAAGGCGTCTGCGAAGATTAAGGAGGCTCAGGTCAAGGCACCCAGGGATCGAAGGGCAAATGGACCGGGTCTTCGCGAGGAAATCCATTGATCATTGCGTTTCAGGGCGAAGCGGGGGCATTTAGTGAAGCGGCGGCGCTGCAATTCCAGCCAGACTGCGCGCAGATGCCCTGTCCCGGCTTCGACGACGTGTTTCGTGCCGTCGAGGCCGGCCGCGCGACGTTTGGCGTGCTGCCTATCGAGAACTCGATCGGCGGCACCATCCACCGCAACTACGACCTGCTGCTCGAGCACGAGCTCAAGATCATCGGGGATCTCGAGCTGAAGGTGGTCCACAGTCTTCTGGCGCTGCCTGGGACCCCGCTGGCTGACGTCAAACAGATCTACTCGCATCCCCAGGCGCTCGCGCAGTGCGACCGCTTCCTCCGCCAGTTGCCGGGCGTCGAGGTGGTGGCCACTTACGATACGGCCGGAAGCGCAAAGCTGATCAAGGATAGCGGCAACCGGGGCGCGGCGGCGATCGCCTCGGAGCGAGCCGCGCACGTCTTTGGCCTCGAGATCGTCGAAACGGCCATTCAGGACTTCAAAGATAACGTCACACGCTTTCTCGTGGTGGGCCGTGCCGGCGCCGAGCCCTCCCACGAGGCGCCCGCGAACAAGACGACGATCGTGTTCACCGTCCCGAACGAGCCGGGTGCGCTGTTCAAGGCACTGAGCGTGTTCGCGCTGCGCGGCATCGATCTGACCAAGTTGGAGTCGCGCCCGATCCCAGGCCGGCCTTGGGAATATCTGTTCTACGCCGACATTGCGGTAGGCATGCACGAATTCAAATGTGGTCGTGCGCTGACGCACCTCGCAGAGTTTGCCCCCTCGCTGCGCGTGCTCGGCTCCTACCCCTCGAGGTTGGTGCGCGTGGCTAGCTCCATCGCAATGGCCGAGTCAGCGTCAACGGCCGCCACCTCCGCACCAACACCTACGCCGTCCGGGAGCCCGTCATGACGACGACCGACCCTCGACATCGCAGCGCGATCATGCTTGACGGTCCGACGCGAGCCGGTGCGCGCGCGATGTTCAAGGCATGCGGCCTCACCGACAGCGACCTGCAGCGGCCTCTCGTCGGGATTGCCAACACCTGGACCGAGATTGGCCCGTGTAACTTTCATCTCAGGCGGCTGTCGGCCGCGGTCAAAGAGGGCATTCGCGAGGCGGGCGGCACGCCGCTCGAGTTCAACACGGTGGTCATCTCGGACGGCATCACAATGGGCGTTGAAGGTATGCGAACCTCGCTCATCAGTCGAGAGGTCATTGCCGATTCGATCGAGCTGGTCGCCCGTGGTCACCACCTCGACGCGCTGGTGCTGCTGTGCGGGTGCGACAAGACCATTCCGGGCACGGTCATGGCGCTGGCGCGCCTCAACCTGCCGGGCGTTGTCTTCTACGGTGGTTCCATTGCCCCAGGCAGGTTTCAGGGGCACGACGTGACGTTGCAGGATGTGTACGAGGCCATTGGCGCGTTCGGTGCGGGCCGACTGAGCGGGAACGAACTGAAGGATCTCGAGGATCATGCGTGTCCGGGTCCGGGCGCGTGCGGAGGACAGTTCACGGCCAACACGATGGCGACGGCGTGCGAGTTCCTCGGTGTCACGCCTATGGGGAGCGCGGGCATTCCCGCCACGGTCGCCGAGAAAGACGAGGCGGCACGGGCGGCCGGCCGCCTCGTCATGGCGCGGCTCACCGCGGCCGCTCGACCGAGCGACATTCTCACGCGGCACGCGCTCGAGAACGCCATTGCGGGCACCTCGGCAAGTGGGGGGTCGACCAACGCCGTGTTGCATCTGCTGGCGATTGCGCGTGAGGCGGGGATCGCGCTCGACATCGACGACTTCGACACGATCAGTGCGCGCACACCGTTGCTGTGCGACCTCAAGCCGGGCGGACGCTTCGTGGCGCACGATCTCTACCGCGCGGGCGGACAGCGTCTCGTGGCCAAGCGACTGGCCGAAGCCGGGCTGCTGCACACGGATGCGGTAACCGTGACGGGCAAGACGATTGGCGCCGAGGCGGCCCTCGCGACGGAGACGCCGGGGCAGGAGGTCATCCGACCGCTCGGCAATCCGCTCAAGCCGCGCGGCGGTCTGGTCGTCCTCAAGGGGAACCTCGCACCGGAGGGCTGCGTGGTGAAGATCGCGGGTCACGACCGGTTGCAGCACCGCGGTCCGGCCCGCGTGTTCGACAGCGAAGAGGGCGCGTTCCAGGCGGTTCAACAAGGCCGCATCCAGGCGGGCGTCGTCGTCGTCATCCGGAACGAAGGCCCGAAGGGCGGACCGGGCATGCGCGAGATGCTGGCCGTCACCGGAGCGCTGATGGGCGCCGGTCTCGGCGATTCGGTGGCGCTCATCACCGATGGACGGTTCTCCGGCGCGACGCGCGGCTTGATGGCAGGACACGTGGCACCTGAAGCGGCGCTGGGCGGACCCATCGCGGCACTCCGCGACGGCGATGTCGTGACGCTCGACGTCGACGAGCGGCGGATCCATGTCGACGTGAGTGATGGAGAAATCAAGACGCGGCTCGCGCAGTGGACACCGCCATCACCGCGCTACACCAACGGCGTGCTCGCCAAGTACGCGCGACTGGTCTCGTCCGCTGCGCACGGCGCCGTGACGTCGGCAAACGGCATGTAGGGCGGCCCTTTAGGAGCGCCTTCACCTTCGTCACGCCGCCCCGATTGGTGCTCGAGATGTTCGATGGCGCGGCTAAAGCCGCGCCCTACCGCGGTACGGAGCGGTCGGCGATGTGGAGACTAGACCAATGAAGAAGACCGGAGCCCAGATCTTGTGGGAATCGCTGGTGCGTGAGGGAGCGACGTGCGTGTTCGGCTACCCAGGTGGCGCGATCCTTCCGGCGTACGACGCGATGCTCGACTTCCCCATCCGGCACATCCTCGTTCGGCACGAGCAGGGCGCCACGCACATGGCGGACGGCTTCGCGCGTGCGACGGGGAATGTCGGCGTCGCCATGGCCACGTCCGGCCCTGGCGCCACCAATATGGTGACCGGCATCGCGACGGCCATGATGGACTCCTCCCCCATCGTCTGCATCACGGGCCAAGTGGGCAGCAAGCTGATTGGATCCGACGCATTCCAGGAGACGGACATCACCGGCATCACGCTGCCCATCACGAAGCACAACTACCTCGTCACACGCCCAGATGACGTTGCGCGCGCGATTCGCGAGGCGTTTTACGTGGCGCGCTCCGGCCGCCCCGGTCCGGTCTTGGTCGACGTGACGAAGGACGCGCAGCAGAGCTCGTGCGAGTTCGAGTGGCCGGCGGAGCCGACGCTGACCGGCTATCGACCGAATCACTGGCCGTCGAAGCCGGAGTTCGAGCGGGCGGCCGAGCTCATTCACGCCGCGAAGCGTCCGGTGATTCTGGCGGGCCATGGCATTGTGCTCTCGGGCGCGACGGACGTCGTGCGTCGCTTCGCCGAGCGTGCGCACGTCCCGGTCGCCATGACCCTTCTCGGTCTTGGTGGATTGGCCGCGAGCCATCCGCTGAACCTCGGCATGATGGGAATGCACGGCGAGGCGTGGGTGAACACGGCGATTCAGGAAGCGGATCTGCTGCTGGCGTTCGGCATGCGCTTCGACGACCGCGTGACCGGGAACTTGAAGACGTATGCCCCGCAGGCCCGCAAGATTCACATCGAGATCGACCCGGCGGAGATCAACAAGAACGTCAAAGTGGACGTGGGTCTGGTGGGCGATCTGCGGGACATCCTCGAGGAGTTGCTCCCGTACGTCGGCGCCTGCGATCGCACGGAGTGGATCGACCACATCTCGCACCTCAAGGGCGATAGCGCTGTCCGCGATATCCAACAGCTTCCGGACAGCGGACATCTCTACGCCGCCCACGTCATTCACGATATTTGGAAGGCCACCAACGGCGAGGCCATCGTGGTGACAGACGTCGGGCAGCATCAGATGTGGGAAGCTCAGTACTATCACCACGAGGAACCGCGCTCGCTCATCACGTCTGGCGGCCTTGGCACGATGGGGTTTGCGCTGCCGGCGGCCATCGGCGCGAAGGTGGGCCGACCGGACGCGGAGGTGTGGGTGATCGTTGGCGATGGCGGCTTCCAGATGACGATGGCGGAGCTGGCAACGATTGCGCAGGAGAATATCGACCTCAACGTCGCGATCATCAACAACGGCTTTCTCGGCATGGTGCGCCAGTGGCAGGAGTTCTTCTACGAGCGCCGCTATGCCGCCACGCCGCTGGTCAATCCTGACTTCACCCGGCTGGCCGAAGCGTTTGGGTTGAAGGGGGCGCGCGTGCGGTCACGGGCGGAGGTGGTGCCGACCGTGCAGGCGGCGCGCGAGCATGCAGGAACCGTCGTGATCGACTTCCAGGTCGAGCAGGAGGATTCGGTGTTTCCGATGGTGCCGGCGGGCGCAGACCTCCATGCCATGATCCGGCGGCCGAGCGCGATTGTCGAAACGGGAGCAGACGTATGAACACCTTCGTCGTCCTCGTCGAGAACCTGCCCGGTGTGCTGACGCGTGTGGCCTCGTTGTTTCGCCGTCGCGGCTTCAACATCGAATCGCTGACGGTTGGCCACACGCAAACACCTGGTGTGTCGCGCATGACGATTGCGGTCGACACCGACGAGCTCGGTGCACGACGTGTCGAGGCCAACCTCTATAAATTGATCAACGTGCTGCGCGTCGACAACGTCACCAGCGCACCGACCGTGCTGCGCGATCTGGCGCTCATCAAGGTGACGGCCACGCCAGAGACCCGGGCGCACGTTATGCAGCTCGTGGAGGTGTATCGCGCGCGGGTGGTCGACGTCTCGCCTAGCTCGCTGGTGGTCGAGATCACGGGGACGGAAGAGAAGATCGACAGCTTGATCGAAGTGCTCCGGCCGTACGGCGTGCTCGAGATGGCGCGGACCGGCACCATTGCCATGGTGCGCGGCGGCACAACGTCCACGGAAGGCATCTCGACCTCGAACGGCGCGACGCATACCGAGCACCCGACCGACGATGTGTCGGTCTCGTATTCCGTGTAACGAAGCTTTACTGCGTTATTACGCGGCCGCTCTGCGGCCGCGGCTAAGCCGGGCTTGCACGGCCCATGACGTGCGGCCGTTCCGGATGCATCGCCGTGCAAGCACGGCTGGAGACTCAACGTGGCCAACATTTACTACGACAAAGACGCCGACCTCTCACTCATTCAGGGCAAGAAGGTCGCCATCATCGGATACGGCTCGCAGGGGCACGCGCACGCGCTGAATCTCAAGGACAGCGGCGTGGCCGTGCGGGTCGCCTTGCGACCGGGCAGCAAGTCAACTGCTAAGGCACAGGCCGCGGGGCTCGAGGTGAGCAGCGTGTCGGACGCGGCCGCGTGGGCTGACGTCGTGATCATGCTCGCACCAGACACGGAGCAGCCGAAGCTATATACGCGCGACATCGCGCCCCACCTTACCGCCGGCAAGATGTTGATGTTTGCGCATGGCTTCAACATCCGCTTCGGCACGATCGTGCCGCCCGAGAACGTGGACGTCACGATGATTGCGCCCAAGTCGCCCGGTCACCGGGTGCGTGAAGTCTTTGTCGAGGGCGGCGGCGTGCCCGCGCTGCTCGCCGTGCATCAGGACGCAACCGGCCAGGCCAAGGCGTTCACCCTCTCGTACGCACGGGCGCTCGGCGTCGCGCGTGCGGGTGTCATTGAGACCACGTTTGCCGAAGAGACCGAGACGGATTTGTTTGGCGAGCAGGCCGTGCTCTGCGGTGGCGTGAGCGCGCTCGTCAAGGCGAGCTTCGACACGCTGGTCCAGGCGGGCTATCAGCCGGAGATTGCGTACTTCGAATGTCTTCACGAGCTGAAGCTGATCGTCGATCTGATGTATCGCGGCGGCCTGAACTACATGCGGTACTCGGTGAGCGACACGGCGGAGCACGGCGATTACACCGCGGGGCCGCGCATCATCACCGACGAGACGCGCCGGACCATGCAGCAGCTTCTCAAAGAAGTCCAGGACGGGACGTACGCGCGCAAGTGGATCGAGGAGAACGAAAAGGGTCGTCCCTGGTTCAATGACGTTCGCCGGGCCGAACAGCAGCAAACCCTCGAACGAGTCGGCGCTCGGCTTCGCGAGATGATGCCGTTTCTCGATCCGGTGAAGCACACGCCGGACGAGATGAACCAGCCAACGCCCGTCGCGTAGGCGTGGTCATTCGTATCGCCTCAGCTCGGCCCAATGCGTCAGCGCGTTGCCGACGCGATTGCCCGGGGTCGATTGCGCAATGGCGGACCCGTTCAACACATCCCCGCGGAGCTTGAGATCCAACTGGACGCGGTACTCGCGGCGCTGGACGTCCGGCGTTCCGATCGTACCGGTAAACCGGCCGCTCAAGAATCCGTGACGGAACCTCACAGCCTCGACCGGCATCGCCGCTCCATCGCCGAGCTGCGCGGTCACGGTCTGATCTCGAATGGTGATCGAGAGGGGGAGGTCGCCCTTATACGTACTCACTGTCCCGCGCCAGGTTCCTCCGAGCGGCCGGAGATCCGTCGCCGGTCGACCGTCACCGTCATCTTCCGCTGCCTCGCCGCAGCCCGGCAACAACGTATCCAAAATGTCATGCGCGATGACGCGCGGCCATCGGCTGGAGCTGTTGGCCAGGACTGCGACGGCAAGATCGTCTTCCGGCACCATGGTGAGGTTCGTGGTGACTCCGCCCATGCCGCCGCCGTGGCTCACGAGAACGGCTCCATCGTCGCATTCTCGCGTCCCCCACCCGATGCCGTACGCGCGGCCGGGAGACGCCTCGGCGGTAGGACGCTGCATCGCCCGGCGGGCGGCCTCCGAGATCACTGCGCGCTGGCCCTTGATGTCATCGCCCAGATGGAACATCGCAAACCGGATCAGGTCGTGTACGCTTGCGTACACTGCAGAGGCGCCGCGGTGATCGAAGTCGTAGAAGGGAATCGGCGTCCCGTCCGGTGCGTAGCGAACCGCCTGCTTGTCCTCCAACCCCGGTGGCACATCGACGGCCGAGTGGCTCATCCCAAGGGGCTCGAACACTCGTGTGCGCATGAACTCGGCGTAGCCCATACCTGACCGCCGTGCAATCACGTCATCGATCAGTCCGTAGCCCAGATTCGAGTACTGAAACCGTTCGCCTGGGGCGGTCACGAGGTTGGCGTACCGGCGGATCGTTTCATCCATCGGCGGTCGTCGGTAGGGCTCGTCCTCGTAAAAGAACTGATAGTGTAGCGGCAACCCGGACGTGTGGTTCGCGACCCGTCGCAGCGTCGCGTCACGGGCCGGACCAGCGCGGCCGATGACCTTGGCGTCACCGAGGTACTCGTTGATCGGCCGGTCGAGATCCACGAGGCGTCGCTCGACCAAGATCATGAGTCCCGTGGCGGTAATGGGCTTCGAGATTGACGCGAGCGAGTACGGCGTGTGCGGCGTGGCTGCGAGTCCGGTTTCCTTGTTCGCCAGGCCGAACGCCGCTTCCCAGAGGATTCGACCCTCGCGCGCCACTGCGACAGCCATCGAAGGCACGCCCTCGTCAGCGATGACGCGCTCGATCTTGGCCTCTATCTCCTCGAATTGCGTGGCGAGCGGCGCGGACACGCAGGCCGCGGCCAACGTCAAGCCACACAACGATCGAACTGCCACCCGTGCGCCAATCACGCGGCAACCCTCCTCTCCAGGTCTCGGCCCGTCTCCCAGGCCACGACGATTCTAGCGAATGTCGTGCCACGAGGCTGTGATTCCTTGGCGGCGGCCGACGCGAGTAGAATTGTTCGACTCGATCGTCGAACATCTCGATGCTGTCCGACTTGCGCCACGCCGTGCGCTTGATGCGCCGTGCTCCTGGCTTCGCGGCCGCGGCGATCCTGACGCTCTCGCTCGGCCTCGGCGCTACAACGGCGATCTTCGCCGTCGCCTACGGGGTCTTGCTTCGCCCGCTGCCAATCGCGCGCGCTGACCGCGTTGTTGCGATCTTCGGGACACGCCCTCCAATGGGCTTCTGGCGCGAGCCTGTCTCCGGCGTCAGGTTCGAGGCTTGGCGCAAAGGAGCCGATGTCTTCACTGATATGGCGGCGACGAACGCTCACACGTTCGACCTCATGCTCGGAGGCGTGGCGGAGCGTGTTGACGGAGAGCTCGTCTCTGGCAATTTCTTCGAGCTGCTCGGCACCCCGCCTCTCCTCGGCCGCGTGTTTACCACTAGCGATGAACAAAGAGCGGCGGATGCGGTCCCCTGTGTGATTTCCGAAGGACTCTGGCGCCGGCGCTTCGCCGCCGATCCCTCAGTTCTCGGAAGGTCAGTCATGGCCGAGGGCCTCGCCATGACAATCGTTGGCGTCATGCCGGACGCGTTCTCGCGATGGCGCCAGTCGATCGGCATCTGGGCGCCGTATCGGCTCACACCCTCTCTATTGGCTCCGGAGGTACTCAACGAAGACAACTACCTGATGCTTCAAGTGGTCGGCCGTCTGCGCTCGGATGCCACGATCGATCAGGCGCGCACGATCATGTCCGCGCTCGACGCACACGTGGACGAACGTTTCGGTTATCCGGACCCACGCCAGGACGTCACCGTGGTCGCGCTCCGCGACACGTCTGTTGATCCAGGGCTTCGGCGATCGCTATGGCTGCTCTCGGTCACCGCGGCCCTCGTGTTGTTCTTGGCCTCGGCCAACGTTGCGAGCCTGCTACTGGCGCGCAGCGTCGCGCGCCGCCGCGAGATGGCGACGCGCTCCGCGGTCGGCGCCACTGGCACGCGACTCGTGCGGCAGTTGTTTTCGGAAACCGCGCTCCTCGCGGGGATCGGCGCTTCTCTGGGACTACTGGTTGCGAAATGGACCGTGCCAATCCTGGTCTCTCTGGCTCCAGCCGACGTGGCGCGCACGGCGATCGTAGCCATCGACCTACCCGCTGTGATCTTCACGGTGCTGGCGACTCTTGCGGTCGTCGTGGCCATCGGCGTTGTACCAGCGCTCCGCGCGAGAAGATGCGATGTCGTCTCTGACCTTCGCCTGGCGGGTGGCTCGAGCCCAAGAACGGGAACGATGCGCGGACCGGCTCTTCTCGTCGTGGGCCAGACGGCCGTGGCGATGCCGCTGGTCGCAGCGGCCATCCTCATCGTGACGAGCTTTGTTCGGTTACAGGGAATCGATCCAGGCTTCGAAAGTCGGCAACTGCTGACAATGACGCTGGGCGTTCCCGAAAGTGGATATCAGACTGCCGAGGCCGCGCTGGCTTTCCATCACCGGGTTCTCGAGCGAGTATCGGGCCTACCTGGTGTGGAAACAGTTGCCACGGAAGGGGGATCGAGCGCGGTCGATTACCTCGCGCGCGACTTATCCGTCGCCGGCGTGTCGATTACCGTCGAAGGTGGCAAGGAGTTCCTGAATGGAAGGCCAGAGGATGCCCCATTCGCTCCTGGCCGTCATCGCGTGACACCGAGCTATTTCGATACGCTGGGCCTTCGGCTTGTCGCTGGACGTGGCTTCACCGATGCCGACGGCCCGGGCGCCGTGCCGGTCGCGGTGATCAACGAGACCATGGCTCGGATGCACTGGCCTGGGAAGAATCCTATCGGAAGGCGAGTGAACTTCTCGCTCGCGCAACCTGGTCGTCCCATCACCGAGCCGTGGACGGAAATCATCGGCGTCGTCACCGACGCCCGCCAGCATCGGTTCGATGAGCGGCCGCGTCCCGAGATCTACACGCCGCTGGCCCAAACGCCGTACGTTATCTCCTCGGTGGCGCTTCTCGTGCGGAGTGCCACGCCACCAACCCAACTGGCGCGTCCTGTGCGACAGGCGATCCAGGAAATCGACGCGGCGGTACCGGTCTTCGACATCCGAACCATGACGAGCATCATCCGGGAAGCAACGGCCACATCCAGGTACTCCGCGATGCTGGTGGGGCTCTTTGCGGCACTCGCCTTGCTGCTCGCCGCTGTCGGTATCCACGGCCTCGGAGCGTTCGCGGCGGCCCAACGGACCCAGGAGATTGGTGTGCGTATCACCCTCGGTGCCACGCGCACCGACATCCTGCGCCTGGTCGCTTCCCAGGGGCTCACGCCTGCTGTCATCGGCCTGGTCATTGGCGCTGTTGCCGCCGTCGCGGTCACGCGCCTCCTAACCTCCCTACTCTATGATGTCGAGGCGTCGGATCCCCTGCTCTTCACTGGTGCCGTGCTGATGCTTCTAGTGGTCGCTCTGGCGGCGGCGTCTCTTCCGGCGCTCCGTGCCACGCGCGTCGATCCGACGGTGGCCCTGCGGAGCGAGTGATCGAGTGAATTGCCCGTCAACGCCTGGGCGGAAGTCGCGGGGCCGGAGCATGGGCGGCAGCCTCGTCATCAAGACGCTCGAGGAAACCGTCGCCCACGCTTACCTGAGGAGATCTTCCAGGAGCATCCCGTCGGTATCCAGCAAACGATCTGCCCACGCTTCCACGGTCGCGCGATCCGCCGCCTCGAGCCGCGCGACCGCCCAAGACGGGAGCGAGCCGAACCGGCGCTCGAGCAAGCGTCGAAGGAGCGCAGTCTCACCTTGTTCCCAACCCTGTTCCCGACCTTGTTCCAAGCCCTTTTCCACGAAGTACTGATACAAGGGGAATTCTTCTAAATCCAGCATCACCCGTTCCTCCACCAGCGTCAGCAGATCAATCGCATTATAACGAAGGCTACCCACCAGCGCGAACCGGGACGCCAGTTCCCGCCGGAACGGCTCATCGGGAACCATCCGCAACCGGTGCAGGGCTTCCTGCAACTCGTCATCGGTCGCGCGCGTCAGCGGCACGAGCGGCAGCAGCGTCGGACGGTCAGCCGCCAGGATGTGCGCGGCAGACATTTCCCACAGGCGGATCACTCGATAGCGCAAGGTGATGTTCAACGAGCCCGCCCGCACGACCACCGAGCGCGGCGATGCGCGCGCTCCCCCGCGTGGCGTGAGCACGACCAAGTAGCTCCTGACCGGCTTGCGGAACCGGAGCCACGCCAGGACGGCGTACTCGAGCTCCCGATTGTCCATGGCCCTGTCATCGCGCGTCTGAAGCTCGATGTGCGCCAGCCAGGACGTGTCGCCAAGGCTCACCTCGTAGAGCAGGTCGGGCAGCCGCAGGGGCGCTGACAGCTCCCGGGGCGCGGGCGTGACGCGCGCCGACGGGTCGGACGGCAGCGCACCAAGCACCCGCAGCCACGCAGCGGGGTCGATATCCGCGAGAAACTTGAGGGTCTCATCGTAGGACGGCCGAGACATGGTCGCGGCACGACAAGTGCGAGGAGCATGCCATCCGCCTAGCCGTCAGGATCACCTCAAAAATCGGCGCAAATCTCACTTGGGGCTGACGGCGCCGTGACCGAGATCGCCGCATCTGCAGCACGGCTCCCGCGGAACGGTGGCAACTAGTGCTGCTTATTCAGAAACGCCAACAGCTCCTCGGCACTTGGCTTCATGTCGGGGTCCTGTAAGGCACGATCAAGTTGCGGTTTGGCTCGTGCCAAATCGGGCACTTTCACGTAGCACCATGCGGCATTGTACGCGGCCGTGCCCTGTGTCTGCTGGCTCTCTTCGATAGACTTCTGCTGAGCGGCGATCTGGCGTGCCTTGATGTTGGGCGCCATCTCGGCCCTCTCGATCCGCGTAAGCGTGCTCTTCAGCTCTCGCTCCGCGCCCTCGGCACAGCTACGCGCTCGCACGAACGTGTCCCCACCGTCCGGCCAGCGTTCCAGGCCGACGTACGTCAGGCCCAGGAACCAGGCGGCCTCGCAGTTTCTGGCGTCTAGCCTGAGCGCGACGTCCAGGCTTTGGCGCGCCTCCTCCAGCTCCTTCCGGTCGTACGCGATGATGCCATCGAGCGTGAATACGTCAGTGTGATACCAGCGCTTCTTGGCGTCCTCGATGTCGACCCGCGCGGCGTCGAGCTGCTGCTGGTGATACTTGTTCCAGGCGCGCCAATAGTACGCCTCGCCGATGTGGAACGTGCCCAAGTCGACGAGCTCGGTCGCCGTCGCAATCGCCTCCGCGTGCCGCTTCAAGTAGCTCTGCACCATGGCCTTGCCGAGCAGCGCGTCACGGTGCTCCGGCATCAGCGTCAGCGTGTGCTCATAGCTTTGGAGTGCCAACTCGAACTGTGACGTCGCGAGGTACACGGCAGCCAGTTGGACGGCCAGTGCTGGCGATTCCGGAATCCCCTCGTGCGCGTTGCGCAGCGGCTCAATCGCGCGCCATACCACGTCAGAATGCTGCGAGCCAAGCTCATAGAGCCCGAGAAAGTAGTTGGCCTCGACGAAGCGGGGCTCTTGGTCGAACGTCCGCTCGAGCTGCTGCTGATAGTCACGCCCGCACGCCCCGACTCGATACAACAACAGCGCGTCGTCCGGGTGCGCGCTGAGCACACTGGTCGGGTCGAAGTTCTTCGCGTCAAGGATGTGGGAACGGTACTCACAGGCAAGCGCCACGCGCATGTAGGCGGCCACCCGACTTGTCGGCGATAGGCTCGACAGTGCCGCGTACCATTCCCGCGCGCGCTCAGATGCCTCGCGTGTTTGCTCGCCAAACTGCTGAGCAGATTCCGGGCCGAACCGGTCACGATTCCAAGGCAAGCCATCCGCTACGTCGATGAGCAGCCTGGCGTCCTCACCTTTCAAGGCACCAATCGGAAGGTGGGTCGCTCGCTCGATCCATGGCGTGGCGGGCAGTCCAAGCTCCTTTTCCCGAGCCGCGAGGAGCAGAGCCGTGTCGTACGCGCGCGGGAGCAACTGCTCGCGCTGGAAGTCAGCGGCCAGCAAGGTCTCATAGGTCGCAAACGCGTCCTTCAAGCAGCGGTAACATCCGGCCGCAGCCAGCATGTCAGCCTCCGCGAGACGCGTCCGGTACTCGCGTGCGCGAGCGCGTGCGGCACACCCCCCGGACAAGAGCGCCAACGCCACCACGGCTGCAAGACATCTCACCTAGACCGCTCCCTCGAAAAACGGGGGCTGTCCGGGGCTGTCCCCGTCTTCACTTGAGCGTGAAATTCACCGTGACCGTCACGATGGCCGGCACGGCAACGTTGTTGAGCACGGTCGGCGTGAACTCCCACTGCTTTACGGCGTCGAGCGCGGCTTCGTCGAGTGACGGAATTGACTTGAGGACCCGTGCATCCGTCACCTTGCCGTTCGTCCCGACCGTCACGTCGATGATGACGACGCCCTGGACGCGGGCGGCTTGCGCCTCCGGCGGGTAGATAGGGTCGACGTTGTGAATTCTCTTCGGCGCCTCGATGTCGCCGCCGACTCGTACTGGTTCTGCGGAATCGATCTTTCCTGCAACGCCGCCGGGCACGCCTGCGACAACGCCGCCTTCGGCACCGCCGACAACACCGCCCGGTACCCCGCCAGGCACACCACCTTCTACACCGCTCGCCGGCCGGGACGGCAGGACGAAGTTAACCGTAGTCGTCAACATCGCAGGGGTAGCTCGCGGCTCGTATCTCCATTGCCGCACTGCGTCGAGGGCTGCCTGGTCCAGCAACGGGATCGACTTGAGAATACGCGCATCTGTCACGACGCCGTCCGCACCGAGTGCCAGCTCCACAATCACGATTCCCCCAACGCGAGCGGCAAGCGCTTCCTGCGGGTACTCGGGCGCAACGTAATGCACGCGCTTGGGCATCTGAGCGTCACGCTCGGCTCCAGCAACGGAGGCCTTATCACGAACCCCGACCATCTTGCCGCTGTCCTCCCAGTAATCCACCTCGTCGGCGCTGAGGCGCTGGCCGTCCCGTTGCACGATCTCGACGTTGCCGGTCGCGCGCAGCTTCCCAGCAACTCGGGAAGCGCCGTTGCCCACGAACACGTCGATGAAGGTGGCCATCGGGTGTTCGGGAGGCGTGTACTTCCACTGCAGAACGGCCGCGCGCACGGCACCGCCAATCTCCTGCGTCAATTCATCGGTCGTCATGCCCGCGTCAGTCGTCGGGTCAGCCATCCCGACCTTTGCTGACATCATCTCAGCATCAATGACGTTCCCCGTGTCGTCCACGGTGATGTTCAACCTGACCACTCCCGTAATCTCGTCCGCCTTGATGTGCGGTGGGTACTGCGGTTCCACGCGCAGGACCTGTCTGAGCGCAGGGCCAGGCGCGGCCGTCCCCTGTACGGCCTTCGCCGTCGTTGGTTGCTCGTGCAGTGGGAACGCCGCCACGGTGTAACGTCCCGCCACGACGAGTCCCAACGCCATGACCGTAAATGACGCGATCACGCGTGGTCGTGACATGTCTCCCTCCGTCGACAACTGCGTCAACCGTTGAAACAGGTCCCGCCGGCGCGCAAAGCCGGGTACGGGGGCGAACGACGTGCGGTCCGCGCACGCGAGTAGTGCCTCCATGTACGGCCGTCGCTCGCCAAGCACGTGCACCGCGTCTGCATCGACGACCTGTTCACGCGCAAGCTGCATCTGTGCCAGTAACCACCAGATCGCCGGATGGAACCAGAGTCCGGCGCGAACGACCTCTTCGGCGACGACCCAGACCCAATCCCGCCGAATCACATGGAGCAGCTCGTGCGCCACGACGGCGCGCTGTACGTCGACTGACATGGCGCGGAGCATCGCTGGCAGGAGCACCACCGGGCGCCGCACGCCAAACGTCACCGGCTGCGGCAGGTCAGCCACCCAGCGGATGTCCGCGGATGCGCCCAGCAGCTCGCCGACCTCCCTGACAGCGGGCGCGAGCTGAGCCGGCTCGCCAACTCGCCGCAAGACTCGCAGCCGGAACAACCCGAGCACCAGTCGCAGCACCCAAATTCCGGCACCAGCCAACCACAGCGAGACGACGATTCGCGTCCAGCCAATGGCCAGCGACCATCCCGCCTCGCCTCCCCCCACGGTTCGGGCAAGCGTCGTCTCGGCGACCCCCACCGCCGCTTCCGCGGGAACGACCCGGAGCTCGACCCACGGCTGCATCAGCGGCAGCGCGACACACGCAACGAGAAGGGCGCGCCAGTACGCCAGCCGAGCCGCGGGCAACCGCATTCGCACGAGCCCCACCAAGGCTGTCCCGGCCACCGTGAGCGCAGCCACTTGCACGCAGTACGCCACCACGTTGTCGAGCGATAAGGGCAGCATCATTCGCTCTCCTTGATGATTCGGATCAGCTCATCCCGCTCCTCGTCGGTGAGCCGAGCATCCTTGGCAAGGTGCAACAGCAGCGGCTCGGCCGCGCCGTCGAAGACGCGATTGACGAACTCCCGCACCATGCCGCCCACCACCAGATGCCGCGGCTTGGCGGGCCGATACACGTGGGCGCGATCCCCCTTGCTCTTCTTCACGTAGCCCTTCGACTCGAGGATGCGCATCATCGTGAGCACGGTCGTGTAGGCAATCGGGCGTCGCTCGCGTAACGCGTCGTGGACATCACGCACGGTTGAGGTGCCCAGGCGCCAGACCACCTTCATGATGGCCAGCTCCTGGGGGGTCAGGGTCGGATGCGGCTTGCGCATGTTGAACTACTAAATTCTTAGTAATTAGTAGACACCGGTGTCAAGGGGAAAGTTCCCACGCCGCGGCGTCGTTGACCGTCCGCTCTCGCGAAGGCGCAGCCGACGAACGCGCATGCCGAGCATCTCGAAGAAGTCCCCGCACCTTGCGCTGGTAGCTTCTAGAAGCTACTATGGGGACATGCGGGCGGTAGGCCTGAAGGTCCTCAAGAACAAGCTGAGCGAATATGTCCGTCTCGCCGCCAGCGGTGAAACCGTACTCGTAACCGACCGAGATCGCGTCGTTGCGGAGCTGTCGCCTCCGTCAGGAGGTCGCAGCCTGGACGTTTCTGATGCGTTCCTGGCCGACGCCGTGCGCCAGGGTTGGCTGACTCCCGCAGTCCATCCCCAGCCGGGCCCTCCGCCGCGCCGGCCCGTCATGTCGTTTCGTGAGGTTATGAACGGGCTGGATGAGGACCGGGCCGACCGATGATCTATCTGGACACGAGCGTGGCTTTGGCCCACATCCTTGCCGAGGAGCAGTTTCCATCCCCAGAGCTGTGGGAGCACCCTCTTCTGTCGAGCCGTCTTCTGGAGTACGAGGTATGGGTCCGGCTCAATCGCGCTGGTCTCGCAACGACGCACGGTGACGAAGCACGAGCGCTCCTGAATCGGGTCGCCCTACTGGAGATGGTTCGACCTATCCTCGTGCGCGCTCTCGAACCGTTCCCGCGGCCCGTCCGCACGCTGGATGCGCTTCACCTCGCATCCATCGCATTTCTCCATTCGCTCGGCCAGCGGGTGCCTCTCGCCACCTACGACGGTCGGATGCGAACTGCGGCCGGAGCCATGGACATCCCGCTCCACCGGTTGTAAAACGTGCCACCACTCACACCAGCTCGAGGCTCCACCGGCCGCACTGTTCAGGCGGTCACTCTACTCTCGAGGCCCACTCGCCTGCATAATAGAAGAGATGTTGCGTGACACCTTCGGCCGGCCCCTCGGCAGCCTGCGTATCTCCGTCACCGATCGCTGCAACCTGCGATGTCTTTATTGCATGCCGGAAGCGGAGTACGTCTGGCTGCCGCGCGAACACCTCCTCTCGTTCGAGGAGATCGCGCGGCTCACGTCGGTGTTTGGCGGGCTAGGTGTGACGCGCGTTCGGCTAACGGGGGGCGAGCCGTTGCTGCGTCGGCACCTGCCGGACCTCGTGGAGCAACTGGCGCGCTGTCCCACCGTACAGGATCTCGCGCTCACCACCAATGCCGTGCTGCTTGCACCTGAAGCGCCGGCACTAAAGGCGGCTGGGCTGCACCGGGTGACGGTCAGCCTGGACACGCTGCGACCGGAGCGATTTCGCGCAGTGGCGCGCCTCGATCGCCATCAGGACGTGCTCGATGGCATTGCTGCCGCACGCGCCCAATTTGGCGCGCTCAAGATCGACACCGTCGTCATGCGCGGCATCAACGACGATGAGCTCGTGGATCTGCTCGAGTTCGGACGGGAGATGAACGCGGAGGTCCGGTTCATCGAGTACATGGACGTCGGTGGCGCCACGCGCTGGCAGCCGGAGATGGTCGTCAGCCGTGCCGAGATCCTCGATCGGCTCACACAGCGCTACGGCTCCCTCGCGGGCATCGACGAGGTGTCGTCGGCTCCCGCGCAACGATTTCGGCTCGAGGACGGTCTTGCGTTCGGCATCATTGCCTCCACGACGGCGCCGTTCTGCGCGACGTGCGACCGGGCTCGTCTCACTGCCGACGGCGTACTGCTACTCTGCCTGTACGCCACTGATGGCACCGACCTGCGCGGGCCGCTTCGACGAGGCGCCAGCGACGCGGAGCTCAGCGAGATCATCCATTCGGCGTGGCATCAACGTACCGACCGCGGCGCCGAACAACGCCTGGCTCTCGCTGATCGCGGCACGCTCGTGCCCGTCGACCAGTTGCGTCGCGAGCCGCATCTCGAGATGCACACGCGCGGTGGGTAAAAAGGAACCGGATACCTTTTCGGGACGGACAAGGTACCTGGTTGTACCCGGTTCCTTTTTCAGCTCCCCTTTAGCACGTCGACGACCGCATTGAATGCTGGCTTGGGTTGCCCCTGGCGATCGAAGAGCAGCGGATAGTTCACTCGGCCACGCAGCGGAAAGTTGTTGAGCCATGACTGGCCGTCGGTGACGCCCCAGAACGTGACTCGCGATAGCTTGTCCCGGTGCCGCATCACGAGCGTGAAGATGTCGGCATAACGACGCGCGAGCTGCTCCTGCTGTGCCTTCGGCAAGCCGTTCGGGTAGAGGTTCGTCTCGGCGAGGAACTCCGCCTGCTTTGGAAGATCCGCGCCGCGCATCTCCGGATCCCGGGGCAAAACGTCGATGTCCAGCTCGGTGATCATCACCTGTACCCGGCTACCCGCAAGCGCGGTTATCGTAGCCTCTATCTCCCCGATCGAGGGGCTGTCCAGCATGTAGTGGGCCTGCTCTCCCACACCGTCGATACGCAGGCCGCGCTGCCGGAGCTGCTTCACAATCCGGAGTGCCGCGGCGCGCTTCTCTGGCTTCCACAGGTTGTAGTCGTTGTAATAGAGCTTCGCCTCCGGGTCGGCTGCGTGCGCGTACTCGAATGCCTTTGCGATGTACTCCTCTCCAACCGTCTCCAGCCACGGTGTCTCACGAAACGTTCCATCATCGTTGAGCGCCTCGTTGACGACGTCCCATCCATGGATGCGACCCCGGTAGCGCCCGACAACGGCCTCGATGTGCGTGCGCATCCGGGACAGCACGGTCTCTCGATCCGCCCGGCCTCCATCCTTCCCGACAAAGACCCAGTCCGGTGTTTGCGGGTGCCAGATGAGCGTGTGTCCAATCACGGTCAGCCCGTGGTCTTCGCCAAAGGCCACGTATCGATCTGCCGGCTCGAACACGTACTCGTCGGGTTGGGGATGGATTGGTCGCCACTTCAACAGGTTCTCGGGGGTGACGCTGTTGAAGTGGCGCGTGACGACCCGACGCGCAATCGCGTCCCGGCCATCAACCTGCCGCTCGCTGACGGCAGCCCCGATGAGCAGACCCTTGGGAACAACGTGCTTCAGTGCAGGCTCCTCTCCGCTGGCTGCCATGCCTGCCGTCGTCAGGGCGAGCCCGACGAGCCCCATCCTGACGTTTGGCCTAAGCGAGATCATCGCACCCTCCACGCTGTTCACTTCTGAACAGCTTTTCGTACGCTCCTGAACGATCGGGCGATATTCGTCCTCGTAAGTCGTTGAATCAGCGTAGCAGAAGCGGCACGCGGTTTGCCCTTCCGTGGGGAGAGGTACGACGTGGATCGCGCACTAGCACCAGACGTCCGATGGCGTCTCCAATCACGACGGCTCGTGCCGGTGGTGCTGCCGCTCGTCTGCGTGATCGCCCTGCTCATCTGGCTCCCCGGTTGGATTCAGCCGTCGGTCAGCCGCGCGCGCATTCGCACGGCCGTTGTCACGACCGGTTCGATCGAGGCGGTCATCACGGCCTCGGGAACGGTCGTTCCCGAGGTGGAGCGTGTTCTTTCGAGCCCGCTCGATGCACATGTGCTGCGGATTCTCGAGCGCCCTGGCGCCACGCTGAAGCAAGGCGATCCCGTGGTTGCACTGGATGTGAGCGAGTCGACGCTGGCGCTCGAGACGCTGGAAACGGATCTCGAGATCAAAGAGAACACACAGGCGCAAACGGCGCTCGACCTCGAGAAGTCGCTCGCCGAGCTCGACGGGAGCATCGAGGTGAAACAGCTCGAGCTCGAGTTGGCACGGGCGAAGCACGCCGGTAACCTGCAGCTCTCCAAGGAAGCGCTCGTCTCGGAGGAGGCCCTACGCCAATCGGAGCTGGCGCTGAATCAGGCGCGGATCGAGCTCGCACAGCTCCGGGAGGAACGACGCCAGACACAACGCTCCACCGACCTCCAGATGGGCGGCCTCGCGCTCGAGCGCACGTCGCTCAGAAGGGAAGCCGCCGAAGCCCGCCGTGTTCTGGAGCTTGCGACCACCAAGTCAGATCGAAATGGCGTGCTCACGTGGGTGCTCGCCGAGGAGGGTGTGCTCGTGCCACGCGGTGAGGTGATCGCGCGCATTGCGGATCTTTCGTCGTTCCGCGTCGATGCTACGGTCTCCGATGTTCATGCCAGTCGCATCCAGCGAGGCATGGCCGTCATCGTCTCACTGGACGATCGCGTGCGTCTCGAGGGTACCGTGTCGGAGGTGTACCCAACCGTGGAAAATGGCTCGCTCAGGTTCACGGTTACCTTGGAGGAGCGGTCGCACAGCCGCTTGCGTCCGAGCCTTCGCGTGGACGTGCTGGTCATCACGGATCGGAAGCCGCGCGTGCTCAAGGTAAAGCGCGGGCCGTTTGCGGACGGCACCGGGGAACGGCAAGCGTTCGTCATCCGCGGCAACCGCGCTGTGAGAGCTGACATCACGCTCGGCGCCTCGAGCTTCGATGAGCTCGAGGTGACATCTGGACTGAACGAAGGTGACGAGGTCATCATCTCCGACATGCGTGATTACCTGCACGCAGCGGAGCTCAAAGTGAGGAACTGAACGATGATTCGCCTTGAAAACATCGAAAAAGTCTATCGGACCGACCGGATTGAAACGGTGGCCCTGACCAACATCAACCTGGAGGTCGACGAAGGCGAGTTCATCTCTGTCATGGGTCCATCCGGATGCGGGAAGAGCACGCTGCTCAACCTGATTGGCCTGCTCGACGTTCCGACCGAGGGCCACGTGCAGTTGGACGGCGCGCCCATCACGACTTACCGCGATCGGCAGCTCGCCGCTATCCGGAATCGCGAGATCGGGTTCGTTTTTCAGACGTTTCATCTCGTAAGCGATCTGTCGGTTCTGGATAACGTGCAGATCCCGCTGCTCTATCGACGGATGTCGAATCGTGAACGACGCGAACGCGCGCTCGAGGCGCTCGACCGCGTAGGGCTGAGCGCTCGCGTACACCACTTCCCGTCACAGCTTTCCGGAGGCCAACAGCAGCGCGTCGCCATTGCCCGCGCCATCGTCGGCAGACCGCGCATTCTGCTGGCCGATGAGCCCACGGGTAACCTCGACTCCCATATGGGCGAGGAGATCATGGGCCTCCTCGAGGATCTCAACCGCGGCGAGCGCACGACGATCGTGATGGTGACGCACGACCAGCAGAAGGCAGAGCGAACGGCGCGCATCGTGCGCTTGTTCGACGGTCGACAGGTGAATTAGCCCTAGGACTGTTCGATGCTTCGACATTATCTAACCCTGGCCGTCAAGGTCCTGTTGCGGCGAAAGTTCTTCACCTTCATCAGCCTGTTCGGCATCAGCTTCACGCTGCTCGTGTTGATGGTGGCGACCGCCATGCTCGACCATACCTTCGCGCCGATGCCCCCCGAGACGCGGCAGGACCGCACACTGAACGTCGTTCGGGCGGCCATGTACGGTCCGAGCGATACGTCAGTTAGCTCGGCTGGGTTCGAGCTCTTCGACCGGTACGCCCGCGACCTTCCGGGTGTCGAGCGGCTTTCAATCTATTCGAGCGTTGGAGTCGTCCACTCGTACATCAAGGGCGAGAAAATCGAGTCGAGCCTCAAACGTACTGATGGCGAGTTTTGGCAGATCCTCGACTTCAGTTTCATTGAAGGGGGCCCGTACTCGACAGAAGACGTCGACCAGGCGCGCTTCGTCGCCGTCATCAACGAGACGACCCGCCGGAAGTTCTTCGGCACCCAACCAGCGGTCGGCAAAAGCCTCGAAGCCGACCGGCAGCGGTTCCGCGTCATTGGCGTCGTCGAAGACGTGTCCAGACTTCGCTCCGTTCCGTTCGCCGACATTTGGGTGCCGTACACGACTCTACAGTCGGATGGCTACAAGCGGGGCCTGTTAGGCAACTTCAACGCCATGGCGCTCGCCACGGATCGGTCGGCGTTGCCCCAGATTCGAGATGAGTTTCGGTCACGGCTCGACCGCGTCGAGCTACCAGATCCAAAGGAATCCACGACGCTGGTGGCGCCGTTCGAGACGCACTTCGAGTCTTACGCTCGCGATATCGGCGGGGCACAGAAGTGGGCGTCGGAAAAGGATCCGAACAGCCAAGGCTGGAAGCTCACGCTCGTGCTGTCGGTCGCGGCCGTGCTGTTCATGCTGCTGCCGACGGTCAACCTGATCAACCTCAACATGAGCCGCATCATGGAGCGTGCCTCCGAGATCGGCGTCCGAAAGGCGTTCGGCGCGTCGTCCCAAACGCTCGTCGGTCAGTTCATCGTCGAGAACGTTCTTCTCACACTCGTAGGTGGCTTGGTCGGGCTGGTGCTCTCGGCCCTCGTCTTGCGCGCGATCAGCGAGAGTGGCCTCATTCAGTACGCGACATTCGAGCTCAACCTGCGGGTGTTCGGTTACGCCCTCGCCTTCGCGCTGCTCTTCGGGCTCATCTCAGGCGTCTATCCGGCCTGGCGCATGTCACGTCTCCATCCAGTCGACGCGCTCAGAGGAGGCGCCGCGCGATGACCCGTCATTTGTTTCGCCTTATCTGGAACCGGAAGCGCCACAATTTCCTCCTGACGCTCGAGATCCTCTGCTCGTTTCTCGTGCTCTTCGCCGTGGTGCTCGTGTCGATCCATTACGTGAACAATTGGCGGCAGCCGGTTGGTTACGACATCGACCGGGTGTGGAGCATCAGCGCGGGCCTTCTCGACCGGGCGGAAGACCCGGAAGTCAATCGTTCCCGTAGCCGCGAGGCGTTCCGGCAGCTTCTGGCAGAGCTCGAGGCGCTCCCCAATGTCGAAGTCGCGGCCGGTGCCACGACTGCTCCCTACGTCACGTCTACCTGGACGAGCGGCGACAGGCTGGCAGATGGGCGACATATTCAGCACGGTGTGAACTGGGTCACCGACGATTTTCGGCACACCATCGAGCTCGAGCTGGTGGCCGGCCGTTGGTTCTCCGCGGAGGACGATGGGGTGAGCTGGACGCCGGTGGTGATCAATCAGCGCCTGGCCCGGATGATTTTTGGCAACCGCGATCCGATTGGGCGGATCATCCCGTACAGCCGCGCCAGCGCGGAAGAACGGGCTCGGCCCGACTACGAGCCAGACCTTCACCGTATCATTGGTGTCGTCGAAGACTTCCGGCAGTTTGGCGAGCTCGCCACGCCCGGCAACTTCCTCTTCCATCGGGTACGCCTGGACGTCGCGGACCCGCAGAAAGAATGGCTTCCCAACCGCTTAATTGTCCGCGTGACGCCAGGCACAACCGCCGCGTTCGAGGAGACGTTGCTGAACCGCCTGCGGCTCGTGGCACGCGACTGGTCGTTCCAGGTCGAGCCGCTCGTCGACCTGCGCAAAGAGCAATTGCAACAGTACCTTGCGCCGCTCATTGCGGTCGGCATCGTGGCGGCATTCTTGCTGCTCATGGTGGCTCTCGGACTCACCGGTGTGGTCTGGCAGAGCGTGACGCAAAGGACGCAAGAAATTGGGCTACGACGCGCGGGGGGCGCGACGATCGTCAACATCCAGCATCAGGTGCTCGGTGAGCTGGTCATCATGACCTCGCTCGCCGTACTGGCGGGCGTGCTCCTGGTTGCGCAGATTCCGGCGCTGCCGCTGCCGCCCGATGTGTGGCTGTTCAGCAACGGCGTGTTCCTCACGGCCATTGTGCTTTCCGCCGCTGCCATCTATCTTTTGACCGTGGCCTGCGGCTGGTATCCGAGTCGCCTTGCCACGACGATTCAACCGGCCGAGGCGCTGCACTACGAGTAGGGCGCGGCTTCCGCCTTCGCGCTTCGCGCTTCGGCGAGACTCGCCACGGCGGCCCGCGAGACGCGGGCCGCTAACCAGCGCACTGGCTTGTCGGGTCCCGCCGGGACCCGACCGGGGCGGAGGCGGTTAGCCGCGCCGTCGCAGGATACAGACGACAGACGACGGCGCCCCTAAAGGGGCACCCTACAAAGGGGCGCCCTCCCTGAATCTCCATGATCCTGATCGTTGACGATGACCGCTCGGTGACTGCGTCGTTGGCACTGGTGCTGAAGCAGGCCGGGTTCGTGTCGCACGCGGCGGGATCGCCCGAAGAGGCTCTCGACTTCCTGCAGCAGCAGCCCTGTCAGCTCGTCATTCAGGACATGAACTTCTCGCGGCGCACGTCGGGTGAAGAGGGGCTCACGCTTCTGCAGGAGATCAAGGCTCGCACGCCCGCCGTCCCGGTGGTGCTCATCACGGCGTGGGGCTCGATCGCACTCGCCGTCGACGGGATGAAAGCGGGCGCCGCCGACTTCATCACCAAGCCCTGGACCAACCAGCAGATTCTGCAAACCGTGCGGACCGCGCTCGGCCTCGTCGCCTCACGCTCGCAAACCGACGAGCGCACGCTCACGCGCGAGGAGCTCGACCGCCGTTATGACTTTGGTGATCTCGTCAGCCGCAATCCGCGAATGCTCAAGATTCTCCAGCTCGCCGGGCGTGTCGCGTCCACTGACGCGTCGGTCCTCGTCACCGGCGAGAGCGGCACGGGTAAAGAGCTGGTCGCGGAAGCCCTCCACCGGAACAGTCGCCGCGCGGACAAGCCCTTCGTCAAGGTGAATCTCGGCGGTATCTCCTCGTCGCTCTTCGAGAGTGAGATGTTCGGCCACGTGCGCGGCGCGTTCACCGACGCACGCCACGATCGCAAGGGACGCTTCGAGGTCGCGCACCGCGGCACGATCTTCCTCGACGAGATCGGCGACCTGGATCCGGCCTCTCAGGTAAAGCTCCTGCGCGTCCTGCAAGATCGCTCCTTCGAGGTGCTCGGGTCGAGCCACGGCCGCGAGGTCGACGTCCGAGTCGTGTCTGCGACCAACCGCAATCTTGCCGAGACGGTAGCCCGCGGCGAGTTCCGTGAGGATCTGCTCTATCGGATCAACCTCATCGCGTTCCACCTGCCACCGTTGCGAGAGCGTCCAGATGACATTCCCATTCTCGCCACCCGATTCTTGCAGACGACGGCGCAGGTGTATCGGCGTGGACCACTCACGCTGAGCGGCACGGCAACACGATTCCTACAGACCCAGCCTTGGCCAGGCAACGTGCGCCAGCTCCGCCAATGGATCGAGCGCGCCGTGCTCGTGACGGGACGCGATGTGCTCGAGGTCGACGACTTCACCATGACGGGCGAGATGGAACGTGACAGATCGTCCGGCGATCCGCTCCCGCCGGTCGGCACGATGACGGTGGACGAGATCGAGCGAGCCGTGATCCTCAAAGCCATGCGGCACCACGCTGGCAACATCAGCCGGGCCGCTGACGCGCTCGGCTTGAGCCGCGCCGCGCTCTACCGCCGTCTGGAAAAGTACGGGATCACCACTTGAGCCTGCGCAGCCGACTCACCGCCTACGTCATCGCTCTGCACGTCATCTTTGCCGCGCTCGCGGTTGCGCTGCTGCTCCGCCATCCCATCTGGCTGTTTGCAATTGAAGCGGTCTTCATCGGATCTCTGCTCGTTGGTCTCAAGCTCACCCGCGATTTCGTTCACGGCTTCGCCCTGCCACAAGAGGTAGCCAGACTGCTGCGGGATCGGGAGCTCACGGCGCGTCTGCGCGAAGTGGGCCAACCCGAGTTGGATACGCTCATTGGTGTTTATAACCGGATGGTCGACGATCTCCGCGGTGAGCGCACGCGGCTCGAGGAGCAGCACCAGTTCCTGGCCAAGCTGGTCCAGGCGTCGCCCGCCGGCATCATCATCCTCGACTTCGACGGACGTGTGAGCAGCGCCAATCCGGCGGCCGAACGTCTCCTTGACCTGACCGTGGCGGAGCTGACGGCACGCAGGCTGGAGGAGCTGGCGTCACCGCTCGCACAAGGGCTCGCCGCGTTGCCCGCCAGCGAGACGCGCGTCGTCGGCCTGAGCGGATCTCGACGCATGCGGTGTCATCACGGCACGTTCCTCGATCGCGGATTTCGTCGAAGCTTCCTTCTCATCGATGAGCTGACCGAGGAGCTCCGGCAATTCGAGAAGGCCGCATACGAAAAGTTGATCCGCGTGATGTCGCACGAGGTCAACAACACGGTCGGGGCATCCAACTCGCTCCTGCAATCGAGCCTGGCCTATGCCGGGGAGCTTGGTGAGGCGAGTCGCGCGGACTTCGAAGGCGCCATCGCGGTCGTGATCGAGCGCACTGAGCAACTCAACCGCTTCATGCGAAGCTTTGCGGATGTCGTGCGACTGCCGGCGCCGATTACGCAACCCTGCGATGTCCTTCCCATGCTCGAGGCCGCCTCCACGCTCCTCTCCGCGGATCCCGCCAACGCGGCCATTGTGTGGCGCTGGGACGTCCGTGATCCGCTGCACGCCCTTGC
>WHTZ01000013.1 GCA_009377495.1 Luteitalea sp.
CCGACAAGCCAGTGCTGGCTAGCGGCCCGCGTCGAGCGGGCCGCCGTGGCGGTCCACCTTCGCGCTTGGCGCTATGGCGGACTCGTCCGCCGAAGCTTTATGCGAAGGCGGAAGCCGCGCCCTACCTTGTAGGGCGCCCCTTTAGGGGCGCCCTCGTCGTAGGAATGACCAGCTTGCTGGTAGCGAGTGCCTGGGCGCAGCCCGATCTACGCCAGATGGCCGGCACGCCGCTACCGAGCAGCGATTTGCCAAACGGCGCCGTGTCGGTGCGGGTCGTTCGGGGCGCGATCTCGAACAACGTCAGCGACCAACGTGTGGAGCTCGTCGGAGGGCCGCAACCGTTGGCAGCCGCCACAGACGGGAGCGGACGCGCGCAGTTCGACGACGTACCGCGCGACGCGACGCTGCGGGCGGTGGCGGTGGTGGACGGGGAGCGCCTTGAGTCGCAGCCATTTCAACGTCCCTTGCGAGGCGGCGTGCGACTGCTGCTCGCGGCTGGCCTCGGCGACGTGGGCAGCGCGTCCGGCGGCGCGACCGGCGCTGCCCAGCCAGGTGACGTGGCTCTCGGCAACGACTCGCGCTTCATCGTCGAGCTGGCGGAAGGCTCGGTTGAGGTGTTTGGCGCACTAGAGATCGTCAACGTCCAGAAAGTGCCTGTGCAGCCGTCCGCGCCTATCGTCTTCGAAGTGCCGCCGGATGCGCAGAGCGCGACCGTGCTCGAGGGCTCGGCGAAGCAGGCGCTCGTTGAAGGTCAACGGGTTCTCGTCACCGGGCCGTTTGCTCCGGGATCGACGCCTGTTCAGTTTGCGTATCGGTTGCCGTACTCGAATGGGCGCCTGACCATCGAACAGCGCGTACCAATTCCGCTGAGCCAGCTCAATGTTGCTGTGCGTCGCGCGGGCGACATGCGCGCGGATGTACGAGGCGCCGCGCAGCAGCGCGAAACAGCATTCGAGGGGCGAACATACCTGGTTGCCGGTGGGCCAGGTCTCGCACGCGGTGAGACCGTGCGCATCGACCTGGAAGGCTTGCCGCACCATCCGCGCTGGCCGCTGTATCTGGCGATTGGTCTTGCGGCTGCCATCCTCCTCAGTGCGACGCTGGTGTTGATGAAGCCTGTTCGGGAGGACGTCGCGGATACTGGGGCACTCGAGGCACAGCGCCGGACACTGCTCGAGGCGCTCGTGGCGGTCGAGCATCAGCAGGCCACGGGTGCGCTCGAGATGAGCGCGTACGCTGCGAAGCGCGCCGCGCTCGTTGAGGCGCTCGAACCCATCTACGAGCAGATCGACCGCCTGCACCGTAACACACCCGCGGCGCGAGGCGCGGGAGCGGGCGCAGACCTCCGACCCAAAGCCGCGAGCCCCGATCCGGTTGCACGGGCCTGATGACCGCGCCGCCCCGTTTCTCCCCTGGCTCCACCGGAAGCCTGCGCCTGGTAGGCGTCTCACGCGACTACGGGCGACTGCGAGCGCTGACAGATGTCTCGCTCGAGTGCCGCGCCGGAGAGATCGTGGGCATCCTCGGACCAAACGGCGCGGGCAAGTCTACGCTGCTCGCGCTGTTGGCGACGCTCGCACGCCCGTCCGCGGGGCGAATCGAGTATGGTGACGGCCGCGCGCCGGAGTCCGCAGACGCCCGTGCACGCGTTCGTCGGGACCTTGGTGTGCTTGGCCACGAGCTGTGTCTCTATCCAGAGCTGACCGCACGGGAGAACCTGCGCTTTTTCGCGCGATTGTACGTCGCCACCGATGTCGAGGCGCGCGTCGAGGCGGCGCTCAGAGCAGCGCGCCTCGAGGGGCGCGCCGACGATCCGGTAAGTGGATTTTCTCGTGGCATGCGTCAGCGGCTCGGATTCGAGCGGGCCGTCATTCACGAGCCGCGGTTCCTGCTACTGGACGAGCCTTTCACCGGGCTCGACGACTTTTCGGCAGACCGTTTAGTGGAGCGGCTACGAGCCCTGCGTGCGGCCGGCGTCGGCGTCGTCGTGGCGACGCACGACCTGGAGCTGGTGGATGGCGTGATCGATCGCGCCGGGATTCTTCGAGCGGGACGCGCAACGGTCGTCGACGCGCGCGGCACCGCGCTCCGGGCACTCTATGCGCGCGTCGTGCGCAACGAATCGGCATCCAGCACCTTCCGCCTCCGCGATTCGCGCTTCGGCGGACAAGCTGCACCCAGCACCCCAGCACCCAGCACCCCAGCACCCAGCACCCCAGCACCCAGCACCCCAGCACCGAGCGCCCCAGCACCCAGCGCCCCGACGGCAACCTTCGCCCGTGTCGTCTGGCAAATCCTACGTAAGGACTTGCTGATCGAGACGCGTAATCGGGAGGTGGTGGCCACCACATTGTTCTTCGCGGTCGCGTGCGTGCTCGTCTTCTCCTTTGGCTTCGTGGAAGAAGGACGCCCGGTGCGAGAGGCGGTAGGCGGCATTCTGTGGATCGCGGTGGCGTTCTCGGGCACGCTTGCGCTCGGTCACGTCTTCGAGCGGGAGCGCAGTAACGCCACGCTGCAGGGGCTGCTGCTCGCGCCGGTCTCGCGTGCTGCCGTGTACCTCGGGAAGCTCGGGGGCATTCTCGCGCTGATGGCGGCGGTGGAGTTGGTGGTCGTGCCCCTCGTGGTGCTGTTTTTCCAGGTGCGGGACATCGCGCAACCGTTGCTGCTCGTGGCGCTCCTCGCGGCGGGCACGGTCGGGTTCGCGGCCGTCGGTGCGCTTTTTGCGGCCATGCTCACCCGGGCCACGAGTCGCGAGGTGCTCCTGCCGATCCTCCTGTACCCCATGACCGTGCCCGTCCTGATTGCCGGCGTGCGCGGCACCCTGTCGCTCCTCGATCCGTCTCACGATGACGCGATGGCTGTCACGTGGCTGGCCATGCTGATATTCTTCGACACCGTGTTCCTTACGCTCGCGCTCTGGACGTTCGAGGCGCTCATGACGGAGTAGGAGGTGACAGGGTGACAAGGTCAGGGGATCGGGAATCGGGAATAAGGGTGACAAGGTGACAGGGTGAACGACGGACTCGAGAGGCGAGAGCGATGCTGAACCGGATGGCTGTGCCAGCGCTCGTGCTGGGGCTCGTGATGCTCGTGCTCGCGCCGTTCTTCATTGCGGCTGCGCCGTACGAGTCCACCATGGGCCTGGTGCAGAAGATCTTCTACTTGCACCTTCCGTCGTGGATCGCGATGTTCCTGGCGATCTTTGTGTGCGGCATCGCCAGCATCCGCTTCCTGTGGACGCGCCGCGAATCCGCGGATCACGTGGCGCTTGCCGCGGCAGAGCTCGCGCTGCTCTTCGGGGCCATCGGCTTGATGACGGGCCCGATGTGGGCGCGCAAGGCCTGGGGCGTATGGTGGGAATGGGACGTGCGGCTCACGTCCGCGCTGGTGCTGTGGATGATCTTTGCCGCCTACGGACTGCTGCGCCGGTTCGGGGGTCCGGGGTCCGAGCGCCTGGCGGCCGGCGTGGCGATCTTCGGCATGGCCAACGTGCCGTTCGTGTATTGGTCGGCGAATCTGTGGCGCACGATGCATCCGAAGACCACCGTGCTGCCCACGCTAGTGCCCGCGATGATGGGGCCGATGCTGTGGTGTGTGGGCGCGTTCCTGGTGCTGTTCATTGTTTTACTGGCGGCGCGCGTGCGCATCGCAGAGCAGGAGTCGCTCTTGGACGATGTCATGCGCGCCCGGGAAGCCTGAGGCAGCTCGCTCTACCCCCGTACCGAGAAGGAGATCACGATGCGACCAGTGACGCGCCGATGGTGTATGCGCCTCATGACCGTGGCGTTACTGGCGGTGGTATGCACGACACGACCCGCGGTGGTGGTCGGCACGACGGGCGACGTCGCGCGCGCCGCAGACGTTGCCGCCTCGAGTGCAGAGCAGCCGCAAGAACCGCCGGCGCGCGAGGAGTTCGTTCCCGTCAGCGAGCTTCCGCCCGAAGAGCAGATCCCGGCCGCTCCTTTGCTCATAGCAGGCTACGCGGTTGCCTGGCTGGTGGTCATCGGCTACGTGTGGCGTCTCTGGCGACGCTTGGCCCGTGTCGAGCGCGAGCTCCACGAGGCACTTCGAGCTGAGGGGAAACCGTGACGGAGTGCAGGAGTGCTGGGTGCTGCGTGCTCGGTGCACCTCAGCACCCGGCACCGCGGCACTGTTCGGAGCCCTTCGATGCCTGAGCTCAGCAACATGACCGCCGCGCACTTCATCTTCATTCCCGCGGTCCTGCTCATCGGCATTGTGCTTGGCTGGATTCTCGGCTCGCGCGCCGCGGCGGATCACTACCGGGCCGAATTGCGCCGGCGGGAGGAGCGGCTCAAAAATAGAGCAGTCGACAAGTAGTGGATCGGAAGTCCCGTCGCTACCTTCCAACGGCCAATCGGGTCGCTAAGCTGAGAGGCAGGCCCGCCTCGAGAATGCGCGCTTGCGCGACCGCAACCGGATACGGGACCCTACGGAGCTCGACCACGTGGGCATCTGTGTCAACGATGGCGAACGCCGCGCGTGGATCGCCGTCGCGCGGCTGACCGACGGACCCCGGATTAATGAGGATGCGGCCGTTCGCAGGCAGGGCGATACGTCCTGACACATCCGGCCGCACGTATCGAACCCCGTTGGTTTCGTCCGGAAGGCGATACACACCTTGAACGTGCGTATGGCCGAACAACCCTAGCGGCCTTCGGAGCAGATCGACCGCGTGCTCGGCGTCCTCCAATGTGAAGATATAGAAATCCTCATCATCGGGCGCGCCGTGCCAGAGCTCGACGTTCTCGTCCAGCAGCACGGGGCCGGCCGGCAGTGTCCGCAGGTACTCCCGATTCGTCGCGTCGAGCGCCTCGATCGTCCAGGTCACGGCATGGCGCGCCGCCGGGTTGAACGTCTCCGGCGCGAGAAGGCCGCTCGCCACCTTGTCATGATTGCCACGAATGACGAGGTTGGGCCGCAGCTCGCGGATCTGTTCGATGACCACGTTCGGGTCGGCGCCGTAGCCGACGAGATCACCGAGAACCAGGAAGCTGTCGTAGGAACGGGGCGGTGCTGTCGCAAGCACGGCCTCGAGCGCCTGGAAATTGGCGTGGAGGTCGCTGAGCACGAGATAACGCATGTGAAAGTGGAGGAAAAGAGGCGTGTCTCGCCCCAAGGGCCAAACGCATGGCCGGTGCAGGCCTCATGGGCACACTCCCCCCTGAGGATGTACAACGTGCGCGTGACGGTAGGCGAACAGCCACCAAGCCGAGGTCGCTAAAGGCTGAGTTGGTCGAGTAGTCGCTCGACGAGCTCTTCGGCATCTTTGCCACGCGTATCGAGTTGCAGGTGCGCTTCGGCGTATGTAGCACGACGAGCGAGATAGAGCTGCTCGAGCTGCACGCGGTTTTGGGCCAGCGGTCGTCGGCCGTCGGTCGGCAGACGGGCGGTGACCTCGTCCAGCGGCGCGTCGAGCCAAACCACCAAGCCGTCGGTGTTCATCGCCCAGCGGTTGGCCGGCTGGGTGTAGGTGCCACCGCCCGTGGCGACCACCAAGTAGCGCTCTGGCAGCAGTGATTGCAGTGCCTCGCGCTCGACCTGCCGGAAATACGGCTCACCGTACAGAGCAAAGATATCAGCGATCCTGCACCGCTCCCGCGTCTCAATGAGCGTGTCGAGGTCTTCCATGCGCCACGACAGGCGCCGCGCGAGCAGCCGGGCCACGGTCGTCTTTCCGGCCGCCATGAAGCCGACCAAGTACACCTTATCCGTCATCACACACTAGGGACCAGGGGTCAGGGGTCAGGGTCAGGCCCAATGCTCACGCTCCTCTCACCTGCACAGCGACGCCAGGGTCGCGAAGAATCCCGGGTACGAGACGTTGGCGGCGTCGGCGCCTTGCACGACCACCGCCGCCCGTGCGCCCAGCGCGGCAATGGCAAACGCCATGGCCAGCCGATGATCGTCACAGGCGTCCGCCACTCCGCCCGCGAGCGGCCGGCTGCCGCGAACCTCGAAGCCGTCCGGCAGCTCCTCGGCATCCGCTCCAAGAGCGCGCAACCCAGAAACGAGCGCCGCAATACGGTCGCTCTCTTTCGTCCTGAGCTCAGCCGCGCCGGTTACGCGCAGCCCACCGCCAAATGTGGCCAGGGCCGCCAGGGCTGGCAGCTCGTCGATGAGCCCCGGCACCTCCGCCGGAGCGATCTCAACAGGACGAAGCGTGCCGTGCGCCACCTGAACGCTGCCCACGGGCTCCTCGTCCACAGCGTCCGGCGTCTCACGGCGGTTCCCGGGAGTCAGCACGACGCGGACACCCATACGCTCCAGCACATGAAAGACTGCAGTGCGCGAGGGGTTCAGACCGACCTCGACAATTTCGACCGCGGAACCCGGCAGGGCAGCACCCGCCACAGCCCAGAATACCGCCGATGAGACGTCGCCAGGCACCGCGACCGGCGTGCCCCGGAGTGATTGCTCTCCTTCCAGCGTGACCACCAGACCGTCGACGTCGACGTGGGCGCCGAACGTCCGGAGTGCCCGTTCCGTATGATCTCTCGTTGTGGCCACTTCACGCACGATGGTGCGGCCACGCGTTTGGAGCCCCGCCAACAGAATGGCGGTCTTCACCTGAGCGCTTGGTACGTCGGGCGTGTAGTCGATGGGGGAGAGGGTCCCGCCGCGAACCGTCAGCGGCGGTCGCCCATCTACCGCCTCGACCTCGGCGCCCATCTGGCGGAGTGGGCGCACGATGCGTGTCATGGGCCGGCGGCGCAACGACTGGTCGCCCGTGAGCGTCGTCTCGAAGGGGTGTGCAGCGACGACTCCGGCCAGCATGCGAAGGGCGGTGCCGGAATTGCCGGCGTCGAGCGGCGCGTTGGGCGGCTGGAGCCCACTGAGGCCACGCCCGATGATCCGTATCGTGGGGCCGAGGCGCGAGGTTGAGGCCGGATCGAGACAAGTGACCTCGACGCCCAGTTGTGCCAGGCAGGTGAGCGTGGACGCGCAATCGGCGCCGGGCGCGTAGCCGTGAATCTCGCTCACCCCACCGGCTAGCGCGGCCAGAATGGCATACCGATGCGAAATAGACTTGTCGCCGGGCACGCGCACCCTGCCTACGACGCGGCGCGCCGGCGAGACGGTTTCAGACGCTTGAAATTCAACCGACATTTCCCGATTCCCGCAGGCTGTTTCCTGATTGCTGATTCCCGATTCCCGATTCCCGATTCCCTGGGTGCTTGACCCCTTTATCTCACTAATGGTAATCGTTCGCGGGGCTGCATGACCGATTCGGCGAGTATCGTCCGTCTCACGATCCCGAGCGAGTTCGAGATGCTCGACTTCGTTCAGCTCGTCTCCGATCGGTTGTGCGAGGCCTGCGCGCTCGACGAGGACGGGGTCCACTGGGTGGGCGTCGCGGTCCGCGAGTCGGTCATTAACGCGATCAAGCACGGGAATCACCTCGACGAGGCCAAACACGTGACCGTGGAGTTCGCGCTGGTGCCGGGCGACGTTCCGGCCGAGCTGGTTGTCCGCGTGCGCGACGAGGGCGAGGGATTCGACCCAGGTGAGCTGGCCGACCCACTCGAGCCGGACAACCTGCTGAGGTCGGGCGGCCGCGGGATCTTCTTCATGCGCAGCTTCATGGACGAAGTCGACATTCAACGCGCCAGCGAGGGCGGCATGGAAGTGCGCATGGTCAAGCGATTACGTTAGGGGAAGCATGCCTCATGATCCACTGTTCTTGGCCACCGCGACCGAGGCGGTGCTCCGTGCGGGCGAAATCCAGCTCGCACATTTTCGTCAACCCATTGAAGTGACCAAGAAGGGCGCCATCGATCTCGTAACGGAGGTCGATCTCGCGGTCGAGCGCATGTTTCGTGCGCTCATCGCCGAGCGCTTTCCCGATCATGCGGTGCTTGCCGAGGAGCTGCAGGAGCCCGATGAGGCGCAGCGTGACGCGTCGCACTGGTGGATCTTCGACCCGGTCGACGGCACCACGAACTACGCGCATGGCCTACCCATCTTTTGTTCCTCGCTCGCCCTCGAGATCCATGGTTCGGTGGAGATTGCCGCCGTCTATGATCCAACCCGCCGTGAGCTGTTCACCGCAGAGCGGGGCGGTGGCGCCTTCTTGAACGGCGAGCCGCTTCATGTGTCGCACACCGCAACCCTGCTGGAAGCCCTGTTGTGCACGGGGTTTCCCTACGACGTGCATCAGACGCTCGACGAGGTGATGGCGTTCTTCATCGCGTTCGTGGGCCGCGCGCGGGCCGTTCGGCGGCTTGGGTCGGCTGCGCTCGATCTCTGCTACGTCGCGGCTGGTCGGCTCGACGGTTTCTGGGAGACGCGCCTTCAGCCTTGGGACACCGCAGCGGCCGCGCTGATTACGGAGGAAGCCGGGGGAACGATTACCCGGTGGGATGGCTCGCGGTATGGGTCGCGCGACACGGAGCTCGTCGCTTCCAACGGCCCGCTCCATCACGCCATGCTCGAGGTCTTGCAGGCCGTCAGCATGGACCGTGCTCGTTTGCGGACGGGGTGACCCGAGCACAGGACAATTTTAGCCGCGCCACCCGGTTCCACGAAGGACGGTCGCCCGACCCAGCACGCCCCACGCGGCCGAAAAACTGGGCCATTTTGCGCATCCCCGATTGCGCCTACGCGCTCGAAGGAAGGGCTACGCACGTGGCGAGCAGATACTCGTATCTCTTGGCACACAGCATGCTTCAATAGAGGACAGCAGCGTCCGGTGATGCGGATTGCCTCAGGTGCTGGATGACCGCCTGGCGACCTCTGGCGCAGACGAGAACGGCCGCGTCGCTGCCTTCGGACGGACAGCGGTCTTACAGGAGCACGTCCTCATGATGCGACGCTTCATTCTTGCTGGTTTATTGAGTGCCGCCTGGGTCTTGGGAGCGGCTGGTCCGGCGCAGGCGCAAGTGGACCAGGTTCTCAGCGTGAATGCGGGTGGCTGGATCGTCAAAGGACTCGACGGTCGCGAGCTGGATCCCGGCACTGGTCCGATCACTGGCGACGTGTTCGCCAACAACCTCCTTGGAAGTAGCTTTCCCCTCCTCTACGAAATCGAAGACTTCAACGGGGGCACCTTTGGCGCTGACTATCTGGTCAGCGTCGGCAGCTTCATCGAGGTAGGCGCAGGCATTGGGTACTACCAGCGCACGGTGCCCACGATCCACGCGGAGCTCGAAGACGTGGACGGATCCGATATCGAAATGGACATGAAGCTACGCGTGCTGCCGATTACCTTCACTGGCCGCTTTTTCCCCCTGAGTCGCGATCTTGGTCTCCAGCCGTACGTGGGCGCGGGGCTGGGGTTGCTGCGATGGCGCTATAGCGAGACCGGTGAGTTCGTGGACTTCGACACGTTCGAGATCTTTCCTGAAAACTTCGTTGGCGAGGGCACGGCGGTGGGCCCGGTCGTTCTGGCCGGTGTGCGGTTCCCCCTGTCGAGAACCGTCCTCATCGGCGGCGAATATCGATTCCACGGAGGGACAGCAGAGCTCGATCCTGAGGACCCAGACCAGGGCTTCTTTGGCGATGAGATCGATTTGGCGAACCACACCTTTCAAGTTACCGTGGGCTTCCGATTCTAAGAGCTGACATGTCTCGAGTGTAGGCCCGACCTTCAGAGCGGCCAGCGCGAGGCCTAAAAAGGCCCCGCGCTACGTCGCTCACGTTGCGTCGACCTCACCGCCTCCGCCCCGGTCGGGTCCCGTCGGGGGACCCGACAAGTCAGTGCTGGCTAGCGGCCCGCGTCTCGCGGGCCGCCGTGGCGAGTCCGCCGAAGCGCGAAGCGCGAAGGCGGAAGGTCGGGCCTGACACTCTTGTGTCAAACTCGCGTTGATGTCCGGCTTCGTGCAGTGGATCGAGAGCGCCGCAGCCAACTGGGGCGGGCCCGGGCTCTTTGTCGTCGCGTTCCTCGATTCGTCCTTCCTCTCGCTCCCGCAGATCAACGACCTGCTCATCATCTGGATGGTCACGCAACAGCCGCAGCGGCTCGTCTACTACGCGACGATGCAGACGCTTGGCTCGGTTGCCGGATGCCTGGTTGTCCATGGGCTTGGCCGCAAGGGTGGTGAAGCCCTGCTGCGCGGCCGATTCAAGAGCGCGACCGTGGGTCGTGCGACCGCGTTGTTCGAGCGTTGGGGTGCGCTGGCGCTGGTCGTGGCGGCCCTGCTGCCCCCGCCCGCACCGTTCAAGCTGTTCGTGCTGCTGAGCGGCGTGATGCGCGTCAAGCTCCGAGACTTCGTCACCGCCGTCCTGGTCGGTCGCGGGCTCCGCTACTTCGGTGAGGGCCTGCTGGCGTTCTACTACGGGGCACAGGCGATCGAGTTCCTCAAAGCGAACGGCCGCATGGCCTCGCTGGTGGCCGTGGCTGTGTTCCTCACGGGCGTCGGCGCCTACCTGCTTTGGCGGCGCAGCCGTCACGAAGCTCCGCCTCGTCATTAGCCCGGCCGCTGACGGTATAATGCCTTACCACATGATGCCCGACCTGTCCGTCATCGTGCCGGTCTTCGACGAGTCGCCCAACTTACAAACGCTCCACGAGGAGCTGGATGCGGCCCTCACCGCCTGGGGGCGCCCCTACGAGCTCGTGTTTGTCGACGACGGTAGCCGAGACGACAGCTTTGCGGTGCTGACGCGGCTCCAGGCCCGCGACGCCCACGTCCGCATCATCCAATTCCGCCGCAACTTCGGCCAGACCGCGGCATTCTCGGCGGGTATCGCCCACGCGCGTGGCCGCATCATCGTCACCGCCGACGGCGACTTGCAGAATGACCCGCAGGACATTCCAGCGCTCGTGGCCAAGCTCGAAGAGGGCTACGACATCGTCTGTGGCTGGCGGAAGAATCGCAAGGACACGTGGCTGACGCGTCGCGTGCCGTCCATGATCGCCAACAAGCTCATTTCACGCGCGACCGGCGTGGATCTCCACGACTACGGATGCTCGCTCAAGGCGTTTCGCGCGGAGGTCGTCAAGCCGCTGCGGCTCTACGGCGAGATGCACCGCTTCATCCCGGCCATTGCGAGCGAGCTTGGCGTGCGTGTCACCGAGGTGGTGGTCAATCATCGGCCGCGGCGCGCGGGCGAGTCGAAGTACGGCCTCGCGCGGACCGTCCGGGTCGTGCTCGATCTGGTCACGGTGAAGTTCTTACTGAGCTATTCAACGCGGCCGCTGCAAATATTTGGTCTCATCGGCTTGCTGATGGGTGGGCTCGGCGGGATCATCCTTCTCTATTTGGCGTATGTGCGGTTGACCACCACTCAGGCCATCGCCGATCGTCCGCTGTTGCTGCTGGGCATCCTGCTCGCCTTTACCGGTGTGCAGCTCCTCACCGTTGGGTTGCTCGCCGAGCTCCAGTCGCGGACCTACCACGAGTCGCAGGACAAGCCGACCTACGTCATTCGCCAGGTTCTCGAGGCGCCCGAGGCCGGAGCCGAGCGCCCGCTCGAATCCGTCCGCGCGCGGAGCCGCTGACACGTGAAGCCGCATCGGGAGCACGATCCGCGCATCACCGTTATTCAGCGCGAGTTGTTCGACGATCGCCGATCGAAAGCGCAACGTTATGCCGACCTCGTCGTCGGCCGTACCGGTTTGCTGGCGCTGCTCGAGTACGAGCTCCTCACGATGTTGTGCGCGAACATGCCAGGGGCGCTCGGTCTGTTCCTGCGAGCGAAGCTCTACCCGCGGTTGTTGGGTCGCGTAGGGCGCAACGTGACGTTCGGACAGAACGTGGTGCTGCGCCACCCGCACAAGATCGCAATCGGCGACAACGTCGTGGTCGATGATTGGTGCTGCCTCGATGCCAAGGGGCAAGACAATACGGGCATTGAGATTGGCAGCGGCGTCTTCATTGGACGCGGTACGATCCTCAGTTGCAAGAACGGTGACATCCTCATCGAGGATCAGGCGAACATCGGGTTCAACTGCGAGATCTTTTCCGGCGGGCGCGTTCGAGTGGGCAAGAAGGTCTTGATGGCGGCCTTCACGTATCTTGTCGGCGGGGATCACCTGTACGACCGCGTGGACATCCCGGTGCTCGACCAGGGGCGGACGGCGCAGGGCATCGACGTGGGCGATCACGTCTGGCTTGGTGCGCATGCGGTTGTCACCGACGGGGCGCGCATCGGTGCCGACGCAATCATCGGTGCCGGTGCGGTCGTCGTCGGCGAGGTCCCTGAGTTTGCGATTGCCGTTGGCATTCCGGCCAAGGTGGTGCGGGATCGACGGGATATAGAAGTGACACGTAGCAAGTAATGTGCGGCATTGTTGGCATCGTCGATCGTGATCTCACTCGACCCGTCCTCCGCGATGAGGTGGAGCGGATGGTGCGCACGCTGCACCACCGCGGCCCGGACGAGGAAGGGCTCGTCGTGACGCCGGGCGTGGGCCTCGGCATGCGCCGACTCGCGATTGTCGATCTCGCGGGCGGCCAGCAGCCGTTCACCAATGAGGACGGCACGATTCAAGTTGTCGCGAACGGCGAGATCTACAACTTCGAGGAGCTTCGCCGCGATCTGACCGCGCGGGGTCATCGCTTTCGGAGCCGTGCGGATGTGGAGGTTATTGTCCACGCGTACGAAGAGCTGGGCGAGGCATTTCTCGGCCGGCTGCGCGGGATGTTCGCGCTGGCGCTGTGGGACGGGCGTACCTCCACGCTGATTGCTGCGCGCGACCGCGCGGGCGAGAAGCCGCTGTACTACACGGAGACGCCCCAGGGCCTCTTGCTGGCATCAGAGGTCAAGGCCCTGCTGGCACGTCCGGAGGTCTCCCGCGAGCTGGATCTCGAGGCGCTCGACGAGTTTCTCACCTACGAGTACGTCATCGCGCCGCGAACGATGATTCGTGGCATCCGAAAGCTACCGGCAGCGCATTTCCTGCGATACCGCAATGGGTGCGTGGAGGTGCAGCGCTACTGGGACGCGCGGTCGGTGCCCGTGCGCGCTTGGGAAGAAGCAGAGGCGGCGGAAGCCCTTCGCGCGACGCTCCGCAAGGCGGTCGACAGCCAAATGATGGCCGACGTGCCCGTCGGCATCTTTCTGTCGGGTGGCATCGACTCGAGCGGCATTGCGGCGTTCATGAGCGAGGCCGCCGAGCGACGTGGCGTGTCCGTTCAGAGCTTCAGTCTCGGATTCGACGAGACGAGCTACAACGAGTTGCCGTACGCACGCGAGATCGCCCACCGGTTCGGCACGATCCACCGTGACGACATGGTGACGCCTGACCTCGTCGACCTGTTCGAACGGCTCGTCGTACACCTGGACGAGCCGTTTGCGGACGTCTCACTGTTTCCGACCTACTTGGTCTCGCGCCTGGCGCGCGAGCACGTCAAGGTGGTGCTCGGCGGCGATGGCGGCGACGAGCTGTTCGGTGGCTACGACGCGTACGCGGCCTACCAGCTCGCGGCGCGACTCGAGCGCCTGGCGCCCAGCGGGGCGTTCAAGGCGGCTTACGTGCTCGCCTCTTTGTTGCCGCCGACGGAAAAGAAAAAAGGCCTCATCAACAAAGTGCGGCGTTTTACGGAGGGCATGGCGACATCGCCACCCGGCATCGGGCAGTATCGGTGGATGAGCTTCATGCCGCCAGGGCTGAAGCGCCGTCTCTACGCGCCCCAGTTGCGCGACGCCGTGGCGCGGTCGGACGTCTACCGGCCGGTCACGGAAGCCTTGGGGGCATATACGGGGGACGATTTCCTGAACCGCGCCTTATATGCGGATCTACGTATCTATCTTGCAGACGACATCCTGGTGAAGGTCGATCGGATGAGCATGGCGACGTCGCTCGAGACTCGGGCCCCATTTCTCGACGCGGACGTCATGGAGCTCGCCTTCTCCATGCCCGGAGACCTCAAGATTCGTAACGGGCAGCGCAAGTACATCCTCAAGCGGGCGCTCGAGGGCATCCTGCCAGATCGGATTCGCATGCGTCGCAAGGAGGGCTTCAGCATCCCGATGAAGAACTGGCTGCGTCGCGAGCTCCAGCCGCTCATGCGCAGCTTGCTGTCGGCCGAGCGCCTGCGTCGCCGCGGCTTGTTCGACCCCGCCACCGTGGAGCGCCTGATGGACGCACACGTAGCCGGTGACCAGAATTACGCCCACCAGCTCTTCGCGCTCATGGTCTTCGAGCGCTGGGCAGACTCGATTGGCGCCTGAGGCGCGACGCAGGCAATGCTGTGCGTTTGACTCCCGGTCGGGACGATGGCATCGTCGTCGTCCAGAGGGCGCATGCTATGCTTCAAGAGGTGAGCCATTCAACAGGTCATGGGCGACCGGCGACCTATGAGGATCTTTTGCGCGTGCCGGATCATCTGGTAGCCGAGATTGTCGATGGTGAGCTGTACACCTCGCCACGACCGGCGTTCCCACACGCACGTGCAGGAACCCGCTTAGGGGGGCGGCTCGATCCGTTTCAGCAGGGCGGTGGCGGTCCGGGCGGCTGGTGGATACTGTTCGAACCGGAGTTGCATCTCGGCTCGGACATCCTGGTCCCCGATCTTGTAGCCTGGCGCGTGGAGCGCATGCCTGAGTTTCCGGATACGGCGTTCGCCACACTCGCACCGGATTGGGTGTGCGAGATTCTATCCCCCTCCACCGCACGCCTCGATCGCGCGAAGAAGCTCGAGATCTATGCCCGGGAGCGCGTGTCGTGCGTGTGGCTCCTCGATCCGATCGCACAGACGCTCGAGGTCCTCACGCTCGATGGTGGTCACTGGGTGATTCAGGCGATTCACCAAGCCAACGATAGCATTCGCGCCGTGCCCTTCGAGGCCATGGCAATCGACCTTGCCTACCTCTGGGGAGAGACGGCCTCCGAGGCCATCAGCCGCTAGTGTCTCGAGCAAGGCCCGTCTCATCGATCGCACCCCGCGCGCATCGCTACGTGACACTGGCGCTGGTCCTGAGCTGTGCACTGACGGCGCTGGCGGGAGCTGCCCCGCAGAACGATACTTCGCACCCAGCGGTGCCGCCTCCCACGGGTTCGGCGTCCGGCCCGCCCGCGCTCACCGAGGCACGCAAGGCCGCGTCCGAGTTGAAGCAGCTCCATAGCCTGCTCGTCAGTTGGCGCGGCGACATCGTTCTCGAGCACTACGCTAGCGGCGTCACGGCCGGCAAGCTCGCCAACATCAAGTCGGCCTCGAAGAGCGTCATAGCGGCACTGGTGGGCATCGCCCTCGATCGGGGCCTCATCGCGTCGGTCGCGGAGCCGATTGTGACCTTCTTCCCGGAGCTCGGGCGCGACGCCGATGAGCGCAAGCGGACGATCACCGTCGAGCACTTGCTCACCATGCAATCGGGTCTCGAATCGACCAGCGGCGAGCACTACGGGCCCTGGGTGCGGAGCCGGAACTGGGTGCGCTACGCGCTGGAGCGGCCGCTCGTCAGCGCGCCCGGAACGTCGATGGAATACAGCACGGGCACGTCGCACATGCTGTCTGCTCTTCTGACGAAGGTTGCGAAGAAGAGTACGCGGGAGTTCGCGCAAGAGGTGCTGGCCGGTCCGCTCGGCTTCACGCTGGCGCGCTGGCCACGGGACCCGCAGGGCATCTACTTCGGCGGCAACCAGATGCTCATGACACCGCGGCAGATGGTGGCGTTCGGCGAGCTGTATCGAAATCGAGGCGAGGTGGGCGGACGACAGATTCTGTCAGCTGAATGGATAGATGCGTCGTGCGTGCCACGCACGCGGTCGCGCTGGGACAGTGATCGTTTGTACGGCTATGGCTGGTGGGTGCAGCAGTTCGGTGACTGGCAGGCCTGCTTCGCGTGGGGCTTCGGCGGGCAGTACGTCTTCGTTTTCCGCGATCTCGCGCTCGTGATAGCCGTCACCTCGTCGACCAATGCGAGCGACGAGCGCTTCGGCTACCGCCGGAGCCTCTTCGAGCTGATCGAGCGCGAAGTGCTCCCCGCGGTCGCCACGGCCACATCCGCGGGCGTCCGCGGAAGCCCGTAATCCCGCGGCCCAATCATTCCTCGACCTGATAGAGACGCTCGACGTTGGCGATCTCGTCCTGCCGCACCGCGTCTCGCCAGCCGTGGAGCTGCGCCATGATGTCGGCCGCAGCCGACAACGCATCTGAACCCGGGTGACCGGCGGAGCCCGCCTCGGTGCGGCGCAGCACGGCGTCAGCCAACCGCATCGCCATCTCCTCGCGCACGGCGTAGACGATCTCGGCGCGTCTGATGTCGCAGGTCCTGGCGAGCGGACGGGCGAGCTCCGGGTGGCGGCGCATCATCGTGAGAAGCTCCGGATAGCGTGTCCCGTAGGAGAGCAGCAGCCGACGCATCGTGCTCTCCGTGATGCCGGTTGGCCGGTCGCGCAGGCCGCGCGCGAGGAAGGCATTCACGTCAGGAATGTCGCCGCCGTCGAGCGGCGTCGACGCGCTGCGAGATGCGGGTGCGCGCCGGCCGGCGCGTGCGAACGCACGCGTCACCGCGTGTTCTGCAGTGTGGCGGGCCGTTGTATAGCGGACGCCGACCATCGAGATCAGACCGTCGAGGCCATCCGCGTGATGATCGCGAATGAGGCTTCGTCGCAGGAGCACGACGTTGCGGTCTCGCTGCGCGGGCAAGAGCCCACGATGCACGAGCCGCACGTCATCGAGTGTCAGCCGCGCACCGGGAAACGCAGCGTTGAGATCGTCGAGCAACGACGTCACATCCCCGCGACGGGCGACCAGCGTCTCTGGCGGCGCATCGTAGGGGTCGTGACTCGTGCCCGCGATCGTGACATGGCGCCAGGGTGCCAGGAAGAACAGCCGGCCCCGTGCTGAGCCGCCCACGGCGCAGTCTTCTGCAATGGGGCGCACAACGACGTTCATCGCGCGCGAGAGCGCGGCGACGAGCGGGCGCCGCGACGTGGATGCCGTGCGAACTAGCGTCTCGCTCCACGGACCGGCGGCGACGAGCACCATGCGTGCCCGCACCTCGAAGCCTTCGCCCGCCAAGCGGTCGTACGCGCGGACACCACACACGCGGCCGCGGTCGACCATGAGCGATCGGGCCTCGACGTAGTTCGCGGCGGCGGCGCCTCGTTCGGCAGCGCTGCGAACGAAGGTCAGCGTCGCACGGTCGCTGTTGTACAACTGGCAGTCGTGCCAGATCATGGCGCCCGTGACATCGGTAGGGTCGATCACGGGGTGGCGCGCCAGGCATTCGGCGCGCGAGATCAAATGGCTCCGTGGCAGGTGCTTGGACGGGTCCGGCAGCGCATTCCGATCGAAGGCCACCAAGTCGTTCACCGCGAAGTACGCGGCGAGCAGCCAGCGATGCCGGGGGAGCGTCCGATACGTGGGGATTAAAAAGGGGAGCCGATGAACGAGATGGGGGAGGATGCGGCACAGCGTGCGGCGCTCGCGTAAGTACTCGCGCACCTCGCCCAAGCGGCCCCGTTGGAGCGATCGCACACCGCCGTGAATGGTCTTGGCGCTGTTGAACGACGTGCCGCCACCGAAATCGTCCCGGTCGATGAGCGCAACCGACCATCCACGCTCGGTGGCGTCCCAGGCCGCGGCCGCACCATAAATCCCGGCCCCGACGATGAGCAGGTCGAACGGGGTGTTGGCCAGATGGCGGAGATCGCGCCGCACGGGTACCTTACGATAGGGGACAAGGGGTAAAGGGGTAAAGGGGTAAAGACAGGGGCGAGGGTGAATAGTTTGACCGACGACATCAAGCGCTACTGGAACGCGCATATTCATGATCTGCAAATGACGCAGCACCCGATCGGGACGCGCGCGTTCTTCGACGATCTCGACGCATATCGCTTCGACAAGCTGCGCTACTTGCCACACCTGGTCGACTTTGACGGCTTCTGTGGTCAGTCGGTTCTGGAGGTTGGCTGCGGCATTGGCACCGACCTCGTGCGGTTCGCCCGCGGCGGCGCGCGCGGCACGGGCGTGGATCTCTCGGAGACCGCGATCGACCTGGCACAACGCAACGTCGAGCTGCACGGTGTGGGTGACCGCGTCACGCTGCGCGTGGAGGACGGAGAAGCCCTGCCGTTCGACGCGAATGAGTTCGACTGCGTGTACGCCCACGGCGTGATCCAGTACGCGGCCGACCCGGTTCGACTGGTCGCCGAATGCTACCGTGTTCTAAAGCCCGGCGGTCAGGGCCTATTCATGGTGTACAACCGCGTGTCGTGGCTGAATGCCCTCTCGAAGGTCATGCGCGTCGACCTCGAGCACGCCGACGCGCCTGTGCTACGCAAGTACTCGATTCCTGAGTTCCGCGCGCTCTTGGGGCAGGCTGGCTTCCGCGACGGACGGATCATCCCCGAACGCTTCCCGGTGCAGTCACGGCTCCACGGTGGCTGGAAGGGCGCCCTCTACAACACCTGCTTCGTCGGCACGTTCAACGCCTTGCCACGGCCGCTCGTCCGGCGCTTCGGCTGGCACCTCATGGCGCTATGCAGGAAGTGACGGGGCTTGGGCAGGGCGCTGGCTACGAGCGCCGCGCACATCACGAGTCCGGCGACAGTCATTCGCATGATCCAGCTCATTGGCAATGCTCCCGTGGAAGATGAGGTCAACGGAGAATCGGAGGCTCCGTCAGGTCGTGTGCAGGATGGTTTCCATCGTGGCGGCGAACCGCCGCCAGCTCTCCGCCTCTTTGCCCAAGGCGCGTCGTCCCGACGCGGTGATCGCGTAGACACGAGCCCGGCGATTGTTCTCGGTCGTCTGCCAGGCACTCGTGATCAGCCCGCGCTGCTCGAGACGCTGGAGTGCCGGATAGAGCGAGCCTTGGTTGACCTCCAGCTTCCCGCCAGAGATCTGCTGGATCCGTTGCCCGATCCCCCAGCCGTGCATGGGAGCGAGGGACAGTGTCTTCAGCACGAGCAGGTCCATCGAGCCGCGCAGAACATCGGATTGAGGCTGTGGCGTCATGGGAGACCTCGTCTGAGCGTGATCTCGAAATCAAGAGAAGAATAGGCTGCACTCCTCTAGAAGTCAAGAGAAACGTACGCGGCCATACTTCGCACGTCCGACGTTCTTAAGATCAAGTGTGGGATTGCGTGCGCGTGGCAGAGACTTGGCAAGCCTTGCGCGAAGGCTCTGTGGATAGTAGTATGCGCTCCAATCACATCGTGAGTGGAACATTCGCCGCACCGCGGCCGTCCAATCGGGAGATCAGACCCATGAAGCGTTGGCGTGTGACGCGACTGTTTCGCTTCTCCGCCCGCACCCGTCAGGAAGTGCGCGCGGACATCCATGACGAGTTCCAGTTTCATGTCGACATGCGGACCGACGAGCTCGTTCGCTCAGGTCTGACCGAAGCCGAGGCGCGTGCACAGGCGCTCCGCGAGTTTGGCGATCAGGCATCCGGCGCCAAGGTCTGTGCTCGACACGATGACCGGATCGAGCGCCGTCGCCGGATCACGCAATTCGCCGGCGAGCTCCGGCAGGATGCGCTGTTCGGTCTGCGTCTGATCGCACAGAGCCCCGGCTTTGCCGTCGTTGCCATTCTGACACTCGCCGTCGCGATTGGTGCCAATACCGCGACCTTCACGGTGGTCAACGCGCTCCTCTTCAAGCCACCGCCGGTCGCGGCGCCGCACGAGCTGGCGCGCATCCGTCCCGGCCAAAGCCATACGTCCTGGCCGAGCTACGAGGACATCCGCGAGCGCAACGACGTCTTTTCGGACGTGGCCGCACTTGACCGGTTCAACGCCGCCCTGGCGACGCGCGGCCTGCCTGTGCGGCTCCAGGGGGAGCGTACGTCGGTGAACTACTTCAGCGTCCTTGGCGTCCCCGCCGCGTTGGGGCGCACGTTCACCCCCGCCGACTCGCGACGCGACCTCCTCGTCCTTGCCGATCGCGTCTGGCGCGCGCGGTTCGGCGCCGATCCGTCGGTCGTCGGCCGCATCCTGACCCTCGATGGCCGGCCGTATGAGGTGCTCGGCGTGATGCCTCCGATGTTCCGCGGCGTCGCACCACCGGGAAGATTTCAGGATTTCTGGGTACCCGTCGATGCCACCTTGTCCAATCCCGCGCTGCGCGATCGGCGTGGCACCCAGTTCGCGCTCTACGGGCGTCTGAAGCGGGGAGTCACGCCCGCACAGGCCACCGCGGCCATGCGGGTGATGGCGCGGCAACTAAAGGCCGAGCCTCCCGAGAACTTCCTCGCGTGGGAGGTGCTTTCAATCGTGGGGCTTGACGCCTTCACCGGGATAACCAGCACGCTCGTACCGCTGTTCATCTTTCTCGCGCTGATGACGGTGGTCTCCGGCTTCGTGCTCCTGATCGGCTGCGCCAACATCGCGGGGCTCCTGCTCGGACGCGCGGCGGCGCGACGACGTGAGATTGCCGTGCGCTTGGCGCTTGGCGCCGGCCGGGGTCGCCTCGTGCGTCAGCTCCTGACTGAAAGCCTGCTTCTTGCGCTCATGGGCGGTGCAGCCGGTGTGCTACTGGCGATCTGGCTTGCGGGTAGCTTGAACACGCTCGCGTGGCGGCTTCCGGGGGTGGGCGAATTCGACCTTGGCATTGACCGCCGCGTTCTGGCGTACGCGCTCGGACTGACGACGCTCACGTGCCTCCTGTTCGGTCTCGTGCCTGCGCGACGCGCGGCGTGTTTCGACGTCGTCTCATCGCTCAAGCAGGAGGGCGGTTCGACGACGCGGCAGCGGCTGCGCCAGGTGCTGGTCGTCGGACAGGTTGCCGTCTGCAGCCTCCTGCTCGTGTGGGGTGGGCTATTCCTGCGCAGCCTCGGTCAGATCAGCGAGGTGGATCCCGGCTTCGATCCCGTCGGCGTACTGCTCGCTAAAGTCACGCTTGGCGAAGGGCCGGACGAGGATCGCGCACGTGGCGAGCGGATATTTGCCGAGCTTCAGCAGCGCGTCGGCGACGCCCCGGGCGTCCAGTCGGTTGGTATGGCCCGGCTTGTGCCGCTGGCGCTGACGGGGCGCGAAACCTTCTATGTGCGCATCGAAGGCGACCGCACCGATACGGAAGGCCGCCCCGTCGTGGTCAACAAAGTGACGCCGGGGTGGCTCGAAACGGTCCGAATCCCGTTGCTGGCCGGTCGCGACTTCACGTGGGACGATCACGAGGGCAGGCCGGGCGTTGTGATCGTGAACGAGACGCTGGCACGGCAGTTCTGGGACGGCGACGCGCTCGGCAAGCACCTCAATCCCGGACCCGACTCGTGGGAGGTGGTGGGCATCGCACGCGACAGCAAGTTTCGGACGCTCGGAGAGACGAGCGCGCCGGCGATCTATCGACCCCTTCGCCAAGCGTACGAGTCCGACATGACGCTGCACGTGCGCACGGACCACATGCAGGCGACGGGGAACGTGATCGAGCGTGAGATGCAGCGCATCGCGCCGGAGGTCGCCGTTGATATCGAGCCGATGACGGAGGCAGTCGCGGTAGCCGTCCTACCGGCTCAGATCGGCGCCGCCATCACGGGCGCGATCGGCATGGTCGCGATGCTGCTGTCAACACTCGGCGTCTATGGGCTCGTCTCGTTTTCTGTCGTACAACGCACGCGTGAGATCGGCGTCCGCAAGGCTCTCGGCGCGCGTACCCCGGACATCATCCGCTTGGTCGTCGGCGGGAGCGCCGCGTTAACCGCTGTCGGACTCGCCGTTGGCCTCGGCGTCGGCGCGCTTGGCGCCAACGTGCTCAGGGGGTTTCTGACGGGCGTCTCACCGATGGATCCCAGGACGCTGACAGGCGTCGCGCTGCTCGTGATGTGCGCGGCGCTCGTAGCCAGCGCCCTACCGGCACGGCGCGCGTCGCGCGTCGATCCGCTCATCACATTGCGCGACGCGTAGCGAATCTTTGCGGGCGCACCACACGAACACTGTCGGTCATGCCGACGCGGCGACGAGCTCTCGATTCCGATGCCGGCGCTTTTCCGCAGACGCCCGGACCAGGAACTTCGCGTAGGGGACAACTTGCTTGATGGCCGCGACGTTCATTTGGCACGGGCTGAGGCAGGTCGGACACTTCTCGGCTCGAATCCAGTCGCGGTGCGCTTGAGCGGACTCGCGGAAGTAGATCGCCTCCGCGTCCTCCTCCCGCACGTTGCCCACGACACGGCTGTTCTCGCAGAAGAACAATCCGCCGTCTGGGTTCAGCATCACACCTTGTGACTGGAACGGGCAGGGCGCCAGCCGATGATAGCCGTTTCCGATCATGTCGGCATAGTGCATGTAGATGAAGTTCTGGCCGTCGAGCAGCGGGTCTTGACGCACGCGGTCGAGGAAGAACTGCCGCATCTGCTCCTCTTCCTTCGCGACGGGCTTGATGTCACCTTCGAGCTCCGAGTTGCCGAGCATGGCCTCGGTGAAGCGCACCATGTTGAACACGATGTCGAGCTGCTCGTTTCGTGCCCACGCGAGGATGTTCTCGGCATCATCGAGGTTCATCGAGAAGATGGTGGAGGAGATGCCGAAATTGAAGGAATGCGTCTTCTGCAGCGCCTTCATCGCGGCAATCGTTTCACCGGCCTTCGCGAAACCGCGCTTCACCCGGCGCACGTCGTTGTGCACCTCGCCGACACCGTCAATCGAGACACGCCCACTGAAAATGACGTCGCGTGCGGTGCACAGCTCGACGATCTTCGTGAGCATCGGGATGGCCCGGTGCGGCGTGAGCCCCGTCGTGTTGAGCGTGAGCTTCCGGAGCCGCGGCAGCTTCTCGGTGACCAACCGGCAGATGTCTACGAGGTCGTTACGGGTCGTGGGCTCGCCACCCGAGATGCTGCAGATCTCGATGTTCTTCCAGAGGGACGAGTCGAGCGCCCGCTCGATTTCCTCCAGCGTCATATCCTGCTTGCGGTCGCCACGCTGCCAGTTGCTGCACATGTTACAGCGGGCGTCGCAGACAAACGTGATGTGGAAGATGAGGACCGTCGGGTGGATCGGCCGGTGTCGCGCCACGTAACCGTTCACGAGGTCGCGCGGCGCGCTCAGCGCCGCCTTGGTCAGATACTTAGCTGCATAGACTTGCGCCATACTAAGCTGTTGATTTTACGTGATTTCGGCGCCTACGTCAAAAGACAGGTACCTCGCCCCTCGCCCCTGGCACCTGCCTTTGCCCTTTACCCCTTTACCCCTTTACCCCTTAGATAGAGCCACCCCCCTGGGAGATTCCCCGCGATACCCGAGAGGACAATGAGCGTCGAGAGCGCGAATGACAGCTCATCCGGAACACCGAGCGGCTGCAGGAGCCAGACGATCACGCCCTGGGGCAGGCCGAAGCCACTGACCGAGAGCGGGAGCAGCAGCATCAACAAGCCGATCGGCATGAAGACCAGATAGTACGTGAGTGGAACGTCAATGCCGAGACCGAGTCCCAGGACGTACGCCTGCAAGACGCGGAGCACCTGAACCGACAGCGAAAGGCCGAGAACCGAGACCAGCACGCGTGGCGTGCGGCGATAGCGCGCCACCGCATCGGCGAGCCGCAGCAGCTTTTGCCCGAGACCGCTCGCCCTCCAGCGTGCGGGCAGCACGCGAGGCACGACCCGGTCCGCCCAGAAGGCGGCGACCGTTCCTGCGGCCACCAGAACTGCAAGCAGAAGAATCCAGTCTTGCGGTGCGGATTCCGCCGTGCGCGTCCAGACCACGGCACCGATCGTCCCGAGGAGGACGATGGCCATCACGCCGAGCAGTCTGTCGACCGCGACGGACGCCAGCGCGGCGCTGGTTCGTGCCGTGAGCCGGCCAAGGGACCACGCCCGCGCCGCGTCGCCGCCGACACCGGCGGGGAGAAAGCTGCCAACAAACGAGCTGACGAGAAAGATCCGCGCGGCTGCGCCGACGCCGATGGGTGTGCGGACGGCCTGCAGCAAGAGCACCCACCGCCAGACCATTACGAGGCGATCGAGCGCGAGCAGAACGGCCACTACCGCCAGCGACCAGAGGCAGACGTTGAGGATGGCACGCGCGGCAGCACCCGTGTCGACCTGTCGCACGAGATAACCGAGAATGACAGACGTGACCAGGAGGCGGAGCCACGTCGAGCGAAGGAGTGCGGTCACGAGAGCGGCTTACGCGCCACGATGGTGAGCGTTTCGAAGAGGTTCTTGCGGACCTTGAACAGGAGCTCCTCCGAGCGCGTATAGCGCGCCAGCGCGTCGACGCCCGGTACGTTGGCGAGGAGCGCGGCCGCCGCCAGCAGGTCGCGGCCGAGACCTGTGGTAACCCCAATGCTCCGCACGACCTGTTCGACCTGAAATCCCCCATCGTAGAGGAGCTGTCGGACACGCCGTTCGGTGGTCACAAAATTATGCGTGTAGTCGACGTCCCAGAAGAAGGTCCGCTCCTTGAGGTAGTCTGGGACCACGACAAAGAACACGCCATTTGGTCTGAGCGCGCGCAGCGCTTCGGCCGTGAACGCCCGGGCCGCGTCGATGCCGGACATGTGCTCGAGCACTTGGTCGGCGTACACCACCTCATAGCTCGCATCCTCAACCGGCAGCGGCGGCGCGAACGCCGTGATGACCTGGAGGCCTTTCTGTCGCAACACCTCGGTCAGGAGGTCGCTGGCCTCGACGGCTAGGTAGCTCCAGCCGGCGGCGACGGCAGCCTCGCCAAACGAACCGTGACCAGGTCCAATTTCCAGCAGGCGACCAGGCGGCCGGATGTGCCGCATGAGCAACGCGAGGCGCGTCTGCTCGATGCGGCTGCGCCGCGCTGCGCCGTAGCCGGTGAGCTGCTTCTCGGTGAACGATCGATAGAACGTGTCAGCCACGATCCCCGATCATAACCGCCGATTCAGTATTCGTTCGAGAAGCGCCCGCGAGTGATCCAAATCATCAGACCGGGCGTGGTCTTGCTGTGCACCTCGTTGACCGCGAAGGTCGGCCTGTTCCCGCAGTGCCCGATGATCACGTCGTAGAGCCAGACGTCACGGCGGTTCTCACTCGGGCCAGGGCCGTAGTGATACGCGATCACGTCGTGCGAGGGATCGTGCGGGTTGCCGCGCTTTCCGTTGTAGGCCCACCGATTGTCATGTTTGCGCAGGCGATCGACCAGCGTGTTCAGGAAGCGCCACCCGCCCGCGCTACGCTTCTGGCACGAGTCGCGGAGCAGCCCCGACTGTTGGGCGGCGAGCTCGCCGCCGACCGCGGCTAAGAGCGCACGCGCCGCCGGATCACTCGTTTGCCCATCTGGCGTCCGGGCTTGGACTCCCGCGCCTGTCGTGAAGGTCGACATGGGCGACCATGGTCCAACACCCTCCTCGTTTTCCCCGCGAACGCGCCACCGATACTCCGTCCGCGCGGCCAGGCTGGCCCGCCGTACGTCGAAGCTCGCCGTCTCACCCTTCGTCGGCACGACGCCGTCGATGACGCGCTGATTGCCCTTGAGCACCTGGAACCGATGCGCCACGCCGCTGATCTCGGCGAACTCGCCGGTGGCCGCCTCCACCTCGAGTGTTGAGGGACGCTCACCCTTGGGATACGTGTGACCGTTGGCCGGCTCAGTTGGTGTCGGCGGCGTCAACTTCAGCACGGCCTGTTCACCGGATTCAGCGGTCCGCGAGCCACTGTCCGTGGCGCCAGGCGCAGCAGCGGGCGCCGCCGGCGATTGCTCGCTACAGGCCGCAGCAACGCTCATCAACAGCAACAAGCCGACTTTCTTTACAGATTGCATAGCTCTCCCCTTGTTTGACCGACAGCGAACACAGCGAGTCTTCGCCCCCGGTCCGCGCTGGGAGAGCGAACCAATGGCAGGAACGTCCGCATTCTACAATGGGTCATCCGCGCTATCCACTACTTTCGCCACGGGACGGGGAATCTCAGGTCGTCGAATGTCATCCGGATGCCGAGGCCTCCCTGCACACCCCCGGCCCGCACTTTACGCGGGCCGCTCGCGGCCTCGAGCGTGACGGAAGCGGTCGCATAGCGAACGAACGCCGTCGCACCGACCTCGGTGACGGCCGGGAGGCGCCACGGCAGACGATAGGTGCCGTCGAGGCCGACGTGGTAACCCACCGTCCACGCGCTGGCTTTCTGCCCCGAGACGCTCCCGATGGAGACGGTTTCGAAGTCGGGTGGGTCGTCTTCGTTCAGGTTCTCTGGCGTCAGGGCGCCGACGAACTCGTGTGAGACGAAATAGAACGATGGTCCCAGTGACAACCCGACGTCGATGTTCTCGCGGACCGGCACCATCCAGGTTCCGCTCAGGTGAAACGCAGTTTCAGCGTGGTCGAGCGCATCGCTTCGGCCAGACGTCTCGCGCGGGCTGTCGAAGTCAATGGGGTGTGGCACCACTGCCGTCAGGGCCGACCTGGCCTCAGCGAAGACACGCGTGAACGTGCCGCCCACGAGGGCGTTCCGCCAGATCCGCCATCCTCCTCCCACACCGAAGAGGAACCCGCTACCGTACCGCTGTAATGTTTGAACCTGTGCCGTTTCGTCATAGACGTCGAACGTAAAGCCCTCGCCCACCGACGAGCCCAAGATTTCACCACCGAGCCCAACGCCGACGATCACGTCGTGCTCCCAGGGCCGCATGATCGTCTGCGGAATTCGACCGAGCATGCCTGGCTGGGAGTCCGGCGGCGTTTGCGCGTACGCAGACGACCCGATGACGACACTGAAAAACAGGAGACACGCGACGTACCGCATAAGCGGCGACATTCTTTCAGCAGCTTGCAAGCAGAGTCAACCAAATAAGGGGCGAGGTGCGAGGGGCGAGGGGCGAGGGAAGGGCAGCATGCCCCTCCCAACGCTGTTTTTCTGCAGCCAAATCACGCGGGCTCACGTGTCGATGTCGAGATCATCGGTCGCGTCGAGCAAACGGCGGTGGCGGCCGTCGTGAAGCTCCGCGCGTTCCGTGGCGGGCTGGGACCTTCGTCGAAGCAAGAAGAGGACGCCGCCGACGAGCGATAGGATCATGATGAGACCCGCACTTGCGAGCGACAGCGCCAGGGCCGCACCGACACCAAGGCCCAACCGCGCGAAGAAATAGCTGAACAGCGCTTCGCGCACGCCCAAGCCGTTGATGGAGATCGGGAGGAGCTGCGCAACGAGGCTGACAGGAACGATGATGAACGCGTCGCGAACGCGGAAGGAGATACCGAGGCCGTGCGCGAGCGCGACGTACACGAGCACGAGCAGGACCTGGACGATCACGGAGCCCGCGCCCGCAACTACCAGGGCACCAGGGCGTTGCCCCATCTGCTCCAGCAGCGTATGAATGCGTGCCAGACGATGCTCCACCCACTCGGGATGCAACACGCGCAGCGGTCCGAGCATCTTGGTGACGAGCTGTGGATGGTAGAGCGCGGGGACGCCGACGGCGACGAAGCCAACCAGCACCATCCAGAGATACGCGGCGCCTGGCACCGGCATGCGGCCATGGTGTGCGAGCACAGACCCCAGTGCCGCCACGGCCGTGAGCGCCACAAGGCCAATCACCCGATCGACGAGGATCACGCCGGTCGCGACGGTGCGTGATCCGGTGAGGGGCGCCGTGTCGGCAATCCGGATGACGTCACCTCCGATATTGCTCGGGAGGAAGTTGTTGAAGAACGTCGCGACGAGGTAGGAACGAAACAGCGTCCAAACCGGGACGCCAATGCGCTGCGTGCCGAGCAGGAGGCGCCAACGCCACGCGCCCACGAGCAGGTGTAAGAGATAGATAGCAGCACTTAGCAGCAGCCAGCCTACCTCCATACCGCGCAACCGCGCGCCAACCGCTCCGACATCGGTCTGTGAGAAGAGCAACCACAGCAGGCCCGCGCTGACCCCAATCTTCACGACCACGAACAGGGCCCGCCGAGCACGCCCGTCGCGCCATCCCTCGCCCCATCCCTCGCCCCTCGCCCCTCGCACCTTAACCTTGTCTCCTTGTCACCCTTCCACCTTGTCACTATAATGCCCTCGTTGTTGCTGGGCTGCATTGCTGCGACGCATGGGTTGACCTCTGTGACTGCCACCGCCGCTCCGCTCCGGATCCTCATGCTTGCTCCGGAGCCCTTCTTCGAGCCGCGCGGCACGCCCTTCAGCGAGTATCACCGGATCAAAGCGCTGGTCGAGGACGGCCACCAGGTCGACCTCGTGACGTATCCGTTTGGCGGTGACGTGACGCTGCCGAACGTCCGCATCGTTCGCTGCGCGCGGCCGCCGTTCGTCCACGGCGTGCCGGTTGGTCCCTCCGTTCGCAAGGCGATTCTCGATGTCTGCCTGGGTGTCACCGCGTTTCGGCTCGCGCTCGGCAGCCAGCACCGCTACGACGCGATCCACTCGCACGAGGAGGCGGGCTTGCTCGGTGTGTGGCTGAGCCGCCGGCTCGGCATCCCGCATCTCTACGACATGCATTCGAGCCTGCCCCAACAGCTCACGAACTTTCACTTCTCGCGTTCACGACTGCTGCGGCGCACGTTCGAGTGGATGGAGCGGACGACGATCCGCGAGTCGCGGGTGATCATCACGATCTGCCAGGAGCTGCAGGACCAGGTGCGCGCCATGGGTGCCGGCGAGCGCGCGGTGCTGATCGAGAACGTCATGGGCGGAGACGTCGACGAGGTGCCGGGACCGGGACGCGAGCGTTTGCGCGCCGACTGGGGGCTTGGAGCCGAGCAGCCGGTCGTGTTATACACTGGCACATTCGAGTCGTACCAGGGATTGGATCTGTTGCTCGACGCGGCAGTGCACCTCCGGAAACGTGTGGCGGACGCCGTCGTGCTCATCATTGGTGGGACGCCTGACCAGGTGGCGGCGTATCGGGAGCGAGCCGCTCAGTGGGGCGCACCCGTCGTCTGCGTAGGGCAGCGGCCACCTGAAGACATTCCACACTTCGTGGACGCGTGCGACGCGCTCGTCTCCCCGCGGACTGCCGGCACGAACACGCCGCTCAAGATCTATTCGTACTTACGCTCCGGTCGCCCCATCGTGGCCACCGACCTCTGGACGCACCGCCAGGTGCTCGACGAGACATCCGCCGTGCTCGTGCCGGCGCACGCCGAGGGGCTGGCCGCCGGTCTCGCGTTGGTGCTCGGCAACCCGCACGAGCGTGCCCGTGTTGTCGAGGGTGCACGGGCGCTCGCTCGCTCGAAGTACAGCCGCGAGGGATACGTGGAACGAACGCGGCGCGCATACCAGTTGCTCGTGAACGGCTCGTCTCACGTGACGCACAACACGCCCGTGCCGGTCGCCCACGTGGGCGCGAGGAGCTCGAAGCTGCCGTGAAAACTCTTGTCACCGGCGTGACGGGCTTCACGGGCGGACACCTCGCACGGTATCTCAAGTACCGCGGCGCGGAGGTTCGCGCGCTGGTTCGGCCCCAGAGTGCCGGCCGTCCGGTCGTGCAGGAGCTGCGCGCGGCCGGCATTGATATTGCGGAAGCGGATCTGAGTGACCCGTTGACGGTCGGACAGGCCTGCGACGGCGCCGAGGTGGTCTATCACGTCGCGGCGGCCTACCGAGAAGCGGGTCAGCCACCCTGGGCCTACCGCGAGGTGAACGTCGGCGGGACGTTGAACATCATACATAGCGCGCGCAAGCGCGGCGTGCGGCGGGTCGTGTATTGCAGCACGGGGGGCGTTCACGGCCATGTAGCAAAGCCGCCGGGCAACGAGCGATCGCCCTTCAACCCCGGCGACGTCTACCAGCAAACCAAGCTGGAGGCCGAAGAAGAGGCGCGCCGCGCCGGGCAGCGCGGCGACTTGGAGGTCGTCGTCACCCGGCCGATTGGCATCTACGGTCCGGGCGACACACGGTTTCTCAAGATGTTCCGCGGGATCGCGCGGGGCCGATTCCCCATTCTGGGAACGGGTGACGTCTTCTACCATCTCACGTACATCGACGATCTCGTGGAGGGATTCCGTCTCTGCGGCGAGCTTCCACAGGCGGCGGGGCAGACCTACATTCTTGCGGGTCCTCGCTATACGACCCTCAATGAGCTCACGCGGCTCATCGCCGACGAGCTGAAGGTCAAACCCCCGCGGTTGCGACTGCCGGTGTGGCCCTTCTGGCTTGCAGGCGCGGTGTGCGAGCTGGTGTGCGTGCCGTTACGCGTGGAGCCGCCGCTGTATCGTCGGCGCGTGGACTTCTACACCAAGAGCCGCGCGTTCGACATCACACACGCGCGCACCGAGCTGGGGTACGAGCCCAAAGTGGATCTCCCCGAGGGCATCCGGCGGACGATCGCCTGGTATCGGGCACAGGGCATGTTGTAACTGACGCTTGTCAATGCTCAATGCTCAATGCCCAATGCATTGACAAGAATCCATGTTGAACGTTGTCCAAGTCTGCGACCATCTCGGGTGGCCCGGGTCCCGGATGCACGGTGTCAAGCGGCTCTTCGCATGGATGATCCCGCGGTTCGATCCCACTCGATTCCATGTGTCGCTCGTGAGCCTCCGCCGGAAGGACCTCTCCGAGGACACGCTCGAGCAGCTCGGCATCGACGTGACCTATCTGCACAAGGGAAAGTTCGATCCATCGACCTGGACGGCGCTCGGTAAGGTGTTCGACGCGCAGCGCGCCGACATCGTCCACCTGCACGGCTACGGTGCGACAACGTTTGGCCGGCTGGCGGCCGCGACCCGGGGCCTGCCGGTCCTGTTGCACGAGCACGCGAACCACACAGACACACCCTGGTTTCAAAAGGTTGCTGATAGGATCCTGCAGCCCTATACGGATCTCGCCCTTGCTGTGTCGAAATCGACCGCGGAGTTCGTCGTGCGTGCGCGGCTGGTCCCCTCGGCGAAAACGAAAGTGGTCTATCTGGGTGTGCCGCTGGATGAGTTCGCACGACCTCGTACTCATGAGGAGATTCGCGCGGCACGCGCCGCGTTGGGCATCGAGCCCGAGACGTTCGCTCTCGGTACCATCACGCGCCTCATGCCGTCGAAAGGGAACACGTACCTCATCGAAGCCATGAAGCACGTCGGCCAGCGTCTGCCCGACGCCCGCTGTTTCATTGTCGGCGAGGGAGAGCTGCAAGCCGAGCTCGAAGCGCAGGCGCGAGCGCTGGGCGTGTCAGACCGCGTGCGGCTCACCGGGTTCACGCGGGACGTCGCGGCCGCGCTTTCGGCGCTCGACCTCGTGGTCTTTCCGTCGCTGTGGGAAGGGACACCGCTCACGGCGTTCGAGGCGTTGGCGATGGGAAAGCCCATCGTGGCGACTGACGCCGATGGCCTGAAGGACATCCTCACCGACGGGGAGGACGCGTGCGTCGTGCCGCAGCGCGATGCCCGCGCTCTCGGGGATGCCATTGTCCGGCTGCAGGGTGACCGAGAGCTCCGGTCTCGCTTGGGCGCCCACGCGCGCACGACAGGGCGGCGGTACGATATCCAGGCGTTCGTCCACAAGATGGAGCACCTCTACGAGCTGATGCACCGCGTCTCACGTGCAACGAAGCGCGAAGGGCTGTTTCGCGAAGACCTGAGCTTCCTCGGCCGTCTTGGCGTGGCGAGCGCCCCGCACGGTGCGGCTAAAGCCGCGAAAGCCGCGCCCGACCATGGTCAAGGGGCGCCTTGGTGAACGCGCCGCGTACCCCACGCGTCGCACCGATGTGGCAGGAGCCGGGTGTCGTGGGGGTGCTGCTCGTGGGCGCCTTCCTCACCACGTTTGCCCTCACCGTCGACTTCCCGCGAAAGGCCCGTGGGTTTCATGGTGACGAATCCACCTACTACGTCCTCGGTCATAGCCTGGCGGAGGACTTCGACTTCGAGTACCGCTATGAGGACCTCGTGCGCGTGTGGCGCGAGTTTCCGTCTGGACCCCAAGGCATCTTCCTCAAAGAGGGGAAAGATGTCGAGCTGGCGCTCAGCTCGGAGCTCCCATTCATTCGACGGATCAAGCACGACGATCCGGAGCGCCAGGAGCGCTTGTACTTCGGCAAGTCCTTCATCTACCCGCTCGTGGCGGCTCCGTTTGTCTTCTTTTTTGGGACGAACGGGTTTCTCGTCCTGCATGCGCTTCTATTCACGCTAAGCCTTGCCGCGGCGTACGCGTTCCTCCGCACCCGTACCTCGCCGATCGCCGCGCTCGCGTTCTCGATGGCGTTTCTCTTCGCGTCGGTGGTGCCGGTGTACTTCGTCTGGCTGACGCCGGAGCTGTTCAATATCTCGCTGATGCTCCTCGGCGTCTTCCTTTGGTGTTACAAGGAGGTCGCCGGGCCCGTGGTGCCCAGCCGCCACTTGAAGGACGAGTGGGGGCGCTTCCTGCGCGCGGATGTCAGCACGTGCCTCGGCGTGGTGCTGATTGGTGTGGCGACCTTCTCCAAGCCCACCAACGTGTTCGCGCTGGTGCCGCTTGTCGCGCTGCCATTCCTCCGTCGCCAGTGGAAGCGCACGTGTCTCACGGTGCTCGTGTTCACGGTGGTCGTCGGCGGGTTGTTCACGCTCAACGCGGTCATCACCGGAGAGTTCAACTACCAAGGCGGATATCGCACGACGTTTTACGCCAACAGGGGCTTTCCGTTCCTCACGGAAGATCGGACGTTTCGCAACAGCGGCTTGCCGCGCGCCACCGACAGTGTTCCCATCGATGTGCTATTCAATCGCGGGGCGCTGACCACCGTCTTCCCGCACAATGTGATGTACTTCGTGCTTGGGCGTCACACCGGCCTGGTCCCGTACTTCTTCCCCGGTGTGCTCAGCCTCCTGTTGTTCCTGTGGGCGGGACGACAGCGGCGCGAGGGATTTCAGTGGCTCGTGGCGGCGACCATCGCGCTCGGCGCGCTCGCCCTGCTGCTCTACATGCCATTCACGTACTCCGGTGGCGGTGCGCCGGTCGGGAACCGCTATTTCCTGCCGTACTACGGCCTGTTCCTCTTTCTCGCGCCGACCCTCTTCAGCGCGCGGAGCGCCTTCACGGCGATGGCGGTTGGTGGGTTGTTCTGCGGGCAGCTCATCGTCGACCCGTTCTACACCTCGTTTAATGCCTGGGCGCACCCGCAGCGCGCCCTGTTCCGCTGGCTGCCGGTCGAGCTCTCGCTCGTGAACGACCTGCCCGTCAACGTGCTGCCTTCCCGCTCGAAGCTGCGGCTTCCGGGCGATCCGCCGCTCACGGGGTACTTCTTGGACGACCAGGCGGACAGGCTCGAGGCGAACGGGTGGTTTTGGATTCGGGGCGAGGGATCGACCGAGATCCTCTTGCGCGCGCCGGTCTGGGTACCATCCGCCGCGCAAGGGCCACGACCCGCCCGCATCGGCACGCTGGTCATCGATCTCATGTCGGGTGAAAAGGCCACGACCGTTCGAATCGATGCTGGCGCGGAACGTCTCGAGGTGGCGCTCACGGAGAATGCCTTCAAGCAGGCCCGCGTGCAAATGCCGCGCGGGTTTCCGTACAAGCCGATGCCCGGTCAGCCCCTGAACTACATCTATCGCGTGAGGCTATCGTCGAGCACCGGCTTCTTCCCTCTGTTCGACATGCCCGGCTCCGTCGATCCGCGTTTTCTTGGGGCCCGGGTCCGCCTGACACCGCTCTATCGATGAGCACGTCCGATCTGGTAGGGCGCGGCTTCCGCCTTCGCGCCTCCCGCTACGGCGGACGAGTCCACCGTAGCCTCGGCGAAGGTGGACCGCCGTAGCCTTGGCGGAGGCGGTTAGCCGCGCCGACGCATGGCTTGTATACTCAATCCGATGTCGTACCGAAGCTCCCTCGAGGCGCGTATCGCGCGGAAGACGACGAAGGCGATCGTCGATTTTGCGCTCATCGAGGACGGCGACCGCGTCATGGTGGGGCTCTCCGGCGGGAAGGACAGTTGGGCGCTCCTTCAGGTCCTCGATGTGCTCCGCCAGCGCGCACCGATCACGTTCAGTCTCGTGGCCGTGAACGTCGACTCCGGCTATGACGGGTATCGCCACGACCTCATCAAAGCAACGTGCGAGGCGCACGGCTGGGAGTACCGCATCGAGCACACGCAGATCGGCGCCGTCATGGACGACCTGCTCGAACCAAACGCGACGCCTTGCTCGCTGTGCGCGCGGTTGCGTCGTGGTGTGCTGTATCGGCTGGCCGAACAGGTTGCTGCCACCAAGATCGCACTGGGCCACCATGCCGACGACTTCGTCGAGACGGCGCTCCTGAACCTGTTCTTCGGTGGATCCCTCAAAGCGATGCCGGCCCGCCTCGTGTCCGACAGCCAGCAACATGTCGTGATTCGACCACTGGTTTATGTGTCGGAAGACGAGGCGCGCGCGTACACGAAAGAGTCTTGCCTGCCGATCATTGGTTGTTGCTGTCCAGCATGTGGGGATCTGAGCCTTCAGCGGCAGCGGATCAAGCGCCTCATTGCGGAGCTCGAGCGCGAGCATCCGGGCGTCAAGAGCTCCATGCTGCGGGCCCTCGGCAACGTGATGCCCCGGCATCTACTCGACACGCGGTTGAACCCGCGGCCGTCGTTTTGCGAGCAATGAGAGCTGTCGTGCAGCGCGTGAGCGGCGCGCGCGTCCGCGTGGATGGCGCCGTGGTAGGGGAGATCGGCCACGGGCTGGTCGTGTTCGTGGGCGTGGAGAAGGGTGACGCCGCGCAGGACGCAACCTACGTCGCCAGCAAGGTGGCCGAGCTTCGCATCTTCAACGACGAGGCAGGCAAGATGAATCAGGCCGTGACGGAGGTGGAAGGCCACGTCCTGCTCGTGTCCCAGTTCACGTTGCACGGCGATTGCCGGAGGGGACGCCGCCCCTCCTTCGACCTGGCCGAGGCGCCTGGTCCTGCCCGCACGCGCTACGCGGACGTTGCACGCCACCTGCGCGAGCGTGGCCTTGTGGTGGCCGAAGGTGTCTTTCAGGCCATGATGCACGTCGAGCTCGTTGGCGACGGTCCCGTCACCATTCTCCTCGACAGTCGCAAAGGGTTCTAGAAAAAGGAACCGGGTACCGTATGTCCTCGCCCCTGACCCTGACCCCTGACCCCTGACCCCTTTTGATATGATGCGCAATGACCGGGGCGCCTGCACGTGTTGAGGAGGACCGACCATCGTGGAACGTCACACGACGCTCTGGCGCCGGCTGGTGTGCGTCTGCGCACCTGCTATCCTCTCGTGGGGCCTCTTCGCAGCGCCGGGCGCGGCGCAGCAGCGACCCCTGGTCACCGAGGATCCGGAAACCATCGGGAGTGGCAACATCCTCATCGAGGCGGGCGCTGACTACGGCCGCGACGTGTTCTATCCCGCGTCGGGGCTCACCGGTAACCGGTTGCGCCTGCCCACGCTCGGCTTGAGCATTGGGCTCAGTTCGATTGCTGAGCTGCAGTTCGATACAGGTCCCCACACGCGCCTGTCGATCACCGAGCGCGAAGACGCGCCCTTCACCAACGATCTCGAGATCGACGGCACCAGCACGCGCAGCTTCGACGACACGCTGGTTGGTCTGAAGATGCGACTGGTTGGCGAAGGGCCTGATCGCCCGGCCTTCGGCGTACGCTTGGCGACCCGTTTGTCGACGGCCAGCAAGTCGAGCGGACTGGGACTCGCCACAACGGACTTTCTCGTGCAGGCATTGGCCGCGAAGACGACGCAGTCGACCCGCGTCGTGGGTAATGTGGGCGTGGCCTGGCTCGGGAATCCCGTGGGCGGCGAGCAGAACACCGCCTTCTTGTACGGCGCCTCGCTCGCCAACGCTGTCGCGCCTGGCCTCGAGATCGTCGGCGAGCTGAACGGCCGGTTCGATACCGGGGAGACTCCCGCGCCGGCTGGGACCGAGAGCCGAAGCGCGCTGCGCGCGGGCCTGCGCCACACGCATGGTCCTGGACGCATCGACGGCGGCATCATTCTCGGTCTCACGGACAACGAGCCCGGCTTCGGCTTCACCATCGGCTATACCTACGTGTTCCACGCCTTCGCCGTGCCCTAGCCGCACCTGGCACCTCGCACCTTGCACCTTGATATGGCCAAGCTGCACGTCATCAAAGCGCACGCCTACGGCAACGACTTTCTCTACGTGCCGCGCGCCGACGCGCTCACCGCGTGTCCTGATCCGGCAGCGCTGGCACGCCGGTTGTGCGATCGCCACACGGGCGTCGGTGCCGACGGCCTGATCCTCTACGCGCACACCTCCGAGGGCGCAGCGATGCGATTGCTCAATGCCGACGGGAGCGCGGCAGAAGTGTCGGGAAACGGCGTTCGCGGGCTTGCCGCGGTTGTCGCGAGGGCATGGCTCGACGCGCGGGAGATCGAGACGCCGACCGGTCGTACCATTGCCATTGCCACTGACGCCGGCCGCAAGCTACTCGAGCTGATGCAGGCTGACTCGAGCCACTGGTTCCTCTTTCGCGCCGACATGGGCGCGCCGCGGGACCTGCGTATGGTCACGCTCGACGTGGCGGGTGAGCGCATCGAGGTGGCGCAGCTCTCGATGGGTAACCCCCAAGTCGTCCTGCTGGCACCGCTCGACCCGGAACGACTCATCCGTTTGGGCACGGCGTTGCAGTCGCATCCAGCATGTCCGGAAGGGACGAACTTCGAGATCGCCGAGGTTGAGTCACCGCGACAGGTGCGGATCCTCATTTACGAGCGAGGCGTTGGACCGACCTCCTCGTCGGGCACGGGGTCATGCGCGGCGGCGGTCGCGGCGGCCGCGTTCAGCAGCGGTGCGCGCGACCTGCAAGTCGACGCGCCTGGGGGGGCCCAGCGCGTCGAGTGGCGCGACGGCACCGTGTACCTCACGGGCTGGGTCGAGGTTCTCTTCGAGGGGACGTGGCTCATGTAGGGGTCAGGGGCAAGGGGCCAGGGCTGTCTCAGGACCAGGGAAAGGGCCCCAGACAGCCTAGCCCCTGCTCACTCCTGCCCTCGCCCCGCCCCTTGCCCCTTGCACCTTGCACCTACTCTTATGCGCACAGTGCACGAAGCCATTGGAGGCGTTGAAACTTACTCGCCCGCCGAGGAGCGCTTCAATCGTCGCCGACGTACGTGGGGCCTCGCCCTGGCGCCGACCGTCTTTGCCTTGATCTGGGTGCTGCCGCTGCCGGCCCTTTCGGTGCCGGCGCATCGCCTCGCGGCGATCCTGGCGATGGTGGTCGTCCTCTGGATTTGTGAGTCGCTGCCCATGGCGATGACCGCGGTCCTCGGGCCCGTGCTCGCCATCGTGATGGGGGTCGCGCCAGCACGGGAGACCCTCGCACCTTTTGCAGATCCCATCATCTTCCTCTTCATTGGCAGCTTCATGCTCGCCGAAGCGATGTTCGTCCACAAAGTGGATCGCCGCATCGCTTTTACGGCGCTATCCTCGCGCTTCGTTGGAACGAGCGCCGCGCGCATGCTCGTCGTCTACGGCGGTGTAGCGGCTGTGCTCTCCATGTGGATGAGCAACACGGCGACCACCGCCATGCTCTTTCCCATCGGACTCGCCATCGTGTCCCACGTGGCGCGCACGGCGCCGCGGCCCGCGGGCGCGAGCGTGGGCCGCTTTGCCCTCGCGATGATGCTCATGACGGCCTTTGGGGCGTCGGTCGGCGGCCTGGCCACGCCGGTCGGCACGCCGCCAAACCTCATTGGCATTGGGCTGATCGACCGGCTTCACGGCCTGCACATCGGCTTCTTCCAGTGGATGGCGGTGGGCCTGCCGGTGGCTGCCCTGCTGTTCGGCTTCTTGGCGCTGTACTTTTATCTGACCTGCGTGCGAGGGCGGGGGCTCACGATCGGCGAGGACAGCGCGGCGCTCGTCCGCCAGGAGCTGACCCGATTGGGTCCCATGTCGCGTGGGCAGCGCAATGTCCTGATTGCGTTCGGTGCGACGGTGGTGTTGTGGATGATACCGGGGTTGTTTGCGATTACAGGCCAGGGCAGCGCCGACTTCGCCAGAGCCTACGCAGCTGCGGTACCAGAAGGCGTCGCCGCCATGCTCGGCGCCCTGTTGTTGTTCGTGCTGCCAGTCAACTGGCGGGCGCGGCGCTTCACGCTGAGTTGGGACGAGGCCGTGCGCATCGACTGGGGTATCGTCCTGCTCTATGGGGGCGGTCTGGCGCTGGGCGAGCTGGCGTTCTCAACCGGTCTGGCTGAAACGCTCGGCCAGACGCTCACCGGATGGCTACCATCGCACACGGCCGTGACGCTCGCCGTGCTCTTTGCCGCAACCGCCATCCTGCTCTCGGAGACGACCTCGAACACCGCCTCGGCCAACATGCTCGTGCCCATCGCGATTGCCGTGGCGCAGGCAACCGGCGTCGATCCCGTGCTGCCGGCGGTGGCCGCCACGTTAGGTGCGAGCCTCGGGTTCATGATGCCGATTTCCACGCCGCCAAACGCCATCGTCTACAGCTCAGGCTATGTGCCCATCACCGCGATGATGCGGTATGGACTTGCGCTGGACCTGGTTGGCTTCATCCTCATCGTTGGGCTCGTGCTCGCGCTCGCCCCGTTCGTGCTCCCGTGATTGACGGCAGTGGGGTTTGCTGCACAAACTGCCACGCCATGCGCGACTGCGCGCGTGAAATTGCTCGTACTATCCCTTTCCCCCTTTCTTCGCGCGTTCGACGAGCATCTCGTACACTTCGTCGATGGCGGCCGGCAGTTGCGGGCCGATGTCGTCAAGCGCCGCGATTGCGCGCGCGAAGTCCTGTCGGTCGAGTGCTGAGCGCGCTTCTTGCAACACCTGCTCGGTCGCGTCGACGGCCTCGACGAGGGGACGGACGGCTCGCGTGGGAAGCCTCGCCTCACGCGCCGCGGTCAGCAGACTGCTGGCGTGCTCGAGGCGCGTCTGCACCGCTTGCACAGCTCTCTCCGCGTCGCCGCGCGCCCGCGCTCTCATGTCCGCGGCTTGCCGGGCGGCGTCGTGCGCGCGCTCGCGCGCATCGAGCGCGTAGTTGAGTGCTTGGCGGTAGTCGCGTTGGTTGGCGAGGTTGCTGGCGCGCTCGAGCGCGTCGAGGGCCGCCTGGAACTCTGGCTGGGCGTACTCGCGGGCGCCGGCAGCACGCGCCGCGTCGACGGCGCCTCGGGCCTGGTTCAGCTCCTTGCTCGGGGGCTCGTCGCAAGCCGCCGCGAGCAGGGCAATGGTCAGGAAGAGCAAGATGTAGGGCGCGGAGAGCGCCACAAGACATCTTCTAAGGCCGAAGTCGTGACAGATGAAGCAAGTTTTCTGAAGGAGCGGCCTTAGAAGCTGTCTTAGGCGCGGCCGCCCCTCGGCGGCCGCGCATTCTAGTAGCGAAGATCCGCCCCACCGTGTTTCGCCTAGGCTCGGCAGTTTGAGGCGGAGCTTCGCTACTGGCCAGGTGCGATGGAGACCGGAAGATGTCGGCATTGACCCCTTCTCCATTTGACACCGCGGGCTGCGTGGGTGGTCACACGACTCATCGGTGGGTGGGCCGTTACCCCGCAATCGCCGGTATCGGTCGCTGTGTGGAACGCAGACAGGCGCCGGCAGCGCAGAGCCTGTTCTCATCTGTAGTACGATTGACGATCGCGGCGGTCGGTGCGGCGTGCGGTCGTTGGTCCAGACAGTGTCCTGGTTCAAGGGACACCACCAGGCCAGTGACGGCATGAAACGGTTATCAGAAGAGGATCGGCCGCGCGAGAAGCTCGATCGTCTGGGGCCGACCGCCCTAGGTGACAACGAGCTGCTTGCCATCGTCATCGGCCACGGCATCGGGCGACTCGACGCGCTCGAAGTGGCGAACGGCTTGCTCGCCGAGGTTGACGGGCTGCATGGATTGCCCCGTGCATCCCGGGACGACTTACACCGCGTGCGCGGCGTAGGCCCAACCAAGGCGGCGCAACTGCTCGCGGCGATTGAGCTGGGCCGGCGGACGCTCACGCGGGCCGCGCCAGAGCGCCCTCAGTTGGTGACCGCGCGAGAGATGGCCGCGTATCTGCTGCCACGCTTCGGGAGCCATCGCGTCGAGCAGTTCGGCATCGTCATGGTCGATACGAAGCACCGTGTGCTCAAGGCGACGGCGGTCTCGCGGGGCACGTTGGACGGCAGTCTCGTACATCCTCGTGAGGTGTTCCGGGAGGCCGTCCTGCGCGGTGCCGCCGCCATCGTCCTGTTTCACAACCATCCGTCGGGCGACCCGTCACCGAGTCGTGATGATGTGAAGCTGACCCGCCGGCTCCTGATGGCCGGTGACGTGATGGGCATTGACGTGCTGGACCACATCATCCTTGGCGACACGACCTACTTCAGCTTTCAAGAGGCGAAGCAACTCTAGAATGGCGCGCTTCTACATCACCACACCCATTTACTACACAAATGGTGAGCCACACCTCGGCCATGCTTACACGACGATACTGGCCGACGCGATCGCACGAGCGCACCGCCTGCTCGGTGACGACGTCTTTTTCCTGACGGGAACCGACGAGCACGGTCAGAAAATCGAGCGCTCTGCCCAAAAGGCTGGCGTGGAGACGCGCGCCTATGTCGATCGACTGTCGGGCCAGTTTCGCGCGCTGTTCGACGCCCTCAATATCTCGAACGACGATTTCATCCGGACGTCAGAGCCGCGACACTATCGGGCGGCAGAAGCCATCTGGCGTCTGGTGCGCGATAGGGGCGACCTCTACAAGGGAAGCTACGAGGGCTGGTATTGCACGGTCGACGAGATCTTCGTGCCCGAGACGCAGCTCGTTGACGGTCGCCACTGCCCCGTGTGTCGCAACGTCGTGGAGTGGCTCAGCGAGGAGAGCTACTTTTTCCGACTGTCGAAGTACGAGCAGCCGCTGCTCGACCACTACCGTACCCATCCTGACTTCGTCTCGCCAGAGATTCGTCGCAATGAGGTCGTGTCGTTCATCGAGCAGGGGCTCAAGGATCTCAGCGTCAGCCGCACGTCGTTCCGCTGGGGGATTCCTGTGCCAGACGACCCTGCGCACGTCATCTACGTGTGGTTCGACGCCTTGACGAACTACATCACGGCCGTCGGGTTTGGTGATCCAGGCGCACAAGGTGAGACACGCTTCCGCGCGCTCTGGCCCGCTGATGCGCACCTGATTGGCAAGGAGATCGTCCGGCAACACGCGGTGTACTGGCCAGCGTTCTTGATGTCAGCCGGCTTACCGCTGCCCAAACGTATCGTCACGCACGGCTTCTGGCTCATGAAGGGCGCCAAGATGTCCAAATCCGTCGGCAACGTCGTGCAGCCGCACGGATACATGGACACCTTTGGCGTCGACGCCCTGCGCTACTTCGTGTTGCGCGAGATGACCGTCGGGAATGACGCCAGCTTCAACGACCGGGCGTTTGTCGGACGCTACAACGCGGATCTCGCCAATGACCTCGGCAACCTGGTCAGCCGCGTCGTGACGATGATCCACCGCTACGCGAACGGACGTGTGCCCTCGCCGGGCACGGATATCTCCGGAGATGTCGCCACCGAAAACGCGGTGTTTCAGGACCAAGTACGTCGAGCGATAGAGACGACGTGTGAAGCGGCCCGCCGGTTCGACTCTGCAACGACGCTGAGCTCGGCATGGCAGGCCGTCAGCAGCACCAATCGCTTTCTGGTAGCGCGAGAGCCATGGCGGCTCGCGAAACAACCGCAGCACCGAGCGTTGCTCGAGACGACCCTCTACCACGCGGCGGATGCCGTCCGCGTGATCGCGTCGCTCGTTGAGCCGGCGATGCCGGACACGGCCACACGCATCCGGCGCATGCTTGGCGTCGACGCCGAGTCATGGGTCGACCTGCGGCCGGGTACGCTGGCGGCCGGCCAGACACTGGGGCCCGTGGAGCCCCTCTTCCCACGAGTGGAGATTGACGTGACTGAACAGGATCAGGATCAGAGCACAGACGCGGCACAGCCGGCCGTGTCCGGTGCGCAGTCGTCGGCGCCCGCGGTACGTACCGACGAGCCCCGCATTACCATTGATGACTTCATGAAGGTCGACTTGCGCGTGGCCAAGGTGCTCGACGCGGAGCGCGTGCCCAAGTCGAAGAAGCTCCTCAGGCTCCGCGTGGATGTCGGGGAGCAGGAACGAATGCTCGTCGCGGGGATTGCCGAAGCCTACGAGCCGGACACTCTGGTCGGACGACATGTCGTCATCGTCTTCAACCTCCAGCCAGCGACCTTGATGGGCCTCGAGTCGAACGGCATGGTGCTCGCCGCCACCCAGGCAGACGGTAAGCCGGAGCTGCTGACGTTCGCCAGTCCGCCGCAGCCTGGCACGCGGATAAAGTAGGGAAGAGGTGCGAAGGTGCGAGGTGCCAGGGCTGTTTCAGGCTTCAGGGACCGCTTGTCCCTGAGACAGCCCTCGGAGCTCGCCCCTCGCCCCTCGTACCTTGATGATTGATTCCCACTGCCACCTGGCCGACGAGGCCTTCGTCGCGGACGCGAGCGAGGTGATCAGGCGTGCGCAGGACGTCGGTCTGCGCGGCGCGCTCTGCATCCTCGATGCCAGTAGTGAGCAGGAGCAGGGGCGCGCACGACATGTGACCACACTGTGGCCAGCGCTGCGCATGGCCGTGGGCGTGCATCCCCATCATGCGGCCCGCTGCGCAGACCGACCGGTGCGCGCGGCGGAGCTGGTGCGTGAGGGCATCGGTCGGCAGCCCACCGCGCGAGCCGTGGGAGAGATTGGGCTAGATTACCATTACGACTTCGCACCCCGCGAGGTGCAACAAGCGGTCTTTCGCGTGCAGATCCAGCTCGCGCGCGAGCTGGATCTCCCAATCGTGATCCACACGCGCGATGCAGATGCAGACACGACGCGTATTCTCCGCGAGGAGAGCGCGGGCGTCGTTCGGGGTGTATTTCATTGCTTCACGGCGGATGCTCGACTCGCGGCTGCGGCGCTGGATCTTGGCTTTCATGTGTCGTTCTCGGGGATCGTCACGTTCCCGGGTGCAGGTGCGCTGCGCGAGGTGGCGAAGCACGTGCCTGCAGACCGCTATCTCGTCGAGACCGACAGCCCATACCTCGCACCTCCGCCGCATCGTGGCAAGCGGAATGAGCCAGCCTTGGTGACACGCGTGGTCGAGGTGCTCGCAACGGTGCGCGCGACATCGCCCGCAGCGGTCGCGGCAGAGACGACGGCAAACTTCGAGGCGCTGTTCAGGCCATGAGGAAAACGAGGGCTGTCCCCGTTTGCCTCGCGCGCGTCTCGACCCGAGGGGAACCCCGGTTTCTGCGGTTTTGCGTTACTATGCAGAGGTTTTTGTGAGCGGTCCTGTGCAGCCATCGTCCCCGCCTCTTGATCTCGGCCAGCTCTTCGAACCGGTGCGTGAGCAGCTCGAGCGCGTCGAGCGCGAGTTCGTGCGCCAGGTCGAGTCGCGTGTGGAGCTCATTCCCGAGATGGGCCGATACATCCAGTCCAGCGGCGGCAAGCGGATCCGGCCCGCGGTGCTGCTGATGGCGGCGCGGCTCTCCGGCTACGAGGGCGATCGTGGCATCACCTACGCCTCGGTGGTTGAGTTCATTCACACCGCCACCCTGGTCCACGACGACATCATCGATGGCGCTGAGGTCAGACGCGGGCGGCTCGCCGTGCACTCACGCTGGGGGAATGACATTACGGTCTTGCTGGGTGACTATCTCTACATCAAGTCGATGGCGCTGGCTCTCACCCACGATCGTATCGAGGTCATTCGCCTCTTGTGCGAGGTGACACTGCGCATGATCGAAGGGGAGCTGTTCCAGCTCACCAGGACCGGTAATGTCGACATCACGGAAGAGGAGTACTTCGAAATTGTTCGCCGGAAGACCGCGTACTTGTTCGCCGGTTGCGCCAAGATCGGCGGCATGCTCGGCACGCTCTCGCCCGCCCAGGAGCAAGCCCTGTGGGACTACGGGTTCAATCTGGGTGTGGCGTTTCAGCTCGTCGATGACCTCTTGGACTATACGGCCGATGAGACCGTACTCGGCAAGCCAGTCGGCGGCGATCTCCGCGAAGGCAAGCTCACGCTGCCCGTCATTACGCTGCTGAGACGCGCGGGTGACGAAGCACGCGCCATCGTCGACGAGGCCGTACAGGCGCAGAACATCACCCCCGACGCGTGGCGGCGGCTCATGGCGCTGTTGCGCGAGCACACGGCGCTCGAAGAGGCGACGGACCTGGCGCGCGAGTATGCCTTTCGCGCCAAGCAGCAGCTTCACGCGTTCGAGCCGTCACGCGAGCGCGAAGCGCTGACGGGGCTCGTGGATTACGTGCTTGCCAGAGATCGCTAAAGGGAGAAGAGATGACAGGCATCGTTTCTCCCTGGCGGGATCGCAGCGAGGCGCTCCGCGGCCTTATTCGGTACCACGAGGAGCGCTACTACGTCTACGATGACCCGGAGATCTCGGATGCCGAGTTCGATGCGCTCCTGGAGGAGCTGAAGGCGCTCGAGCGCGCGCATCCGGAGCTCGTCGCGCCCGATTCGCCGACGCAGCGCGTCGGTGGACGTGCGCTCGAAGGCTTCGAGACCGCCGAGCACGCGCTGCCGATGCTCAGCCTCGATAACACGTACGACGAACGAGAGCTGCGAGCATTTCATGAACGCCTGCGGCGCGCGTTGGGCGCCGGGGAGTCGTACACCTACGTCGCCGAGCTCAAGATCGATGGTCTCAGCATCGCGCTCACCTACGAAGACGGTCGTCTGGCGCGCGGCGTCACGCGCGGCGACGGCGTGCGCGGCGAGGTCGTGACGGCCAACGTCCGCACCATCCGTGCCGTGCCGCTCGTGCTACGAGACGGTGCCCGTGGGCGCTTCGAGGTCCGGGGCGAGGTGTACCTGCCGCTTTCCGAGTTCGCGCGCGTCAACGAGGAGCGGGCAGAAGCGGGTGAGCCGCTCTTCGCCAACCCGCGCAACGCTGCCGCGGGCACGATGCGCAACCTCGATCCGGCCATGGTCGCCACGCGGCGCCTTGGTGCCTTCGTGTATCAGGCCGTGAAGCCGCTCGCGAGCGCCAACGACCCGCCTGTGTGGCGCACGCACGCCGAGACGCTCGAGCAGCTCAAAGCGTGGGGCCTTCCGGTGGAGCCGCACTGGCGCGTGTGTGCTGACTTCGATGAGCTGCTGGACCAATGTCGAGCGTGGTCCGAGCAGCGTCACTCGCTCCCCTTCGAGACCGACGGCGTTGTCATCAAGGTGAACGAGCTGGATGCGCGTGTCCGGCTGGGGGCGACGTCGAAGTTTCCGCGTTGGGCGACTGCCTTCAAGTTCCCGGCGCAGCAGGCGACCACCAAACTGATTCGAATCGATGTGAACGTCGGCCGCACGGGTGCCGTGACGCCGGTTGCCGTGCTCGAGCCCGTCGGTCTCGGCGGCGCGACCGTGACGTTTGCCACGCTGCACAATGAGGAGGAAATCAAGCGCAAGGACATCCGGCCTGGCGATATGGTGCTCGTAGAGCGAGGTGGGGATGTCATTCCCAAGATCGTCAAGCCCATCGTCAGTATGCGGCCGGCTGGCGCGGAAGGCCCGAAGCCATATGTCTTTCCTGCGGTGTGTCCCTCGTGTGAGAGTCGACTCGTGCGGCCGGACGGGGAAGCCGTCTGGCGGTGTCCCAACGCGTCCTGTCCGGCGCGCCTGCGGCGCAGCCTCGGGCACTTCGCGTCGCGGCGTGCCATGCACATGGACGGATTGGGGCCGTCGCTCATCGAGAAGCTCACCGCTGACGGCCTCGTGACCAACGTCGCGGACCTCTATCACCTCGACCTGCCAACCCTCACGGGATTGCGGTTTGTCGCCGCAGTGCGTCGGAAAGTGCCACCAACGGGGCCAGACGGAGAGGTGACGTGGGAAATCCGGCAGGAAGAGCGGCGGTTTGGCGAGAAGTCAGCCCAGAGCTTGCTCGACCAGATCGAACGCAGCAAGACAGTGGACTTCTGGCGGGTGGTCTACGCGCTCGGTATCCGTCACGTCGGCGAGCGCGGCGCGCAAGCGCTTGCGGCGGCGTTTCCGACGATGGAGCGGCTCATACACGCGGACCTCGATGCCTTGCAGAGTGTCGTGGATGTTGGACCGGTTGTGGCCGCGGCTGTCCGCGAGTTCTTCGACGAGCCGCACAACCGTCAGCTCGTCGACCGATTGCGCGACGCCGGTGTCAATATGGGATCAGAAGCCCAGGCGGCCGCGTCACCGGCTACCTCGCGCAGCCTGGCAGGCAAAACGCTTGTGCTCACCGGCACGCTCACGTCGATGTCGCGAGACGAGGCGGCGCACGCGATCGCACGCCTCGGCGGAAAGGTCGTCGGATCCGTCAGTCGAAAAACGACCTTCGTGGTCGCCGGTGAAGCACCGGGCAGCAAGCTCGACAAGGCCCGTGAGCTCGGCATCACCACACTCGACGAGCCAGCGTTCCTGGAGTTGATCGGAGGAATCGAGGAAGAGGGGAGTCTTAGATAGAAAATGATAGCCAACGCGCACGATTGTCCATGAAGCCACGCATACTCGTTATTGACGATGAAGCCGCTATCCGCGAGATGATGCGGATGATCCTCGAATACGAGGGTTACGAGTGCCTGCTGGCGGCCACCGGTCAAGAAGCGCTCGGCCTGATGGAGCGCGCCACCCCCGACCTGGCATTTCTCGACATCAAGATGCCCGGGATGGATGGACTCGAGGTCCTCAGCCGGATCCGGAGCATCGACGACGGTGTGCCAGTGGTGATGATCTCGGGCCACGCGACGATCAGCGATGCGGTGACGGCCACCAAGCTCGGCGCGTTCGACTTCATCGAGAAGCCCCTCGCCAGCGAACGCGTGTTGGTCACCGTGCGCAACGCCATCGACGCGACCCGCCTCAAGACCGAGGTGGGGCGCCTGCGACAGGACGCCGAGGCGAAGTACCGCATCGCCGGTGACAGCCCCGCGCTCAAGCGGGTGCTCGATGACGTGGCGCGCGCGGCGCCGACGAACGCGACCGTCTTGATCCTCGGCGAGAGCGGTGTTGGCAAGGAGCTCGTCGCCCGGGCCATCCACCGGAACAGTCAACGCGCCAAGGAGCGCTTCGTTCAGGTGAACTGCGCGGCGATTCCCGAAGAGCTCATTGAATCCGAGCTCTTCGGTCACGAGAAAGGATCGTTCACTGGCGCGGTCGACAAGCAGCTTGGCAAGTTCGACCAAGCGGACCGCGGCACGATCTTCCTGGACGAGGTTGGCGACATGAGCCCGAAGACGCAGGCCAAGGTGCTGCGCGTGCTGCAAGAGGGCGAGGTCGAGCGGATTGGATCCGCGAAGACGTTCAAGGTCGACGTACGCGTGATTGCGGCGACGAACAAGGATCTCGAGGCGGAGATCGCGAAGGGCACCTTCCGCGAGGATCTCTACTTCCGGCTCAGCGTCATTCCGATTTCCGTGCCGCCTCTCCGCGATCGCAACGACGACATCCCCTCGCTGATTCGTCACTTCATGGATCTTTTTGTACGCGAGGGGGCGAGCTTCCGTGCGAAGCGCTTCACGCCGGCCGCGATGACATTGCTGCAGCAGCAGCGCTGGAAGGGCAACATCCGGGAGCTCCGGAACACCATCGAGCGCGTCTTGATCATGTCGCGGGGCGAGACCATCGACGACGCCGAGCTACGCGGCATTCTCAGGCTTGACGCAGGTCACGGCCTGGCCCCCTCGGCTGAGGCGGCGGTGCGCAGCGCTGGTGTCGAGCCTGCGAGCGGCGGTCAAGGCACTGGCGGTTCGGCAGAGGAGGCCGCCGCGACCGCGCCACCTGCCGGAACGGACGCGCCTCCCATACCTGGCGGGGGGGCGGAACCTGCGTCGCCTCCTGGCGCGGCGGAGTCGGCACGCCCGTCAACCCTCAAAGAGTTCAAGGAGCAGGCGGAGCGGGCGTTTCTGGTCGAGCGGCTGCGCGAGAACAACTGGAACATCTCCAAGACCGCCGAGGTGATTGGGACACCGCGCAGTAATCTCTACAAGAAGCTCGAGCAGTACCAGATCAGCCAGCAGCACGATGGTTAGTGTCAGCGCGCCCTATTGCCATTCCATAGGGAGCGTGCTACATTCCTATGGCAGAACCATAGGAGAAATATGGGAGAGAAAGCTGACGTCTGGCAGGGCACGCTCGCCTTGATGGTGCTGAAGACGCTCGAGACACTCGGGCCCCTACACGGATACGGGATTGCCCGCCGCATCGAGCAGACCAGCGGGGATCTGCTCTCGGTGAACTACGGCACGCTGTATCCTGCCTTGCTGAAGCTGGAGCAGGAGGGCTACATCACGTCCGAGTGGGGCGTCTCGGCGAACAACCGCAAGGCGAAGTTTTACCGCCTGACCCGTGCAGGCCGAAAGCAGCTCGGTAGAGAAGCCCGGGCATGGGATCAAACCACCGCGATCCTCGCGCGGTTCCTGTCACCGGGGGAAGGGCGGTCGTGAGGCGGCTGCGCGCCGCGGCGCGGCGGTTGCGCGGCCTGCTCCGCAGGCGCAGTCTCGACCGCGAGTTGGCCGAGGAGCTGGAGAGCCATCTCCAACTGCACGTCGACGACAATATTCGTGGCGGCATGACACCGGAGGACGCGCGACGCCACGCGGTCCTCGCGCTCGGCGGCATCGAGCAGACCAAGGAACGGTATCGCGATCGACGCGGGTTCCGGTTGTTCGACCAGCTCGCGCAGGATCTCGGTTACGCCGGCCGTCTACTGCGCAGGAACGCTGGCTTCACGGCTATCGCGATCCTGACGCTTGCCCTCGGCATCGGCGCCAACACCGCAATCTTTTCACTGCTCGACCAAGTGCTGCTGCGGACCCTTCCAGTCGAAGCGCCAGACCAGCTTGTCTATCTCTACAGCGACGGGCCGTGGCAAGGAAGCACATCCAGCGACGAGCCGGGCGGGTCGTCTTTTAGCTACCCACTGTTTCGCGAGTTGCAAAAGTCGCAGACACCATTTGTTGGCCTGGCCGGCGCTCGCGACCGCTTGGCCAGCCTGGCGTTCGAGAACCACGCGTCACACGGGCGAACCCGGTTCGTGTCGGGCAACTACTTCGATCTGCTCGGCGTCCATCCGGCCATCGGCCGCCTCTTGACCGAGGATGATGACCGCACACCGGGGGCGCATTCGGTGGCCGTGCTCAGCTACGCATATTGGTCGTCACGGTTCGCGGAGGATGTCAGCGTTCTCAACCAGACGATCCTCGTGAACAACGTTCCGATGGCCATCGTCGGTGTCGCGCAGAAGGGCTTCAAGAGCGAGCGCGTGGGCGATCCGCCTGAGGTCTATGTACCCATTAGCATGAGGGAGGCGTTGACCCCCGACTGGGAGGGGCTCGCGGACCGGAAGCACATATGGCTCACCATGTTCGGTCGCTTGAAGCCCGGTATGACGCGCGAGCGTGCCGAGCGGGAGATCAACGTTCCGTATCGCATGCAAGTGGAGCAGGACATCCAGCTCTTGGACCACCCGAGCGACGACTTCCTCGAACGATTTCGGGCGAGAAGGATCACGTTGGAGCCAGGTCAGTACGGGCGCGGCACTCTGGACGACCAATGGGGCGCGCCGCTGTTCCTGTTGATGGGCTTGACGCTGCTCGTGTTGCTGATCGCGTGTGCCAATATGGCCAATCTCCAGCTCGCACGCGGCACGGCTCGAGCGCGAGAAGTGGCGGTGCGCACGGCCATGGGCGCGTCGCGCATGCAGCTTGTTCGCCAATTCCTCACGGAATCGTGCCTGCTCGCCGTCGCTGGCGGCGCGCTCGGAATCATCGTTGCTTATTGGACCCAACACGCCATTCTCGTGAGTCTTCCTCCAGGGATGGGCATTCAGGACCTGGCTTCCGCTGGCCTCGACGGCCGCGTCCTGTTCTTCTGCCTGGGACTGTCGCTCTTGACCGGCATCCTGTTCGGGCTCGTTCCAGCACTCCAGGCCTCCAACACCGACCTGACCTCGTCTTTGAAAGACCAGGCAGGCCAGGTCTCGTCAACGGGCCGTGCGAACAGCTTTCGCAAGACGGTGGTCATGGCGCAAGTAGCGGTGTCGCTGCTGCTTCTGATCTCCGCGGGGCTCTTCGTCAATACGCTGGTCAACGTCGCGCGGATTGACCCGGGTATTCGAGCCGACCACCTGATGACGTTCTCGATAGGCCCGAAGCTGAACGGTTATACCGACCAGCGCGTCGCGCAACTGCACGAGCAGCTCACGGACCAGTTGGCCCAGATCCCCGGCGTGACACTCGTCTCGTCTGCGAGGACTGGCACCATCAGCGGTAACACGACCGGAACCAGCTTCAACGTTGAGGGTTATACGCCGCCGAGCGGTGACACCGCAGATTCGCTCTACAACTACGTTGGCGCTGGCTACTTTCGCACGATGGGCACGCCTCTCGTGGCGGGCCGTGAGTTCACGCGCGCCGATCACGCATCCGCACCGCCGGTCGCCGTTGTCAACGAGGAGTTCGTTCGGCAGTTTGTGCCGAATCAGAATCCACTTGGACGCCATATAGAGATAGACATCGAAGGCGCGGGGGCCAATGACGATTGTCGGCATTGTGACGAATGCCAAGTTCGCGCACATGCGTGAGGAGCCGGCGCCGACGGTTTACGCGCCGTTGCAACAGGGCATCACGTGGAAAGATTCTCCGTCGTGGGCATCACGTCCCGACGCTTTGTACTTCTACTTGCGAACGGCTACCACCCCGGAAAGTGCCCTGCCACTCATCCAGCACCATGTAGCCGCACTCGATCCAAGTTTGCCGATTCACGAGGCAAAGACCATGCAGGCGCAGATCGACGAGGACCTGTTTGCCGAGCGGATTCTGTCGTTTCTGACCGGTACGTTCGCGGGACTGGCCGTTCTGCTGGCATCGATTGGCCTTTATGGGGTGTTGGCGTACAACGTCGCGCGGCGCACGCGTGAGATCGGCATCCGGATGGCGCTCGGCGCAGACTCCGGCGATGTGCGCGCGCTCGTTCTCCGTGAGGTCGCCGTCATGCTGGTGATTGGCACCGCGGCTGGCGTGGCTTTGGCCGCCGCTGCCGGTCGACTTGTGCAGTCGTTCCTGTACGGGCTGGAGCCATCGGATGCCTTCACATACGGCTCGGCCGTCGTGCTCCTTTGGCTGGTCGCGCTGGCCGCCGCCTTCATCCCCGTGCGTCGTGCCACCAGCGTCGACCCGACGGTTGCCCTACGGTATGAGTAGGCGCGACCGTACGAGCGAGAGCTGAGTCAGCTCAGCACGCTGACGGTGGCGCGCTGGACGGGAGTGGTACAATTTAGGGGTGCCGCAGTGGTCCGAGGTGATCGCCGCGAGAGGTGCTCGTTCCGGGTGCTGACCGCGGAGGAAAGTCCGAACTCCATAGGGCAGTGCGCTGGGTAACGCCCAGTCAGGGTGACCTGAAGGAAAGTGGCACAGAAAACATACCGCCCGCCGAAGCGCGCAAGCGCGAAGGCGGGTAAGGGTGAAAAGGTGCGGTAAGAGCGCACCGCGCGCCCCGTGAGGGGCGTGGCAGGCTAAACCCCGCACGGAGCAAGACCAAATAGGGAAGCGTTGGCATCCCGGCGCGGGCAACTGCGCTGGAGCGTGCCAGGAGAGTCGCCCGCTCGAAGCTTCCGGGTAGGTCGCCAGAGGTCGTCAGCAATGACGGCCCCAAGAGGAATGATCGCCGCTGCACTTGCTGCAAGGCGGGTGCGGCACAGAATTCGGCTTACTGGACCACTGCGACCGTTTTTCACCCCGATTGAATTTCCATGGCCATGTATGTCGTCACCGGTGGTGCGGGCTTCATCGGCTCGCATCTGGTCGAGGAGCTGGTCGGTCGCGGTGAGCGCGTGCGTGTCGTCGACAACTTCAGCACCGGCAAGCGAGAGAATCTGGCCCATCTGTCGGGTGTCGAGCTTCTCGAAGGCGACCTTGCGCACTTCGATGTTGCCAAGCGCGGTGTCGAGGGTGCCGATTTCGTCCTGCATCAGGCAGCGATTCCGTCCGTGCCGCGTTCGGTGCGCGATCCGCTCACGTCGCACCGTGCGAACGTGGAGGCCACGTTGAAGCTCCTCGTTGCCGCACGCGATGCGGGTGTGCGACGTGTCGTGTACGCTGGTTCCTCGTCGGCGTACGGGAATACGCCGACCCTGCCCAAGCGGGAGGATATGCCCACCCATCCATTGTCGCCCTACGCGCTGCAGAAGCTGGTGGGGGAACAATACGCGGTGATGTTCACCGACCTCTATGATCTCGAGACGGTGACGATTCGCTACTTCAACGTCTATGGTCCGCGCCAGGATCCCTCCTCGCCGTACTCCGGGGTGATTTCTCTGTTCATCAGGGCGCTCCTGAGCCGCAGGCGTCCGACGATTTATGGCGACGGCGAGCAAACCCGCGACTTCACCTATGTCGCCAATGTCGTCGACGGCGTCCTGCGTGCGTGCGAGGCACCCGCCGCGCGCGGCCAGGTGATCAACGTCGCCACGGCGGAGCGCATCTCGCTGAACCGGCTCTTCGAAGTGCTCCGGTCGCACATTGGCGCTGATGGCGTCGAGCCCATCTACGCTGATCCTCGAGCGGGCGACGTCCGCGACTCGCAAGCCGACCTTTCGCTCGCCCGCCAGCTTCTTGCGTACTCGCCACTCGTCGATCTCGAAGAGGGCCTTCGCCGCACGATTGCATGGGCTCGCAGCGCCCCGTCGATGCAGGAATAACATCCAAGTCGCACCCCAGCACCCGGCACCCCAGCACCCGGCACTCCGCCCTACCGCCAACCGCAGGTGGCGCTCCGTGCCTACCCGGCCGGCGCCTCGATCACGCTTGCTGCAGGCCACGCTCTGATCCCGCGCTTCCTCAATGAGTTCGCAGGTCACGGATGACCGCGCGCGCCCTGGTCCCGCATTTGCGTAACCGCGCACGTGCGGGGTGCAGGTCGCGCGTCCCAATCAGACAAGGCACGAGACCTCTTGTGCCCTGTCGCCCCTCCCGCACCCCGCAGCTCGTTTGTCAACGCTACCGAGGAGGATTGACATGCTCACCCACATCCAGCGTCCCTGGGTCCTGATCATCGGGCTGACCCTGCTCATGTCCACGCCTGTTCTGAACGCGCAGGCCTCGCGTGAAAAGCAGGCCACCCAGCCGTCAAAGGACACTCCAGCCGTCAACCTGAATCGCGCATCGGCGCAGCAGCTCCAGGAGTTGCCTGGCATCGGCCCTAGTACTGCGGCGCGCATCATCGAGTATCGCGAGAAGAACGGTCCGTTCAAGAAAGTGGAGGATCTCATGCACATTCGTGGCATTGGCGAGAAGACCTTTCTGCGCCTCAAGCCGCTCGTGACCGTCACGCCGGGCGCTCCCGCCCGTCAGGCCAAAGGCGGACAGCCGTGAGCGGCTCGCAGGCGCGCACGCCGCCGCGTGCGCTCGCTTCACCTGCGGGCTTCTCGGTGGTGGAGCTGCTCGTCACCACAGCCCTCGTGGTGGTGATCGCCGTTCCGGCGATCGCCCGGCTCGATGCGGGGCTTGGGCGCGTGCGCGCGGAGGCGGGCGCGCGGCAGGTGGCTGCGCGTCTGGCAGCGGCCCGCGCTCACGCCCTGAGCAGCGGCCGTTCCACAGCCGTGCGGTTCGAGCGGTCGGCTGACACGATTCGCATGGCGCAGGTCCTGGATGGCAATGGAAATGGCCTTCGCACGGTCGACGTGATGAGCGGCGTAGACCGGCGGGTTCGCCGACCGGTGCGACTCGAGGAGCTCGTACCGGGCGCGCGCTTTGGCATTGCCGCCGATCTTCCCGCCATCGACGAAGAATCAGGGCTGGCGGCGGGGAGTAAACCCATCCGCTTTGGCGATTCGGATATGGCGTCGTTTTCTGCGCGCGGCACGGCCACGCCTGGAACCGCGTACGTCCGAGGGCCTGACAGCGAGCAATACGCGGTGCGAGTCCTTGGGGCAACGGGCCGAATTCGCGTCCTACGATTCGATCGGATGAGGGGCCTATGGCTGACGAGGTAAACGATGCTGCGCGTTCTGAGCCTCTCACAGACCATGCGGCGACTGGCTCCAGGCGCGACGACTTGACCGGATCGCTCGCTGAGATCGAGCTCGTGCCCGGCGGGGCCGCCTGGATGGTTGAGCGCACGGCCGAGCGAGGTCGGGTGTTGGCGGAATGGCCATTGCCACCAGGCATGTCCATCCGGGTTCGCTCGGGCGGCCGGTCGAGCCCGGTGGGCAGCACCGCGCAGATTCTGCGCAGTGAGCTTATCGCGCTCCGGCCGGGACGTCCGCCGCTCTACGAGGGTGTGCTGTCGTTTTCGCCACCTGATGCGTAGATTCGAGAACACGCTGCCCAGGGCGGGAACGAGGTTTCCGGCTCTGCAGTTGGAATCGTAGGTCGGGCTGGGGAACGAGATACCCGGGAGGGTCGATCACATTGCAAAAGATAGCAGCAATTCCACATCCTTCTGCGTCTAGTGCGTCCCAATCGTCCTTGGCATCCCGGTTGTCACACGGTGGTCGCAGCGATACCGACGGCCGGAGACATCCGATGACCAGAGACAGGGATCGGGAGGGCGGAACGGCGTCCCCAGGCGCTGGGAGCGCGTGGGGAGGCGCAGGCGACGTGCGTGTGCGGGCGCGTGACCAGCCGGAGCTCGAAGTTTGGACCGCTGTGTCGACCGCGTGGCGCACGACGCCCGGCGGGCTGCTGCGCGCGCAATTCGAGTTAGCGCTCACACATTTGGCCGGTGCCGCCTCGGCGCAAATTCGCGAGGGCACGCTCGCGCCCGGGGAAACCGCGTCGGAGGCGGCGCCCGGACTCCCCGATCGGGGCGTGTTGTTCGAGGTGATGCCTGGCGTCGTCTTGGAGGCGGTGCCGCATGACGGCACCGGCTTTGGACCGCGGCAGATGGCCATTCTCCACCAGGGCGTTCTGGCCGCAGCATTGGTGGTGGAGCTCGATCGATGGCGCACCGGAGCGCTGCGCGTGCCATCCCTGCTCGGCAGGCCCATGCCCGTGCCAGAGCTCATCGGCTCGAGCCCTGCCTTTCAACCATTGCTCGATCGCGTGGCGCGGGTGGCGCGCACCGATTTCGCCGTCCTCATCGAGGGTGAGAGCGGTGTCGGGAAGGAGCTCATTGCCCGTCGTATTCACGCGCTGAGTCGTCGAAGGCGTGGCCCGTTCGTCGCCGTCAACTGCGCCGCGCTGGTCGAAACGTTGGTCGAGGCAGAGCTGTTTGGTATCGAGGAGCGCACGGCCACGGGCGTCAGGGGGCGGCGAGGCAAGTTCGAGCACGCCGATGGCGGCACGCTGTTTCTCGACGAGGTGGCGGATCTCACGCTCCACGCGCAGGCCAAGCTGTTGCGTGCGCTTCAGGAGATGTCTGTCGAGCGCGTGGGCGGCCAGGGGACGCGTAGCGTGGACATTCGTCTCATTGCTGCGACGAACCGGAATCTCCTGCAGCTCGTCTCGGAGGGGCGTTTCCGGCTGGATCTCTTCTATCGACTGAACTGCCTCGAGATCTACGTGCCACCCCTTCGTACGCGGCGTCAAGACATCATCGATCTCACGAAGGCGCTGCTCGATCGCCATCGTGCGCTGGGTGCGGATGACATCGCACCCGAGGCGCTCGAGGCGCTGCTCGGCTATGACTGGCCGGGCAACGTACGCGAGCTGGAGCGCGTGATCGAGCGGGCGGTAGCCCTCGGCAACGGCCCGGTGATCGAGCTAGAGGATTTGCCAACCGGGGTCACTGGCCGATACCGCGAGGTGCTCGTGCCGCGGGACGAGCCGGACGAAACCATGCGGGCGTGGGGGAGCCGGTACGCACGCCTCGTGCTCAGGCGCTGCGGCGGGAGGAAGCGCAAAGCATGTCGTATCCTCGACATCAGCTATCACACGCTGCAGGCATACCTGCGTTACCCGTTGAGACCAACGGACGGTCCCCCTTCAGGTTTCGATGCCACCGATGGCGGGGGAAAGGGGGAAGGGGGAAAGGGGGAAGGGGTAAAGGGGTAAAGGGGGAAGACAGGTGCAAGGGGCAAGGGCTGTCTCAGGGAACAGGGAGCACCGACTAGCCGTGGTCCCTTTGAGACCTTGTCCCTGGCGCCCTAAGGGTTCGGTAAGAAATAAGATTGACATTATGGGCGTCGAGGCGCCCGGCTGGCAAGGCGCGAGGAGGGAGCATACAGGCCGTATGTGACCGACGAGCAACGCAGCCAGACGGGATGTATCGGCGGCCAGAATGTTAACCTTATTCTTACCGCGCCCTAAGACTGCCCTTGGACCTCGCACCTTGCCCCTCACCCCTTTTCGTTCCCGCTCGCCTTGACCCCCTCCGCCGCCCATAGTACCGTTCCTGGGCTGTGCCGCTGGCAAGTGTCCTTGGATGGGACGCGAGCTTCCGCGCTGGAAAGTGCCGCCAGTCGCGCAATCTTGACCCATGAACCAGTCCGCGCCTCCGCTCAAGCAGACGTCCCTCCACGCCCGACATGTCGCGCACGGTGCACGGATGGTCCCCTTCGGCGGATGGGAAATGCCGGTCGAGTATACGGGTATTGCTGCCGAGCATCTCCTCGTCCGCACGCGCGCGGGCCTCTTCGATGTGAGCCACATGGGCGAGCTCGAGCTCGCCGGTCGAGACGCGTTGGCCGCCATCCAATACCTCACCAGCAACGACGCCAGTCGCCTGAGCCTGGGGCAGATTCAATATTCCGCTCTCACAACGCCGGAAGGCACGTTCGTCGATGATGTGCTGGTGTACCGTCTTGCGGATGAGCACTTCCTCCTCGTCGTCAACGCAGCCAACATCGAGAAAGACTTTGCCTGGATCCGCAGGCACACGGCTGACCGCGGCGATGTCGTGCTGGTCAACACCAGCAACCGCTATGCGCTGCTCGCACTTCAGGGACCGGCTGCGTCGGACATCCTGCAACCGCTTACGGGTATCGAGCTCGCCAGCTTGAAGTACTACTGGTACGCTCACGGCGAGGTCGCCGGTGTGCGCGGATTCATTTCCCGAACGGGCTACACAGGTGAGGAGGGCTTCGAGATCTTTGTGCCACCCGCGGCAGCGGAGCGCGTCTGGAACGCGTTGCTCGAAGCGGGCACCGAGTTCGACCTCCGGCCCTGTGGCTTGGGCGCACGTGACACGCTGCGTCTCGAAGCGGCCATGCGCCTCTACGGGCAGGACATCGATGAGACCACGACCGTGCTCGAGGCCGACCTCGGCTGGGTCATCGGCTGGAGCAAAGACGACTTCCTGGGAGCCGACCGCCTGCGCGCGCAAAAAACCGAAGGCGTGCCGCGAAAGCTCGTGGGCTTCGAGATTGAGGAGCGCGGCATTGCGCGGCATGGATACGACGTCTATCTGAACGGCGTGAAAGCCGGCGTCGTGACGAGTGGAACGCAGACGCCGTTCCTGAAGAAGGCTATTGGGTTGGCGTATTTGCCCGCAGGCGATGCGGTCGTGGACCGTGTATTCGAGGTCGACGTGCGCGGCCGTCGTGTCGCGGCGCGCGTCGTGCCGCTGCCGTTTTACAAACGCCCGAGGAGCGAACGCTGATGTATCCGGCTGACCTGAAGTACACCAACGATCACGAGTGGCTCCGCTCGCAGAACGACGGCCACGCGGAGGTCGGCATTACCGACTACGCCCAGCAGCAGCTCGGCGACGTGGTATTCGTCGAGCTGCCCGAGGTGGGCCGCGCTGTAGCGCAAGGGGAGGCGTTCGGCACGATAGAATCAGTGAAGGCGGTATCCGAGCTGTTCGCGCCCGTCGCGGGGGAGGTGACCGCCGTCAACACCGAGCTGCAGCAACATCCGGAGCAGATGAACGCGAACCCGCACGCGGCGTGGATCATCAAGCTGCGTATCGCCAACGCGGCCGAAACCGACACCCTGCTCTCCAGCGAGCGCTACACGGAGATGGTGGGAGAGAAGGGGTAGAGGGGCAAGGTGCGAGGTCCAAGGGCTGTCTCAGGGAACAGGGACAGCCCTGGTCCCTCGAGATCTTGTCCCTGGCGCCTAGGACTGCCCTTGGACGTCGCACCTTGCCCCTCGCACCTGTCTTTGCCCTTTACCCTCTCTCCTTTGTCCCTAACGTTAATGCCCACCCTGTTGAAAAACGAGTTTGCCCTTCGTCACCTGGGTCCGCGGCCCGATGAGTGCACGGCAATGCTCCACCTCGTTGGCGCAGCCTCGCTCGACGCACTGATAGACGAGGTGGTGCCACCTGACATTCGCCGAGCCGACCCGCTCGACTTGCCCCCGGCCGAGTCGGAGTTCGCCTTCTTGAACCGCCTCCGGGCCGTGGCGGCGCGCAACCACGTCTTCCGTTCGTACATCGGTCTCGGCTACTACGACACGATCACACCGAGCGTCATTCAGCGCATGGTCTTGGAGAATCCCGGCTGGTACACGCCCTACACGCCGTACCAAGCCGAGATCGCCCAGGGGCGTCTGGAAGCGCTGCTCACCTTCCAGACCATGGTGAGCAACCTGACGAGCATGGACGTGGCCAACGCGTCACTCCTGGACGAGGCCTCGGCGGCAGCCGAGGCGATGACGCTACTGCGACGCGTGCAGCCACGCGAGCGTGGGGATGCAAACGTCTTTCTCGTCGCCGAGACCTGCTTCCCGCAGACCATCGCGCTCTTGCGAGCGCGTGGTGAGCCCCTCGGTATCGACGTGCGAGTCGTCCCTCTCTCGGCGATCGCGTTCGATGCGCGTGTCTTTGGTGCCTTGCTACAGTACCCGGATAGCAACGGCCTCGTCCAGGATCTGCGGCCGATCGTCGCGCGGGCGCATGCCGCAGGCGTGCTCGTCGCGGTCGCGACTGACCTGCTCGCGCTCACGATGCTCACACCGCCGGGTGAGATGGGCGCGGACGTCGTGGTCGGGTCGGCACAGCGGTTTGGCCTGCCGCTCGGCTACGGCGGCCCCCACGCGGCGTTCTTCGCCACGCGCGGCGCCTACCTACGCCAGACGCCGGGTCGCATCATTGGGCTGTCGGTCGATGCGCATGGCCAGCCTGCGCACCGCATGGCGCTGCAGACCCGCGAGCAGCACATCCGGCGCGACAAAGCGACGTCGAACATCTGTACCGCACAGGCCTTGCTCGCCAGCATCGCGGCCTTCTACGCCGTCTATCACGGGCCCGAGGGGCTGCGCGAGATAGCGAGCCGCGTGCATGGGCTCGCGGGCATGCTCGAAGAGGGGCTCGTCGCGCTCGGTTGCGTGCAGCGCAACCGACACTTCTTCGACACGCTGCGGATCGCGGGCGCGAGGGAAGGGGCGCTGCCGTTCGACCGCGTGCGAGAGGCAGCGCGAGGGGCGCGAGTGAACCTCCGGTACTTCGAGGATGGCGATGTGGGCATCAGCCTCGACGAGACGACCAGCGCCGCGGACGTCGCGGACCTCGTTGGCCTGTTCGCCCGGGCACTCGGGCAGTCCCTACCCGACGCCGGTTACACCAACCACGAGACCCGCAACGGCCGCACGCGCCCGAAGAGCGACAGACACGGCACCGACCGTCGCGAGCCAGCACGACGCTTCCCGGCATCCCTCAGCCGCTCGAGTGCCTATCTCACACACCCCGTGTTCAACACGCACCGCTCGGAAACGGAGATGATGCGCTACATCCGCCGGCTCGAGCGCAAGGATATCGGCCTCGATACGTCGATGATCCCACTCGGCTCGTGCACGATGAAGCTCAACGCCGCATCGGAGATGTTGCCCATCACGTGGCCGGAGTTCGCGCGGATGCACCCGTTCGTGCCGCTCGAGCAGGCGCAGGGCTACGCGCAGGTGGTCGACGAGCTCGAGGGGACCATCCGCGAGATGACGGACCTGCCGGGCGTGTCGTTGCAGCCGAATTCGGGCGCCCAAGGTGAGCTCGCCGGTCTGCTCGTCATCCGTGCCTGGCACCGCGATCGCGGCGAGTCGCAGCGCGACGTCGTGCTGATTCCCTCCTCTGCACACGGCACCAACCCGGCCAGCGCGGTCATGGCGGGGATGCGTGTCGTCGTGGTCGCCTGTGACGCACGTGGCAATGTCGATGTCGACGATCTGCGGGAGAAGTCCGCGCAGCACACGCGCGCGCTCGCAGCCCTCATGGTCACTTATCCCTCGACCCATGGCGTGTTCGAAGCGCGCATCCGAGCCATGTGCGCCATCGTCCACGAGCACGGCGGGCAGGTGTACATGGACGGGGCCAACATGAACGCCCAGGTGGGCCTGACGAGCCCGGGCCTCATTGGCGCCGACGTGTGCCACCTCAACTTGCACAAGACGTTTGCCATTCCCCACGGCGGGGGCGGGCCAGGCATGGGTCCCATTGCGGTTGCGGCGCACCTGGCGCCGTATTTGCCCGGGCATCCGCTCGTGGCAACGGGCGGTCCGCGGGCGGTTCACCCAGTCGCCGCCGCACCTTGGGGGAGCGCGCTGGTGCTGCTGATACCATATGCGTACATGCGAATGCTAGGGCCGGATGGCATGACCGAGGCATCCCGCATCTCCATTCTGAGCGCCAACTACATCAAGGCTCGACTCGAGCGTGCCTATCCGATTCTCTATACCGGTGCGGGTGGCCGGGTGGCGCACGAGATGATTCTCGACCTGCGGCCTCTCAAGCAGGCGTCCGGTATCGACGAGCAGGATGTCGCCAAGCGGCTCATGGACTTCGGCTTCCACGCGCCGACCGTATCGTTTCCGGTGCCGGGAACGCTGATGATCGAGCCGACCGAGAGCGAGCCGAAGGCGGAGCTGGATCGATTCTGCGAGGCACTCCTGCAAATTCGCGAGGAGATTCAGGCGGTCATCGACGGTCGGGCAGACCGACAAGACAACGTGCTGAAGCACGCGCCACACACGGCCGCGGCCGTGGCCGCGGACGATTGGTCACGCCCGTACTCCCGCACGCAGGCCGCGTTCCCGCTCCCGTGGGTCAAGGCGCAGAAGGTCTGGCCTCCCGTTGGGCGTATCGACAATCCCTATGGCGATCGTCATGTGATATGCGTCTGTCCTCCGGTCGAGACATACGCAGAGGAGCCGGTCGCAGAGTGAGGGCCCGCTAGCCTAGTCTGTTCTCGAAAAGTCCACAGTAGCCGCTGCGTGATGGGGCCAGGACGACTCGTGCCGATCGTGAGGTCGTCGATCATCACAATCGGGACGATCTCGCGCGTGGTGCTGGTGAGGAATGCTTCATCGGCGAGCGGAAGGTCCGCGTAGTGGAGCGTTGTCTCGTGCACGGGCAAGCGGAGCTGCCGACCGAGCTCGAAGACGAAGCCCCGCGTGATACCCGGCAGGATGCCCGCTTCGAGCGGCGGTGTGAGCACCTTGCCGTCGCGGACGAGGAAGAAGTTGCTTTGCGCACACTCGCTGATCTCGCCTCGGTAGTTGCGCATCAGGGCCTCGAAGGCCCCGCGCTTGTACGCTTCCTGCATGGCGAGGGCATTGTTCAGCAGGTTGTTCGATTTGATGCGTGGGTTGACCGCTTCCGGGTGATTGCGGACGACCGAGACCAGAGAGATCTTCACGCCGTTCTGGTAGGTGTCCTCGGAGGGGGGGACGAACGGCTTGACAATGATGATCAGGGTGGGGGAGGGGCAGGCATGGGGATCGTACACGATATCGCCGACGCCACGCGTCAGGAGAATCCGCACGTACGCCTCACCCGGTAGCGGCGCGGCCGCCATTGTTGCAGACACCCGCTCGAGCAGCTCCTCGTCTGCGAACGGCACCACGAGCGCAATCCGCTCAGCCGAGGCGCGTAGCCGTGCGAGGTGCTGGGCGAAGCGGAACGGTGTACGGTCGTAAGTTCGCAATGTCTCGTAGACACCTTCGCCGAAGAGTAAGCCGTGGTCGAACACTGAAACCGTGGCTTCACGCTCGCTACAGATGCGTCCATCGACGTTCACAGTGGCTATCATGCATGCTCCTCACCGGCGCAAGATGGCTGGGTGACAACCCCCCTTCACCTTGTCACCCTGTCAGCCAATCACCTTGTCACACCACTTGTACTTCGGTTCGCATGGTGGTCGCAAGCGACCATGGGGCGGCGTGGTAGATTAGCCGCTATGCGCGTCCTGAACGCCACACAAATGCGCGAGGCCGATCGATACACCATCGACGAGATCGGCATTCCTTCGATGGTCCTGATGGAGAACGCTGGCCGCCAGGTTGTCGCGGCCATGGAGGCATGGTTCAAGCCGCTGGCTGAGAAGCGCATCGCCGTCATCGCCGGCCGTGGCAACAACGGCGGCGATGGCTTCGTGGTGGCGCGCACCCTGCTCGATCGCGTGCTCGAGGTGGGCGTGTTCCTGGTCGGCCGTGTCCAAGACGTGAGCGGTGACGCGCGCGCGAATCTCGAGATCCTCGGCAGGCTTGGCGTCTCCGTGGTGGAGGTCGCCGATGAGCAGTCCTGGGAGCTGCACTCCTCCGAAGCCCTGACAGCCGAGGTCGTGGTGGACGCGATCTTTGGGACGGGCTTCAGGGGGCCGCTCCACGGTGTGCTGCAAACGATCGTGGCAGACCTCAACGCATCGGGCCTACCTGTCGTCGCGGTAGACGTGCCGAGCGGTTTGGTGGCCGACACGCAAGCGGTTACCGGCGAGGTCGTGCAGGCGACCCTCACGGTGACCTTGGCCGCCCCAAAGCCGGCGCAGGTTCTCTCACCAGCCTGCCGTCAGTGTGGCGAGCTGGTCGTGGCCGACATCGGCATTCCACCCTCGGTCATCGACGCCGTCGACGGTCCACGGCTCGAGATCATCACACGCGACATGCTGCATGGCCATGTCGAGCCGCGTGATCCGGAAGCGCACAAGGGGGACTTCGGGCGCATCCTGATCGTTGCGGGAACCAGGGGGAAGACCGGCGCTGCCCACATGGCCGCGCTCGCGGCCCTCAAGTCCGGCGCCGGTCTCGTGACGATCGCCACGCCGCGCTCCTGTCAGCCCATGATCGCCGTCATGGCTCCGGAGTACATGACCGTGGCCCTACCGGAGGAGGGGGAGGACGGCCGTCTCGCCCCCGAGGCGCTCGACTTGGTCTTGGCCCAGCCCGCGGACGTCATCGCCGTTGGGCCGGGCCTTGGGACGGGCGACGCGATCACCGCGTTCGTCACGGCGCTGCTCGAGCAATCCGGTGTCCCGCTCGTGCTCGATGCGGACGCGCTGAATGCGTTTGCGACAGATCCGCTGCGCCTCCACGCGCGCGATGGCCTCGACGTGATTGTGACGCCGCATCCCGGTGAGATGGCGCGCCTGCTGGGGACGACGGCCGACGAGGTGCAAGCTGACCGCGTCGCGGCCGCACGTGGCCTCGCCGAGCAGCGTGATCTGCACGTGATTCTCAAGGGGCACCGGACGCTGGTTGCGGCGCCGGATGGTGCGGTGGCCGTCAACCTGACCGGCAACCCAGGCATGGCGACCGGCGGCACCGGAGACGTGCTCACCGGCGTCGTGGCGGCCTGGCTCGCGCAGCTCCTGGATCCGGACGCGGCCTGCCGGCTGGCGGTTTACGTGCACGGCCTGGCTGGCGATCTCGCGCAGGCGGACTGTGGTGAGGTAGCGATGATCGCGACTGATGTCTTGGATCACTTGGGTGACGCGGTGTTGGAGCTCCAGGCTGGCCGCCGCGATACGGACACGGGCGACGATCCTCGAGGAGATCTCATCTGATCCGAACGGTTACGTCGAGCGAGCAGGAGACCATGACGCTTGCCGCGCGGTTAGCGGCGCAACTTCAACCGGGCGCAGTGGTGCTGCTCTTTGGTGACCTTGGCGCGGGCAAGACCGCCTTTGTCCGCGGTCTTGCCGAAGGGCTTGGCGTGGCGACAGAGGAGGTGAGCAGTCCCACCTTCACCCTCGTGCAAGAGTACCGCGGTCGACGGCTTTCGCTCTACCACGTCGACCTCTACCGCGTCTCCGGCGGGGAGGTTGACGACCTCGGCCTCGACGCTATCACCGACGAGGGCGTGGTCGCGATCGAGTGGGCGGATCGCCTACCGCGACCCATCCCTGGTGCCGTGGAAGTGCGGTTAGAAGACGCGGGTGACGACAAACGGCAGGTGACGATTCTAGGCGTGGAGCTTGCTCACTCGACGCGGTAGTTCGGCGCTTCCTTCGTGATGATGACATCGTGCACGTGGCCCTCGCGATGGCCGGCCGGCGTGACGCGAATGAGCTGCCCTTCTCGTTGAAGTTGCTCGATGGTTCGGGCGCCGCAGTAACCCATATTCGCGCGCAAGCCGCCGACGAGCTGGTGAACCATGGCCTCCACGCTGCCTTTGTGGGCGACACGCCCTTCGATGCCTTCCGGCACGAGCTTCTCGGTTCCGTCACCGTGCGAGGCGGTCTCGAGATCGAACTCGTCCTGAAAATATCGATCGCGACTGCCCCGGCGCATCGCGCCAATCGAGCCCATACCTCGGTAATCCTTGAAGCTCCGGCCCTGATAGAGGATCATCTCGCCCGGGCTCTCATCGGTGCCCGCAAACAAGCTCCCAATCATCACGGAGCTGGCGCCCACCGCCAGCGCCTTCGGGATGTCGCCCGAATATCGGATACCGCCATCGGCGATTACCGGCACCGCGTACTTCTCAGCCACCCGCGCACACTCTGCGATGGCCGTGATCATCGGGACGCCAATGCCCGCGACGACGCGGGTCGTGCAGATCGAGCCGGCGCCGATGCCCACCTTGACCGCGTCGACCCCAAGTCGACACAGCGCGTTCGTGGCGTCCGCTGTCGCGACGTTGCCGGCAACGAGATCGAGGTCCGGGAAGCGTTCGCGCAGCCGCGCAACCGCATCCATCACGCCCTGCGAGTGGCCGTGCGCCGTGTCCACGACCAACACGTCTACGTGCGCAGCCACGAGAGCGTCGGCGCGCTCCATCGTGTCCTTGGCGATCCCGATCGCGGCGCCGACGCGGAGTCGGCCCAGCGCGTCCTTGCATGCGCTGGGGTACTTGATGGCTTTTTGGATGTCCTTGACGGTGATGAGGCCCTTGAGCCGGAACTCTTGATCCACGACCAGTAGCTTCTCGACCTTGTGCTGATGCAGAATCTCGCGCGATTGATCGAGGGTTGTGCCAACCGGCACCGTGATGAGGTCTCGTCGCGTCATCACCTCGGCGATGGGCCGGTCGAGCCTCGATTCAAATCGCAGATCCCGATTCGTCAGGATGCCAACGAGGCGGCCTTCCTTCTGGCCATCGTCGGTGATTGGGACGCCAGAGATGCGGTACTGCCTCATGAGCGCGTGTGCATCGCTCAGCCGATGCTGCGGCGAGAGCGTGATGGGATTGACGATCATGCCGCTCTCGGAGCGCTTCACGCGGTCGACCTGCTTGGCGTGTTCGTCGATCGAGAGATTCTTGTGAACGATGCCAAGACCACCCTGCTGCGCGATGGCGACAGCCATCTCCGACTCGGTGACGGTGTCCATGGCCGCGCTCGCGAGTGGCACATTGAGGCGCAGATGACGCGTGAACCGCGTCGAAACATCCACCTGGCTCGGCAGCACGTCCGAGTGGCGTGGCACCAACAGCACATCGTCATAGGTGAGCGCCGTCATGAGGCCCCGCTCGATCTGCAGGGCTGGCGTGAGCGCGGTCATCAGCTCCATGTGATCATCCACGATTGACAAGGTGCCAGGTGCGAGGGCTGTCTCAGGAACAAGGGACCCTGAAGCCTGAGACAGCCCTGGCACCTCGCACCTTGTACCTCGCACCTTCATCTTGTCACTGTGTTCGTCAACCCTACGCGGCGCCGTGGCACTTCTTGTATTTCTTACCACTACCGCAGGGGCACGGGTCGTTCCGCCCGACCTTCGGCATGTCGCGGCGGACCGTGCGGACGACGTCGTCGCCACCCGTCCGTGCGGGCCGCGGTGCGCCGACGAGCGCTCCCGCTGCCGCACGGCCTCCGCCGACGAAGGCTGGCGCGGCCTCGTGGCGCGTCTCCACGGCGGGCGCGGAGCGGCGGGCCGCCTGGCGCCGAACGGGCATTTCTGGTCCCATCGTCAGCACAGGCCGCAGCCGCCAGAGGTATCGGACCGTCTCGTCATCGATACGGTCCTTCATGGCTTGGAACAGCGCGAAGCTTTCCTTCTTGTACTCGACGAGCGGATCACGCTGCCCATAGCCGCGGAGCCCGATGCCTTCCTTGAGATGATCGAGGCTGTAGAGATGATCCTTCCACTGCTGATCCACAATCTGCAGCGCAAGGCTTCGTTCGATGGGCTCCAGAATCGTCCGCCCCGCTGCCGCCTCCCGCGCCTCGTCGTCCAGGGCAGACAAGCGATCGAGCGTTGCCCGGTCGACGATCCGGAGCGCGAGATCCTCCGGTAGTGCAAGGAGCTCACGCCCAACCGTGATCTCCTTCGCGTCGTACTTTGCCGAAACGACGGCCCAGAGCGCATCACTCAGCTCTTGGTCGCTCTGACCGTCGAAGGAGATGCCTTCGAGGTCCGCCGCGTCGAGACCGAAGATCTGCATCGCTTCTTCGCGGACCTTGCCGACATCCCATTCTTCTGGATCGGTCTCGGCAGCGCAGTACGTGTCGATGCAGGAATCGAGCGTATCCTCGCCGAGCACCTTGAGGTACTCGCGAATGCCCACTTCGCCATCCTCGAGGTGGATTCGCCCTTCGAGGATCTGACGACGCAGCGCGTAGACGTTCTCGCGCTGCTTGTTCATGACGTCGTCGTATTCGAGGAGGTGCTTGCGGATCGAGAAGTTCTGGGCCTCGACCTGCTTCTGCGCGCGCGCGATGGCCTTGGTCACCATCCGGCTCTCGATCGGCACACCCTCTTCCATGCCCAGCTTCTGCATCAGCCCGGAGACATTGGACGACCCGAAGATGCGCATCAGGTCGTCCTGGAGCGACAGGTAGAACCGGGAGGACCCGGGATCGCCCTGGCGACCCGCGCGCCCGCGCAACTGATTGTCGATCCGCCGAGCCTCGTGTCGCTCCGTGCCGATGATGTGGAGGCCCTTTGCGGCGACCACCTCGTCGTGCTCGGCGTCGCACTGTGCCTTGAAGGCGTCGTAATGGCGCTGATAGAGCGGTGTGGGGACGCGGAAGAATCCGTCGATGTGGTAGAAGTAAACGAAGTCCTCGTCGTCAACGAAGCGTTCTTGGCCCTTCGCGAGTCGCTGGGCGCCTTCCTCCCTCAAGCTCGCCTGCCGCGCCAAGAACTCCGGGTTCCCGCCCAGCAAGATGTCGGTGCCTCGGCCCGCCATGTTGGTGGCGATGGTGACCACCGCCTTGCTGCCGGCCTGCGCGACGATCTCTGCTTCCTTGGCGTGGAACTTCGCGTTGAGCACCACGTGCTTCACGCCCCTCCGATGCAGGAGGCCCGCGATGCGCTCCGATTTCTGTATGGACACCGTGCCGACCAGCACCGGGCGCCCGGTCTCGTGGTTCTCGATGATCTCGTCGACGATCGCACCCCACTTCTCGTCCTCGGTGCGGAAGACGAGATCTGGCTCTTCGAGGCGGATGAGCGGCCGGTTGGTGGGGATGACCACCACGTCCAGCTTGTAGATCTTGCCGAACTCCTCGGCTTCGGTTTCGGCGGTGCCGGTCATGCCGGCGAGCTTCCCGTACTTGCGAAAGTAGTTCTGCAGCGTGATGGTGGCGAGCGTCTGGTTCTCGCGCTCGATCTTGACGTGCTCTTTTGCCTCGACCGCCTGGTGCAGGCCGTCGCTCCATCGCCGGCCCGGCATCAAGCGCCCGGTGAACTCGTCAACGATGATCACCTCGCCGTTCTCGTTCACGACATAGTCGACGTCACGCCGAAACAGCGTATGCGCGCGCAAGGCCTGGTTGATGTGATGGAGCAACGGCATGTTCGACGGGTCGTAGAGCCCGCCGGGGTTCAACCGATGCGCCAGCATGTCCTCGCACTTGGCCATGCCGGTTTCAGTGAGCGACGACGTCTTGTGCTTCTCGTCGATGATGAAATCACCCGTCTCCTCGAGGGCCTCGCGCTCTTCGGCCTTGACGTTGCCTTGAATGACCGCGCCCTTCTTCAGCCGGGGGATCACACGATCCACCTCGTAGTACAGGTCGGTGGATTCCTCCGCCGGGCCCGAGATGATGAGCGGCGTCCGCGCCTCGTCAATGAGGATGCTGTCGACCTCGTCGACGATCGCGAAGCGGTGCCCGCGTTGCACCATCGACGCGAGGTCGAACTTCATGTTGTCGCGGAGATAGTCGAAGCCGAACTCGTTGTTCGTGCCGTACGTGATGTCGCAGGCGTACGCGGCCTTGCGCTCCGCGTCGTTCAGGTCGTGCTGAATGACGCCGACCGTCATGCCGAGGAAGCGGTAAATCCGCCCCATCCACTCCGAGTCGCGTCGGGCGAGGTAATCGTTGACGGTGACGATGTGAACGCCCTGATCCTCGAGCGCGTTGAGATAGGCGGGCAGCGTCGCGACGAGCGTCTTGCCCTCGCCGGTCTTCATTTCGGCGATCGTGCCCTGGTGCAGCGCCATGCCGCCGATGAGCTGCACGTCATAGTGCCGCATCTTCAGCACCCGCCGCGCGGCTTCGCGGACGACGGCAAACGCGTCGGGGAGCAGGTCGTCGAGCGATTCGCCGCCCTGAACCCGCTCGCGGAGCTCCTGGGTTCGCGCGCGGATCTGCTCGTCGCTGAGCGCTTCCACGGACGGCTCGAGCTCGTTGATACGTGCGACGGCAGGCGTCAGCTTCTTGAGCTCACGCTCGTTCTGTGTTCCGAAGACCTTGGCGAGAAGGGTATCGACGATCAAGGAGAGTTACCAACTCCAGCTATTTTACGGGCTTGCGAGGACTGTGACAAGGTGTCTCGCAAGCGCAGGTGCTTAACGGAAATGCGGGTCACGACGATCGCCAGAACGATGGAGAAAAAGGGGACAGGCCCCTTTTTCGTCGGCGTTGGTTCTCGAAAAAGGGGCCTGTCCCCTTTTTCCGACCCTCGAGATCTCGCGACCCCCATTTCCGTTAAGCACCCCGCGAGCGCAGGGTCCCTTGTCCCTGAGACCTCTCGCCCTCGCCCCTCGCCCCTTGCACCTTGCCGCTTCTTTAACGCGAGGCGAGCAGACTGATCGGATTCACCGGGCGCCCGTTAATCCAGACCTCATAGTGCAGGTGTGCGCTCGTCGCGCGGCCTGTAGAGCCCACGTACCCAATGATGTCGCCGCGCTGGACCTGTTCCCCGACCTTCACGCGCGTGCGCGACAGATGCGCATAGCGCGTGTCCATCGAAAAGCCGTGCGCGATCGTCACCGTATTGCCGTACCCACCATCCCAGCCGCTCACCTTCACAACGCCATCCGCACTGGCGCGCACGGGATCGCCCACGCGACCAACGACGTCGAGACCAACGTGGGACGAGCGACGGAATGTAAAAGGATCCCGGCGATAACCATATCCCGATGAGAGCCAGCCCAACGCCGGCCAAATCGACGGCGTGGCGTTCGCGAGCGCCGCTTGACGTTCCAGGTTCGGCCCGACCGTGGTCAACCGGCGCTGGAGCGAGTCGATCAAGAGTCGGAGCACATCGTGGGTGTCTTGCGGGGTCGCGACCGTCGCGGCGAGCACGGCGTCAATGGCCTCGGACCGTAGGCTGCCACCACCGATTGCGGAGGAGGACGCCCGGTCCCGTGAGGGGTCCCCGGACCCTTCCAGATCCTCAAGCGTGGGACCCCCCAGCGCCTTTTCACGCACACCGTCGGGTAAGCGCGCCATGGCTGTGCGCACGTCTGCCGATAGCGCCGATTTCGTGACGAGCTCATCGACCGCTTGCTGCAACGACCACACCTGTGATGTGAGCTGACCCGTGGCCGCGCGAAAGTTCGTGTTTTCAACTTCGAGCGTCGCATTGCGCGTACGCAGATACTCGAGCTCGCTGCGCACCTGCCAGCGTGCGCCCAAGCCGACCAGGAAGGGCAGGAGGAGGACGCCCATGAGCGCGAGGAGCATCGGGCGCACCGCCACGGTGAACCGCCGAACGGCGCCAGTTGCACGATCGGCCACGAGGACGGTATAGCGTTTGGCCATTACTCGATCGGGAAAGCGTGTAGCCTACCGGCTAGCCCAGCCGCCCGTCAAGCTTTGGCCTGAACTGGAGGGCCTCGGCGACGTGCGTGGCTCGAACGTCCGCATCGCCCGCGAGATCGGCAATGGTCCTCGCGACGCGCAGCACACGCGCATGCGCCCGGGCGCTCAAGCCGAGCCGATCGCTGGCCTGCTCGAGCAGACGCAGGCCGGCGTGGCCCGGCAAGCACCACCGACGGAGCTGGCGGCTCCCCAGCAGGGCGTTCACGCGCGAGATGCCATCCGACCAGTACGCGTGTTGGCGGGCCCGTGCTTGCGCGACCCGGATGCGGATCGCGTGTGATGGCTCACCTGTCGGCTGGGCGAGCTGCTCACGCACGGTCACCGAGGAGACGTCCACGGTGAGATCGACGCGATCGCGCAACGGTCCGGAAATGCGGTATGAATACCGCTCGATGTCCCGCGGTGTGCAGCGGCACCGGGCGGTCGGGTGGCTGAGAAAGCCGCACGGGCACGGGTTCATCGCGGCGACGAGCTGAAATCGGGCCGGGAAGCGTACCGTCCGACTGGCCCGCGCGATGGTGATGTGGCCCTCTTCCAGCGGCTGGCGCAGCACCTCCAGCGCGCGACGCTCGAACTCCGGGAGCTCGTCGAGAAAGAGCACGCCGTTGTGTGCCAGGCTGATCTCGCCCGGCCGCGCACGCGATCCGCCGCCGACGAGGGCAATGGCCGACGCCGTGTGATGTGGCGCCCGAAACGGCCGACACGGCAGCAGGCCAGCGCCCGGCGGAAGGACACCCGCCGCAGAGTGAACGGCCGTCGTCTCGAGCGCTTCCTCGAAGCTCCATGGCGGCAGAAGGGCGGGCAAGCGCCGCGCCAGCATGGTCTTGCCGGTGCCCGGTGGGCCAACGAGGAGCAAGGTGTGGCCGCCCGCGGCGGCTATCTCGAGCGCGCGTTTGGCGAACGCCTGCCCCTGCACTTCTGCCAAATCCGGCTCTGGCGCGGTCGGCGAGTCGGGTGCCGGCCGCGGCGGCCGCGCACGCTCCGGATGCGTGATGAGCTCCACCGCTGTGCAAAGCGAATCCACGGCCAGCACGCGCACACCAGCCACCAGCGCGGCTTCTGCCGCATTGTCCTGCGGAAGCAGTACCGAGGGAATGCCGTGTCGTCTCGCCGCGGCTGCCACCGATAGAACGCCATGCGCTGGCTGCACGCCACCATCGAGTGACAACTCGCCCACGACGAGAACATCGTCAATCGCGCGCCTCGCAACGCTGCCCTGCGCCGCGAGAACGCCGATCGCGATGGGCAAGTCGAGGGCACTCCCAGCCTTCCGGATGTCAGCCGGGGCGAGATTGACCGTAATGCGGTGCTTGGGGAACTCTAGGCCAGAGTGTTTGATCGCGCTGCGGATGCGGTCGCGACTCTCGCGCACGCTCGTGTCCGGCAGACCAACCATCGCGAAGCCGGGCATCCCAAACGACACATCGACTTCGACGTCGACCAGTTGGGCCTCGAGCCCATGGAGGACAGCCGTGCGCAGTCGCGCGAGCACACAGGCCTCTGTGTGCAAGAAGTGGTGCACGGCTGCGGCGAGCCACGCCGTGGGCCCACGCCGCCCGAACATACTGGCAGTGAAGAAGATAGCGGTCGACCCCTATCGGCGCGTGATTAGCCGCGTGCAGAAACCACAGCGTTCCGGCCGTTCCGACGGTGCAGATGCTGCGATGTCTACTGCGCCGCGCGGGCGCTGCGTGACGGGTAGATGGTCAGACGATCTCCCGGGTCGAGCCGGCTGCTCCGCAAGCCGTTCCAGGTCTTGAGGTCCGCAACGGAGACCTCGAAGGCACGGGCGATGTCGTAGAGCGTATCGCCCCGGCGCACGCGATACGTCAAAGACTGCCCATCCGGCTCGCCCGAACCGCCGGCCTTCGCTGCGGCGAGGCTGGTGCCGCCGCGCTCGGCACGGGAGGCAAGGAGCGTCGAGGCAGGCGCTCGTGGTACGACGAGCTGCTCGCCGATCTGCAGGACGTAAGGCTTCGCGAGGCTGTTGGCGTCGGAGAGGTCCGATTGCCGGACCTTTAATTTGCTTGCGATCTTGCTCAGTGAGTCACCTCGGCGCACCGTATACCACTGCAACGACGCCAGCTCGTCACGCTCTGCGCTGACCAGACGCGCGCGCAGTTGATCGGCCGTGCCCTGCGGCACTTTCAGCTCGTAGTTCGACGCACGAAGCGGCGTCGTCCAGCGCCGGAGCTCGGGGTTGAGCGCCTGAATCTCGTCGATGGACACGCCGGTCCACTCAGCCACGCGCCGGAGGTCCACTGCACGCGAGACGGCCACCTTGTCGTAATCTACAGGGGGCTCGCCGCTGATCGCGAAGCCGTACTGCGCTGGACTACGGGCGACGATGATCGCCGCCAGAATCATGGGGACGTACTCGCGCGTCTCGCGTGGCAGGTACCGGGTCGTGCCGGAGAGCCGCCAAAAATCGGAGGTGCCGGCTCGCCGGATGGCGCGTTGCACGCGTCCCGGGCCGCCGTTGTACGAGGCGAGCGCGAGCAGCCAGTCGCCCTCGAACATCGTGCGGAGCGTCTTCAGATAACGCGCTGCCGCCTGCGTGGCTTTTTCTGGATCGGCGCGCTCATCGACGAACCAGTTGGTCTCGAGCCCGTTCTCTGCGGCCGTTCCTCGCATGAATTGCCAGACACCCTTGGCGCGCGCGCGCGACAACGCCGTCGGCTTGAACGCGCTCTCGATGAGCGGAATATAAGCGAGGTCCAGGGGAATCCCCTCCGCGCGGAAGACCTCCTGGATCATGGGCAGATATTGGTGGCCCCGTGCCAGGCCGCTCTCGATCGTGTCACGCAGACGAGTCTGAAACAGTTGCACATACTGCAAGACCCGATTGTTCTGCGGGATGGGGATGTCGTGTGCCGTGGCGGCGAGGTCCCGTGCAACCGTCTCCTGGACGCCTGGCTTCGCGGGCAGCGGCGGATTGAACGTGGTGATCTCGAGGACCTTGTCGATCAGCGCCGGCTCGGAGGGCTTCTCGGTAAAGCCATCGCCCGTGGCGAGAGCCAGGGCTTCCTGGGCGCTGATGCGGTCGACGAGCCGATCGAAGTGTTCGCTCAGCCGCGCGTCAGACCGCGCCCCCCAGGGCGATTCCGTGATGACACGCAGCGCCTGGTCGAACTCGCGACGGGCCCGATCCAGGTGACCCGCTCTCAGCTCGCGCTCTCCGTTGGCGTAGTGTTGCTCGGACGTCGCGAGGAGCGTCGCGATGGGATCTTTCGCTGACCGATCGCCCGTCTTGCCTGGCGCTGTTTGGGCCTGCGCATCACGGCCCGGCCGGCGTGACGTGTCTTCCGCGACCCGCGGCTTCCCAACACCGGGAATGAGACTGCAGCCTGAAATGCATGTGAGACAGAGAAGTGACACCGGCAAGCCGGCTGGTCTTTGCATCTGGCGCTCCCACCGTCCAAGGCCATGCTGAAACCGACTGCGGAATGACACGTGTCCGCACGACCCGAACCGTCCAGTGCCCCTGCGGGCGTGACGACAGGCCTTTACGGCCTACGGAGTACTGGGCAAGTCCGGCGCGTGCCGGACCAGGATGTCAAAGCTAGGCCTCGCTGGGCAGAGTGCCTGAGGTACTGGGCGCGTAGCGTAGCACCGGGTTTAGCGGCCGTCAACCCGTAAGGTGAGACAGTAAGGTCAGACAGGTCAGTAATAGCGGGCGAAATACCTTACTCCAGGAACACACGGTGGGTCTCGGCGAGCTCGCGCGCGGCTGGCGTCACGATCGCCCGGGGCGCGAGCCGGATCTTGCGGCCAGACTTCAGCGCTTGTCGCACATCGTCCTCGCAGACAAAAGGAGCCGCCTCTTGTTCTTCGTTCGACGAGGGCAGCGGCTCTGCGGGCGCCGCCGAGGGACCGGCGGCCGGTTGGATGCCGCGCGCGGCGAGAAAGGCATCAATCCGGTCCGCGAGTACTGCGGCGTCCAAGCCTCGTTCGACCGCCGGTGCAGTCGGCAGACGCGGTGTCTGCGTCGTGCCCAGCCGAGGCGTCGATGTCGCGCTTGCCATGCGCGCAGCGTTTGCGATCTCTGGACGTGCAGCGGCCGCCTGGGTCTCGTACGCGAGCCGCTTGATGTTGAGGAGGTGCAGCGGCGAGATATTGTCCGAGGTAATGTTGCCCCCAAAGCCGCCGCACCCCAATGTCATCGCCGGATCGAGGCCCGTCGTCAACCCAATGGACCCGTGCGTCGTGGGCGTATTGACAACGATGCGGTTCGCCGGCTTGTGGAGCCCGAACTGCAGGATCACCTCGTCGTTACGCGAGTGGATCGCCATGGTGTGACCCATCCCGCCGTAGCGCAGGATCTCCTTACAACGTTCACATCCCTCGCGCCAGTCTTTGACGATGTAATAGGAAAGGACGGGGCAGAGCTTCTCGATCGACAGTGGGTAGTCGCGACCGACGCCCGCGAGTGCGGCGATGAGCACGGTGGTCCCTGCGGAAACGGTGACACCGGACTGTTCAGCAACAGCCGTTGCTGGCTTGCCGACCAACGCCGGGTTTGGCAGGCGCTGTGCGGTTACGAGCACCCGTCCGACGAGATCGATCTCGGATGGGGATAGGAAGTGAGCGCCCATCGCCTGAAACGTCTGGCGCACACGTGACTCGATCGATGCATCGACGACGACAGCGTTCTCAGCCGAGCAGAGCACGCCGTTGTCGAACGTCTTGCCCGTGATGATGTCGCGGACCGCCTTCTCGATATCGGCGCTCTCCTCGATGTACGCGGGGGCGTTGCCGGGACCAACGCCGTAGGCGGGTTTGCCCGCGCTGTAGGCTGCGCGCACCAGCCCCATGCCGCCGGTCGCCAGAATCACCGCGACATCCCGGTGCTTCATCAGCTCCTGCGTGCCCTCGATCGTGACGGTGCGCATCCAACCAATCGCACCGGCGGGCGCGCCCGCCTCTCGCGCGGCCGCTTCCATGAGCTCGGCCGCGCGAATGATGCACCGAACCGCCGCCGGATGTGGGCTGAGCACAATCGCGCACCGCGCCTTGAGCGCGATGAGCATCTTGTAGATGGCCGTAGAGGTTGGGTTCGTGGACGGCACAACCGCGGCCACCACGCCAAATGGCTCAGCGATCTCGACGACCTTCCGGTCCTCGAGGCGTCGCACGATGCCAACGGTGCACATGGGCCGGATGAAGGCATGCACGCGCTGGGAGGCGAACAGGTTCTTTTGGATCTTGTCTGCCACGACGCCGTAGCCCGTCTCCTCAACCGCCAGAGCCGCGATCTCCTCGGCGTGCGCCGTGGCTGCCGCGGCCGCACGGTCGACGATGGCGTCCACTTGCGCTTGCGAGAATTCGGCGAGCGTCAGCTGGGCAGTCTTGGCTTCTCGCGCGAGCAGGCGCGCCTCGGCGACGGAGGCGAGGTCACGGTCGGCTGGAGCCGGTGCAGTTACTTCGGCCATGTGGAAAAGGTCTCCGATCCCTTTTCCCCTTACGTCGCCGATGTCTCGGACGGCTTCGGCAGGATCCGTTCCACCTCGGCGTGCGGGCGTGGGATGACGTGCACCGACACGAGCTCGCCGACCCGCCGCGCGGCGGCGGCGCCCGCATCGGTCGCGGCCTTGACCGCGCCAACGTCACCGCGCACGAGTACGGTCACGTAGGCCGCGCCGATGTATTCTTTACCCACGAGCACCACATTGGCTGCCTTGACCATGGCGTCGGCCGCTTCGATTGCGCCGACCAGGCCACGTGTTTCGATCATACCGAGCGCTTCGAGAGACATGAGTAGACGCGAATGTAGCAGGAAAGGGGTAAAGGGGTAAAGGGGGAGAGGGGTAAAGGGGGAGAAGGGTAAAGGGTAAAGGTAGGGCGCGGCTTAGCCGCGCCGGCGCATCAGCTCTGCCTGGCGCCCCTAAAGGGGCGCCCTACACGAAGATTGATTTGATTTGAGTATTCTTCGTGTTCTTTGTTCTTCGTGCTCTTCGTGTTCTTCGTGGTGAGCGCCGGTGCGGCCAACTCCCGTATTGCATAGGCGGAGACGACTACGTTACCATCCCCGACCTGACGGGCGCGGGACCGTCAGGGATTGCCCCCGCTCTACCGTGCCTGTCAGGAGTAATCACGTGAGGACATGGGGTGTGTGCCTGGGGCTGGCGCTGTTGGCGACCGGGGCTTGCCGGCAGGAGCCGGAGACCGAGACGCCTGTCGCTAGGCCGGCCTTCAAGCCAAGTAAGGCGCGTGTCGCCCTCGGGAGCCCGCTCGAGCTGACGTACCGGTTCACCGTGGCGGAGGACTTGCAACCAATCGACGGCAACTACCGTGTCTTTGTCCACTTCCTCGACTCGGATCGGGAATTGATGTGGACCGACGACCACGAGCCGGCGAAGGCGACAACCGAGTGGCAGCCCGGTGACGTCATCGAGTACTCGCGCACCATGTTCGTCCCCAACTATCCGTACATTGGCCAAGCCACCGTGCTCATGGGGCTGTACGACGTCGAGGCGGGCACCCGCCTCCCGCTGAGCGGCGACGACAATGGCCAGCGAGGGTATCGGGTGGGCTCACTGGAGCTGCTGCCGCAGTCGGAGAACGTCTTCCTCTTCTTCAAAGAGGGGTGGCACCCGTCGGAAAGCTCGCCGGACGATGTGGCCGTTGAGTGGTGGTGGACCCAGAAAGTCGCCACGATCTCGTTGCGGAACCCGAAGCAGGACGTCGCGTTCTATCTTGATTTCGACGGGCGGCCAGAGCTCGTTCCAGGCCAGACCGTCACGGTCAAAGTGGGCGAGACCGCGATTGAGACATTCCCGGTGCCAAAGGGAGAACCCACGATTCACCGCGTACCCATCGCGGCGGCTCAGTTGGGCGAAAGCGAGCACGTGGAGATTGTGCTCGACATCAACCGAACGTTCGTGCCCGCCAAGTTGCCGGACGGCGATTCCGAGGACCCGCGCGAGCTCGGCATCCGCGTCTTCCATGCCTCCGTAGAGCCAAGCTAAAGACAGGTGCCAGGGGCTAGGTGCCAGGGCCGTCTCAGGCTCTAGGGCTCAGATCAGCCCTGAGCCCTAAGAACCCGATCCCTGAAACCTAAGACACCCCTCGCACCTCGCACCTGGCACCTCGCACCTTTGTTTCCTGCTACACTGACCGCAATGCTCCGTCGGCGGCTCCCTGCTACTGGAATCTTGATTGCCTCCGTTTGGTGGCCAACCGTGGCGTCGGCCGACCTCGTGTTCCTGACTTCAGGCCGCAGCCTCTCGGTCAAGAGCTATCGTGTCGAAGGCGATCAGGCCATTCTGGACCTGCGCAGCGGTGGTCGGGTCATCTTTTCCGCCGCGCTCGTCACACGCGTCGGGCCAGACGAGGTGCCGTACCCCGAGCCGGAGGGCGAATCGCTAGCCGAGCGGGCGGCCACCTTGCCGACAAGCCCCGTGAAGCCGCCGGTGCAGTACGTGCGGCTCGTCGAACAGACGTCCCTTCGACATCAGGTGGATCCAAAGCTCGTGCATGCTGTGATCGCCGTCGAATCGCGGTATAAGTCGCGGGCGCGCTCCCGCAAAGGCGCGATGGGCTTGATGCAGCTCATGCCGGAGACCGCCCGACAATATGCCGTTGCCAACCCATATGATCCGGCCGCGAACATCGACGCCGGTGTTCGCCATCTTCGCTCGCTCCTGGATCGGTTCGACCTCACGCTCGCTCTGGCCGCCTACAACGCGGGAGAAGCGGCTGTGCGCCGTTTCGGTGGCGTGCCACCCTATCGAGAGACCCGCGACTACGTTCGGCGCGTACTGGCGATGGTGGGTCCTCTCAGTCCGTAGTGTCGCGAGATCTGTGATTCGGGACACGAGGTGCGCCGTTCCGGCCGAATTTCCTAACCGAACGTCTGATTTTCGCCGGCCGACTTTCGCGGTGTCCGTTGCGCGCCTCGGATATAATCGCGGCGAACGAGCCGGTAATTCCCGCAGTGGCAAGCGGTTACGGCTAGTGACGAGGCGTCGCCAATTGTTGCTAGTCTGCACCGTCGATGGCCACTGCTGAGGCGAAGCCTCGTTACGTCGATGGAATTTCGCTGCAGGCTAGGCACGGCGTCCGGCGAGATTATCGAGGGGATTTACGTCGCCGAGAGCGAGGCGCGGCTGCGGCACGACCTCGAGCAGAAGGGCATGCTCGTATTGTCGGCGGCGCCTCGGTCGGGCCTGCGCATCGGCGGTGTCGGTGTTCCGCGTCGGCGCAAGATCCCGTCGCACGAGTTCCTCGTGTTCAACCAGGAGCTGGCGACGTTGCTCAAGGCGGGCATGCCATTGGTGCAGTCGCTGGATATTCTTCGGCGCAATGTCCCCAACGCAACGTTCAAGGCAGTCTTGGACGACGTCTATGAGCGCGTGCGGTCCGGCACCTCGCTGTCGGAAGCGTTCGACGCCCAGAGCGGCCTCTTTTCGCCGATCTACACGGCGTCCCTGCTCGCCGGCGAGCGGAGCGGCGGGCTCGAGCAGGTGCTGCGGCGCTACGTCACGTACGTCAAGGTGCTCGGCGCTGTGAGGCGCAAGACGTTGTCCGCGCTCGTCTATCCCGGCATCCTCCTTGTGCTCTCGTTGCTCGTCGTGACGTTCATTATTGTGTGGGTGGTGCCGCAGTTCTCCGCGTTCTATTCGAGCTTCGACGCGGAGTTGCCGCTGGTCACCCGCATGATGATCGGATTGTCGACGGCGATTCGCGAGCGCTTGTTCCTGCTGGTGGCGCTGGTCGTGCTGGTCGCGGTGCTCGTACGGCTGTGGTGGCGGCAGCCCGGCCAACGTGTGAGGGTGCATCGTGCGTTCCTGAAGATGCCGTGGCTCGGCGATATCGTCCGGAAGTTCGCGACGTCGCAGCTTGCGCGCACGCTCGGCACGTTGCTCGGCGGGGGCATCCCGCTGGTTTCAGCCCTGGAGACCGCCGCGCGAGCCGTGGGAAACCGCTACGTCGCGGCGGAGACCGCGAAGCTGGCGCACCAAGTGCGCGAAGGTCAGCCGCTGGCGGCCGCGATGGCAACCCATGGTGTCTTCCCAGACGTCGCGGTCAAGATGGTCGAGGTGGGCGAGGCCACCGGGGCGCTGCAGGACATGCTGCACGCGATTGCGGACTTTTACGATGAGGAGATCGAGGCGCGACTCGCGCGGTTCGTGACGCTCGTGGAGCCGACGCTGCTCATCATCATGGGTATCGTCATCGCGACGCTGTTGCTCGCGCTCTATTTCCCGATCTTCCAACTGGGTGAGGTGATCTCGTGAACCTGTAGCGAGGGGCCTTGAGGCCCCTCGCGCCACGCATTTTTTCCAAGGACTTACAGTGGCGTCAGACGTCAATCAATCGTCCAGCTCGGCCCAGACGGATTCGGCGACCATCGCTGCGCCGGAGGTCCATACGGGGCCAACGCCGGCCCAGCTCCGCGCCGAGGCCGCGGAAGCACGTCGCCTGGCTGAGCGCTACCGTCTCGAGTTCGTGGAGATCGACCAGCTTCACGTCGACAGCACGTTGTTCCGCTCGATCCCCGCAGACTTGATGCTGCGCTATGGCTTCGTGCCGTATGGCCGCGATGGGGAGGCGCTCGTGGTGGTCGTGTCGGATCCGACCGATTTGCCGATGATCGACGAGCTGGCCCTGTTGCTCGGCACGAAGGTGAAGGTGAGGGTTGGCGCGCCGTCCGCCATTCAGGCGGTGCTGAAGAAAAGCGAGAGCTCGCAGCGTGTCCTCGAGGAAGCGACCGAGAGCTTTCAGCTCCAACTCTTGAAAGAGGATGACAACGGCGAGGAGACGCTCACGGTGGAGCGTCTGACGAGCGACATCAGCCCCGTCATCCGGCTTGTCGACTCGACCATCTTCACGGCCATCCAGCGCCGCGCGAGCGACATCCACGTCGAGACCCAGGACAGTGCCGTGCACGTGAAGTATCGGATCGATGGCGTGCTGCAGCCGGCGATGCGCCCGATCGATCGCCGCTTTGCCGGGCCAATCATCTCGCGCATCAAGGTGATGGCTGAGCTCGACATTGCCGAGAAGCGCGTGCCCCAGGACGGCCGGTTCAAGCTGAAGCTGAAGGGGAAGACCATCGACTTTCGCGTGTCGATCATGCCATGCGCGCACGGTGAAGACTCGGTCATTCGTATTCTCGACAAGGAATCAATCAGCGAGCAGTTCAAAGAGCTTCGGCTCGACATTTTGGGCTTCCCGGAGCCGGAGCTCACCCGCGTGCGCAAATACATCCGTGAGCCTTACGGCATGGTGCTCGTCACCGGCCCGACCGGCAGCGGCAAGACGACGACGCTGTACGCGGCGTTGTCTGAGATCAAGTCCATCGAGGACAAGATTGTCACGATTGAAGACCCGGTCGAGTACCAGCTTCGGGGCATCACACAGATTCCCATCAACGAGAAGAAGGGCCTCACGTTTGCCCGCGGCCTGCGGTCGATCCTCCGGCACGATCCGGACAAGATCATGGTGGGCGAGATCCGCGATCCGGAGACCGCGCAGATCGCCATCCAGTCGGCGCTGACCGGTCATTTGGTCTTCACGACGGTGCACGCCAACAACGTCATCGACGTGCTCGGCCGGTTCCTGAATATGGGCGTGGAGCCATACCAGTTCGTGTCCGCGCTCAACTGCGTGCTCGCGCAGCGGCTGGTCCGCCTGATATGTGCCGACTGCAAGCGGGCCGCAAGCGTCGCACCGGAGGTGCTCGTCGAATCGGGGCTCGATCCGCACTTGGCCAAGACGCACACGTTTTACGAGGGCGCCGGCTGCATCGAGTGCGGGGGGACGGGGTACAAAGGGCGCTCGGCCATCTGCGAGCTGCTCGACGTGACGGATCGGATTCGTGACATGATTCTCGCGCGGCGGCCAAACTCGGAGGTCAAGCGTGCGGCGCACGACGAGGGCATGCGCTTCCTTCGGCAGTCGGCTGTGGAACGCGTGCTCGAGGGCCATACGACCCTCCGCGAGATCAATAAAGTGACGTTTGTTGAATAACTGGCTCGAATGCGACGAAAGAGCACGAAGTAGGGCGCCCCTTTAGGGGCGCCAGGCGCGGCTGATGCGCCGGCGCGGCTAAAGGCGCACCCTACTCTATCTTCGTGAGCTTCGTGGGTTAATGTGAGAATGCGCTTACCACGCTGGCTCGTTGCGCCGCCGCCGTCCGTAGGTCTCGAGATTGCCGAGGATCGCGTGACGGCCGTGGCGGTGTCGAGGACGGATACGAGCACGACGATCACCGCACACGCGGTCGTCCCGCTCGCGGACGGGCTCGTGCGCCCGGCGCTCGCGACGCCAAACATCGAGGATCGCGACACGGTAGCGCGCGCCGTGGGTGAAGCACTGGCCGCGTCCGGGCGTCCGCGCCGTGTGGCGCTCGTCGTGCCGGATGCAGCCACCAAGGTGTCCTTGCTCAGGCTCGAGCAAGTCCCGTCTCGTTCCGAGGACTTCGATCAGCTCGTGCGCTGGCAGATGAAGAAGACGGCGCCATTCCCGATCGAAGAGGCCCAGGTGAGCGTGACCCGTGGCGTGTCGCTCGCCGAGGGCGGCGCCGAGTTCGTCGTCACGCTCATTCGGCGGGACATCGTCTCCGAGTACGAGGCCGTCTGTCGGCAGGCTGGTGCCCACGCGGGCATTGTCGATATGGCAACGTTCAACCTCGTCAACCTGGTGTTGCTCACCGAGCGTTCGATAGCAGCGCCATCTGCGGATGGCCCGCCGGAGCAGCCGCTCGCGCCGGCCTCAGCGGTTGTCGGCTTGCGTGATTGGATGTTGGTGAACATGAGCCCGAGCTCCACGTCGATTGCCATCGTGCGCGGCGCGGATCTGATCTTCTTCCGCAACCGGCCAATCGAGCGCGGTGACGACCTGGCGGACCACGTGCACCAGTCGCGCATGTACTACGAGGATCGATTGGGTGGCGAAGGGCTGGCGCGCGTGTTCCTGACGGGCGCCGTCGACCGCAACCGTTTGGTGAGCGCGCTGCGCGATGTCGAGAGCCGCCTCGAGCGGCGGATCGAGCCACTCGACGTGCGCAAGGCTGCGGCGCTCCCGGATCGCATCATGGTCGCCCCCGAGCTCGTTGGTGCGCTTGCGGCGCCCGTCGGTCTGGTGCTGCGCGAGGCAGCGTAATGCTACGAACGAACCTCGCGACACGACCCTTCTACAACGAGCGTGCCCTGTACATCGCGCTGGCGGCACTGGCCGTCGTCGCCATTGGCCTGGCGCTGTTCGCGCTCGTGCGGGTGGTGTCGCTCTCGCAGCGCCAGGCACAGCTTGGATCCCAGATCGGCCGAGACGAGGCCGAGGCCGCGCGGCTGCTGCAGTCTGCCACGCGCGTTCGCAAGGGCATCGACCAACGGGAGCTGAATGCAGTGATTACCGCCGCTCGTGAGGCGAACACGATCATCGCGCGCCGCACGTTCTCCTGGACCGAGCTGCTCAACAAGATCGAGGCGACGCTCCCATCGGATGTGATGCTCAACCAGGTGCGGCCAAACTTCGACAAGGGTGAGACACACGTCGACATGACCGTGGTGGGTCGCAACGTCGAGAACGTCGATCGCTTCATGGAGCAGCTCGAAGTCGCTGGCGCCTTTGCCAACGTGCTGTTGAGCAACGAAAAGCGCAGCGACGATGGCACGTTCCTCGTCACGTTGACCGGGCTGTACCAAGGCAGCGGTGCCAATGACGCGTCGACCACGCCGGAGAGCGGCCCGGCCGTCATGCGAACGGGAAATAAGGAATCAGGAATCGGGAATCAGGAATCGGGAATCGGGAGGCGGGAGCCGGTGCCCGAAACGGAGGCGCGACGATGACGCTGCCGCCTCTCGCCAAGCGGATCTTCGAGGAGCATCGGCGGATCATCGTGCCGCTTGCGGTCTTGCTCGGCATTGATCTCATTCTCCTCGCGTTGGTGCTCTTCCCGCTGGCGTCGCGCGTGGGTGCGGCCGAAGCGCGGGCCGCGGGCGCGTCCGCCCGGGTGGCAGATGCTCGGGCACAAGAGCGCCTGGCGAAGAACACGCTTGCGGGTAAGACGCGCGCCGCTGAGGAGCTCAAGCGGTTCTACGCCGAGGTGCTGCCGGCGGATGGAAGTGAGGCTCGTCGCATCACGTATCTCCGTCTTGCGGAAATCGCGAGCGAGGCGAACCTTCGTCCCGACCAGCGTGCCTTCTCGTTGGAACAGGAGCGAGACAGCAACCTCGTGCGGATCGATCTGAGGATGCGGCTCGAGGGCGACTACCCAGACATTCGCCGCTTCATTCACGCGCTCGAGACCGCACCGGAGTTCGTCGTGATTCGGGACGTGACCCTGACGCAGAAGGACGAGCCCTCAGCGCCGTTGGGCGTGACCTTCGAGCTGTCGACCTATTACCAGGCACGTCATGGCACCTGATCGACAGCAGCGTCAGAAACAGCTCTTGGCGGGCCTCTTTGTCGTGTTGGTGCTGGTGCTGCTGTGGCAGTGGTGGAATTGGGACTCGGTGGATGATGCCAATGTTGCCGCATCTCCAACGCAGCCTCGCACGGCGTCACGCGAGACGGGCCAGGCGCCAAGCGAGCCATTCGAGGGCGATGTGAACCTCGACGCGCTCGAACAGGAGCGACCGGCACCAACGGGGGGAGGTCGGAACCCGTTTCAGTTCGAGGCGGACGCGCCGCCACCAACGACGAAACCGCAGGTGGTCAAGAAACCAACCGGCCCGCCGCAGCCGAAGGGCCCTCCGCCGATCCCGCTGAAGTTCATTGGCACGCTGTTCAAACAGGGGTGGAAGGGCAAGGTCGCCGTCCTCAGTGACGGCAAGAGCGTCTTTCATGGCAAGCAGGGGGAGGTCATCGACGGCCGCTTTCGCATCGTTCAGATCGGGGAGGAGTCGGTGCAACTCGAGTACGTCGGTGGTCAGGGACGGCAGGTGATTCGGTTGTCGGGGCAGTGAGGGGCAGCAGCAGGGTGCTGGGGTGACACAGTGAAGCTGGGAGGAAAGCGTTGAGACGTCGCGTGCGAATAGTGGTAACGCTGGTCCTTGTGGCATCCGCGTTGTCGGGGTGTGCGAACCGTGCGTACAAGCGCGCCGAGACGGCGGCACGCGCAGACGACTGGGACGCTGCTGTGAGCTACTACCGCCAAGCTTTGCAAGAGCATCCGGACCGCCCCGAGTACCGCATTGCGCTCGAGCGTGCGATGCTCGAAGCTGCGGCTGTGCACCGGAGCAAGGCGCAGGTGCTCGATCGCGAGGGCCACATTGCCGCGGCGCTGCCAGAGTATCGCAGGGTGCTCGATTACGACCCGGGCGACCGGAACTCGATGATGCGCGCGGGCGAGATCGAGCGAACCTTGCGCGACCAAGCCGAAGCGGCGCGCCCGCGTCCAAAGATCGAGGCCATGCGCGAAGAGGCGCGCCGCAAGACGCAGCCGCCCCTGCTCAGCCCCACGTCGAAAACGCCCACGGATATGTCATTCACCGACACATCCATCCGCGAAGTGTTGTCGACGCTCGCGAGCACGACCGGCATCAACATCATCTACGAGAGCGATGCGGCGAAGATGCTCGAGACCACGATGACCATCGACCTGGTCGACGTGACGATCGAGGAAGCCCTCGACCAGGTGCTCACGATGAACAAGCTGTGGTACCGGGTCATGAGCCCGCGCAGCATCATGGTCATTCAGGAGAGCCCGCAGAAGCGCATCCTGTATGAGCCGCAGGTGATTCGGACTTTTTACCTGTCGCACGCACAGGCGGAGGACGTGGCGACCGTCGTGAAGCAAATGCTGGGTGCACCTCTTCAGCCAGCACCTCAAATCGTCGGCAACAAGACCCAGAACTCACTGACGATTCGGGCGAGCGAGCGAGTGCTCGGCATCGTGGAGCAGGTGGTGCAGCGCAACGACCGGGCGCCGGCCGAGATCATCGTTGACGTCGAGATTCTGGAGGTGAGCCGTGTTCGAATGAAGGAGATTGGGGTGAACCTGAGCCAGTACAACATCAGCACGATCTTTTCACCCGAACGGGCTCCCGGGGGCGGCGATGGTGAAGACGGCGCCGCTGCGGACGCGCCGTTCAACCTCAACACGATCACACGCGGCGTCAGCCCGGCTGACTTTTACCTCTCGGTTCCGCAGGCTATCGTCAACTTCATGGAGTCTGACTCGCGCACGAGAGCGCTCGCGAAGCCTCAGCTTCGCGGCATGGAAGGGCAGCCGCTCATACTAGAGCTCGGTGATCAGATTCCGATTCCAAGCACGACGTTTTCGGGTATCGCCGGCGGTGGTGCGCAGTTCGTCCCCTTCACGTCGTTCACGTATCAGCCCGTGGGAGTCAACATCAACATGACACCACGCGTGACGTATGAGGACGAGATCATTCTCGAGCTCGTGGTGGAGAACAGCTCACTTGGCGCGCCCGTGACAGTTGGAGAGCAGAGCCTACCAAGCATCATCTCACGCAGGGCGGAGACCTTCCTCCGCCTGCGCGAAGGGGAGGCGCACCTGCTCGCAGGCCTCGTACAAGAAAGAAGCGAGCGAGTGCTGACCGGGCTCCCGGGTCTGATCCGCATACCTGCGTTGCAGCGATTGTTTGGCTTTACTGCCGATGAGGACATGGAGAGCGATGTGATCATGCTCATCACACCGCGGATCGTGCGCACGCACGAGTTGACCCAAGAGGACCTCGATCCGATCCACATTGGCTCACAGAGTAGTCTTGGCTTGACCGGACCGCCGCCGCTGATTGCGCCACCGCCCGAGGGTGAAGAAGAACCGGAGGGCGCCGTCCCGCCAGAGGCGGAGCCGGATGCGGCCGAGGCGCCCGAAGCCGCCCCAGAGGCCACGCCCGACGAAGAGCCTGCCGAGACGCCGCCTGCTGAAGCGGAGGAAGAACAACCGGCGCCACCAGCCGCTGCGCGGGTCACGGTGACGCTGCCAGGTGCGGAGCTGGCGACGGGTGGGGGTCCCTACACGGCGCCGATCTCAATCGTGGGTGCGTCGCGCGTATCGACGATGAGCCTGACGCTCACGTTCGATCCGAACGTGCTGAGTGTGCGGACCGTGCAGGAGGGCACATTCATGAACCAGGGCGGCGTGAAGCCGACCTTCACGCAACGCGTCGATCCGAAGGCCGGTCGTATCGACATCACCGTGACGCGACCGAACGACAATCTCGGGGCGTCCGGAACGGGATTACTGGGCGCGGTGCTGTTCGACCCGGTTGCAGCAGGGAAGACACAGATTACACCGAGCGGCGTGGCGACTGCACCCGATGGCTCGCCGGTCTCCCTGCAGCTTGCACCAACGTCCGTGACGGTTAAATAGAAGATGAGACGTCTCCGATTGCGTGGCGGCGAGCAGGGTTACACGTTCGTCGAGCTGCTCATCGTTGCGCTCATCGTGCTGATCTTGGCGTCGGTGGCGCTGCCGCTCACACGTGTGGTGGTCAAGCGGCAGAAGGAGGTCGAGTTGCGCCGGGCGCTGCGCGAGATGCGCACGGCGATTGACCGTTACAAGGACGCCGCGGACATGGGTCTCGTCGCGTCGACCGAGCTGGAGCCGGATGACGAGGGGTATCCCAAGACGCTCGAGGTGCTGGTCGAGGGCGTGGGAGCGTCAGGCGCCAACCCGGATCGCAAGCTCAAGTTCTTGCGACGCGTTCCATTCGACCCCATGATCGGCGAGCAGGAGTGGGGCTTGCGTTCCTATCAAGATGACTCGAAGTCGAACAACTGGGGTGGCGAGAACGTGTTCGACGTTTACACGGCGAGTCGAGGCACGGCGCTCGATGGTTCGAAGTACAACGACTGGTAGCAAAAACGGAAACGTCGAGGCGGGCTGGACGCTGGTCGAACTGGTCATCGTCATCTCGATCATCGTGATTCTCGCGGGCCTCGCGATGGTCCAGTACCGCAATTCGGTCACGCTTGCCCAAGAAGCGGCGCTCAAGGAAGACCTCTTCCGCATGCGCGATGCCATCGACCAGTACTACGCGGACAAGAACAAGGATCCCGCGAGCTTGCAAGACCTTGTCTCCGAAGGCTACCTGCGCTCAATTCCCGACGATCCGTTCACCAGGTCGAACACGACGTGGCAGGAGATTCAAGGGGAGCCCGATCCCGACGATTTCTCCACCGAGCCTGGCATTGTCGACGTCAAGAGCGGAGCCGACAAGGTCGGATCCGATGGCCGCCCCTACACCGAGTGGTGAGGAAGGTGATTTGAAAACGGGCACAGCCCTCGTTTTCCTTTATTCGCCTGACGTCGAGTGGTAAGATGGACCGATCTTTTCTTGAAGCCTGTCATTGGTCAGGTGCTTGTCGGTACGTCCTTTGCGAGGAGTCTAAGGTATGCCACTGCAACCGAAGCTACAAACGGAGGAGAGCCCCGACAGGATCAAGCTGAGCGGAAAGCCGATGCGTGCGCGCACGGTCGGCGCCGTGAGGTCGCAAGACGAGTTGCTCGTGCGCATGAAGAACGAGTTCCTCGAAATGCCAGGCCTCAAACTCACTTGCCGCCAAGCTCAGCGCTTGTTCGGCCTCGATCCAGACACTTGCACGCAGCTGCTCGGCCGTCTCGTTGAGGGTCGGTTCCTCCTGCAGCGACCCGACGGGACGTATGTCCTCGCCCAATGACGTGTTCGCCAGCGCGACACGTCATGTCGTGAAAGCAAACAGATAGAAGAGGGAATCGGGAATCAGGGATTAAGGGTCGGGAATCAGGGTGGTCGGTGCTTGCGACTCCCCAGTCCCAGTTCCTGGCCCCGATTCCTGATTCCCGACTCCCGATCCCTGCCTACCCCTCCTCTTCCGGTTCTCGGGCAGTAACCGTCAGGACCCGCTCGACGCGCTCGCCTGCCGTATCAACCGCCGTGATGCGCACGGTGTAGGTGCCTGGTGTCGTGTACTGATGCGTGACCGTCGTCGAGCCGTTCAGCGCGCCCAGCGACTCCCCGCCGCCATCGCCAAACGTGATCGACGCCTCCCGCACAGGGTTCCCATCCGGCTGCGGCGTTATGGTGATGTTGAACGTCACCACATCGTCCGTGTCAACGACGCTCGGTGAGACGGTCACCGAGATCTGTGGCAATTCGGTCACCCTCAGCGTTTGCGTGTCGGTGGCGACACCCACAGTCGCCGTGACCTCGGTTTCGCGCGTCGTCGTAATCGTCGTGCGTGCCTCTCCGTTCGCGTCGGTGACCACCTGGGCATCGCGAAGCGTGCCGGCGGTGGCCGTGAACGTCACCGGCACGTCCGGCAAGCGCCGATTGTCTGGGTCGGTAACAATCGCCATGACGGTCGCGGTGCCGCCACCCGACGGCAGGCTTCCCGGGTTGATGACGAGCGTGAGATCGGTGGCGGCTCCCGCTCCAACGCGTACCTCCACCTCCTCCTCGCTCGCCGCGTCCCCCGAGAATGCCCGCAAATGCGCGATGCCGGAAGCGTCGCCGGCGTGGAGCCGTGCCGTGGCCCTGCCACCCTCCGTGTGAGCCTGGGCCGGCTCAATCGTCCCCAGCGTCGTCGTAAAGGTGACGTTCGTGCCGTTATGGACCGGGGTGCCAGGTTCCTCGGTGACAATGGCACTGATCTCGATGGAGCCGCCCACAGGCACGAACGTGGAGCTGACCACGAGCTCGAGAGTCGATCCGCCCGGTGCGGTTAACGGAAGGCCGTCGCAGCCTTGTGCCATCAAGCCGCTGGCCGCGAGGAGGAGCGTTAGGACGATGACCGGAAAGGACCCGCGCGCGCGGCGCAAACACACGGCCGAAGGCGGTGTTACCATAAGAAGCGTCAAGGATAATATCGGCATGGTCCTAGACGGTCAAGGCGCCCGGCGTGGTGGCGAGCATGGCTACGCGATGGCCGCGCTGCTGGTGAGCATCGCGGTGATGTCCATCGTGATGAGCACGGCGCTTCCCGCGTGGCGGCACATGATGCAGCGGGAGAGGGAAGAGGAGTGGATTTTCCGCGCACAGCAGTACGCGCGTGCGCTCATGCTTTTTCAGCGGAAGTATCCGGGTGCGTATCCCACGTCGGTCGAGATCCTGGTGAAGCAAAGGTTCTTGCGCAAGAAGTATGAGGATCCGTTGTCGCCCGACGGCGAGTTCCGTGTTGTACGCGCGGGCGAGCTCTTGCCGGGACAGCAGATGCCTGGGACGAATCAGCAAGGGCAGGGCGGCCAGGGCGGACCGTTTCGCCGGCAGTTTGGTGGGTCCGGTGCGTCTGGCAGAAGCGGACAACTGGGGCGCCAAGGACCGCTGGGCCAGCGAGGACAGATGATGCAACCTGGCGGGCCGGGCCAAAGCCGGACGGGTGTCGGCGCTGGTTCTGGTCGACAGGATCCCCGGAGTCCCTTCGGCTCTCCCGGCAACCGCGAGCCACTCGAAGAGCTGGACACCAGCGCCAAGTTCATTCCGGGCGGCATGGTTGGCGTCAGCAGCAAGAACACCGACGCGTCGATCAAGATCTTCAAAGGACAGGATCATTACAACGACTGGGTGGTGACCATTCAGGACGCCATGCCGCAATTTCGTGCGCCCGGCCAACAGCAGAACCAACCGGGCATGCCACCGAATCAGCGCGGTCGGCCGAACCCGCAAGGCATGCCGTCGCCAAACCCACAGGGGACATCGCCGAACCGGTCCGGCTTCCCCAACCGTCGCTAGCAGCCCGCGCATCTAAGACGTCCGCGCTGCCGGCCTGGCCGGTAGCGCGTAGCGCGCCAAGACGGGCGTGGCTCCTGACTCCTGGTCCTGATTCCCGATTCCTGATTCCTAGTTCCCACCTCGTCCCAGCTCCAGTGCCACGAGCTGCTTGCGATCGCGCACATACAGCCGCGTGCCGGCGAGGGATGGCGGCGTCCAGGCGACTTTGGTCAAGAGCTCAACCCGTGAATGCACCTCCAGGTTTGCGGGAGAGGCTGTGGCGAGCGCAAGCACGCCGTCCTCGTCGACGACGATAAGCCTGGTCATGGCTGGTGTCGAGCGCGCGTTCCGTCGAGCGCTCACGCTGAACCCCAGTCACGCGACTACGTACAATCGGTACGCCTGGCACCTGGCGGCAGGCCGCACAGCCGACGCACAGCGCATGCTTCGCCAGCTGCGGACGACGGCGCGCACGCGCTACGTCCCTCCCGGGATGATCGCCGGGTTGGCGGACCGGATCAGGAAACAGAGCGCCGAGGCGAGAGTACAGCCACCGCGCCCGTTTTCATTTGACGAGGCATCGCCGATTCAGTACATTAGGCTTAACCGAGAGACGTCTGTTCGAGGCCGTGGGGACACGCATTCACGTGTGCGTTACGCACGGTCGGGGTGTTGAGGCAGCCCGACGGGGATCCCCCAGATGGATGAGAGGCTCCCACCTCACGCGGGTCGCCGAACGCTTGATCGGTAGACGTCCACGGCCGGCCGGGCGTCGCTTAGGCGATGCCTGGCCTCTTCCGACGACGGCGCGTTCGGCGAACGCGCCCTACCGTGGTGGAAGGTAGGGACGCCTCGCTGAGGCGTCCGCTCGCGCAGCCAGCGTCGCACAGACTGCCATGCCCACCGCGGCTGCGAGTAGCACGCCGCCCATCGCGCGTCCCCCGAAGCGTTCGAGCGACACCCCTTGCAGCCAAGGCAGCACCATGCCGCCAATGCCACCAAGCGCAGACGCCAGGCTCATCGCCGCACTGGGCCGGCCCGGGAAGGCGCTCGTCACGAGCTCGACCAAGCTCGCATAAATGGGTCCAAACGCCGCGCCAACGAGCATCAGGCCGAGGAGCGTTGACGGACGATGTCCAACGGCGGCGAGGAAGAGCACACTGCCACTCACGGCGCCAACCAGGCTCCACCGGAGGAGGACCCGCGCGCCCACACGCATGCCGAACAGCGTGCCCAATAGCCGACCGCCGCACAGCGCGATCCAAAACAGGGCGGTGTTGCTTGCGGCACGCGCCTCGTCGAACGCTAGCGTGCGCATCAGATACGTGGGCGTCCAGCCGCCAGTGCCGTTCTCGATGCCAACGTAGAGAAACGCCAACACGCCAAGCGTCCACAGGAGCGGCGACGACTGGAGAGGCTGCTGTGTCGTGTGAGGCGTGGCGGATGCGACGGTCGGGCCGCGTGGTGCCAGGAGAGCCGCGATGGGGACACCGGCGAGCAGCAGCGCGCCGCCCACGTAGAGTGCCGCCGCAGCGCTCTGCAGGTTACGCAACGTAAAGGCGACGAGCAGTGGACCGACGATCGCACCGGCTGCGTACCAGAAGTTCACCAGGTTGAGCGCAACGCTGAGACGACGTGCCGTTATCTGCCTGGGGAGCACGTTGACGGCGAGCCCGGCGAAGCCCCAACCGACGCCCATGCCGAGAGCGGTCAGCATGACACCGATCATCGAGCCCGACAGGGCTAGGCCGATCGTCGCGCTGCCGTACAGGATCAGGCCCAACGCGAGCACCGGCCGCAAGCCCACCCGATCCGCCCACAGAAATGTGACGCACTGCCCACACAGCGTTCCCAGGAACAGCGCCGCGAACAGGGCGCCAAGCCCTCCCGGCGTTATGGCCAAGCGCCTCGCGAGCTCCGGTATCGTCGGGCCGATGGACGACATGACGAGGCCAGAGGCAAAGGACACGCCGCAGAGCAGCATCAGCACCAGCAGTCGCTGTACGGACGTGAATGTGTGGGACGGGGTCATGAGGGGCGGTTCCCCAGATGTGTCCATCTGGGGAGCACGAGCGTGACGAGCTGCCCACTCACGAAAGTGGCCACGGACCCAATCAGCACGTACCACTGCCAAGAGATCGGTGTGGCGAGCTTCACGACAAGCATCAGGAGCGTGCCCGCGGTGATGCCCACGAGCGCCGCTCGCTCGGATACGTGTGTCGTCAACGTGCCGAGAAGGAACACGCCCAGCACGACGCCGTTGGAGAACGACGCAATGCCTAGCACCTCGTTCACAACGGTCTGCGAGAGACGAATCGCGGCCAGGGCGACCAGGAGTTGCACGACGCCGAAGAAGGCGGTCGTCCACCGCGCGACACGCAAATAGTGGGTGTCGGAGCGCCGACCTTCCGTGAGTGGCAGGTAGAAGTCACCAACCGCGGCGGCAGCGGAAGAGTTCAGGGAGGACGAGAGCGTAGACATGGCGGCCGCGAACACTGCGGCTGACACCAAGCCGAGCAGACCCACCGGCAAGTGGGTGACGATGAAGGTGGGGAAGACGCGGTCGGTCAGGACCCGGCCGTCGACCGTGAATTGTGCGACCTCTGGCGCCTGGCTGCCCGTGTAGTACACATAGAGCATCGTCCCGATGCCGAGGAACAAGACGAACTGCAGAAACACGACCGCCCCGCTGGTGAGCAGTGCAAGCCGCGCGTCGCGCGGGGAAGCGGAGCACAGATATCGCTGCACCATCAACTGGTCGGTACCGTGCGTGGCGGTTGTCAGGAACGCGCCGCCCACCACGCCCGACCAGAACGTGTAGTCCCGTGCAATATCCCAGGTGAAGTCGAACAGGCGAAACTTCTGGGCTGCGTTGGCTGTGCGCGCGATCTCGGCCCATCCACCAGGGATGTCGTTGAACAGGATCGTGGCGGCCACGAGGGCACCCACGAGGTACACGGTCAGTTGTACGACGTCGGTCCAGATGACAGCCGTGATGCCACCGAGATACGTGTACAGAATCGTCGCGGCCGCAATCACGCTGAGCGACACGACGAGCATGACCACCATGGGGTCGCTGGTGGGGAACCAGCGCTGCGCTTCCGCTTGCCAGCGCGGTGATGCCAGCAGAAGCGCGGCCAGCACGAGACCCGTGGCGAAGAGGCGAAAGCCGTCCGCCAGGCTTCGCGTGACGATGAAGATACCCGAGACGAGACGCTTGACGCTGTTGCCGAAGCGCTGGCCGAGGAGCTGGTACACCGTGAGTAGCTCGCCACGGAAGTACGCAGGCACGAACAGGAGCACGACCACGACTCGGCCAACCAAGTATCCGATGACGAGCTGCAGGAAGCGGAAGTCGCCCGCATAGGCGAGGCCGGGCACACTGATGAACGTGACCGTGCTCGTCTCGGTGGCGACGATAGAGCCCATGATCGCCCACCACGGCAGGCGGCGGCCCGAGACGAAGTAATCCTTGACGTCACGCTGCGAGCGGGAGAACCACGCGCCAAGCGCCACCGTGCCGACGAGGTACACGGTCAGCACAGCGAGATCGAGAGGGGTCATTGAAATCTATGCGTGTGGTCTGGCGCGGCTAACCGCCTCCGCCAAGGCTACGGCGGTCCGCCGTAGCGCGAAGCGCGAAGGCGGAAGCCGCGCCCTACAACGGGCGCGGCAGGGCCCCCTTTAGGGGCGCCATCGACCTACCGTGAGCGCCATCCACTCATCGCGAGCCCGGAGCTCCGCCGGTCGCGGCTTGAAACGCCTGGCGATCCACGGTGGCCAGGAATGCTTGCCGACGCGCGGCCAGGCTGTCATAGGAGAACAGGGCGACACCGGCGAAACGGCGCGCACGCGCGGCGTCGATACGTCGGACCGTTTCCGCAGGCGAGAGCTGCCACGCGCCGATGCCTGCCCAGACTGCGGCGCCTGCGGCTTCCCGAATCAGATCGGCCTGCGCCGCAAATCGCTGCGCACTTGACGTGTACATCATCGGACAGACGACGTTGACGAGACCACTCGCGAGCCACACGGTCCATTCCTGCAGCCTATGATCGCTTGCCTCCCGTGGATCCGGGATAACGGCAGCGCTCACGAGCACGTTGGGCCGAAGCGTCCGCACCGAGCCGGCAAGCTGCTCGACCAGGCTGGTGAGGCGCGCGCGGCGAAAGGCGGCCCACCGGTCCGGGAACGCATCCGCGTACGCCGTGGCTGCGACCTCGCGACGCGTGTCGAGACGCGTACGTGTCTCGGTCTCGAGCGTCGGCAGCATCTCAGCCCGGAACGCATCCAGCGCAGCGGGCGAGTAGTCGAACTCGGCGTTCGGATAGCGAATGTAGTCGAGGTGCACACCGTCGACCGCGTAGCGCCGCACGAGATCGGCCACGACCTCAGAGGTGTATGCGGCAGCGGCTACGGGAATGGGCGAGACGAAGAGGCCCTCGACGGTACGATTATGTGCCCGCGTCCACTGCGCCAAGCGTTGCACGTATTCGGGACGATGCGGGTCGATCGGTCCGAGCGTCGCTACCAGGGCGCGTGGCACCATCAGCCACTCGGGGTGCGCATGCACCACGTGGGTCCGGGAGGTCGGCAGCGTGGTCGCACTCGCGGCGAGGTTGACACTAATCCAGGCGTGGACCTCGAGGCCCAGTGGATGCGCGGCCGCGATCAGCTCCTCGAGTGGATCGAAGGCTGTGGGCTGGGCGGCGAGCGATTCCGCGCGCGGCTCGATACTTTCGTTGAAGTAGGCGTCGCCTCGGCCGCGCACCTGCACGAGGAGCGTGTTGAACCCATACCGCTGCGCGTCGCGTACAACGCGGGCGACGTCTGCCGGCGAGACGAGCGAGGTGCGTGTCACCCAAAGCGCGCGCACTTCACGTGGCACGGTCGAATGAGCGGCCGTCCGCGCGCGCCGCTCCTCGGGTGCCGCGTTGACCATGAGTGTCGTCGCGCACGCCAGCGCAACGATGAGCAGTGTGGGTCGGGAGTAACGATGTACGCCGCGCCAATGCCGCGCGAGTGAATCGCCATCGTGGATTCGCGTTGCTTCACGTCCGTGCAATGTACGATCTCTCCAGCTTTGACGCGCGGCCGGCAGCGCCATCAGCAGCTACCAGTAGGGCGCGGCTTTAGCCGCGCCATCAGGCTTTCAACGCTCCTGTACGCGAGGCGGCGTGTCGCCGCTTCACGTGCCCCGCTCGCGACCGAGTATACTCCCGTCAGCGCTGCCGGCGCTCATGGCGCGGCTACAGCCGCGCCCTACATTCGTCTGCCAGCGTGACCGCCATGCACGTGCTCGGGATCGATGCGGGAGGAACGAAGACCGTGTGTTTGCTCGCCGATGAGCAGGGCACGGTGCTGGCCCGCGCGCAGGGAAGCGGTGCCAACCTGCCGTCGCTCGGCGAGCTCGAAGTGGAGAAAACGCTCCACCACCTCATGGAAGAGGCCATCGGGCAGACCACGATCGTGCCACAGGCCATCTGCATCGGCATTGCCGGTGTCGATCGCGAAGAGGATGCGGCGATCATTCGAGCCATCATGCGGCGTATCGGCTACCGGGCTCGCTTGGTGGTCACCAATGACGCGCTGATTGCGCTGACGGCAGGCGTGGGTGACGCGCCTGGCGTGGTGGTGATGGCCGGGACTGGATCCATTGCGTATGGTCGCAATGCCCGCAACGAGGCCGCGCGCGCCGGCGGGTGGGGGTATGTGCTCGGCGACGAGGGCAGTGGCTACTGGATGGGACGCCACGCGCTGCGGGCCGTCGTACGAGCGGCAGACGGTCGAGGCGGCTCGACCGCGCTGACGCGGCACGTGCTCGCGCACTTCGGCGTCGACCAGCCGCAGGATCTCGTGAGGGAGGTGTACCATAGGGCGCTTCGGCCCAGTGCCATTGCGGCCTTGGCCGCTGCCGTCCAGCGCGCACACGACGAGGGCGATGTGATGGCCACGGCGATTCTCGAGCAAGGGGCCGGCGAGCTCATGGCGTGCGCGGCCTCGGTCGTCGCGCAGCTCGGCATGGCGCACGATGCCTTTCCGTTCGTGCTGGCTGGCGGCGTTGTCCATGCCGTGCCGGTGCTCGTTTCGTCGCTTACCGAGCGGCTGCCCACTGTCGCGCCGGGCAGCTCGTCTCACGTGCTGACGCAGGAACCCGCGCACGGCGCCGTGTCGATGGCGTTGGCCGAAGCGCGTGGTGGCGCGCGCCTGCCCCGTTACAAGACCGCGTGAGACTCACCGTTTGTGCAACTGAGCGCGAGGTGGCCACCACCGTGGCGCGCCGGGTGACCGAGGTGCTTGCCGCCGACGCGGCGGCCGTGCTCGGCCTGCCCACCGGGCGCACGCCCATGCCGCTCTACCGGTTGCTGGCGCGCCTCGGAGACGAGGGCACGCTCGATTTCAGCCAGGCGACCACGTTCAACCTCGACGAATTCCTCGGCATCGGCCCGGATCATCCGGGCAGCTACCACGCCTACATGCAGCAGCACCTGTTGTCGCACGTCAATCTGCCCTCGACGCGAGCGCACCTCCTGCGGGGCTGGACCGAAGACCCAGAACGGGAGTGCGCGCGGTACGAGGCCGAGATTGAGGACGCGGGTGGGATCGATCTGCAGTTACTCGGCATTGGCGCCAACGGTCACATTGGCTTCAACGAACCGGGGCCGCACCTCATGGCGCGCACCCACCGCGCGTCGCTCAGACCGGGCACGCGGCGCGCGAACGCGATCTTCTTTGGTGGCGACAGCGACGCCGTACCGAAAGAGGCCCTCTCGATGGGCATGGGCACCATTCTCAAGGCGCGACGGATCGTGCTGATGGCGACGGGGAAGTCGAAGGCGCGCGCGGTGCAGCGCACCGTGCACGGGTCGCTGACCACGCGCGTGCCCGCATCGTTTCTGCAGTTGCACCGCGACGTCGAGCTGATCTGCGATCACGCGGCGGCGGCTGGGTTAGGGACAAGGTGAAGGGGTAACGGCGCTTCCGTGCTGGCCTGGCGCCAACGGTCCTTGTCACTCTCGTGGGCCGCGTGCCAGCAGGTCACGCAGCCGCGGCTCGATGTCCTCCCCAATGGCTTCGCGCATCGAGCTGTCGGCTGCGCGCAGTCGGCTGAGTGCTTTCTTGAGCGGCAATCCGGTCTTGGCCATGACGATGGCCGCCTTGACGTTTCCTTTGGCTCTCTTGAGCAGCTTGTCCGCCGCCTCGTACTCCACGCCGGCGGCGACCCCAATGATCCGCCGTGCGCGATCGCGCAGCTTCTCGGATCCAGTTTGCACGTCGACCATCAGGTTGCCGTAGGTCTTGCCTGTGCGCACCATGCTGACGGTGGTCAGCATGTTGAGCACCATCTTCGTCGCGGTGCCTGCCTTCAAGCGGGTCGAGCCGGTGAGGACTTCGGGGCCAACGTTGGGTGCGATGATGAGATCCACGAAATTCTGGAGCTCGGTTCCTGGCCAGCAAGTCACGAAGATGATGCGCAGCCCCGCTTTGCGGGCCCGCGTGAGCCCACCCCGGACGAACGGGGTCATCCCACTCGCCGAAACGCCAATCACGACGTCCTTTTTCGTTGGCCGGAGACGAGCGATGGCCCGCGCGCCTTCCTCGTAGTCGTCTTCCACACCCTCACGCGCGCGAAACACGGCCTCTTTGCCACCCGCCATGATGCTTTGCACGAGGCTCGACGGCACGCCAAACGTTGGCGGCATCTCTGCTGCCTCGAGCACGCCAAGCCGGCCACTGGTGCCCGCGCCGACGAAGATGATGCGGCCGCCCTTCTTGAGCGATTCGACGACAATCTGCACGCCGTTGGCAATGCGATCCTTCTCGCGTTGGACGGCCGCGACGACCTTGCGGTCTTCGCTGACCATGAGATCGATGATGTCCGGGATGGGCGCCTTGTCGAGATTGAGGCTGGCCGGGTTAATGGCTTCGGTCGGTAGGAATTCCCATTTCGAGCGTGTGGGCATGATCACCAGGCGTCGGCGGGGGTCGCGCCAGACACCTTCAAGGAGGCCGCGGTTCGCAGCGGCGGATCGTACCGCTCGCGCCGCGACATGTCAAACGTCGTGCGATGATGAATAGCGGTCACAGGTCTAGCGGACCGCGGCCAGGGCCGCGCTCCCCGACGCTCACTTGAGAACCCTGAAACTTGACACAATGCGTCAAGCTTTCGGGTCCTCAAGGGTTCTAGGGTTCCAATGGCCAGCGTTCGAGATCCGCCATGTCCCAGCTCGTCGATGCGTACCTCGACCATCTGCGTGTGGCGCGCCGATTGGCGGCGCACACCGTCGAGAGCTACGGCCACGACCTCGTCTTGCTCGCGAGATTTGCCGCCGGACGCGACGTTGCCATCGAGCTGCTCGATCGCAGGGCCCTCGAAGCGTTCTCGCGCGGCCTCATGAGCGAGGGGTACTCACCGCGATCGGTCGCGCGGGTGATATCGGCGGTGCGCGGCTATTACAAGTTTCTGCTGCTCGACCGGTGTATCGCGGAAGATCCCGCTGGAGATCTCCGCGCACCTCGGCCATGGCACGCGCTTCCGCACTATCTGACGCTCGATCAAGTAGAGGCGCTGCTCGCGGCACCGGATACCGCGACACCACGCGGCATGCGCGATCGGGCGCTCATCGAGCTCTTGTATGCCACGGGACTGCGAGTCTCCGAGCTCGTTGAGCTTCGACCGGCTGACCTGAACCTCGACGGAGGCTATCTCACGTGCACAGGCAAGGGCAGTAAGCAGCGCCTCGTCCCGATGGGACAGAACGCGGCAGACTGGGTGCGGCGGTACGTCCGCGAGGCGCGGCCAGAGCTCCTCAAGCGTCGAAGCTCACCCCGACTCTTCATCAACGCGCGTGGGGGCTCCGCGCTGACGCGGGTCGGATTCTGGAAGCTGTTGAAGCAGTACGCACGCCAAGCGGGTATCGCAGGTCAGGTGTCACCGCACGTGCTTCGTCACTCGTTTGCCACGCACCTGCTGGAGCGCGGTGCCGATCTCCGCGCCATTCAGGCCATGCTCGGGCACAGCGATCTGTCCACAACGCAGATTTACACCCACGTGCTCGAGGCGCGACTCAAGCAGCTCTACGAGCAGTTTCATCCGAGGGCTCAAAAGTAGGGGTCAGCCTGACCCCTGACCCCTGTTTTACGTGCGGACGGTGAGCAACAGGTAGGCCGCCGATGAGGCAAACAAGAGGTTGGGTGCCCAGGCTGCAAGCAAGGGGGGGAGCATACCCGCACTCCCCACGGCTGCGGCTGCACTCTGAACGGTCTGGTAGACGATTGCCAGGACGATTCCCGCACCAATCCCGTAGAGGGCGCCGCGGCGGCCTGTGGTGATCGCAAACGGTATGGCAATAAGGGTCATGATCACGGTCACGAAGGGGAACGCAAGCTTGCGGTGGAGCTGCACGGCGAGCGAGGTAACGTTGAACCCAGCGGTTCGAAGCTCGCTGATGTAGCGTGAGAGCTCTCGGTAGCCCAGTCGCTCGGCAACGTCGGTGTTGACGTCCTCCTGGGTGAAGTAATCGGGCGATTCGATGGGCAGCCGCCAATTGCTGAACGTTTCATATCGAGACATGCGTCCGTCGCTAAACTCCCGCACCCAGCCCGCACCCGCGTACCACGCGCCACGGCGCCGTTGCTGGAGCTCGGGCCCAACGCCATACTGTGCATAAGCTGTGTACGTCCGCCGGCTCACTGACGACTGGTTCTCGGCGAAATCGTAAATGGTGAGGTCTCCAAAACGCCGATCTTGTGGGTCGTAGTAGGCGTAGTGATACAGCCGGTTGTTCGCGCCCGCGAGCCACTGCCGTTGAAGGACGTTTGTGGTCCGCGGGGCACGATCCCGAATCTCGTCGTATAGCTTCTTGGCCTCGCGATTGGCTGACGGCAAAATCGTCTCCTCGAGCCCAAAGAGCAGAATGCTCCACAACATGCCGAACACGAGCAACGGCACGCTTGCCCGGTAGAGGCTGACGCCGCAGGCACGCATCGCAATCAGCTCGCTCGTGCGCGTCAGAAGTCCAATGGCGCCGATGGCTCCGACGAGCGAGCCGAGAGCCGTGGCCCAGTAGACCTTCTGCGGTGTGGAGAGCGCGAAATACCGGAGTAGCATCACACCGGTCGCCTGGCCCTTGAAGAGCTTTTCCGACAACTCGATGAACTCAGCAATGTAGAAGAGTCCCAGCATTGCGGCCATCGTCAGGCCAAACACCCGCAAGTATCGGCTGGCCACGTATCGGTCGAGGATGCCGGTACGGGTGAAGAGCCCGCGCGGCACGCGAATGAGGAGGACGGGAGGCTGGGGCTTGGACGGCGTGGCCCGGGCGTTGGTCGATCCCGTAGCACGAGGAGCCAGAGGGGGCAACGGCCGCACGCGCGCGAACCGGCGTGCGAGCGTTCCCACCGTCAGCAGACGAATCTCGGCGCCGAGCTCTTTGCCGCGCACGCGGAAGCCGAGGAGCACGATCCCCGCAAGTCCCAGGACGATGTTAGGAATCCACATTGCGAGCTCGGGTGGAATCTGACCGCCGCGGGCCAGTGCTCGTCCCAGATACATCAGGAGGTAGTAGGCGAAGAAGACCCCCAGTCCAATCACGAAGCTGTTCTGCTTGGCGTCTTTGCGGTCGGTGACGCCCAACCCCAAGGCGAGCAGCGCAAACACGAGAGCCGCCACGGGAAGGGAGAACTTCTGGTGAATGGCCATGATGAGGTTGTGTGGCGAGAGCCCCTCCTTGACGTGCAGGCTGGCCAGCTCACGCAGCTCAGCAATGGTCATTGAATTTTCGTTCCTCGCGACGCCGCTGTTGCTAAAGATGGTTCGGGGATCGAGCGACACGGTGCGGGTTTGGAACGCATCGACGTAGTAACGGTCTTCAAGGCGATGCACGACGCCTTGCTCGAGCGCCAGATCGACTCGTCGCGCCTCGCGGTCGACGACCAGGCGGCCTCGTTCGGCTGTGATGATCTGCGGTTTCTGGTTGTTTCTGGAGTCGGCGACGACGAGCCCCTGCCATCCGGCACTGCCCGGCTGAACATCGCGAGCATAGAGGACCATGTTGGGGAAGTCCTCGAAAAAGACCCGGGGTCGGATCCGCCGCTGCGCATCATTGGCGACGATGCGGGTGAGGATGTCGAGATAAGCGATGTTCGCCTTGGGTAGCGCTTCGATCATCACATAGCCGCTCACCAACGTCGCCGCGATGGCGAGGAGGCCGACCGGCCGGAGGAGGCGGTAGAGGCTGATCCCGCACGCCTGGATGGCAACGCTCTCGCGATCTGCGGAGAAGCGGCCGAGGGCCACGAGCAGACCGACCATGAGCGCCATCGGGACGGTAATGGCCAGCGCTTGCGGAAGGAGCAACAACAGGATCCGACCGGCGAGACCCCACGAGATGCCTGCGGTCAGGAGGGGTTCGAGGTCTCGAAGGATGATCGGCACCTCGAGCACGAACGTGAAGATCAGGACCGCAAGCAGAGTGGGCGCAGTTGCTTCACGGATGAGGTAACGGTCAAGAATCCTCAACATCTCGTCTGGCGATCGGGGTCTCTTATCAAGAAGAAGGTGCCAGGGGCCAGGGGCCAGGCGTCAGGTCTCAGGGCAGTCTCAGGAACCAGGGATCGGGTCTTCAGGGTTCAGGCTTGGCGCATCCAAGCTTCGAGGTCAAACCCTCGAGCGTTCACCTTTCCGGGACGGCTCCCTGACACCTCGTGGCCTGGCCGCTGGCCCCGGGTGCTTGGCTTCCTCGAACTCAGACGATATCACGCGCGATGGGGGCGGGGTCCTGTGACGGGAACGGCCACTTAGGTCAGAGGCCAGATAGACGCGGGCACAGGGCTTCAACAGCCACGCTTTCGGCTGTATTCGTCGCGAGTCCGATAATAGATATTATGTTAACTTAGAGCGCTCTTCTCTTGCTTTCCTCTCTAAGATGAAGGTGCAAGGGGTCAGGGGCCAGGTCTCAGGGGCTGTCTCAGGAACCAGGTGCCGGTTCTTCAGGGCTCAGGCGCGGGGATCCAAGCTTCGGGGTGAGCCCTGGAACGTTCATCTTTCCGCGAAAGCTCCCGACACCTTGTGGCCTGGGTCCCTGAGACAGCCCTGGGACCTCGCACCTGGCCCCTTCTACTAGCCTTCGAACCTCGCGCCTGGCCCCTCGGCGCTTCTTTCCGCCATCTCGGCTGATTTGCTCTCCAAGCGCGACCATCTTTGCGCGTCCCGCCGTCTAACTACCTGCAAAAGCGAGGCTTAGCGCCAATGTCGGCCGGCCGACAAAGATTCCTATGACGGGCGGCAGCGCTCCCCGCCGCGCTGCTGTCTGTTGGATGTGGCTGCGGAACCCAGGAACCAAGGAAGGTATCGGGTCCTCACGCTTCAGGCATGGCGAATCAAGCTTCGAGGTGAACCCTGCGACTGCCCTGAGACCCCCCTGAGACAGCCCTGGGATCTCGCGCCTGGTCCCTCGCCCCTTCTGCTTTGACTTTAGTGTCTCGAACGGCGGCACGGCCTCGACCATTCATCTTTCCGCGAAAGCTCTTGACACCTCGTGGCCTGGTCCTTGGTCCCTGAGGCAGCCCCTCTTCCTGGGTCAGTATCTATCGGGTCTTCAGGCTTCAAGCATGGCGGATCCAAGCTTCGATGTGAGCCCTTGAACGTTGGCGTTTCCGCGACGGCTCCCTGAGACCTCATGGCCCTGATCCCTGGTCCCTGAGACAGCCCTGAGACCTGGCCCGTGGCCCCTCTCCCCTTCTTAATGTGTGCGCTCGGCGTCAACTGGGGCGATTGATGTTTCGGATCGAAGGTCCACCAGAATTGCCTCGAGGGCTTCGATGATTTCCTCGCGCTCGACCTTGGTCTTCTTAAAGCTCAACTTCACGGAGAAGGCTCTTGTGGGTGCGCGATAGCTGTATGTGAATGGCGTCGGTCTGCCTGTTTTGGGCCGTACCGGGGCAGTCTCCCGTACCTGCTGGCGTGTCATGCCGCCATCTCGGCTGATTTGCTCGACGAGCGCCACCATCTTTTGGGCGTCACTCTGTCTAACTACCTGTAAAAGCATAGACTTAGAGCCAATGTCGGCCAGCCGACAAAGGTTCTTGACCGACTCTGGAATGTGGTTGAGCGAAAGCGACTCCGTGATTGCCGTGCGAGACTTCCCCAGCTTGCGTGCGAGCGTTTCATGCGTGTAGCCGGCGCGCTGACATAACGCCTGGAGTGCTTCCGCTTCTTCGAAGGGTGTGAGGTCCTTGCGCTGGAGATTCTCAACCAGTGCGACCTCGATAATCCCAACCTCATCAACGTCACGGATGACGACAGGCACTTCTGTGAGGCCGAGCTGTACGGCAGCTTGGTATCGGCGCTCGCCCGCGATGATCTGGAATCGGTTACTCCGCTGCCGGACAACAAGCGGCTCGACAATACCGTGCTCTTTGATGGAGGCAATCAGCTCCGAAAGGTCGCCCATTACTTGTCGCGGCTGGTTAGGATTCGGATCGACCATCTCAATGGGAACCATGCGTCCGACGGGTTGCCCGGCAGATGCGGTCAGCGCCTCGACGTAGTGTTCGTCGTGGCGCATTTTGATGGTTTCGGGGAGACCTCGCTTAGCCACGTTCGATCACCTCTTCGCTCAGGCTGTAGTATTCCGACGCGCCAGATGATTCCGGAGCGTACGAGAAAATCGATTCTTTGTAGGCCGGGCTCTCCTCGAGCCGGACGCTCTTGGTAATGACGGTTCGAAAGACCTTCGACCCAAAGACCTTCTGAATCTGTGATCGGATGTCGCGCGCCAGTGACGTACGCTTGTCGTGCATTGTGATCAGGACGCCTAGAATCTGGAGCACGGGATTCGCGCGTGAGCGGACCTTTTCAACCGTTTCGAGCAGGTCGTCCGTGCCTTCCAGGGCGAAGTACGAAGACTGGATGGGAATCAGCAAATGCGAGGCGGCCACGAGCGCGTTTACGGTCAAGAGGCCGAGCGTCGGCGGGCAATCGATAACAATGTTCGGGAACTCCTCCTGAACCTCCGCCAAGCGATCCTTCAAGCGAAAATGTGCGTCCAGCTCCCCTACCAGTTTGGCCTCTATCTTCGCCAGGGCGATGCGTGCCGGTGCGACAAACAGGTTGGGGTGGCGTGATGCGGAAACCACATCGCGCATGTGACAGCCATCCTCGCCAACGATGGCATCGTACATGTGGCGTGACACCTGCGCGTTATCGAGAAACGAGAGTGTGCTGTTTCCTTGGGGGTCGAGATCGACGAGAAGCGTCCGTTTCTCGCGAAGGGCCAATGCGGCGGCAAGATTTATGGCTGTGGTGGTTTTACCCACCCCTCCCTTCTGGTTAGCAATCGCGAGGATCATGCGACGGACTCAGGGTATTCTAGAGACGCTGGCTCCATGCTGTCAACCCAGACACTTTTTGGCGCGTGATATTGGCTTGTTTGCGCTGAATTGGCGGTAGGTGGACGGTTTTTCAGGCAGTGCCACTGTAAGGTATTGATATTGAGTATGTTAAAGGAGACGTCGGCCGGCCGACATGGCTGGTCTGCTGAACGGCCGTCAATTCTGGACGCTGACTGACCCCGATCATCTGGAGGACCGCCGTGCCAAGGAATCTCGACCTCGGTCTGTTGATGCTCCGCCTGATGCTGGCCCTGATCCTGCTCTATCATGGGCTACCAAAGCTCGGGAACTTTAGTGAAGACCTTGATGCTTTTTCCAAGATGGGCGTTCCTGTTCCAGCGCTAAGCCTCACATTCGCAATCGCTGCGGAGGTGATCGGAGGGCTGCTCATCCTCGTCGGAGTCTGGATCGTCGTTGCCGCGCCGCTGGTCATCATCAACATGCTGGGGGCAATCTTCGCTGTGCATTGGAAGGCTGGCTTCGATTTCACGAAAGGCGGCTACGAGCACCCGCTTACCGTGCTCGTCATGGCGCTTGTCTTGTTGCTGGCTGGCCCGGGCCGGTATGGCTTTTCCAGGAGATCAACGAGTCACGCAGTCGAGGGGTGAGGGCTCGCGCGCGTACGGAAACACCTAGCCCCTACATCTTGTATTTGCCCAGATCATCAGGGTCGAGGTTCTCGAGCCACTTCTGCAGCCGCTCCTCGGCTTCCTTGTCCGTTACGGCGTCCGTGCTCCGCGCACGCTCGATCACCGCCTCTTCGACGAAAATCGGCGCGCGAACGCGAAGGGCCAGCGCGATCGCGTCGCTCGGTCTCGAGTCCACGACCACCGGCTCCCCTGCCCTCGCGAGATGGATGACCGCAAAGAACGTCGTCTCGCGCAGGTCGTAAACCACGATCCGCTCGACCTGAGCGTCGAGATCTTCAATCACGTTTCGTAATAGATCGTGTGTCATAGGGCGTGCGGGCGTGACGTTTTCAAGCTGAAGCGCAATCGCATTCGCTTCGAACACGCCAACCCAAATCGGAAGAACGCGCTCGCCTCCGTGCTCGCGGAGCACCACGATCGGCATGTTGTTGACGGGATCCACCATCAACCCTTTGATCGTCATTTCGATTTGCATGATGCTCCTGCTTTCTCGACCTTCGCTCACGCCACCATGAGCTCACCGCGCACGCTGTTGGGTCCGGCGCCAACGATGCGCACGGTGACGATCCGCCCGAACAAATCTGGACTCCCCGGAATGTTTACGACGGTATTGCCCGAAGTGCGACCCGAGAGCTCATGGTCGCGCCGTTTGCTGCGTGAGTCAACGAACACTTCTTGGGCACGTCCGACGAGCTCCTGATGGAGCTCGAGCTGAATGGCCTTCTGCAGGGCCTGCAGCTCCACGATCCGGCGCGTCTTCTCCCCTTCGCGCACGTCGTCCGGCATCCGCTTGAACGCGAGCGTGGCAGGTCGTGGCGAATACTTGAACGAGAACATACCGTGATACCGCACGGCTTCGGCGAGCGAGAGTGTCTGTTCGAAGTCTTCAGTCGTCTCCCCCGGAAAGCCCACGATGACGTCCGTCGAGAGCTGAATGCCCTCGACTTCCGAGCGGAGCTCCGCCACAAGGTCGAGATATCGCTCGCGCGTATAGCGGCGGCGCATGCGCGCCAGCACGGGCGTCGAGCCAGACTGCACGGGCAAGTGCAGATGCTTGCAAACCTTGGGAAGATCTCGAAGCGCGTGAATCAGACGGTGCGAGACATGGCGAGGGTGCGGGCTTGCGAACCGAATGCGTTGGATGCCGGGAACCTCGTGCACACGCTCGAGCAACGCGGCAAAGTCACAACCGGGATCGTCGGGCGCCTGGTAATGGTTGACGATCTGGCCGAGCAGATGCACTTCGCTGTGACCATTCTCCGCTGCTTCACGTACTTCTGCGAGGATTTCACTCAACGCGCGCATACGTTCGCGCCCGCGGGTGTAAGGGACGATGCAGAATGCGCAGCAGTCGTTGCACCCCTCGATGATGTTGACGTATGCCTTGAGAGAGTCCCGTCGACGTGCGATCCCGAGCGGGAACGAGACATCGTCATGTGGACTGACGTCCACCAATGAGATGTCCGCAGGGCCGTCCGCGGCACTCAGCTTTTGTGCAACGAGGCCTGGGAGCTGTTTGAGCGACTGCGTGCCAACGACAACGTCTACGAGGCTCGAACGGCGGAACAGCTCGTCGCCGAGCTGCTGCGCGACACAGCCCGTGACCGCGACGACCGGCTGGGAACCGCGCTGCAGGCCGACCTGACGCAGCTCTCCTAGACGTGAGTACAGCTTGTCTTCGGCGTGCTCACGAACGCTGCATGTGTTCACCACAATGATGTCCGCGTCCACCGGATCGGTGACTGCCTCGAAGCCGGCCTGCTCGAGGAGCCCGGCCATACGCTCCGAGTCGTGGACGTTCATCTGGCAGCCGTAGGTTTCGATGAGGTATTTCTGTGGCACCGTAAACTTTCGCTATTTATTCGTATCAGCTCTGTCGACGTGTTGCTGGCCAGCGTGGGCCCGTGCGGCAAGCATCGCCCGCGCTCCCTCCAGGACCGCACCCGAGATGTCGCCACCTATCATGCGCGCCAGCTCCGTCGCGCGCCCGTCTGCATCCAGCACGGTCGCTCTTGTTATCGTACGCTCGTCGACCACATGCTTGCTAATGTTGACATGCGCCTGTGCATGCGCGGCTACCTGTGGGAGGTGGGTGATGCAAAGCACCTGTACGTGATCTGCCAGGCGCCTGAGCTTGGCGCCGACCGTGTCCGCTACCCGACCGCCAATGCCCGCGTCAATTTCGTCGAAGATGAGCGTCTTGCCGGGCACGTCCGGTGAGGCGAGCGTCTTCATCGCGAGCATGATGCGCGACAGCTCACCACCAGACGCGATGCGCGCAAGCGGGCGCAATTCCTCGCCAGGGTTGGGAGACAAGAAGATCTCGCACCGATCGAACCCGTTGCGACTCCAGGAGCGTGGCGACGGGTCTTCGGAAGCAAAGCGGATCTCGCACCGCGTGTGCTCCATCGCCAGCTCGCCCAGCGCGGCACCGAGGCGTTCCGTAAAGCGCGGCGCGGCTTGGCGTCGCCGTTCCGAGAGTTGGCCCGCGATGTCGCGGTAGGCGTCAGCGGCCTGCGCCACTGCCTCCTGTAACTGCGCCGCGCGTTCAGCGGATGTTTCGACCGCCGCCAGGGTCGCCATCATCTCGGTACGTTGGCGTAGCACCTCGTCCAGTGTGGATCCGTAACGGCGCTTCAATCGCTCGAGCGCGGCCAAGCGATCTTCGACGGCTTGCAAACGTTCCGGCGACCGATCGAGGTCGGTCAGGAATGAGCGTAGAAAGAACGCGAGGTCCTCGAGGTGTGCCTTCACGGCGTCGCGTGCGTCCAGGTGTGGCTCGAAGCGGCGATCGAGGGCGGCGAGGTCCGTCACTCGACGCCACACCTGCTCGAGCTGCGCGAGGACGGCTGCCTCTCCTTCGTAGAGCATGTCGTAGCTCTCGTTGCCAAGCCGCTGGATCCGCTCGGCGTTGGCGAGCACCTGCCGTGTCGCCGCAAGATCCTCGTCTTCACCCGGCTGCGGCGCGACGTTATCAATCTCACCGAGCTGAAACGTCAAGAGGTCAATCCGCGCGGCGCGCTCACGCTCGTCGAGCTGCGCGGCGTCGAGTTGCTCCTGCCGCGCACGCCATGCCTCGTACCGCGTCGCGGCCTCGGTGCGTTCAGCGTCGAGACCGGCAAAACGATCGAGCAGCTCGAGCTGCGTATCGGCTTGCAAGAGGCTTTGGTGTTCGTGCTGGCCGTGCAAGTCCACGAGATCGGCAACGGCTTCGCGGAGCGCTGTGCTCGTCACCAGGATATTGTCAATGAACGCGCGGCTCCGACCTTGCGCCGATATTTCGCGTCTAAGAATCGTTTCACGTCCGTCTGGGTTCTCGAGCACAGCCTGGACGTGTGCGGTAGGCGCAGCGGTGCGCACGAGGTCAGCGGAGGCGCGGCCACCGAGTAGGAGGCCGACGGCCTCGACGAGAATCGACTTGCCGGCGCCGGTCTCGCCGGTGAAAACGGTCAGGCCGGGCCCGAGCTCGAGGTCGAGCGTCTCGATGACCGCAAGCTGGCGGATGCTCACATAGCGAATCATCGGGAACCGGTAGGGCGCGTTCGGCGAACGGGCCGTACGCTAGAACCCTTGAGGCACCGAAACTCGACTCTTTGAGTCAAGTTTTTGGTGCGTTAAGTGAGCGTCGGGGGGCGCGGCTGAAAGCCGCGGCCCGCTAGAACTCTTGAGAACGCGAAACGTGACCCAGAAGTGTTCACGTTTCGGGGCTCGCAAGTGAGCACCGCGAAGCGCGGCCCGAAGGAGCTGCGGTTCGCTAGAACTCCCATGTTATCATAGACTTGACTCACGTTAGTGCCCGTGGTAATGTGACGTCTTGGCGCTGTCCCAGCGGCGCAGCATATGACCACAGTCGGAGGCTTGTTTGCCCACGCTCGGTTCGCTTGCTCTTGCCCTGCAGGAGCCGCCTGTTCCCGCGCCCGAAACCGCGGACGTGGATGTCCTGACGCTCATCGGTGACGCGAGCCTTCCCGTCAAGGCGGTCCTCCTCGTTCTCGTCGTTTTTTCAGTCGTTTCTTGGGGCATCATCCTCTACAAGCACTGGCAATTTCGTCGCGCCGAGCGCCAATCGATGGCGTTCCTCGACGTCTTTCGCAAGAGCAGCAAGTTTTCAGAAGTGCAAGCGGTCTGCCGCACCCTTGGCGAGAGCCCGCTCGTGAGCCTGTTCCAAGCGGGCTACGCGGAGCTCACGGCCCAGCTTCGTACACAGCAAGGCGAGCGGCCGGCGAACCAGGCGGGACGTCCAACTCTAAAGAGCTTCGATGCGCTCGACCGGGCATTGCTCCGCGCCGCCGGCATTGAAGTGAACAAGCTGGAGCACCGCGTGACCTTTCTCGCGACGACGGCGAACATCGCGCCGTTCATCGGACTGTTTGGCACAGTTTATGGCATCATGAACTCGTTCATGAACATCGGGCAGATGGGTTCCACGAACCTGGCGATCGTGGCGCCGGGCATTGCGGAGGCGCTCATCGCGACGGCGATGGGCTTGTTTGCCGCAATTCCTGCTGTCTATTTCTACAACCTGCTCACACAGAAAGTGAAGCACTTCGCCTCATCGATGGAAGACTTCTCGCTCGAATTTCTCAATATCGCGGAGCGCAACTTCACGTAGCAAAGCCAATGCCTGGCGTACAGGTTCATTCGACGGGCGGATCGGCGATGGGCGGACGACGCGGACGCATGTATCACGTCGCGCCCAGCCTGTCGGAAATCAACGTCGTGCCGCTGGTTGACGTGATGCTGGTGCTGCTCATCATCTTCATGGTGGCGGCGCCCCTGATGACTCGGGGCATGGACGTCACGCTTCCCGAAGCGCGCAATGCGCCCGTGCTCGAGGAGGAGCGCGTGTTCGTCACCGTGCCGAAGACCTACGAAGAGAATCGGGAGGTAGAGATTGATGATGAGCTCCTGCCCGTCGACGTGCTCGAAGAGCGTATACGTCAACTCATGGTGGACCGTTCGCAGAAGAACGTCTACCTCCGAAGCGACCGAGACGTGAAGATGGCACAGTTCGTCGAGGTCATGGATCTGTTGAGAGCGGCGGGCGTGGAGAATCTCGCCGTGGTGACCTTGTTGCCGGGAGAGCAGTAACCCTGTGGAAGACCTGGTCTCGGAGGCCTTGTTCGGCCGCGTGCGTGAGCCCGAAGGGCTTCAGCGGATGCTGTCGCTCTCGTTGGTGGCTCACCTGGTCGTCGGCGTGGCAGTCCTGCTGATGCCATCGGGCTGGCGTCAATCGGTCGATGATGACGACCGCATGGTGATGACGATTAGCTTGGGTGGCACGCCCGGCCCGAAGACGGGCGGGATGACACCCATTGCGGGCACGCCCGTCCAGCAGGTGGAACCTGAGAATGCCAAGCCGAAGCCGTTCACACCGCCGTCTGTGAAGCCGGCGGCGATGAGCGTGCCGCTCGAGCGTGCCACGCGGCGCCCTCCCCCACCGCCTGTCGAGCACGCGCCGGAGGAAGCGCGTGGGCGCCGGCCGACGACGGGACCTGAGGTCCGCGAAGGCAACGCGATGGCGGAAACGCCCGGTCAGGAGAACAGCATCGGCATTTCGACGGGCGGCGGTGGCTACGGTGGGCAACTTGAGCTTGGCGATTTCTGTTGTCCCGAATACATCCAGACGATGATACAGATCATCGACCGCAACTGGAGCTCGCGGCGTCCCATGACGGCGGTCACGACCATGCGGTTCATGATTGCCCGCGATGGCACACTTTCGGACATTGGCGTGCAGAAATCGAGCGGCTATCCGGATTTGGACATGATCGCGCAGCGCGCGCTGCTGGCGACACGGCTACCACCCTTACCTGGGGAGTATCCGCACCCGGATCTCGAAGTGGAGCTCTACTTCCACTATCACCCGTAGCAG
>WHTZ01000014.1 GCA_009377495.1 Luteitalea sp.
CGCCGCGCCGCCCCGCTTCTCACCGAGGAGGGAGAGGAACGCGCGGACCACGCGGTCGGCCGCGCCGCTCTCCATCATGCACTGGCCGATGATCGCCGCCAAGCCGATCACGATCGCGATGCTGGCGGCTGTGTCACCGAACGCCTCGGCGACGCGCGGGATTTTCTCCTCGGCTGGGCCGGGCGCCAGCAGACTCACCGTAATGGCGCCGCCGACGAGCGCGAGGAAGGCATTGATCCGGAGCACGACGATCGCGCCGAGTACCACAGCCGTTCCTACGCCAAGAATCAGTAACGGATGCAACGTGCTCCTCCCTAGAAGAAGGGATCAGGGGTCAGGGGTCAGGGATCAGTTGCGGTGAGCTTAACAGAATGTTCGAAGGGGCTGCTAGCATACGCGAATGACACACACGACAAGTCTGGACAAGTTTCGGCTCGATGGCCGTCGTGCGCTGGTGACGGGTGGTGCGCGAGGGATTGGCCGCGCCATTGCGGGTGCGTTCGCCGAGGCAGGCGCTGACGTCGCCTTGGCGAGCCGATCAACGGCGGCGTGTGAGACGGCCGCGTCCGAGATCGCGGAAGCCACCGGTCGCCGCGCGCGCGCCTTCACAGCCGACGTGACGGTGGCTGGAGATGTCGAACGGCTGATGGCCGAAATCGACAAAGCCCTCGGTCCCCTGGACATCCTTGTCAACAATGCCGGCACGAACGTGCGTGGCCCTGCCGAGCAGCTGACCGAAGCCGACTGGGACGTCGTCATCGATACGAACCTCAAAGGACCCTTCCTCTGTGCACGGGCCGTGGGCCCCGGCATGGCAGCGCGTGGGTGGGGGCGGATCATCAATCTCGGCTCCATCATGGGCGTGGTCGCGTTGGCCGGCCGTGCACCGTATGCGTCATCGAAGGCCGGCGTCATGAACCTGACTCGCGTGTTGGCACTCGAATGGGCGAGCCGCGGTGTGACGGTCAATGCGCTCTGTCCCGGCGTGTTCGCCACCGAGATGAACCGGCAACTGATGAACGACCCGGAAAAGTACCAGGACTTCGTCAGACGAGTTCCCATGGGTCGCTGGGGCGAGCTGCACGAGCTCACGGGCGCGGCCCTGTTCTTAGCGTCGGACGCAGCTTCCTACGTTACAGGGAGCTCGCTCTTCGTCGACGGCGGCTGGACCGCCTGGTAAAACAGGGGCGAGGTACGAGGGGCGAGCTCGCCCCTCGCCCCTCGCACCTACTTGATGGGTGAGAAGTCCGCCGGGTCCGCGAATAGCGACTCGACGTTGACCGTCAAGCGCCCTTGCGCCTCGGATTCCGCCAGCGCTTTCTTCCACTCCGGGTCACTTCGAAACGCGTCCCAGCTCTCTGTCGCCGCGTCGCGACTCGGGTACGCGAGGATGTAAATGAGCGTGTTCTCCGCCAACGGGCCCTCCTGGGGCGTCCAGTAACCGATGTTCGTCATCCCGTGCTTCTCGAACAAGCTCACGGTGTGGTCGCGGAACCGTGCCTTGAGCGCGTCGAATTTCCCCTCGGCCGCGGTGTAGGTCCGGATCTCGAACACGCGATTCGCCTGCTGTGCGTGCACGGAAGGGACCGGCCCGACAGCCCCGCGAAGCACGAACCCGCCAACGAAAGCCACTGCGCTGACCGCGAGCACCATCCACGTTCTTGTCGACATCGAGTATCCTCCTTGGTGAACCATTGCTCTTTCGGCGTGAAACTGGTGTCTTCACAGAGATTCGGGACACCGACTTGATCTACGTTCGTGAGTGTGCATCATTTCACGCGTACGCAAGTGTTTCCAGCCGCGATTTCCCAGGAGGGACTCTCGACAGGTGCGGCTCATCAGCGGCTTTGGCGTTGTGGCAGTCATCTTCGTCTGCGTTGCGGTCCTGGCGGCGACATCGGTCGCGCCACAGCCTTCCGGACGGGCGCCTCGCGACCCCTTTGCTCAGACCTACACCGACTACTGCGCGGCCTGCCACGGCTCAAACCTGACCGGAGGCCGAGCCCCGACGTTGTTCGATGACACGTGGCGCGTGGGCGGTGACGACGTGAGCCTGATGAAGAGCATTCGGGAAGGCCTCCCGGGCACCGAAATGCCGCCGTTCAAGGACGTCTTGACCGAGGCAGACATCAAGGGTCTCATCGGCTACCTCCGCCGGCAGACGACGCTTGTCGAGAAGAACGCGTCGAGGGCTCGCAATCCCGTCAATCAAATCGTGCGTGCTGAGCAGCACACCTTCACATTCGAGGTTGTCGCCGAAGGCCTCGCCACCCCGTGGGGCATGGCGTTCCTTCCCGACGGCCGGATGCTCGTCACGGAGCGTCCCGGCACGCTGCGGCTGATCGACAACGGCAAGCGGCTTCCAAAGGTCATCGATGGTACACCAGCCGTCTGGACCGAGCAGGACGGTGGTCTCTTCGACGTCGCGGTGCACCCGGATTACGCACAAAGCGGCTGGATCTACCTCTCGTACGCTGAACCGGGTGAGAACGACACGTCAATGACGTCCATCATTCGGGGTCGCATCCAGAGCGGCCGGTGGGTCGATCAAGAAACGCTGTATCGCGCGCCCGCGGAGCTGTTCTTTCCGACCAATGTTCACTATGGCTCACGATTCCTGTTCGATAGGGAGGGCCACCTCTTCTACTCCATCGGCGACCGCGGCCATGACACCGATGCGCAAGATCTGTCGCGGCCCAACGGCAAGGTGCACCGCGTCAATGACGATGGAACGGCGCCGCGGGAGAATCCCTTCGTCGGTCGCGAGGGCGCGCTCGAATCGATTTGGAGCTATGGCCATCGGAATCCACAGGGGCTGGCGCTCCATCCGGTCACCGGCGCGCTCTGGGCTGCCGAGCATGGCCCGATCGGCGGCGACGAGTTGAACCGCATCGAGCCGGGGCGCAACTATGGCTGGCCGCTCGTCACCTCCGGCCGCTTGGGGAAGCGCGCCGTTGCTACCGCGCCGCCAAGGCAACAGGAAGGCCTGGAGGCACCGATTGCGCACTGGACGCCCACCATCGCGCCCAGCGGCATCGCGTTCTACACCGGCGACCGCTTCCCGGAGTGGAAGCACGACCTGTTCGTGTCGGGGCTTGCCGGTGAAGCGCTACGACGTCTGGAAACGAACGGGGACGAGGTGGTGCACGAGGAAGTGCTCTTCAAGGACTTCGGCCGCGTTCGCGATGTGGCCACCGGGCCGGACGGTCATCTATATGTCGCGCTGAACGTGCCAGGCGTGAAGCTCTCGGACACGACACCGGGTATGATCGTTCGCCTCGTGCCGACCGATGAAAGGTGAAAAGGCGTTCGCACCCCCAATGGCCCCTGATGGCGCGGCTAACCGCCTCCGCCAAGGCTACGGCGGTCCGCCGAAGCTTTATGCGAAGGCGGAAGCCGCGCCCTACAAATGAAACACAAATGAAGCGAAGGGATTTCGCTTTCTGGTGGGACGTGATGATGCGGGCGACGATTGGATTCGCTCTGACCCTGACCCTGACGGTCTCCGCCGCCAGCGCGCAGAGCCAGAAGCCGACACTGGACATCTACATCGTGGACGTGGAAGGCGGCAAAGCAACGCTTTTCGTGTCGCCCTCAGGCGAGTCGGCGCTCATCGATACCGGGAGCCCGGGCGACCGAGATGTCGACCGCATCATGGCAGCCATCTCGGACGCGGGGCTCGAGCAGATTGACTATCTGATTAGCACCCACTACCACGGCGATCACATCGGTGGCATGCAAGAGCTGGCGAAGCGGATTCCCATCCGCCATTTCATCGATCACGGACCGACGGTCGAGGAGCGGGAGCACGTGGAGGGATTTCAGCAGGCCTATGCGGAGCTGTACAGCAAGGCAAGGCATACCGTCGTGAAGCCGGGCGACAGCGTGCCGATCGCGGAGCTCGACTGGCGTATCGTGTCCTCCGCGGCCGAGGTGCTCGACGATCCGCTCCCGGGGGGAGGTCAACCGAACCCGTACTGTGACCGCTTCGAGCCGCGCGAGAACACCAGCGGTCCTGAAAATGGGCAGTCGGTCGGCAGCGTCGTAACCTATGGGGAATTCCGCGTTGTTGACTTGGGCGATCTGTTGTGGAACAACGAGCGTGATTTGATGTGTCCGAACAACCCGATCGGGACGGTCGACCTGTACCTCACGTCGCATCACGGGCTCGACCAGTCTGGCTCCGAGGTGCTCGTGCACGCGCTGCAACCGCGCGTGGCAATCACGCAGAACGGCACGCGCAAAGGGGCGAGCGAGCAGACGTTCCGCACTCTTCACTCCTCACCCAACCTCGAAGATCTCTGGCAGCTTCACTGGTCGCACAACGGGCGTCTCGAGTTCAACCCTGCCGGTGTGTTCATTGCGAACATCGAAGAACCAGCGACGATCGCCACGATCCTGACGACGCCCTCGCCCGCCCCTTCGGGAGCAGGTCGCGCGCCTGACCACACGGGTCCAGGGCATTGGATCAAGGTATCCGCACGGTCCGCTGGAACCTTCACGGTGACGAACAGCCGCAATGGCTTCAGCAAGACGTACAGCCACCGCGATCGCGAGGAAAGGCCATGAGCTCTCTGAAGCTTCATCTGACGCTCGTCGCGATGTTCTCGGTGAGCGTGTGCGCGCCGCTTGCGGCGCAGGACGAGCCGCTCAGCGTCTTCATCCGCGCCGGGGAGAAAACGCATGGACCAGGCGAGCACGACTACCCGCGCTTTCTCGAAGACTGGACGACGCTGCTGCGCGAGCGCGGTGCGGAGGTCGACGGTCAGTTGCGGTTCCCCACCGAAGCGGAATTGGCCAAAGCCGATGTGCTCATCATCTACAAGGGCGACGGCGCCAACATCACGCCAGACGAGCGTCCCCGGCTCGACGCGTTCCTCCAGCGCGGTGGCGGTTTGGTCGTGCTCCACGACGGGATGTGCGGCGATGACGCCACCTGGTTCGCGGGCGTCGCGGGTGGCGCGAAGCAACACGGCGAGAAGAATTGGTGGCGTGGCGTCGTGAAGATGCGGTTGGAGGATCGCGCACATCCGATCCTCCAGGGAACCTCCGATTTCGAAATGGATGACGAGATGTTCTTCCTGCTGCGGAAGGCGCCAGACATGCACGTCCTCGCCACGGCCCCTCACCCTTCGGCGCAGCCGGACGAGGAGCTGGTGCCGCAGTTGTGGACCTACGAAAAGACCTTGCCCGGTGGCCAGCCGTATCGCGCGTTCGTGTCGCTCCAGGGTCACTACCATTCGAGCTTCGAGCTGGAACCCTACCGCCTCCTCCTGCTGCGTGGCATTGCCTGGGCGGGCAAACGTCCCACAGATCTGCTCACGGCCACGGCCAAGCGCTCAGAGAACGATGGAAGGTAAGCTCGCCGCGTTGCCCCTTCTGCTTGCCATGCCCGCGGTGATTGGCATGGCGGCTTGCCATCGCACTCGCGCCGACCAGCAGTGGCCACCTGCCGTGCAGCCGGTCGCCAACGACTCTCCCCCACTCACCCCGGACGCGGCGCTGAAAACGTTCTACATGCCCCCCGGCTATAGCCTCGAGCTCGTGGCGAGCGAGCCGATGATTGTCGATCCCATATGGATGGACATCGATCCTGACGGCCGGATCTGGGTCATCGAGATGCGTGGCTTCATGCCCACGGCCGAGGAACGCAACACCACCCGCGATCCGGTCTGCCGCGTCGTCGTGCTCGAAGACGACGATGACGATGGCCGGATGGACCGGAGCACGGTGTTCCTCGACGAGCTCGTGCTGCCGCGCAGCCTGAAGGTGCTCGATCGTGGCGTGCTCATCGCGGAACCGCCAAACCTGTGGCTGGTCACCGACACGACTGGCGATCTGCACGGCGACACGAGAGAGCTGGTGCGTGATGACTTCGGACGTTTGGAGGGCAACCCGGAGCACAACGCGAACGGCCTGCTGTGGGGGCTCGACAACTGGATCTACACGTCGGAACACGACGGTCAGTTTCAGTTCAAGAATGGTGAGCTCCAGCATCATGAGACCGTGAGGCGCGGACAGTGGGGCGTCACGATGGATGACGTCGGTCGCATCTACCGCAATTGGAACGAGCAGCCGGCGTTCGTCGATCTGGTGCCGGGACGCTACTACGCGCGCAACCCGAACCTCGTGCGAACGCGTGGCAGCTACGAGATGCTCATGGAGCCGGAAGAGATGACCGTGTGGCCGGTGCGCCCCACACGTGGTGTCAATCGGGGATACCGGGAAGGCACGCTGCGCGCGGATGGCACCCTCATCACCTACGTCTCCGCAGGCACGCCCACCGTGTACCGCGGCGACCGCTTGCCCCGCGAGCTTTACGGCAACCTCTTCGTGACCGAGCCGGCCGGGAATCTCGTGCATCGGCTCATCCTCGTCGAGGAGGACGGAGACCTACGAGCAAAGAACGCGTACCAGCGCGGAGAATTTCTCGCCTCGACCGACGAGCGCTTTCGTCCTGTCAACCTGTTCTCGGCGCCGGATGGCACGCTGTATGTCGTGGACATGTACCGGGGCATCGTCCAGGAAGGGCAGTACCAGACGGATTACCTGCGGAATTACATCAAGGCTGGTAAGCTCGACGTCCCCCTCGGCCTCGGACGCATCTATCGGGTCGTGCACGAATCCACGCGGCGCGACCACAAGCCTGCGCTGTCGAAGGCCTCGCCCGCGAAGCTTGTGGAGCTCCTGGCACATCCCAACGGCTGGTGGCGAGACACCGCGCAGCGACTGCTGGTCGAGCGGGGCGAGACGTCCGTGGTAGCCGCATTGAAACAGAATGCGCTGAGCGCACCTGATCGCCGCACGCGCTTGCACGCGCTCTGGACCCTCGACGGGCTCGAGGCGATCGACGTGCCCACTGTTCGACGGGCGTTGGTGGATCAGTCGCCGCACGTACGCGCAGCGGCTATCCGGCTGGCGGAACGATGGCTCGGCGAGCCGGACCACCCGCTACACGGGGCCGTTCTGGATCGTCTCGACGATGGTGAGGCGACGGTTCGACGGCAACTGGCTGCGTCGCTGGGGACGCTCCCCGGGCGCGTGCGGGAAGCGTCTCTCGTGACGGCGCTCGAACGCTTCGGTGACGATCCTGTCGCGGTGGATGCCGCGATCAGCGGCCTCGCCGGACGTGAGCTAGGCGTTCTCGAAACGCTGCTCGGCGCGAGCCGTACTCAGTCGGTCGATGATCCGATCATGATGCTCGCGGCCGCGGTCGTGCGAAGCGGGGAACGTGCGGCGGTTGAGCGCGTGTTACAGTGGGCCGATCAGGAAGACCTTGCGATGGGGCACCGCGCGGCGTTGGTGCGCGGCGTGGAGGCCGCCAGCGATGTGGCGCGCTCAGACCGGCCCGGCAAACCCAAGCCCGCAACGGCCCCTAACGGCATGACGGCGCCGGCTGTCGACCCGCCCGCGCTCACGCCGGAGGAGGAAAAGCGGTTCGCGGCCGGGCAGCAGGTCTACGAGAACCTATGCATCGCGTGTCATCGGGCGGACGGGCGTGGGCAGCCAAACGTGGCGCCCACCCTCATCGGCTCGAAGTGGGTGGTTGGCCCCGCCGGTCTCGCCGTTCGGATCATCCTCAACGGCAAGGAGGGTCAATGGATGATGCCGCCGCTCCAATCCCTGTCCGACGATCAAGTCGCAGCGGCGCTCACCTACGTGCGTCGGTCGTGGGGTCACCGAGCGTCCCCGGTGAACCCGGCGTTCGTGAAGCGGGTGCGCGCGGCGTCGGCTGACCGCGCGCGTCCCTGGACGGAAGAGGAGCTTGCGAGGCTCCCGCAATCGGGTCACTAACAGGAGCTCATGGATTCAGGGATTCAGGGAGGTTGAAAACGCTCATGCGGAGCACGACAATTCACGCCCTTCTCAGTCTCATGTTGCTCGTCGTTGCCGCGCCGCACGTCGTCGGTGCCGAAGACCAAGCGCCGCCTAACCAGCGCGGCGGTGGAGCGCACATCGGGGCTGACGAGGGACCGGCGATTCCGGAAGGGTTCACCCCTATTTTCAACGGCAAGGACCTGACCGGGTGGCACGTGAGCCGAACGAATCATCACGGCACCACGCCCGAGTTTCGGGTTGTCCACGGCGTGATCGTTGGCACGCAGAGCCCGCAGGGCAAGGGCGGCATCCTACTGACCGACAAGAAATACAAGAACGTCGAACTGTATATGGAGATAAAGCCCGACTGGGGCTGCGATAGCGGCTTGTTCCTCCGATCGAGCGAAGCCGGGGAGGCGTACCAGGTGATGTTGGATTACCTTCCCGATGGCAACATGGGCGGCATCTATGGCGAGCGGTTGGAGGGCGTCAGCGGCGGCGGCGACGTGAGGAACCTGACCCCAGAAGCGCGCAAGGCGCGGCTGCGCGAACGCAACGAGGCGTGGCAGAAGGCCTGGAAGCGGGAGGAATGGAACAGCATCCGTGCACGGATCGAAGGAGACGTCCCGCATATCACGGTCTGGATCAACGGCCAATTGGTGACCGACTGGAGTGACACCGCGAATCACGCCGCCAACGGCGCCACAGATGGGATGATTGCCATTCAAATGCACGCCAGCGGCAAGCAGACGCCACGCTGGGTGGATGCCGGCTTCTGGCGATGGCGTGTCATCGCGGTCAAGGAGCTTCCATGAAGCGACCTCACAGTGCAGCGCTCCCGATACTTGTGATTTCGTGCGCGGTGTCGTTGGTCCACATGGGTGGCGCCCAAGGCCAGCCCGCCGACCCACGGCCGCCCGAGGGTCAGGCCCGCCAGCGCGGAGGACGCCCGCCCGGCCCTCCTTCCGCGCGTTCGTCCAAGAAGACCATCTTGCTACTGGGCGCAGCCACGGGGTTCCAGCACGACTCGATCTCCGATGGCATGGTCACCATTCGCAACATGGGCAAGGAATCTGGGATGTGGGAGGCCTACCTCCGCACGGACTACGAGTGGATTACCAAGGGCGAAGTCGGTGCGAACGGGAAGAACCTCGACGCGTTCGATGCCCTGGTCTTCGTGAACACCACGGGCACCATGGCGCTGAGCAACGAGCAGAAGCAAGATCTGCTGTCGTTCGTGCATGACGATGGGAAGGGCTTCGTGGGTGTCCATGCCGCGCTAGATGCGAACTACGATTGGCCCGAGTACGCCGAGATGATCGGCGGCTGGTTCGATGCGCATCCGTGGAACACGTTCGATGCGCCCATCATCCTGGAAGATCCGACGTTCCCGGCGGTGCGGCACTTCCCGAAAGCCTTCACGAAGCACGATGAGATCTACCAGGCCAAGCAGTGGTCACGTGACAAGGTCAACGTGTTGCTGCGACTCGATGAGACGAAGCTCGATTACGAGAACAATCGGCGCATTCGCCGCACCGATCGCGACTTTGCGGTGGCGTGGGCGAAGATGTACGGCAAGGGACGTGTGTTCTACTCGACGCTCGGGCATACCAACGAGAGTTGGACCGACCCCGACGTAACCACGATGTACTTCGAGGCCATCAAGTGGGCGCTCGGCCTGACAGAGGGCAGTACCCATTCGCACCCGAAGACAGGCTCAGAAAGGACGTCGCAATGATCAACAGACGCGGATTCTTGCACGCGGCCGTCGCGGGCGCGGCGGCGTCGCAGACACGTGTGTTGTTCGGCGCGACGCCCGGCGTCGCCTCTGGGCAGGGCCGTGGCGTTGTCGGCGCCAACGACCGGATCCGGGTGGGCATCATCGGGTGCGGCAGCCGCGGCAATCAAGTGGCGACGGATTGGCTGAAGCACGAAGACAGCGTCTTCGTGGTCGCCTGCGACGTCGCCAAGAGCCGGCTCGATGAGACCGCGGCCAAACTGAACGCTGCGCAGGGTGGCGCCGCGGTGGACACCGTCGAGGACTATCGGCGCGTGCTCGATCGCCAGGACGTCGATGCCGTGCTGATTGCGACACCGGACCATTGGCACGGCCCGATGACCGTCGACGCGTGTGCCGCGGGCAAGGACATCTTCGTCGAGAAGCCGGTCTTAAACGCCATCGAGCCCGCGTTGACGATGGTGGAAGCCGCACGTCAGCACAACCGCATCGTCCAGGTGGGGCTGCAGCAACGAAGCTGGCACCACTTTCAAGAGGCCGCACAGCTCACGCACGACGGATACTTCGGCACGCTCATTACGCACTGTGTGATGAGCCCCCCGGGAGGTGGCCGCGGCCGCTTTCCAGACCAGCCGGAAGCGCCCCAGGATCCTCCAGCAGACCTGAACTGGGAGATGTTCCAGGGACCCGCCGAGCGGAAGCCGTACGTCCCGAGTCGCCAGAGACGGTGGCGCAGCTACTATGACTATGGTGGCGGGTCGGTCACCGACTGGGGTGTCCATCTCGTGGACGTGATGAATTGGTACATGCAAGGGGACACGAGCACGCCGTTGTTGACGAGCGCGTCGGCGCAGTACGTGAGGAGTCGCCGGGATGCTGAACGCGCGCCGGACACGTTCTCGGTCACCTGGCAGTACGAGAACTTCGTGGCGACCCTATCCAACGCCGTGTTGCCAGGCGAGGAGGATGCGCGGGAGCTCTACGGCAACTACTTCTTCGGCGACCGCGGCGTGCTGCTCGTGAACCGCATCGGTTACGAGGTGAAGCCGTTTCCCCCTGCCCGTGGCAGGCGCCGGCCGCTTAATGCGCCGGAGCCGCCACCGCCGATCGAGGCCAAGAAATTCCGTGACCCGTCGGGGATGTCGGAGGTCGCAGATTCGCAGTTTGGATCCGCGACGGGCCGCCACGTCCGGAACTTCCTGGACTGCGTGAGATCGCGGCAGAAGCCAGCATGCGATATCGAGGTGGGGTTCAACTCCTCGCTCCCCTGCCTTCTCGCCGTCGTCGCAATCCGGCAAGGCCAAACGGTTAGGTGGGACGGCAAGACAGCAAAGACCACGTAAGCTAAACGTACGTAGGGCGCGGCTTCCGCCTTCGCATAAAGCTTCGGCGGACCGCCGTAGCCTTGGCTGAGGCGGTTAGCCGCGCCGTCCGCAAAAATAGAAAAGCATGAACGACGAAGAGAAGCACAAGTACCGGTCAGCCGGGTGGTTCGGCAAGCGCGACAAGGACGGGTTCGTCCACCGGAGCTGGATGCGCGGCTGGCCGACCGACGTCTTCGACGGACGCCCGGTCATTGGCATCTGCAACACCTGGTCGGAGCTCACGCCGTGCAACGCGCATTTTCGCGACCTCGCCAATGTCGTCAAGCGAGGCGTCTGGGAAGCGGGCGGCTTTCCGCTCGAATTCCCGGTGACCTCCACGGGCGAGACCAACATGCGGCCCACCGCCATGCTGTTTCGCAACCTCGTGAGCATGGACGTCGAGGAATCGATCCGCGCGAATCCCATCGACGGTGTCGTGCTGATGTGCGGCTGCGACAAGACGACGCCCGCGCTGGTCATGGGCGCGGCGAGCTGCGACGTTCCCGCGATCGTCGTGTCAGGCGGTCCGATGCTCAACGGCAAGTTCTGCGGCCAGGACATCGGATCCGGAACCGCCGTGTGGCGCTTCAGCGAGGAGGTCAAGGCGGGCGTCATGAGCCTCGAGCGCTTCATGGACGCGGAGACCAGCATGTCGCGCTCGACGGGCACCTGCATGGTGATGGGTACAGCTTCCACGATGGCCTCGATCGTCGAAGCGCTCGGCTTGACGCTGCCACAGAGCGCCGCAATTCCAGCGGTAGATTCCCGCCGCTCGGTGCTCGCGCATTTGGCGGGACGACGCATCGTCGAGATGGTGCGCGATGATCAGCGCCCCTCACGCATCCTGACGCGGGAGGCGTTCGAAAACGCAATTCGCGTGAGCGGCGCCGTTGGCGGCTCGACGAACGGGGTCATTCATCTGCTGGCGATCGCGGGGCGTGTGGGCATAAACGTCACGCTCGACGACTGGGACCGACTCGGCCGCGACGTGCCAACCTTGCTGGACCTCATGCCGTCGGGCCGCTACCTGATGGAGGACTTCTACTATGCGGGCGGGCTGCCGGCTGTCATCCGTGCGATGGGCGAGCACGGCCTGATCCACCGCGACGCCGTCACGGCGAACGGCCGGACCATCTGGGAGAACTGTCAGGATGCGCCGAACTGGAATGCCGAGGTCATTCGCCCGTTCGACCGTCCGCTGATCGAACAGGGTGGCATTGCTGTTCTGCGCGGCAATCTGGCGCCGGACGGCGCGGTGCTCAAACCCTCGGCTGCCTCGCCCCGGCTCATGCGACACGTCGGCCGTGCCATCGTCTTCGAGAGCATCGAGCACTATTACGAGCGCATCGCGGACCCGGATCTCGACGCAGACGAAAACTGCGTGCTCGTCCTGAAGAACTGTGGACCGAGGGGGTATCCTGGCATGCCGGAAGTGGGTAACCTCGGGCTCCCGCCGAAGGTGCTGCAGCGAGGCGTGACGGACATGGTGCGCATCTCCGATGCGCGCATGAGCGGGACGGCGTACGGGACCGTCGTGCTTCACGTCTGTCCCGAAGCCACGGTCGGCGGCACGCTAGCGTTGGTGCGGGACGGCGACCTCATCGAGCTGGACGTCGGGGCCCGGCGCCTGAACCTAGAGGTTTCGGAGGAGGAGTTGCAGCGACGTCGCGCAGCGTGGCGGCCGCCGGAGCCCTCGATGCGGGGCGGATATCAAGAGCTCTATCTGCAACACGTTCAGCAAGCCAATACGGGCGCAGACTTCGACTTCTTGCGCGGTTGCCGCGGACATGCCGTGCCCCGTGAGTCGCATTGAATTCTAGTACGTAGCGAGGGGCCTTCAGGCCCCTCGCCCTGGGAGGACGTCGCTATGACCCCGTTGACTCTTCTTCGCACCGGCGTTGCCGTGGGGCTCTTCGCCGTCTGGGTCGTCGGCGCTATGGTCGCGTCGCAGCGCCTGGCCTCCACCATGGCCACCGCCGCGACTGATTTTCTCGACGGCCTCTCGCCCGAGCAGCGTCAGCAGGCGACGCTCCCGTTCGACGGCGATGAGCGGATGAGGTGGCATTTCGTCCCGACCCAGCAGTTTCCACGCAAGGGATTGCCCATCAAGGCGATGACCGAGCCGCAGCGGAAGCTCGCTCACGGACTGCTCGAGGCCGGCCTGAGCGCGCGTGGGTACCTCACAGCCACGGCGATCATGGACCTCGAGACCGTGCTGAAGGCGCTCGAGAAGCGTGGTCGGATGATCCGCGACCCCGAGCTGTACTTCTTTAGCGTGTTCGGCACGCCGTCGGCGAAGGGCCCTTGGGGCTGGCGTGTTGAAGGGCATCACGTATCGCTGCACTTCACGATCGTGAACGGCACGGCCGTCGCGGCCTCGCCCTCGTTCTTTGGATCGAATCCGGCCGAAGTGCGTGAGGGGCCGAAGAAGGGCCTTCGCATTCTCGGGAAAGAGGAGGACACTGCCCGTGAGCTCCTCTTGGCTCTCGACGAGTCGCAGCGGGCAACCGCCGTGATCGCGGACGTCGCACCCAATGAGATTGTGACGGGAACAGCGGCCGAGGTCGATCCGTTGTCGCCGGTAGGCCTCACCGCTTCCGCGATGACATCTGAGCAGCGCGACCTGTTGATGCAGATCATCGACGTGTACACGTCGTACATGGCGGACGACGCTCGTGCAGAGCGGATGACCGAGCTTCGTGAAGCGGGCATCGACAAGATTGCGTTCGCGTGGAGCGGCGAGGCCGAGCGGGGCAAGAAACACTATTACCGCATCCAGGGGCCGACGTTTCTGATTGAATACGACAACTCGCAGAACGACGGCAACCACGTTCACACGGTGTGGCGCGACTTCGACGGCGACTTTGGGCGCGACCTGCTGCGCGAGCATGTACAAGCTGTGGCGCATTGAGCTCTTGCTGCTCGTCGCGCTGCTGGCTCTGCCAACGCGGCTGGCCGCCCATCCCGCGCCGTTCAGCTATCTCGATCTTCGCTTCGATGCAGGACGCGCGCACGGCTCCCTCGTCGTCCACGACTTCGATGTCGCGCACGAGCTGGGAATCGATCCGCCGGACATCCTGCTCGACCCGGACGTCGCGCGAGCGCACCGGGACCGCCTCGTCGCGCTCCTGTCACAACGGCTACGCCTGACGCTCGACGGCCGCGAGATCGCGCCCGATTGGGGCGACATCCAGCCCGTCCTCGCGCAACAGAGCCTGCGCCTCACGTTCCGGTTGGCGGCGTCACGTCCCGCCACCGTACGGATCGACGCCGCGCTCTTCCCCTACGACCCGATTCATCAGACGTTCGTGAACGTCTACGAGGACGACGCCGTTACCCACCAGGCGATCCTCGACCGTGGTGAACAGACACTCGTCTACTACGCCGGCACGATTCAAGGAGCGCTCGCGGTCGTTCGGACCTTCGTGCCGTCCGGCATCGAGCACATCCTCATTGGCCCGGACCACGTCCTATTCCTCATTGGCCTGCTCTTACTCGGAGGAACACTGTGGCGACTGGCCGGGGTCGTCACGGCCTTCACCGTCGGGCACAGCATCACGCTGTCACTCGCCGCGCTCAATCTGGTCTCGCCACCTGACAGCATCATCGAGCCGACGATTGCTTTGAGCATCGTCTTCGTGGGTGCGGACAACCTCCTCGTCGTGCGAGCGCGCCGGGTGGGGTCGCACGACGAACCACGAGGCGCGCCGGTCCAGGCTCGCGACATCCGAGCGTGGGTCGCTGCCGTCTTCGGGCTCGTACACGGCTTCGGCTTTGCTGCGGTTCTCAGGGAGTTCGGTCTTCCCCAAGCCGCGCTTGGCTGGTCGCTCTTCTCGTTCAACCTCGGCGTGGAGATCGGACAGCTCACCATTGTCATCGTGGTCGCGTGGGCACTCGGCGCGATTCGGCGGCGGAGCGCGCCACTCGGCGAGCGGCTGGTCACGGCCGGGTCGATTGGCGTGATCCTCGCGGGCGGCTACTGGTTCGTCGAACGGGTCTTCCTGCCAGGAGGAGCGTAGCGAAGCTCCGCCTCAAACCACCGAGCCTATGGCGCACCACGGTGGGGCGGATCTTCGCTACTAGATGCGCGGCCGCCGACGGCGGCCGCGCCTAAGACAGCTTCTAAGGCCGCCCTTCAGAAAACTTGCTTCATCTCTCAAGACTTCGGCCTTAGAAGATGTCTAGTACCGGTTGCCGGAGAGCTTGCGGTGGTTTTAGTTTGACTGTCGCTCAAGCATGTGATTGACTGAGGTCCTCTAGCATTACGCACGGCGCACCGGCACGGTCATAAAGGCCCTCGCGGCCGGCGTCCCGATGGTGCTGCTGCCGCACGGACGGGATCAGGCCGACACCGCAGCCCGGGTTACGGCACGCGGAGCGGGGATCTCCCTAAAGCGAACCGCCCGGCCCGGCTCAGGACAGACATCGTGAGGCGTGCCATCGAGCGTCAGGCTGAGCTCAACATGTGGAAAGACATCGTCTTGTGGTTGTTCGTGGTGAACCTCGGGATCGCCTTCGGAGCGGGACTCTATGAAGCGAGGGTGGTCATACCTCAGTGGGCGAATCTTCCCCCGACGGAGTGGCAGAACACGGGACTGTTGTTCTGGGTGTATGTCACAACTGTGCCGCTGACGCTGCTCACGGTGCTGAACGCCATTGCGGCCTACGCGACGCGGGGACCGAGACGCCCATGGCATCTCGCGTCGATCGGCGTCGTCATCGCTGAGCGACTCGCGACATTTTCATACTTCATCCCAGCGATGGTGAGACTGATGGGCGCTGTTGAATTGGCCGACGCTGATGTGCGGGCGACGCTCTCGCGATGGCTGCTCATGAATCACGGGCGTCACGCGCTGACACTCACCGCGTGGCTCCTCGCGTTGAAGGCGTTGTCGCTGGCCAGGAAGGAAAGATGACACAACAGCGCGAATCCCGCCACGAGGTATCGGCGGCGCCCGTGTTCCTCATCGTCGACGATAGGCCAGGTATTGAAGGAGTTCATTAGCCAATGAATGCATCAGAGCGTGTGACCAATCACATCAATGAACTCGTCGATTGGCGCGGCAAAACGCTCGCGCGACTGCGCAAACTGATCGGAGAGGCCGCCCCGGACCTCAACGAAGAATGGAAATGGAACACGCCCGTGTGGTCGTGCAACGGCAATGTCGTTGCTGTTGGAGCGTTCCAGGATCATGTCAAGGTCAACTTTTTCAAGGGCGCGTCGCTGGACGACTCGCATGGTCTCTTCAACGCCGGCCTTGAAGCCAAGGCGAGCCGCAGCATTGACGTCCACGAGGGCGACGCCATCAACGAGGCGGCGCTGGGAGATCTCGTCCGTGCTGCTGTCGCTCTCAACAGCGGCACGCCAAAGCCCAAGACCGCAGCGACACAGAAGAAACGACCGACACGACGAAAACAACAGTGATTCACACACGGCGGAACCGCGCTGCGGAGGTTCCGGTGATAGTAGAATCTGCCAGCGTGGAGCCATCAGGCGCGCCTGAAAAGGACTTTGCGCACTCATTGCTGCGTTCCCCCCTGGGCGTGCACGTCGTGTCGACCATCACAAACCGTCTTCAGCGCGAAGGCACGGCCGCCTTGACCGTCGACCGCGTATACGAGCTCGTCATCCGATGCGTGTCGGACCTCACAGAACATGCGCCCGACTACCGTGATCGATGCCATCGCCTCCTCGAAGGCGCGGGAAGGCTGGAAGAGGCGGCGACATGGATCGTGCGTGTTCTCGGCCTTTCCCGATGGTGCGAAGCGTTGGATCCGCACGAGGCAGGTTTGGCTGTCGCATAACACACGTCCACCATCGGAGCAGCACTTTCAGTGCGATTTACGCGCATTCAACGACGAAACGCCCAAGCCGCGGAAGGCGATTTGGACATCGACGAGCATGCAGCCGTACGGGAGCAGATGGATTCCGTACGTCCTGTGGGCGGGCGAGATGTCGTCCCAACCGCTACTGCTTCTTTGGGCCCGGCGACCCAGGCCAACGCCCAGCTCAGCGAAGCCACGTTGAGTGGCCTCGTCGTCAACCAGACCGAGTTGTCTTGGGCTGATATAACCCCTCGGCCATGCCCCGATCGCAGTGAAGGCGAGCGCCCACCAGTCAACGCGCGACCTTGTGTCTCTGAGCCGCGGCCCACGGGGAACTCGTGCCGGCACGAGTTGATGAACCCACGTCATGGGTTTGATTTGACCCATGCTATGCGCAAATTGATCCAGCTAAACCCGGCGTTCCCTGGCGTGATCCGTTGTCACACGTGAATCATCGGAAAGTGTTGAGTTTATGGAGGCACAGGGATGAGTGACGCAATCGACTCGGGGACAACCCGTCGCTGTGGCAGCGGGTCAGTTGGCCGAGAAACATTTGGTGTGTTGATGGCCGCGTCGCTCGTGGCTGCCGTAATAAGCGTTCCCTATGTGACCGAGCTCCTCGAACAACGGTCGGGGGCACGTGAAGTGCTGCTTGGTGTGCTCCTTTTCTCCCAACTTTTCACGTATGTCGTGTTCTCGGTGCCCGCGGTGGCGCTGGGCGTGTGGCTCGGCGGCAAGGTGGGTTTGGGTGCGCCGCTCCTGTGCGCCTGGCGCGCGGGCGATTCGGACGGCGTGCGTCGAGCGCGTGCCCTCCTTCCGGGGGCGGCTGCCATCGGCGCGATCCTCGGTGTCGTCATGTTGGGCGCTTCGCTGGTCGGTCCCCGTTTGTTTCCCGAGCTGCACGCGCCGATCACGCCACCGTCTCCCTGGGCAGGTTTTCTCGGCTCGGTCAGCGCCGGGATCAGCGAGGAGATCTGGATGCGCCTCGGGCTCATGACCGTGCTGGCTTGGCTTGGCACGAGGCTCCTTGGGACGCCACAGCCAACGGCGACGATCATCTGGGTCGCGAATGCAGCGGCAGCACTTGCCTTCGGCGCTCTCCACTTACCCCTGGCCAGTGCGCTCGTTCCACTAACGGGCGTAGTTGTGGCCTGGGTAATCGCGGCCAACGCTCTGGCCGGCCTGGTTTTCGGCTGGCTGTACTGGCGACGAGGGTTAGAGGCGGCGATGATGGCCCACTTCACCACCGATGTCGTGTTGCACACCATCGCACCAGCAATCGGCATGGGCTGACGGCGCGCCTTTCTTTCTCTTTACATCCCACATGAACCGCGCTAGACTCATCTACGCAACCCACAGGAGAGACGGCATGGCAACAGACAAGTCGGACATTCTCCAAGGCACCCTGGACCTCATGGTGCTGAAGACCCTGGACGCGATGGGACCGCTGCACGGATACGGCATCGCGCGCCGCATCGAGCAGATCAGCGAAGAGGCGCTGCAGGTCAACCAGGGCACCATCTATCTCTGCCTCATCCGTCTGGTGCAGAAGGGGTGGATCCGGGCGGCGTGGGGCACCTCTGAGAATAACCGCAAGGCGAAGTTCTACTCGATGACGCGGGCCGGTCGTAAACAGCTCGTCGCTGAAACCGAGAATTGGGAGCGCATCTCCGGGGTCATCGGACGGCTGCTGCTGCTCGGCGACGGGAGGTAGCGATGTTCACCGCCCTGAAGCACATAGGTGCACGGGTTCGCGCGTTCTTCAGAGCCCGCGACCTCGCTCGCGACTTCGAGCAGGAACTGGGCGTCGCGGGTGGATCCGATGCGGGCGCTCAGGTATGAGTAGCGGTCAACGTTCCCCGTGTAAGGCTTGTCGGGTTCGTCAAGGGAGACACCAGTCGCGCAGGGCCAGCAAGTTTGGCAATAGCATGCCGACCGCGATCGCTTGAGGTGATCCGAGCCTGCACGATGCGAGAGTGGCGTTGCGAACGAAATCACCACGGCGTAACCAATGACAGCGTTTGCCGACGATGCGTGCTACGAGCCAGGGCTTCACCGGCCGTAGACTGCCAAGTGCGCAGGATTGGTCGACAGGTTCTTCGACCCGCCGCGGTTTCTTCCCAGCAGATGCTTGATCACGTCGTAACCGGTCTTCGTCGGTTCGGGCTCGGGCGTGACGCCGTAGGCATGCAGCGCGCGCCGCACCAGGTTCCCTTGCGAAACGCCCTGCCGTCGCGCGTGTTGTCGCAAGGCGCGGATTTCAGCCCTGGAGATCCGGATGGAGAGCGTCTCGGTTCGCATGAACGCATTGTAGTACAAAATGCAACGATAAAGCAGGGACACGCACCAGAACGGAAAAGCCTGCCCTACGTACCCGCGGGCGGCGCGTCAACGGCCTGGGTCTCTCCGGGGACTTCCGGCGACTCGGTGGCAAACAGATAGATGGCCAGCACCGCGCAGACCATGCCGATGCTGTGGAACGTGGACGGCAATTTCTGGTAGATCAGCAGTGACAGCACAATGGTGATCACGGGAGCCAGCGCGGTCATCGGCACGACGACAATCGCCTTGCCGTACCGCAGGGCGTACACCAGGCTCAGCGCTCCGGCGGCATTGAGGATGTGTACCGCCGCCGCGAGATAGGGTCCCCGCAAGCCCCAGTGGATCGGTGCGCGGAAATCAGTCATCAGGAGCGCAACGGGAATCAGGAGCACGCCCGTAAGGGCCATGTAAAAGAAGATCCCCTCGGCGCTCATGTGATCGTGTGCCCTCTTCAGCACGTAGGCTTGGGCGCCCCACATGAAGAAAACAGCGATGGCCAGCAGCAGCCAGCCGTAGCCCGCCGCGCTGTCGCTCGTCGGTTCCACGTACGAGAGCAGCCCGATCGCCGGTATGGCCAGAGCGATGCCTGAGAGCTGGCGACCTTGGGCGCGCTCGCGGAGCAGCGTGACGGACAGGACGATCGTGACGACCGGATACAACGAAATGATCGGGAAGACGAGGTACGCCGGACCGAACCGCAGTGCCTCGAACAACAACAGTTGTCCACCGGCGCCGAGCAAACCGATGGTCGCGCCGAGCAGCAACGCCCGCCCGTCCCATTCCACGCGCCCGCCCGTGCTGCCGAGCGCCACTGCGGCGCATGGAATCATCGTTAGCGCCCATACGGCGTAGCCGAGGGTGGCCGGAAATCCAGCGTGCTCTGGAATTTCAATGAAGGCGCCCCAAATGCCCCACGACACCGTCGTAAACGCGGCGTAGAGCAGCCAGGTTCCCGACTGGTGACCGCTCGATCGCTTTAGCACAGCACTCACTCTCCACCTGTGAGTCGTGAAAACGAGGGCTGTCCCCGTTTTACGATCTGCGAAAAACGAGGGCTGTCCCCGTTCTTCGGTTAGACCACGATCACCTCGACGTTGCGTGCACGCAGCGCCGCGACCGTCTCGGGACCGACGCCGTCATCCGTAATGACTCGCTGGATACTGTCAATCCCGGCAATGAGCGACAGGCTCCGGCGACTGAACTTGCTCGAGTCAGCCACGATCGTCGTCTCTCGGCAGACGCGGATCATCAACGCGTTGAGCTGAGCCTCGAGCACGTCTGGCGTCGTGGGACCGAGATCTGCGTCGAACCCATCGACCCCCAGGAACAAGCGTTCCGCGTTGAGCCCTCGCAGCGCTTGCTCCGCATGCGGCCCAACGAGGGAGTACGACAACTGGCGCAGGATGCCGCCCAGCATGATGACGCGCACCTGCGGCACGTTGGCCAGGAGCATGGCGATGTTCAAGGCATTCGTGATGACGGTCAGCGATGTCGGATTCAACTGCTTGAGATAGCGGGCCACTTCCGCCGTCGTGGTGCCAGAGTCGAGAATGATCGTTTCGTTGTCTCCCACGAGTCGCGCCGCGGCTTGGCCAATGCGGGCTTTCTCGGCCTGATGCAGGGTCTCCTTGACGTCGACAGGCACGTCACGGCCGCCCTCCACCGGCGCCAGCGCGCCGCCGTGGGATCGGACCAGCGCCGACGCCTCCGCCAGGGCGTCGAGATCGGCCCGAATCGTGACCGCCGACACGTTGAAACGTTGGACGAGCTCCTGAACCGTGGCGCGCTTCTGCTCAGCCACCAGCTCGACGATCCGGCGCCGCCGCTCCTCTGTCATCAGCCGAAGCCCACTACTCGCCGACATTGTTCGACCTTTCGATTATTTTTGCGTTCTGGTTTCTATATCCTATGTTAATTTGTCTTATAGTCGGTCGACGCAAAGCGTGTCAACCGGCGCCGCGCCCGTGACGCGGGCAGCCGCGCTAGAGCGGGAACGCACTCATCGCATGCGATCGGAGCTCTTGTCTCATGCCACATACCGGACGCCAACACGCCGCGAGCGAGCGGCCACGCACGCAACCCACGGAGCGAGCGCCCGATGGTGCCGCCGTTGACCTCGAGACCCAGGTGGCGCCATTCGCCGAGCTGTTGGCTCGGCCTGTCGAGGCGCAACGAGCCACGGGCTATTACCACACCTTACGCGAGATCGGCCAGCAGCCGGACACGTGGCGCCGGACGGCTGCCGGCATGTTGCAGCGGCGCGACGTGCTGAAGCGCTTTCTGGAAGGGGCCTGTCCCGAGGGCTCGCGGCGCCCCGTGCTCGTCACCGGATCGGGAAGCTCCTACTACGGAGCAGAGTGCCTATCGTGGTCTCTCCAGGACGCCCTGTCGCGGCCGGTCCTTGCCGTGTCGGGTGGGCAGTTACTCACCGACGGCCTCCGTCATCTTCCCGTGGGTCGCCCCACCTTGATGATGTCGCTCGGTCGCTCGGGTAACAGTCCCGAGAGTAGCGCCGCGATCGATTTGCTCCTCGAGCGCGAGCCGACGTGCCGCCATCTGATCATTACCTGCAATCGACAGGGGCACGTGGCGCAACGGTATCACGACGATCCGCGCGTGCTGGCCGTGGTGCTCGACGATGAGACCTGCGATCGCAGCTTGGTGATGACCAGTAGCCTCACGAACATGTTGGTCGCGGCCCGGTTTGTCGGCTTGCTGGACGCTCGCGATGCCTACACGGCACTTGTCCGCGACCTCACCGCCTCGGCCACACGACTCCTGGTGCAGCAAGCGGATGCGCTCGCCCGTGTCGCCCGTCACGGATTCCGGTCGGCCGTGTTTCTCGGCAGCGGGCCCGGCTACGGCGCGGCCCGCGAAGCCGCGCTCAAGCTGCTCGAGATGACGGCCGGAGACATCCCCACGATGGCCGAAACGTATCTCGCGCTCCGGCATGGTCCCATGAGCGCCGTGCGGGAGAGCACGGTGATGGTCTGTTTCCTGTCGTCAGATCCGGTCGCGCGCGCGTATGAAACCGATCTGATCCGAGAGGTGAATGGCAAGGCGCTCCCGCTGTTCAAGGTGGTCGTTGGCCAACAGGTGCCCGACGACATCATCCTGGACCAGGATCTCGTCATCGACGTGCCAGGTGATCGCGCCTCCTCCGGCGACAATCTTCCGGTGCTCGACATTCTCGTCGGTCAGCTCTTGGCGTTCTTCTGCTCGCTCCACAGGGGATTCGCCCCTGATAGACCCTCCACGAATGGGGCGATCGCGCGCGTCGTTGCGGCATTCGACATTCATCAACACGGCTGAGCGGCGCCCACCTATGAAGCGAATTCTCGTCGTCGGCGAGCTCAACGTCGATCTCGTTCTGCACGGTGTCCACACGTACCCCACACCTGGTCGAGAAGTCTTGGCGGATGGCTGCGCGCTCACGCTCGGCAGCGCCTCCGCCATCTGCGCCGTGGGCTTGGCCAAGCTGGGTAACGCCGTGTCGTTCTTCACCACGGTCGGTCATGACGCCTGGGCCGACGACTGCCTGCGGACCTTGCGCCACGCCGGCATCGACGTGTCGCTCGTCACGCAGGATCCCGCGGTGCAGACCGGAATCACCGTCTCGATCCCGTTCGGCGTCGACAGGGCGCTCGTCACGTTTCCTGGTGCCAGCCGTGTGCAAACCGCCGCCGGGCTCGACGATCAAGTCTTATCGCAGTTTCAACACGTGCACGTGTCCTCCTTTTTCCTGCAAGCGGGTCTTCGCCCGTGCTGCGCGCGCCTCTTTACGCGAGCGTCCGGTCTTGGCCTGACGACGTCGCTCGATCCAGGATTCGATCCAAGCGAGCGCTGGGGTGATGATCTGATCGGCGTGCTTCAGGTCACCGACATCTTTCTTCCCAACGAGGTTGAACTGGCCGCGGTCACGGGATGTGCGAATCACCTGGAAGGCCTCCGCAAGCTAGACAACGGCCGGACAGTGTCGATCGCCAAGCTCGGCCCCAACGGATGCCTGACGCTTCGTGACGGCAAAGCGCTCCACGTCGCCGCCTTTCCCGTCGAGTGCGTGGATTCCACGGGCGCGGGTGACTCGTTCAACGCCGGCTTTCTCCACGCCTGGTTGCGCGACCGCGCTCTGCGCGAGTGTCTGCGATACGCTGCGGCCTGTGGCGCGCTGTCGACGCGCGCGCTGGGCGGTATCGACGGTCAGCCGGACGCGAGCCAGTTGGACGCCTTCCTTCGAGGCTCGTCGTGATCACGGTGGCAGGGTTCAACACGGCCATCGACAAATACATAGAGGTCGACGACCTGCAGATCGGCGCCGTAACCCGAGCGCGCAACGTCTACGCGCTCCCGGGCGGCAAGGGACTGCACGTGGCACTGGCCGTGGCAGCGCTCGGCGAAAAGGTCCGTCTCGTTGGGTGTGTGGATGCACGAAACCAGCAGTATTTCGAAGCCTTCCTCGAGCGGCGCGGTGTCACATTCCATGGCACCGTCATCGATGAGCTGAGGACGTGCCTCGCGATCCGAGACCGTGCGGGCCGCTTCACCGAAATTCTGGAAGCCGGCCCGGAGATACGCCCGGCTCAGAGCGAGGCGCTCACGTCCTCGTTTCTCGAGTGCTGCGGCGAGGCGGATGTGGCCGTTTTCTCGGGGAGCCTCCCTTCAGGCCTGGCGCCGAGCACCTACGCGCGCCTCGGCCGGACACTCGGGGCGCGCGGCATCCCGTGCGTGGTGGACACGAGTGGCGCGGCGCTCCGCGAAGCGGTCGCTGCGGCTGTGTTCGCGATCAAACCGAATAGGGCCGAAGCGGCAGAGCTCGCCGGCGGCCCAATCGAGAGCCCCACCACCGCGATCCAGGCCGCGCGGCAATTGAGCCGCAGTGGCGTCGAGCTCGTCGTCGTGTCGGTTGGTCAGATGGGGGCCGTGGCCGCGTGGCAGGGTCGAGCCTGTCACATCACGCCACCGACGCTCACGCGCGTGGGGAACCCCGTGGGCGCGGGCGATTGCCTCGTCGCCGGTCTGGCCGTCGGACTCGCCCGACAAAGCCCGATCGAGGAGCTCCTCCGTCTGGCGGTCGCCTGCGGGAGCGCCAAGGTGCTGTGCTCCGAGACCGGGCTCGTGCACCGCGAAGACATCGAACGCTTGCTGCCCTCGGTCGAGCTTCGGTGGCAGGAGTAAAAGACAGGTGCGAGGGGCAAGGTGCGAGGTCCAAGGGCTGTCCCAGGGAACAGGGAGCAGTTCTCAAGGGATGAGCGCTGGTAGAGGCTGCTTCGAGGGTAATCCTTCTGCGCGTAATCCCCGAATCCCCATCTACACCTGCCGCGTCTTGCCCTGGGCGTAGCTCACGGTGAGGTAGGTGGCGGGCCCGTGCTTCTCCCCCCGCATGCACTTGCAGCCGGGTTTCCCGCACTGGGTGAACCGCTCGATCAGCGACGCGCGCAGAACCGGCCCCAGCCTCGCGAGCTGCTCGAGGAGTTTCCGGCGCCGATCGGCGAGCCGTCGGCCCGTGGGACTTGGCATGTCGTAACACTTGCACAGATGCTACGACCTGTCACGCAAACGATGTGCGCGATGGCGATTCGCGTCAGCGCCGGCGGGGCGTGATCCCGGGGGCCAGCGCTGCCCCGTTGGAGGCCGCGTGATCCGCGTGAGGGGTAAAACCACGGGCGGCGCCAGACCGCCGCCGAGCTCACGGAGCTCGGCGGGTCGCAATATGGGAGCGCCGCTCGTGGTTTTTCCACGCGGCCGACCGGCGCGCGCGGCCCCCGTGATCACGACACGCCGGCGGCTCCGCCGCCCGTGCGCAGCCGGTCCACTCCACTGACTCCACACAGGCCGGTACTCACTCGTTTTGGGGGAGGGCCAAGAAAAACTTGGGGGGCGGCAAGTACCCCTTCCCCCTTGACAACAGGCGAAACGGCGGTATTCTTACGATAACTTACGACAACTTGTCCTTGTGGCGGAGATCTCGAGGAAGATCTTTTCCTGCGCTGACGCTGATGCGTCGATGTTTGGGGACTGGAGGGTATGCCGAGTGGGGCAACACCTTAGGTCTGTGAAGGGAGAGAACCGCTATGGATGGACGTATGAGGCTTTCGGTGCTTTCGGTGTTACTCCTGCTGGCGATTGCCGCTTGCCCGCAAGTCGCCTTCAGCCAGGTGGCCCAGATCACTGGCCGTGTGACTGACGCGACCGAGGCAGTCACGCCTGACGCCACGATCATCGTCACCAATGAGCAGACAGGAATCGCCACTCACGCGACGACCAACAACGCCGGCTACTACGCCGTACCGCAGCTCAAGCCGGGCACATACCAGATTGAGGTCGTCGCACCCGGCTTCCGCAGCCTCACCCGCACTGGCATCAACCTGAGCGTCGAGCAGGTGGCCAGGCTGGACTTCCAGCTAGAGATTGGCGAGGTGACCGAATCGGTTGAGGTCGTGGGTGCCGCGCCGCTGTTGGAATCGTCGCGACCCACGGTCGGACAGGTGATCGAAAACAAGCGGATTGTCGATCTGCCGCTGAACGGCCGGAACCCCTTCCAGCTCGCGACGCTGACGCCAGGCGTTGTTTCGTTCTCGAGCTTCGGGACTCCGCAAATGGGCGGAGGCCGCAACGCCACCAGTGAGGTTCAACTCGACGGGACCAGCAACACGGCGGCGGAAAACAATGTCGGCATCAACAGTATCGTTTACACGCCCTCGGTTGACAGCGTGGAAGAGTTCAAAGTGGAAGTCAACACGTTGTCGGCCGAATACGGCCGCTTCTCCGGCGGCGTGATCAACATGGTCACCAAGTCGGGCACGAACCAGATCCACGGCTCCAGCTACTGGTTCCACCGCGACGACGCCCTCGATGCGAACAACTTCTTTGCGAACCGGGCCGGCCTCGAGAAGAGTGGTTTCAAGCGGGACCAATATGGGGGGAGCCTCGGCGGCCCGCTCGTGAGAGATCGGACGTTCTGGTTCGTGGGATTCGAGCGTACCAACTCCCGGTCGCAGGACGTGTTTACCGGCACGGTCCCCCCGGAGGCCTGGCGACGGGGTGACTTCAGCAACCTTCGAGATGCTAACGGGCAGCCGATCACCATCTATGATCCCGCCACGTTGCGTGAAGACCCGAACAACCCCGGTCAGTTCATTCGGGATCCGTTTCCCAACAACGTCATTCCGCCGGATCGGATCAATCCGGTGGCCCGCAACGTGCTCGAGTTCTACCCAGAGCCCAACACGGAGCCGACCAACCCCAACACCTTCGCCAACAATTTCGTGAGTGGCGGCTCAGACCCCAGCGACAACTATCGGGTCGATTCACGCATCGACCACAACTTCAGCGAAAAGTGGCGGACCTTCCTGCGTTACTCCGTGAATCCGAGCGAGGGCCAGAGTTTCATTCCCTGGGACAATCCGGCCGCTCCCGGTACTGTGGGCGACGGCGTCAATACCAGCGTGGCGCTCAACCACACCTATATCCTCAGTCCGACCGTTGTCGCCGATCTTCGCTACGGTTTCGGCCGCAATGCGAACGACCGGCGCAACTTCTCCGACGGCTTCGACCTCACGCAGCTCGGCTTTCCACAGAGTTACATGGAGCAGGCCGCCATCAACGGCTTGAACTTCCCCCGCTTCGACATGGGTGGCACGACGATGAACATCGGCGCCAGTGACTGGAGCAAAGTCAAGAACATCGTCATGAACCACGTGGTCAGTGGCAGCGTCACGAAGCACATGAGCCGTCACACGCTCAAGTTCGGAGCCGAGTGGCGCAAGCTGTTCGTGAACTTCGAACAGCACGGCCAGCCCTCGGGCGGACTCGACTTCAACCGAGCCTGGACGCAACGTGAGATCAACACGTCGAACAATCTGGAAGGCTTCCCGATGGCCTCGTTCATGCTAGGACTTGCCGACGATGCGACGATGAGCCATACGGTCGCGTCCGCCTCGGAGAGCAGTTACTGGGCCTTCTACGTTCAGGACGACTGGAAAATTACTGACAGGTTAACGATGAGCTTGGGTTTGCGCTACGACGTGGACATCCCGCGTACGGAGCGTTTTAATCGCCAGTCCTTTTTCGACATCGACGCCCCCTCGCCGATCGCGTCGCAGGTCAGCGCCTCATCGCTCTGCCCGGCTTGCGGCGACCTCCGCGGTGCGATGGGCTTCGTGACGCCGGACAACCGCGGCCAGGCGCCGGCCGACAAGAACAACTTTGGTCCGCGCCTCGGCCTGGCGTATCAGCTCACCAACAGCACCGTTCTGCGCACTGGCTACGGGATCAGTTACATGCCGTCCGTGATGCAGGCTGCTGGAACCACCGGCACCTCCGGCATGCAAGGCTTTACGAGCTCGACCACGGGCAACTTCACCTTCGACAATATGCGGACGATCCATACCACTTTGGAGAATCCCTTCAGGGACGGCTTCAATCTTCCGCTCGGCCCGGATGGAGGCGCAGCCACGGACCTCGGCTTCGGCATCGGCGCGTCCTTCTTTGACAACACCAGGAGCGGGAAGATCCAGCAGTGGAACCTCAATATCCAGCAGCAGTTGCCTGGCGATCTGCTGGTGGAGGTGGGCTACCTCGGCAACCGCGGCACCGATCTGCCGGACGGTGACGGCGGTCGAAGCTTCAACCAGCTTTCTCCAGAGTTGATGGCGCTAGGTCCGGACCTGCTCGAGCTCGTAGATAACCCGTTCTACGGCGTGATTACCGATTCCACGTCTTCCCTGAGCCAGAGACAGGTCAACCGCAACCAGCTCTTGCGGGCGTTCCCTCAATACACCAGCGTCAGCTCGGGTCGCAAGTCAGGCGCGACGTCTGAGTACCATGCGATGACCCTGCGTGCCGATAAGCGCTTCAGCAAGGGTCTGAGCGTCCTGGTGTCGTACACGTTCAGCAAGCTCATGGACGATGCGTCCTCAACGGTCAGTTGGATCGGACCGATCGCCGATAGCCGGCTCGATCACACGAACCGCGACCTGGAGTGGTCCCTCTCCTCGATGGATGTGTCGAGCAGATTTGTGGCGAGCTGGGTCTACGAGCTGCCCTTCGGCAGAGGCCGTCGGTTTGGCTCTGGCGCTTCCGGTGTCTTGGACTTTCTCATCGGCGGCTGGCAGACCAACGGAATCCTCACGTTGGCTCGTGGCACACCCCTCTTCATCACTGGGGTGCCCAACGATACCGGGATCTTCAGCGGACAGCGGGCCGTCCGCGACGACCGGAGCGCGCATATCTCCGGCGGCACCAGAGACGAGCGGATCAACCAGTGGTTCGACACGAGCGTGTTCTCGCTCCCGGAGCCGTTCACCTTCGGCAACGTCTCCCGAACGCTCCCGGACGTCCGGAACCCCGGAATCAGGAATCTCGACTTGTCGTTCTTCAAGAACTACGCGGTCGGCGATCGATTCACCGTCCAGTACCGCCTTGAAATGTTCAACGCCTTGAACACGCCCCAGTTTGGCAGCCCCAACACCGACATACAGTCGAGCAACTTTGGCGTGATTACAAGTGCTGGCGCGGCCCGCCAGATCCAGATGGCCGTCAAGCTCATCTGGTAAACGACCACGCCATGAACAGACCCCTATTTGGCGGACTACTCTTAGGCACGGCATCCCTCTTTGTTCTGCTTTCTGCCGCTACATCACAGGACACTGAGGAATCGGCCATTGTTCCGCTTGACGCACACGGCCCTCCGGAAATCAGCGACCTCAGGGTCAATTCGGATGAGATCGGCCTGTACGAGAAGTTTGAGATCACGTTCGACTTGTCAGGAGACTGGGATAACCCGTTCGACCTGGATCAGGTTAGCGTCGCCGCCGATTTTCACGCCCCCGATGGCCAACAACTCGCTGTTCCTGGCTTCTTCTACCAGGAATACCGCCTCGATGAGAATGGGAGCCATAGAACAGTGGGCTCGCCGGTATGGAAGGTTCGGTTCACTCCGGTCAGGGCCGGCGAGCACAGCTATCAGGTGATTGTAAACAACAAGGGGGAGAAGATAACCACTCCCTCGCACACCTTCAGCAGCGTCCAATATCACGCTAATCACGGCTTCTTGAGGATTTCACAAACCAATCCCCTCTATTTCGAATTTGATGACCGCACACCCTTCTTTGGCGTCGCCATGGGCAGATGTTGTGGTGATAACGCCGAGCTCCAACGACTGTATAGACGATTTGCTCCGGTAGGTGGCAACTATAACCGATTGTTCCTGACCAACGGTCCCTATGACATCGAGGAATTAAACACGTCTCCCAATAGGCCAGATCGGGGATTGGGAAGAATGAACCTGGAGACGTCGTGGAATCTGGACAACGTCCTCGAGCTCGGCGAACAGCTCGGCATCTACCATATCGTGACCCTGACCAATCAGTGGACGTTTAATCACAGATGGGAGGACCACGTCTTTAACAAAGCCAACGGAGGCATCCTCGACGCTCCCGACGAGTACTGGACAAGCGAGCAGGCTATGGAGTATCTCGAAAGGCGCGTTCGATACATTATTGCCAGGTGGGGGTATTCCACATCGGTCTTTTCATGGGATTTGTGGAATGAATACAGTGCGATGCCAGGATCTGACCTATCTGTGGCCATTCCGTGGCATCAACGCATGGCCCGCTATATCTCTTCCCTCGATGCTTTTGATCATGTGATTCATACGAACGACGGAAGTCTGAATGGGCGCGACCAGATGCATCAATTGCCGGAAATGGAGGTCGTTTCAACTAATAGCTATATGGTCACAAACATCGCGAATGTGGCTGAATTCTGGACAAAGCGCCATACAGGCCAGTTTCACAAACCCTATGTGCTTACGGAATTCGGTACTGGACATAGTGTTGGAGCCGTCGGCGGTTATGCGGGTATGGACCCGGAGCGACGAATGGTTCATGATGGCCTTTGGAGTCCGTTAATCAGCGGTAGTGCAAGCACAGGTTTGGCCTGGGAGGGCAACTGGCTGGACCATGAGATATTTTATACCTATGTAAAGGCCGTCTCAAGATTTGTAGAGGGTATTCCTTTTAGCAAGCGCAAGTGGTCGCCGGTTGATGTCGCCTCGCTCCGATTCAACAACGCACACACTTCTAATTCTAATCAGAGCTATGGCGATGTGATTGTTGAGGGATGGTCTGGGAACTTCAGAAGATCAGATAATGTGCCGGACGTATTTCAGATAGACCGAGATGGCCACGTTGACCACCAGGAATCATTGAATGCCGAGCTCACTGGCTCGCCAGGACGGAGAGATACGTCGTCGGTTGCATTTGAGGCGGAGTATCCGGGGGATGGTGAATTTGTCGTTTACATTACCGAAGTGCGGAATACTGAGCCAACGCCGCAGCTCACGGTAACGGTCGATGACGAGGAAGTACTAAGAGAAGATGTACTGGCTTTGGAAATCGATGATTACCATCCCATCATGCACAATCAATATTACACGATACCTATATCAGGTGGGGCACACACGATTCGGATAGAGAATACGGGCGGCGGCAGCTTCGTCACCGCGTTCGAGCTCAAAGATTACATCCGGCGAGACGCACTGGACCTGGAGGTTCGAGGCCTTCAATGTGACGACTATATCCTCCTGTGGTTGAAGAATCAAAAATTCACCCTGCTACATGATCTGATGGATGTGGAACTAAAGCCGCAGCCGGAAGGGAGACTGGAACTAGAACATGTACCGGACGGCACGTGGATTGCGGAATGGATGAATACCATAGATGCGGCATCAGTCAGAACAGAAGTGGTAGAAAGTACGAATCAGCGACTTGTATTGAGCACGCCGGTCGTTGAAGAGAGCGTTGCGGTTCGCTTGCGAAAGATGTAACCACGCCTTGCTCAAGCCAGGGTCCATCGGGGTGCGGTTTTCCAGCTGCCCCGTGTGAAGTCCGGGAAGTCGACTGGACGTCCGTTCGTGGCTACTGATTGTTCTGAGAGGGGCGCGATGGCGCTCGACGTGACGGAATCGTATACATTCCAGTCGGGCATCTTGTTTGCACGAAGTGCCCTGATGATCCGATCCCACTCGATGGGTGTCCGTCGCGAGGAACCGCCATGGCCCCGGATGGCATTCCGGCGCGGCGCGGGATTGTAATGCTTGAGCACCGGGTGCTCGTACTCCACGAGGTATTTCGCGGCAGGCTCCCATTGATCTGTCTCTGGACTCCGGCCGTCGATGTAGATGCGAGATTCCGGCGTTTCCACGTAGTGAGGCGACCACCACACACCCTTGGTCCCTTGAAGGCGATAGAAGCCGCGTGGATGCGGCGTGTTGGTGTCGAAGTTCAGCGTGACCATTTTGCCGCTGGCGGTGCGGATCAGCGTGACGTTGTAGTCACCCTGTGCCATTGGCTTGGTCGCATAGGGATGCTCTTTGCCGTAGAAGAATCGGGCAAATTCATTGAGCATGACGGCTTTCGAGCTCATCGACACGAGATACTCGAAGCGGTCGCCATGATTGATGTCGAGCTGCGGCATCATGGCACTCATCGGGTGATCCGGGTACTGATTGCCGTTCCGTTTCACGGAATGGTGCAGACGCCACGGCTCGCGCTCGGGGTCGAACTTCACGAGTCGGAGATCATGCACATATCCCCCTTCGGCGTGCCGAACATCCCCGAATAGGCCCTGGTGGACCATGTTGGTGACGTTGAGGCTCCGGAAGCCCTCAACCCCAAGCGTGGCCCATTTCCCAGTGCTCTCAAAGGTCTCAATGATTTGCCAACCCTCGTCCACTGTCAGGACGACTGGCACCTCTACGATGGCGTGCTTCCCGTTCCGCATGGCCGAGAGTGCAACAGGCACGTGCCATTCCCAGGGGGTAGCGCAGAGGACGGCGTCGAGGTCCTCCTCCTCACACAGGCGCTCGAAGTCGGTCTCGCTGCGGTTGTAGAGACGCGGTGTGGGACGGCCGGATTCCTCGACCCACCGCTTCGCTCCATAGAGGTTTCGGTTGTTGATGTCGCACAGGCATGGCACCTCCACGCCCTCGATGCCCATGACAGCATCGAGATGGAAGGAGCCGCGCCCGCCAACACCAATGAATCCAATCTTGATCGGCCTATCCCGCCGAGGGGCTTGAAGGCTCTTCAGAAAGCTCCGGCGATCCGTCGAGGTGCTCATACGCCTCAGACGTAGGCCACGAAATTGGACAAGTCGAGACGCGCCCGGCTTTGCCACGTGCCTCGGGTAAAGTCCGGAAAGTCCACCGGCTTGCTCCTATTGGCGACTGATTGCTCTGTGAGCGGAGAAATGACACTGGAAGTGACCGAGTCGTACACGTCGAAGTACGGCATCTCGTTCCTGCGCAGCGCCTCGACGAGCAGGCTCCACGTCAGCGGCGTTCGCCTGGCGCCGCTGCCGTGCCCGCGCAACGCAGCCCGCTCCGGAGGGTCGTACGCTTTGATGAGCGGGTGCTGGTACTCCTGCAGGTACGGCGTCGCGTCCTCCCATTCGTGCTCTTCCGGGCTGATGCCGTCTAGGTAAATCTTCGGCCCGCCGAGCCCTCGTCCGTTGATGAAAACACCCTTCGATCCCTGCACGCGGAGGATGCCCCTGGGATGCGGCGTGTGCGTGTCGTGATTCAGCGTCACGAGCTTCCCGTCGACCGTACGGAGGATGGTCGCGTTGTAGTCGCCTTGCGTCATGGGCAGCGTGACGTTGGGATGATCCGGCGCGTAGTACGTCTTCGCAAACTCGTTGAGCATGCCGGACCGTGTGCTCATGGACATGAGGAAGTCGAAGCGGTCGCCGTGGTTGACGTCCAGGTACGGCATGATGGTGTTCATGGGGTGATCCGGGTAGAGGTTGCCGTTACGATGAATCGAGTGCCAGAGACGCCACGGCTCTTCCTCCGGATCGTGCATCACGAGGCGCAGATCGTGAATGTAGCCGCCCTCGGCATGAATGATCTCTCCGAGGACGCCTTCTTTGATCATGTTCAAGAGGGCCAAGTTCATTCCGTCGCCGGACTCGAGCAGCACCTGCTCGAGCGCGAGCGTGGCCCATTTCCCGGTCTGCTCAGAGGTCTCGATCAGCTCCCACGCCTCGTCTAGCGTGAGGACAATGGGAACCTCGCTCACGGCATGCTTGTCGCTTCGCATCGCCGCCAGGCACACGGGCGTGTGCCACTTCCAAGAGGTGGAGCAGATGACGGCGTCGAGCGTCTCGCTCTCGCACATCCGCTGGAAGTCCGTCTCGCCGCGGCCGTAGAGGGCAGGGGCCGGGCGGCCGGATTCATCGACCATCTTCTTCGCGTTTTGCAGCCGGCCCTCTCGTATCTCGCAGAGCGCCGGGATCTCCACGCCGTCCATGCCGAGCGCGCAGTCGAGGTGGTACGTTCCCCTTCCCCCGATCCCGACGAACCCGAGACGGATCGGTTTGGCGGAGGCGCGGGCGGGGGCTGGCACCTGACCGCCGGAGGCCGTGCCGGACGCGAGGGTCGCGCCGCCCGCCGCGACAGCAGAGACCTTCAAGAATGCTCTCCGGTCGACGTGCGTATCCACTAGAAGCTGAACCGCAGCCCGAGGCGGACCGCTCGTGGACCAACGTCGGTGTTGAAGATCTGCATGAGGGTGTCGTCGGTCACCGAGTGTGTCGTGCCAGGTCTCGTGAAGACCGGATGGTTGAAGACGTTGAATGCCTCGACGCGAAGCTCGAGGCGACGCGCGCCACCCATCGGAAAGCTACGGAAGACCGAGAAATCGGTGTTCCAGCCGCCAGGCCCGCGGACCGAGTTGCGGCCGCTGTTGCCGAAGCGCACGCCCTCGGGCTGCTCCCACGCACTCGGATCATAGTACGGGCCATCATCGCCAATGTTCCCGAGCTTCTGGGGCTCTCCCACTTGGTCGGCCGTCTGCTGGTTGCCGGGCATGTTGATCGAGATGCCGCTGTTGGCGGTCACCGTGAAGGGCAAACCGGTGTAGGCGTAGAAGATCCCGTTCACCTGCCAGCCATCGGCGAGCAGCTTGGTAAGACCGGTTGCGTTTCGTGCGAACGGCAGCTCGTACAGGAATCCGAGCTGGAGAACATGCGTGCGGTCGAACGGCTGGAGCGCGTAGTTGCGATGAAGCTGGCTCGGCGCGTTCCAGAACACGCTCTCCCTGTCGTCCTCTCCGTTGGGCGTCTCACCCATTGATTTCGACCAGGTGTACGCGCCCTTGAGGAGCAGGCCGTTTCGGAACGGCCGATTGATGGCGACCTGAAGGCCGTGGTATTCGGTGCTGATTCGCGGCCCCCAACTGTTCAGGGCGATGTTGCGGCCGAACTCGGCGAAGAACGGCCGGCTCTCGTTGCCGCCGCCCGGCGTGTCCGACGCGTTGATGTCGAGGACGGCAAAGCCGTCGGTGCCCTTTGTCCCGACGTACGCCAGGTCGAGCGAGAGATCCGCCGGCAGACGACGCTCGACGGCGACGTTCCACGACTGAATGTATCCGCGGGACACATCGTCTTCGGGGGCTCGCATGATGACGTCGGGCGGCAGCGCCACGCGACCGGAGCTCAGATCGGGCGTGGCGATCTCCGGAATGCCCTCCTCGAGCGTGCTCACCCATCCCCACGGGTTGTCCTGCGTGAAGCTGCCCGCAATGGTCAGCGGGTAGGGGTCGCGCAGCGGTCGCGCAAAGGGGAGCGGATTGTAGGTCAGCCCGTAGCCAGTCCTGAAGACGGTATCCTCGTTCAGACGATAGATGAACCCGAGACGCGGTGCGAACAGCGTGCTGCTCACCGAGAGGCCCACATCGTTTGGATTGCCGCCCAGGCCGCCGACGACCACCTCCAACGTCTCCAGGTCAAGCCGCTCGATGCCGCGGTCGGCCCGGGTCACCAAGGGATAGTACTCGTAGCGGAGACCGAGGTTGAGGGTCATGCGATCGTTGAGCTGCCAGCGGTCGTTGACGTAGAGCGCGTGTTGCCACTCGCGCGCCGTCAGGAGCTCGTTCTGGACGCTCTTGCTCGACTCGCCGACCAGGCCGAGGAGAAACGCTGCATAGGTATTGAATGTGTTGGGCGTCTGGCCGCCATTGAGGGCCGTGGCATTGCCGGCGAAGCCGAAGCTGCCGCGTGGATTGGCTCGCTCCGGCTGCCAGTGATCGAGATACAGGAAGTTGCCCGCGTAGCCGAATCGCAGCTCGTGGTTACCCGCCATCTTGGTCAGGTTGGTGGCGATGGCGTATGTACGCTCGTCGCGGAACGCCGGGGTCCAGGCGTCGTCGTTGCCGAGAATGCTGAAGCCCGTGTCGAACGCGGGAAACCCCGAGTAGCGCTCGTCATTACCGAACACCCCGCTCCCGCCGTTCGTGCCGGGAAGACCGACGAGGTCGCGCCCGACGAAGCCCAGATCGAAGTCCGACGCCACGACCTGTTGGTCCTGTCGCGAGAAGCCGAACGTCGAGTCGAGCACGAGCGTCGGGCTGAGCGTCCACGTGTGGCCGAACGTCGCCTGATAGACCTTGGTATCTCCGTTGCCGTTGCCGTCCACGCCCAGGTAGAACAGGTTGCCGACCGTGGCGTTCATCTGGCTGTACTTGCCCCACACCTGGTGCGCGGCCGTGCGGTTCCAGTTGATCTTCACGTCGACGTTGTTTCTGTCGACCTTCGTGTCGTTCTGGCGGAGGAAGTTCCGCGTGATGTCGTTCGGCTCGCCTGCGTTGGCGGCAGGGTAGAAGTCCAGGAGCTGACGCGCAGCCGCGCTCATCCGATTCTCGGGAATCACGTTGCTCGGGAAAGGTTGGCGGCCCGTGCCATCCGCGTTGCCCGTCGACGGGTCGTAGATCACCTGCAGGCTGCCGTCGGGGTTCCTGGCGTTGCCGAAGTCGCCGCCGCCGAGTGCCGCGGTTGGGACATCGAGAAACTCGAAGGCCGTGCTGCGTTCGAAGAACCCCTCGTACGACCCGAAGAAGAACAGCTTGTTCCTGACGATCGGACCACCGACCGTGCCGCCCAGGATGTTGCGGTCGAGCGGCAGCTTGTCGGGGTCGAAGAACGGCCTGGCGTTGAGCGCGTCGCTGTTGAAGAGCTCGAACGCGGAGCCGGACAGCTCGTTGGTTCCGGACTTGGTGATAACCGTGATCGCGGCGCCGCCAGCCTGTCCCTGCTCCGAACTGAAGCTGTTGGTCGAGATGTTGACGGTGTCGATGGTCTCGGCCGGGGAGACGTACATGACGTGATGCGGCAGCCAGACGTTCATGTTCGTCGCACCGTCGGTCTTCGTCGCGTTGCTGTTGGGATTCTGGCCGTTGACGAACGTGCGCAGCGAGCGCGCTGGCGTATCGGTGAGGGCGTTCTGCTCCACGGCCGGCGTCGCGCCCGGCACCAGGTTCATCAGGCTCTGGTAGTTGCGGTAGTTGGCCAAGGGCAGATCGGTGATTTCCTTGGACTTCAGCTCCGTGTGCACGTCCGCGGTGTCGGTCTGCAGCAGCGCCGCGTCAGAGGCCACCGTGACGGTCTCCTCGAGCTGGCCCACTTCCAAGGTGACGTCCACACGACTGATACTGTTGGCCGTGACGGGCACGCCGGTGCGAACGAACTCCTTGAACCCTTGTAGGGAGAGTCTGACGTCGTAGGTGCCAGGCTGGATGTTGGTGATGCGGTAGGTGCCGGCCTCGTTCGAGACCGCCTCGAGCACGAGGCCGGTCTGCCGGTTGGTGGCCGTGACGGTGGCGCCCGGCACGGGAGCGCCCGAGCTGTCGATGACGCTACCGACCAATCCACCATAGAGGACTTGCGCGCGTGCCGGAATCGCCACGACGCCCACAGCCAGAACGACACCTAGCAGAGCCCGCATGGTTCTCCACGTCTTTGTCGGAGGCTTCACGTTGAGCTCCTCCTGGCGCTGTGTTTGCTAATGGGGGATTTAGCAAGTAATTATATTACGAGTGCTTGCTTTTTATTGTCAAGAGGGACCTGTACCGGGCCAAGGAGAAAGTGAAGCCATGCCCCTTGTGACGACCCACGAGATCGTCGACTCAGCACGGCGCGCAGGCGGCGGCGCGGTGGCGTTCAACGTCATCACCCTCGAGCACGCCGAGGCCATCGTCGCCGGCGCGGAGCAGGCGAACGCCCCCGTGATCCTGCAGATCAGTCAGAACGCGGTGAGGTTCCACCAGAGCCGACTCGAACCGATCGCTGCCGCGACCGCTGCCGTGGCGCGGGCCGCGGAGGTCCCGGTATCGCTGCATCTTGACCACATCGACGATGACGCGCTGCTGCGGCGCGCAGCCGATGGCCACTTCAGCTCCGTGATGTATGACGCGTCCGCGCTCGACTACAACGCGAACGTGGCCGCAACCAAAGCCGCCGCCGAGTGGGCGCATGACAACGGACTATGGGTAGAGGCTGAGCTCGGCGAGGTCGGCGGTAAGGGCGGAGCGCACGCACCCGGCGTCCGAACCCGGCCCGATGAGGCGCGGGCGTTCGTTGCGGCGACCGGTGTCGACGCGCTGGCCGTGGCGGTCGGCAGCTCGCACGCGATGACGAGCCGGATCGCCCGGTTGGACCATGCGCTGATCGGTGAGCTCCGAGCGGCGGTGCCGGTGCCGCTCGTGTTGCACGGTTCGTCCGGCGTGGCAGACGACGAACTGGTGCGAGCCGTCGCAGGAGGGTTGGTGAAGATCAACATCGGCACCGCGCTCAACATCGCATTCACAGGTGCCGTTCGCGAGTACTTGGTGGCCGACCCCACCGTTGTCGATCCTCGCAAGTACATCGACCCCGGTCGGGAGGCCATGACCGCGACGGTCGCGCAGATCCTCTCCCTCCTGCATAACATAGGTGCCAGGGGGTAGGGGCCAGGTCCCAGGGCTGTCTCAGGGTACAGGGACAAGTGCTCAAGGGAGCAGGGCCGGTAGTAGCCACTTCGAGTAATCGGCTCTACTGAGTGGCGGCCTCGATGGAGGCACCAGGAATCAGCTTGAGCGCGTTCTCGTAATACAGCTTCTTGAGAGCTTCATCCGGTAGGTACAGACCGTGGACCATCCAGCGCCCCTGTCGATGATGGCTTTCAGCAATGTCGAAGTACTCGTCGTCTGTTTCGAGGAAGCGCCAGTACAACTGGTACGCGTTCGCTCGGGGCGCGGTATCGGTGCCGAACAAGACTCGATCCTGGTACTTGATCAGGAAGCGGCGTGCGGTGTAGGGTTGCCGGCCCAGCTCGCTGAGACGTGCATCGATGTCGATGTAGTAGTTGGGGTACTTGTCGAGCATGGCACCAACCACCTCCAGATTCTCTGCGTACCAGCCCATGTGCGCGCCAATGAAGATCGTCTTCGGATGGCGCGCAACGACGCGCTCGCCTTGTCTGACGATCTCTTCCAACGAGGGGTAGTCTGGATAGAAGAGCCACTCAGGCCTGCGCTGCAGCTCGTCGAATCGCTCGTTGAACCGATCGAGAGGCGTGAAGAAGGCCGCGGGATCGCCAATGTGGATCTCGATGGGAATCCCGAGCTCGCCCGCCTTCGCCCACAGCGGATCCAGCCGAGGGTCGTCTACGGCGATCAGCTGTCCCTTCGCGTCGGTCAACTCCAAGCCGAGACCCTTGTGAATCTTCAAGCCACGCGCACCGGCCCTCACGCCCGCCTCGAGCTCGGCGGCTGCCTGCTCGCCGAAGCCCGGCTCCGCGATCTTGCTCCAGTCGGGCCGGGCGTAGGTTAGGAAGCGCCCCGGGTACTGCTTGTCGAATCGCTCGATGTTCCGAACCAGATCTTCACCGAAGCCACCATCGAGGTTGACCACTTGTGCGACGCCGGTCTGGTCCATGACCGCGATCGCCTCTGCCGGGTCCGTATTGCGCAAATGATTGTGGTTGTCAATTGCCGGATATCGCGCTCTCGGGACCTTCGTTTCTTTGGTGACGAGCATCGAGCGCGGCTCGTACTCGCGCAGGACGATGTCTGGTGCTCCCTCCGACTCGGACGTGGCCGCGTCGCCACGTCCGCGGTCACATGCCGTCGCGGCCATAACGGCGAACGCGGCGGCCACCACGACAGCTCTTCTCATGACAGCACTCATCATCAACCCACGGTGGACCAAGCGAAACTAAAGGAAACTTTCTATACCTCGAAGACGGCCTTGTCAAGGGCCTGTTTCGTTGACAAAAAACAGTGAAACAACTAGATTCGTTAGCCATCGAAAGAACAAGGGGAAATCGACCTCATGGAGAGCTGGGGAAGTCGTCCGAATCGGACGTGTGTTTACATTCACGGCACCGAGGGGCCGACGCCGTCTCAGTGTGTCCAGCACGATCGCGACGTTTACAGCGAATTCCACGTTTACGCCATGGAATGGTACGCAGACCGCATTGACTTTTTCCGAGATGACGACAAGATCCTTACCTACACGAAAGACCCCGAGGTCGGCTGGTCTTTTGACAAGTCCATGTACCTGATCATGAACATTGCGTGCGGCGGGCCGGATGAGCCCGCCCCAGACGACTCCAAGCTTCCACAGCGCATGACCGTGGACTACGTGCGCGTTTATCAGAAGAGCCCCGAAAGGGGATCACGGTGAACAGGAAAGCGGCTTGCCTCGTGATTATTCTCCTCGCATCAGTACCGCCGGCCGTAGCCGGCAGCTCAGGAGGGCGATTGATCAGCCGTCACGCAGCGATGGATGTCGAGCTCACGGCCGATCCCGCAAGCGCGTTCTGGAAAGACGCACCGGTAACCATCGCGGCGAACGACCGCTGGAACCGTCCTCTCCCGGATCATCGCACCGAGATTCGATCTCGGTGGACTGACGACAATCTCTACCTGCTTTTCGTGTGTCCGTACGAGCAGCTGCACCTGCGTCCCGACCCTTCAACCACGACGGAAACCAACAAGCTTTGGGAGTGGGACGTTGCAGAGGCGTTCATTGGCGCCGACTTCGACAATATCCGTCGCTACAAGGAATTTCAGGTTTCTCCGCAAGGTGAGTGGGTGGATCTCGATATCGATCTCGACCAGCCCAAACCGGAAGGCGGCTGGCTGTGGAGCTCGGGATTTCAGGTAAAAGCGCGCATTGACCACGAGGAGAAGGTTTGGTACGGCGAGATGCGCATCCCCATTGAATCCATCGATAGTCGCGCGGCCGCGCCGGGCAACGAATTGCGCATCAACGTGTACCGAATTCAGGGGCCGCCAAAGGAGGCGGGAGAATCGAAAACCAGGACGGTGCTTTCATGGCAGCCAACCTACAATCGGAGCAACCACACGCCTGAGTCGTTCGGTACACTGCGTTTGGAACGGTAAGAGCACGGAGTCCATCACCGTGTCCGCGGGTCATCCCCAACGGCCCACCACGGAGTCCCGGTGTCCAGCGCTCGCTCGACGCAGGCCACGGCGCGGCCTTGCGCGCGCGCCAGCGCGCGCAGCGAACCGGAACGCCGCAACTGCGCATCGCTGGGACACGGCCGGTCGGTGGCGGACGTAGCGTCCGGTGCTCTATCTCCCTCTTCCCGTGCGAAGTGCATCGCCACGCCCTCACGTACCCACAGCGGTCGGTCAGCCAACGCCTCGAGGGTCAGCGCGTGTGTCAACTCGTGCCGCAACGTCGAGACGAGCGTGCCACGGCGTTCCAGCACGTTCAGGGGTACAAGGTGAACATCTACGGTCGCTGCCCCCGACTCGCCTACCGTGCCTTCCCCGTCGCGCGTCGTCGCTCCCACCGTCCACCACGCGAGGCCGGTCGTTCGCTGGAAGCTTTCGATGGTCGGGTGCACGCGCAGGACGATGGTCGGTCGAGTCTCGCCGGTTTGCCGTTCGAGATCGACGAGCGTCCGCTCGACGAGCGCCGATAGTCGGGAACGCGCAGGCTCGTCCAGTGCCGGCAGAATGATCCGAACGAGCCGACGGCCGTCGGTCGCACGCGGCGCTTGTGTCTTGCCGAGCGCGGTCGCCACGAGGCCCGGGAAGTACGTCTCGAGGATCTGCTCCGCTGAAAGCCCCTGTCGCGCGAGCGCGGACGCGCCTCGCAGGCACAACCCAATGCCATGGCCGCGCCCCCGGCCGGAGAACCGATAGGCCGTCGCCGTCCGCGTGATCTCGTACTGGTTGCTCTTGAGAATGTGCCAGCCCAGGTGGTGGCCGAGCACGCGACGGAAGCTCTCTGCGTCTATCTCGGCCGGCACGAGACCGTCGAGCGCAACCCGTGCGACCGGTCCAGCTCGCGTGCGCGCCAGCACGCGCAGATCGCGCAGCCGGGATCCACGAACACCAGCCGCGGCGAGTGCACGCTGGAGATCCGTGGCCGTGACGTCGGTCTGCCATGACTCCGCCGGATGTGACGCCGGATCCGCACCCGTGCGCAGATGCGCAAGCCGTCGTCCACCCATCCAGACATCGGCTGGCGTCACGAGAGTGCCACCACACGCCGCGCTGTAGAAGACCTCGGCAGGTCGAACCGCGTGTGACACACCCCGCTCTGTGCTCGGTAGCTCCACGAGTAGGCGCCCCCTGGTGCGCGCGGCGGCTGTCTTCGACACGCTGGTCGCAGGCCGAAGCACCTGGCAGTGCGTGAGGTCGCAGAGGTCGAAGTCGTCTGAGGCGTGACGGCCTCGGTGCGCGAGGGCGAAGGTACGAGCCGTGACGGCCAATGCTTCGAGTGCAGCAGCGGGCGCGTCTGGCGACGCCTCACCGGCCACGACTTGCGCGACGTAATCGTCGAGGGCGAGCGTGTCGATCGCGGCAGGTGGGCCCGAGCGGCCGACACGCACGGTTGTACGGTCCGGCCCTGACCCTGCTGGTTCTGCGGAACGATCGCGTGCACCATCGATCCGCGCCGCTGCCGTGGGCTGCCTCTCCCGGCTCAAGATCGCAGCGGCAATCATGGCCGCGTCGCGACCAGCCGCCCCTGGCGCACGAACGACAACGGCACGCGACGGCTGGTCTTCAGCATCCGCGCTGACCACCACCGCCAATCCCTCGAACCCACCCGTGACGGGCTGCGCTGTGCCCGTCTTCGCCCAGGCCCGCAGCCCGTGAGCCGCGAGCTCGGACGCCGTACCCTCCTCCGCCGAGTGCCGCAATCCCTCGAGGACGATCGCACGCGTTGTCGGGCGAATGGCAAGCTCCTCCTCCCGTTGGACGAGGCGCCGCACCATCGTGAGCAGCACGCGTGGCGGCACGGGCTCTGCGGCGAGGCCCAGCGCCGCGAGCGGCACGTCTGCATCTTCGTCCATGGGCGGGACACCCAGCGCCACAGCGGCACGATTGAACGCCGCGCGGGGCAGGCGTTTCGCGACCGTGGCGAAGAACACGTTGCAGGAGTGCGCCAGTGCCTCCACGGCGGTCAGCGGTCGCACGAGGTCCGGGTGAACGCAGGTGAGATCGTGTCGAGATAGCCGCAGGGCGCGTGTGCAGCGTATGCGGCTCGTCTGGTCGATGATGCCCGCCTCGAGCGCAGCCGTCAGCGTCACGACCTTCGCGATGGAGCCGGGCTGAACGGGCTCATCGAGTCGCTCGACGCGTTGGCTCGCGAGCACCTCACCGCTCGGCACGGCGACCAGAAGAAAGGCGCTGCGATCGATGGCCGTCCGCAGCAGATCGTCACTGGCCGCGCGTGGGTGGGCTTGCGCGTCCCCGTTCGAACGGGATGCGGCAAGGCGGTCACGAGGTGACGCGTCTTGGCCGTTGTCACACGCCACGTTGGCCGATGCCATGCCGAGCAGCAGGCCAACGGCGAGGGCGAGCTTCAACGCGCGTCCAGGCCGAGGAATCTCGACGTCTCGCGCCACATCAGCTCCAAGTGCCCGAGCAACTGATGGCCGTCGTCAAGTAGGTGCAGCGTGACGTTTGGCGCGTGTGTCCGCGCAAAGCGCGCGACCATGGACGCGTCGACCAGCTCATCGCGCTGGCCCTGGAACACGAGCGTCGGCACGCACGGGTCCACAGCCGAGGCGTCATACCGGCTGGCGTCCCGATAGATTTCGAAGTGGATGCGGCTCGGCTCGCCGCGCGCAAAATGCAACACCTCGCGCCAGCCGGTGCGCTCCCACTCGCGCATCTCCGCATCCGTCAAGCCAAGCCGGTTCCAGCCAAAGTCCAGCGCGGGCGCGAGCAGGACGAGTCGATCGACCGGACGGCTTGGGTCGGCGTGAAGGCGTGCCGCAGCATGCCACGCGACAAACGCGCCAAGGCTCGAGCCTATCAGCACGATGCGATCGGGCGCCAGGCTACGCACGGCGGCCTCGGTTTGCGTCAGCATACGCGTCACGGTGAGCGTCGAAAAGTCTGGCTCGTTGAAGTCCGGACAGTGGAGCGTCAGACCGTGCATGGCCAGCCGTTCCGCAAAGAACCGTGACTTGGAGGAGCTTGGTGAAGAGGCGAAGCCGTGGAGGTAGAGGACGTGCATTACAGCATGTTTTGGCATCCGGCTCGGCAGCGGCATGGGATCTCGCCCGCACCCTCGGTGAAGTAGTTGTAGGAGAGCTCCTCACCGGCCTTGATGGTGCGCGACGCGCAAATCCAAATGAGGCCGCCCTCGATACGACTATGGCAGTTCGGCTGGCACGAGTGGTTGATGAAACGCGCGATGTTGCCGCCAACCCCTGCATCGATCACCCAGAGGCGATTCAGCTGAAAGCACCAAATACAGCCGTCCTTCAAGTATCTCGTCTCACGAGGGGTCGCCCGCGCATTCTGGACCAACTCCCCCGCGTACTCGACGATACGTTTGTTCTTCGAGATCGGCGCAAGGGCGAAGACGCCCCATCCGTGTACCCGCGACCGCCGGCGCGCGATCGGCGGCGCATCCGGCCGCGGCGGTGCAGAGACGATGAGTCGGCCCTTATTCAGTTGAGCATGGTACGCGGCTTCCGATTTGGTACGCTCTAGCCACGGCCGCCTGGACCACTGTCTCGGTCGTGATCCGTTTGTCCCCAAGTTCCTTGCCCTCCGGGTTCACCATGTGCTGCAACGATCCCGCGCCATCTCTCCTGCTTCAGGGTATCGAAGAGTTGAATGCCGGCCGGTACTTCGAGCAGCACGAAACGCTCGAGATGTTGTGGCGCGCCGAGACGCGACGCGTGCGTCGATTGTATCAAGGCATCCTCCAGATTGGCGTGGCGTTTCATCATCTGCGGCGTGACAACTATCACGGTACGGTCTACATGCTGACGCGCGGTCCCGGCTATCTGCGCGACTTCCCACCCATCTGCCAGGGCGTCGACGTCGCACAGCTCTTGACTGACGCCGCGCGCGCCCTCGCCGAGGTGGAACGCCTCGGCCCCACGCGTCTCTCGGAGTTCGATTGGTCACTCGCGCCGCGCGTGAGGATGGTGACGGGGTGACGGGTGTCACCCCCTCACCGTGTCACCTTGTCATCGTGCCGCCGTGTGTCATACTGAGTAACCACTTTGCCCAGGAGGCGCATGGAAGGCATCATACCGGCGTGGGGTCGCATCCTACGCGGCTACACGCCCAACCTCTCAATCGAGATCACCCGTGAGTGTCCGCTACGCTGCCCCGGCTGTTACGCGTATGGAGATGACCACCTCGGTGGCGACGTCACGCTCCGCCAAATGAGCGACTACCGCGGTGACGCCTTGGTGGAAGGCGTCATCCGGCTCGTCCGTGAGCACCGGGCGCTGCATCTGTCGATCGTCGGCGGCGAACCGCTGGTTCGGTATCGCGAGCTCGACGTGCTGCTCCCGAAGCTCACCGAGATGGGCGTGTACACGCAGCTCGTCACGAGCGCGGTCAGGCCGATCCCGCGTGAATGGGCGGCTATCCCGCGTCTGCAGATCGTGGTCTCGATCGACGGGCTCCCACCCGAGCATGACGTGCGCCGCAAGCCCGCCACCTACGATCGCATCCTCAAGCACATCGTCGGCCAGCAGATCACGGTCCACTGCACCGTGACACGTCAGCAGGTTGGCAGAGACGGATACCTCGACGAGTTCATCGACTTGTGGTCGCGCAACGCCGACACGCGACAGATCTGGGTCAGCCTCTACACACCCCAGGTTGGCGAAGAGTCGCCGGAGATGCTGACCCCGGCGGATCGCCAGCGCGTCGTCGGAGACCTGCTTCGCTTACGCGCCCAGTACCCGAAGCTGCGCATGCCCGAGGGCATGATTGAGGTCTACAGAACGCCGCCTGAGTCACCAGCGGAATGCATCTTTGCCAAGACGACGACGTGCATCTCTGCAGACCTTGAAGCGCGTGTCACGCCCTGTCAGTTCGGAGGACAGCCTGACTGCTCACAGTGTGGCTGCATCGCCTCGGCGGGACTGGGGGCCATTGGTCGGCATCGGCTTCGCGGCGGCCTGCGCGTGGGGGCCATCTTCGACGCCTCGTTCAAAGTCGGCGCGGCGATGCGGCGCGTGCGCGGCTGGACGTCGGGAAACGGGAATCGGGAATCGGAAAACGGGAATCAGGCGCCCGGTGCCTGACCGCCCCGCGGAGCAACCCAGTGAACCCTGATTCTGACCCGTTCGGCGGCCGGGCGCAGGCACGAAGGCCGGCGTGCTGCTAGAATCTGGACTATTCCACCCGCACGGTGCCCGTGTGCGCGCTGCGGGTGCTGGGTCCGACGCGTAGACGTGCGCGTTGGGGACCCCGATGCGAGCAGTTATCGTATGTCCACCACTGCACTGGCCGTGCCAGAGTCTTGTTGCTCCATGGCGCACCTCCGCGTGCGCGCGGAGCGCAAGGCGCGGCTGGTCGGGAAGTTCGCGCGCGGACTGCTGAAGACGTCGCACCCGCTGCTCGTCCACATCATCCCGACGCGGCGTTGCAACATCGACTGCGGCTACTGCAACGAGTACGACAAGGTCTCGCAACCTGTCGCGACCGAGGTCATGCTGACGCGCATTGCTCACCTCGCGCGGCTGCAGACATCCGTCGTGGCGTTCAGCGGCGGGGAGCCGCTGCTGCATCCCGATCTGGACGATCTCATCCGGGGCATCCGATCCCACGGGATGATGGCCGGCCTCATCACCAACGGCTATCTCCTGTCGCCCAAGCGCATCGTCGCGCTCAACGAGGCCGGACTCGACTTTCTCCAGATCAGCATCGACAACGTCGAGCCGGATGAGGTGTCGAAGAAGAGCTTACGGCTGCTGGACAAGAAGCTCCTCTGGCTGCGCGACTACGGGCTGTTCGATGTCAACATCAACTCGGTCGTGGGTGGTGGCATCACAAACCCGGAGGATGCTCGCACGATCACGCGCCGCGCGCGTGAGCTCGGGTTCTCGACGTCGATAGGCATCATTCACGATGGCAGCGGCCATTTGAAGCCGCTTGGGGCGCCCGAGCGCCGCGTGTTCGACGAGGTCTCACGCGAGATCAGCGGCACCTGGCAAGTTGTCAAGAACCTCTATTCGGGTATCCGCGGCTTCCAAGACAATCTGGCGGAAGGGAAACCGAACGCGTGGCGGTGTCGCGCAGGCGCGCGATATCTGTACGTCTGTGAAGACGGCCTCGTGCACTACTGCTCGCAGCAACGCAGCTACCCTGGTACCCCGCTGAGCGAGTACACCATCAACGACATCAAGCGCGAGTTCCTCACGCCGAAAGCATGTGCACCCTTCTGTACCGTCGGCTGCGTGCACCGGGTCTCGATGATGGACTTTTGGCGAGCGCCGCAGAGCGACCTGGTGCCACCGGGTAACGCGGCCGCACGGGAAGCGTCCTCTCCTAGTGGTATGTAACCGCTGAATCGGTGGCGGTGTCGCACCGCGCTCATTCCCCGAAGCGCGAAGCGCGAAGGCGGAAGGCCCCTCGCTACACATCCTGTGTCCTTGTGCCAGCATCGGACCGGCGCCTGTGGGACTGCATTACGGACATGCCTTCTCAGGTCTGGCTCCAGGGATTGACGATCGCCTTCAGTGAGGATTCGAAATCGGAGACATTGCGGGTCACGAGTGTGAGCGCATGAACGTGAGCCGTGGCCGCCATGAACGCGTCCAATGGCGCAATGGCCTGCCCAAGGGCCTCGCGACGTGCCACCTCCTTGCCCCACGCGTCGGCGACCGCCTCGTCTATCAATACGACGCGGCCCTCGAAACGCAGCGGCAGCTCGTGGCTCAACCATTCATCGAGGCGCTTGCGGCGTTTGCCGTTGTCCAGGCGCTCGATCCCGTGACGCAGTTCGGCCAAGGTAACGACGCTGATGTAGACGCGATCCTCGTCCACCTGCGACAGCCAGGCGACAACGCCCGGGTCGGGACGCGGCTTCACCCACTCTGACACGACGTTGGTGTCGAGCAAGAAGCTCACAGGTCGACCTTCCGTAAACCGCCTTTCACCCGCCTGACCTTCAGTTTCGATCCGCGGAGCGGCGACGCCGCAAAGAACTCGGCGAGATTACCCGTGCGCTTGGTCTTCCGCTCCCACTCTTCGGCACAGACGACCACGACGGCTGTGCGTCCTCTGCGCGTGATGGTCTGCGGCCCATCCGATTCGGCTCGGTCCACCACCTCGCTGAGCTTGGCTTTCGCCTCGGCAACCGTCCAGATGTGCGTGCTCACCACGTTACCTCCATAAAAAGGTCATGATAGTCATCATAGTCATTCTGTGATGATGACGCAAGAAGTAGGGACGCCTCGCCGAGGCGACAGCCGAGGCGTCCGCCGCTTGACACACTGCTCGTGCGGCGCACGCTTTTCGCCCGATTAGATCACGCCTCGGGTCTTCAGATCGTCCAGCTCCTCGCGGGTCAAGCCAAGCAGATCGCCGTACACATCCTGGTTGTGCGCGCCGAGCGGTGGACCCGGCCACCGGGTGCCGCCCGGCGTCGCTGAGAAGACGGGGGCCAGCCGCGGCAGCGTCACCGTGTCGCCATCCGGCAACGCGACCTCCTCGACCAGGCCACGCGCCGCGAAGTGCGGATCCTTCATCTGATCGGCAATCGAGTAGATGGGACCTGCGGGCACCTGCGCGGCCTCCAGCGCCGCGAGCGCCTCATCGAAGCCGCACTGCGACGTCCACGCGGCAATGGCGGCGTCAATCTCCTCATGGTGTTGCACGCGGCCATCATTGCGGGCGAGCCGTGGATCATCTGCCATATCGGGACGTCCTGCCACACGCATCAACCGTTTGAAGATGCTGTCGCCGTTGCCCCCGATGATGATGTACGTGCCGTCTTTGCAGCGATACGTGTTGGTCGGCACGATGCCGCTCACCGTGGACCCTTGTCGCTCTCGCACGACGCCGTACTTCGTGTACTCCGGTAGCGTCGACTCCATCATGTTGAAGATGGCCTCGAAAAGCGCCACGTCGACCACTTGTCCTCGACCCGTGCCCGTCACGTCACGGTTGTAGACGGCTGCCAGAATCCCCAACGCGGCGTGGAGGCCGCCGATCGTGTCGCCGAGGCTCAGGTTCGCGCGCGCGGGTGGGCGATCGGGATGCCCGTTGACGTACCGGAGGCCACCGATCCCCTCGGCCACCGAGGCGTACCCTGGCTTGTTCGCGTACGGGCCATCCTGCCCCCAACCCGAGAGGCGCACCATGATCACCCGCGGGTTGACCCGTTCGAGATCCTCGTAGCCAAGGCCCCAGGCTTCCAAGCGGCCCGGTTTGAAGTTCTCCAGGACGACATCGCGGTGTGCGACGAGACGACGCACGAGATCGCGCGCTTCGGCCTGGCGCAGGTCGGCCGTGATCGAACGCTTGTTGCGCCCCATGATGTACCACCACAGGGACGTGCCGCGGTGCATCTGGCGCCAGGTACGCAACGGGTCGCCCCCGACCGGCGGCTCGACTTTGATGACGTCTGCGCCGAACCACGCGAGCAGCATGGTGGCGAACGGCCCGGCGATGAGCTGCCCCAGCTCCAGGATCCGCAGCCCCTCGAGTGGGCGCGGGCGATCCGGGGATGCATCGGATGAGGCGGAAGGCGGCTGGGCCGTGGTGCGACTCGTCGTGGTCATGGTCTTCGAAGCAAATTTTGCTAGGATTAATCGGTTATGGCAGCGCAAGCATCCTTTGATATTACTTCGACCGTCGACCTCCAGGAAGTTGACAACGCCGTCAACCAGGCGAAGAAGGAGGTGGCACAGCGCTACGACTTCAAGGGCTCGAAGTCCGAGATCGACTTCCGCCGTGGCGAGAACCTCATCATCCTCAGTGCAGACGACGACTTCAAGCTACAGGCGCTGTGGGAAATCCTCCAGGGTCGCCTCGTGCGCCGGAGCGTGCCGGTCAAGAATCTCAAGCTCGGGGACAAGGAACAGGCGACGGGAGCCACGGTGCGGCGGACGCTGACGCTTCAACAGGGTATTCCCACCGAGACATCACGAGCGATCGTCAAGTTCCTGAAAGACCACAAGCTCAAGAAGGTGCAAGCAGCTATCCAGGCAGACCAGGTACGCGTCTCCTCAGCGTCCAAAGACGACTTGCAGACAGCCATCCGGCTGCTCAAGGACGAAGACTTCGAGATCGAGCTACAGTTCGGGAACTATCGAGGGTGAGTTATCGACGATGCCCTGGAAGGTGCGGGCCGAGCCATGAATCGATCACGATCCTCTTCTCGCCGAGAGTTTCTACGCCGAGCCACGTCGTCGGCAGTCGCCGTGGCGGCCGCGCCGTCGATTGGGTTGAGCACACGCGCGCATCGGTTGCAGCCGAGCGCGCCGCTATCAAAGCCACGAGCCGCCAACGATCGGATTCGTGTGGCGACCATAGGCATGGGCATCATCGGGTTCATCGACACGGATACGGCTCTGCAAGTACCAGGTGTCGAGTTGGTCGCGGCGGCCGACGTTTACAGTGGGCGCCGCAACCGGGTGAACGAGATCTACGGGAACGACGTTCTCACGTCTGTCGACTATCGCGAAGTACTCGCCAGGTCCGACATCGACGCGGTGATCATCGCGGCCCCCGATCACTGGCACCTGCAGATGGCTATCGACGCCATGCGGGCTGGAAAAGCGGTCTATCTCGAGAAGCCCATGGTGCAGAAGCTCGATCAGGGGCCCCAGCTGATACGGGCTCAGAAGGAAACAGGGGTCGTTCTACAGGTCGGCAGTCAGTTCTCCAGCCCGATTCTCTACGAAAAGGTTCGCGAGCTCATCGCATCGGGCGCAATCGGTCAACTCAATACGATTGAAGCCAGGTACAATCGGAATTCCCCATTGGGTGCCTGGCAATACTCCATTCCGCCGGACGCTTCACGCGAGACCTGTGACTGGGATCGTTTTCTCGGCGCTGCTCCCGAACGGCCCTTTGATCCCGTTCGGTTCTTCCGCTGGCGAAACTACAAGGACTATGGAACCGGCATCCCCGGTGACCTCTACGTGCACTTGTTTACCGGTATCCATAAATCCATTGGCTCGAACGGGCCCAGTGAGGTTATCTCAACCGGCGGGCTTCACTTCTGGGATGACGGGCGTGACGTTCCGGACGTGATCCATAGCCTCTGTCGGTACGAGGCATCAGACAATCACCCGGCGTTTACGCTGACGATGCAATCAAACTTTGCCGATGGAAGCGGCGGCGGGCAGACCTTCCGCTTCGTGGGCAACGAAGGGATGATTGAGGTCCGAAACGACAGTCTCACGTTGGTGCGCTCGCCAATGACGCCTCCGTCCGAAGAGGAGCTCATCGAAGGCTATAACTCCGTGCGAACCTGGAGTGAGCCCGTTCGAAAACAATTCACGGAAGAATACCAGGCCAAGCACAAGACACCAATCGCACCTGAAGGTCGAGAGACGGTCGAGTTCCAGGTGCCCGAGAACTATGATGACCGCTTCGACCACTTTACCTACTTCTTCGACTCGGTGCGGAACGGGACGCCTGTCTATCAGGATGCCGTGTTTGGATTTCGCGCGGCGGCCCCGTCGCTGTTAGCCAACAAGGCGCACGAGGACGGCGTGATCTGTAAGTGGGACCCGGAGGGGATGCGGGAGGTGGCGTGATTGACGACCACGGTGGTCTGTGTCCACAAGCCAATCTGTCTCAAGCTGTTCTCTTGACGACCACAATCGTGATGTCGTCGTACTGTGGGACGCCACGCGTGAACCGGTCGATCTCGCGCAGGACGTGCGCGACGATGGCTTCCGCTGGCTGCGACGCGGCCGAGTGCACGGCGTCGACCAGACGCGTGGCCCCGAACTCTGCGCCATCCGTGCGCTGCGCTTCGGTGACCCCGTCCGAATACAGCACGCTGATGTCGCCCGCCGCGAGCGTCAGCTCACCCTCCCCGTATGCCGCGCCCGGGAACATGCCGAAGGCGAGACCGGTCGCGGGACACCACTCGACGTCACCGCCCGGCCTGACCACCAACAGGTCGTTGTGTCCCGCACTGACATACCGACACTGCCCGGACGACGCGTCCACCTGCAACAGGACGGCGGTCACGTACTTGTTCCCGGGAGTGGCCGCAAACAGGAGCTCGTTGGTCTGTGCGGCGAGCGCCGCGAGCGAGAGATCGTGCCCAATGAGCGCCCGAAGCGTGGCGTGCATGCCGCTCATCAGCAGGGAGGCGGCGATACCCTTACCCGCAACGTCTGCCACGCAGAGCAGATACGGTGCGTTCGCCCGCTCGACGAGCAGCGCATCGTAGTAGTCGCCACCGACCACCCGTGCGGGCCGGCTCGCCCCCGCGACGTCGAGCCCCTCCACGTGCGGGAGCGCCGCGGGCAACAGCCCGCGCTGAATGCCCGCAGCAAGGGCGAGCTCCTTCTCCATCTGCTGCTTTTCGAGCGTCTCGCGGAAGTTCCAACAGTTCTCGAGCGCGACGACGGCTTGAGCCGCCATGCCGGCGCCAATCTCACGATCATGGGGTCCGTAGCCAAGGCCACTCGGCCGAGGCCCCAGCGCCGCCAGACCGACCGTCTGCCCACCGACGCGGAGGGGGAACAAGAGCGCAACGCGTTGGTCGGCCAAGAGATCCCGCAGTGCCGTGTCCTCGATCTCTTCGGGCGTGCAGGCATCCGGCAGCCGTGCGAGCGCCTCGAGATAGCGATCGCACGGCGGCAAGGTCATGCCTTTTTGTCGCGCAACAGGCGGTTGCCCCGGGCGTGCGGCCAGCACGGCGTACCGGCTCAGCGCCCACTGTCCGGCCAGGGTCAGACCCAGGACGCGCGCCACCTCGTCCGGATCGGTCGTCCGCGCGAGCGCCCGTACGAGCTCGACGAGCGACGCCAGCTCTTGGTTCTTGCGATCGAGGTCCGTGTTCAGTCGCCGGGTCTCTTCGTGAGCGCGCGCATTGGCGATACCGCTCGCGGCAATGCCAAGAAGACCGAGGAGAAACGCCTCCTCGTCGGCGTCGACGCTGCGGCCCGCGGGCCCGAGGCCGAGCAGGCCGACAGGAGGAGTTCCAATCGGTAGGACGCGGGTCAGGCCCACGCTCTCGGCAACCGAGGCATCGAAAGGATCGCCCACCGCGAGACTGCGAAGGCCGCGTAACGCGGCGACCCGAGCCGTCTCACCATCCCCAATGGCCACCACGGCGCGCGCCACGAGATGACGACCCATGACGGTGCGCACCAGATGCGCGAGCAGCGTGTCGAGGTCTAGCGACGCGTGCAGGAGCTGCGCAGACTCGAGGAGCGCCCCGAGACGCGCCACGCGGGTCAGGCTCGTCGATGGATCGTGTGAAACGTCCGGCATGGATCCCCGGAGCGCGCGTCGGTCAGCGCCGAATGTGCTTGAGTAGTCGGAGCCGGTTGGGCTCCCCAGGCACGATCTCGTACGACACCTCGTCCACGAGGGCGCGCATGACCCGCACGCCGAGGCCGCCCATCCGTCCCGCGGCCGTGAGGCGGGCAAGAGACTCGTCAGGCACGGCGCCCAGGTCGAAGCCGCCGCCGGCGTCGACCACTTCGATGCGCAGGCTCTGTTGGTCGAACGTCGCACGGACCGTCACGGCCTTCGTCAGGTCGTTGCCGTGGGCGTGCTCGATCGCATTCGCACACGCCTCGTCCACGGCCAGCTCCAGCTTGGAGACGTCCTCCTCGCCCAAGCCGGCTTGCTCGCCGACACTCGCAACGAAATCCCGAATCATCGCGAGGTTCTCGGTGGACGACGGGACCTGCAACAAGAAGGTCTGCTCGATTGAGCCCATCGTCACGCCTCCCGGGTGGGTACCTCGCTGAATCGGCGAACGGCGTCCGGTACGGTGTCGAGCATGTCGTAAATGGCTTGAAAGCCGAGGATCTCGAAAATCTGGCGCACGCGTTGGTTCAGGCCGCAGATCTTGAGGTCGCCGCCCTCCTGCCGGATCTGCTCGATGAATCCCATGAACACGCCCAGGCCAGCCGAGGAGATGTAGGAGAGCTTCTGCCCGTCGACGACGAGACGCGCACGGCCGTTGTCGAGCTCGGATTGAATGGCCTGTTCGAAGATAGGAGCGGTGTGGGCATCCAGGAATCCTTCGAGGGCGAGGACCGAAATGTCACCCTCGTCTGTTCGTTGCACCGAGAACGGTTGCGGCATGCCGTACTCCTGAGACCCCGGTAGTCTAGCCGAAAAACGCACCAGGTACCATTTTCACGCTAAAAAGGGAACCGGGTACCATTTTTCGATTTTCGTAACCGCTATCATAGAAAACGATGCGCGAGCGCGACCTTCGGGCGTTGTTGACCGGCGCCGTGATCATGGCGCCCATGACGAAAGGCTCGAATCTGCCATACCGGCGGCTGTGCAATCGGCTCGGGGCCACGATCACGATGGGTGAAATGGCCGTGGCCCGACGGCTGCGGCAACGCAAGCGGGGTGAGTTCGCGCTCATCCAGCGCGCTCCGGACGAGCGCATCTTTGGCGTCCAGCTCGCGGGGCGCGATCCTGCGGAGATGGCGTGGGCCGCGGCGCTGGTCGAGTCGCGGGGCGCAGACCTGGTCGACGTGAACCTGGGCTGCCCCATCGACGAGTTCACGCGTCGCGGCTTGGGCGCCGCGCTCCTCCGCCGACCGAGGAGGGTGCGTGAGATCGTCGAAGCCATGAAGGCGTCGGTGTCTCGCATCCCCGTCACCGTCAAAATCCGGCTCGGGTGGAACGACGACCACCTGAATTACGTCGACGTGGCGCGCGCGGCCATCGACGGGGGTGCCGATGCCATCACGGTGCACGGCCGCACGCGCGGTCAGCGCTATCGAAAGGCCGCAGACTGGGACGCCATTGGCGCACTTGCCGCCGCTGTCGCCGTGCCCGTTGTGGGGAACGGCGACATCCTCTATCCCCACGATATCGTGGAAAGGCAGCAGGCCGCAGGATGCGCCGGCGTCATGGTGGCGCGCGGCGCGCTCATCAAGCCTTGGATCTTCCGTGAGGCGCGCGAGGGTGTCTTCGACGAGTCCCCGGAATTTCGCTGGCGCATTTACAGCGAGTACGCGCGACTGGGTCTGGAACACTGGGGAGACGACGAGCACGGGCGTTCCCGTTTTCGTGAGTTCTTGGTCTGGCACCTGGGTTTCTGGTGCCGGTTCCTCCCGCGGCGTCCTGACGGCACGTTCTCGACCATGCAAGGGCGCGACTCACCGCTCGAGCCAGCGTCGCCCGCGGAGGCGCTGCTCGCGCGCGCAGACGCCCCCGGCCACGCGTACCTCGCCAAGTGCCTCATCGAGGGCCTGGACCTGGATGAGGCGGTGCGCCACGCGCCGCCGTCTGCCAACCCGTCCGGCGACCCCTCCAGTAGCGCAGAAACAGCCGTCGTCCGCGGCTGACCTCTGGCGCGGAGAAATGTAGGGCGGCCCTTTAGGGCCGCCAACAGCTCTGTCTTCGTTGTAAGATATGTCGTAACGATATATCGTAAGCGGCTATTTTTTACGGAAGAGGTAAGTCATGGCATCAGGTTTCGATTGGCCCACGTTCGCGGCCCAAATGGACTCCTACGTCAACCGCGTGACGGGCCGCCGCCGTCGCCGGTTCGATGCCGGCGAGATGAAGTACGTCATCCTCAAGGTGCTCGAGGACACGCCGCGCCATGGGTACGACGTGATGAAGGAGATTCAGACGCGGCTTGGTGGCTGGTACACGCCGTCACCCGGGACCGTCTACCCGACGCTGCAGTGGCTGGACGACGCGGGCCTGGTCCGCGGCCGTGAGGATCAAGGCCGACGCGTGTACGAGATCACGGACGAGGGGCGGCAGTTTCTCCGGGACAACAAAGGCATCGTCGAGGAGATCTTCGAGCGGGTGCATGACACGGTGGAGCGGGCCGCGGGCAGCGGGATGAGCGCGGTGCACAAGGCGACCGGGCGCCTCGTGAAGGAAGTCTATCGCGCGAGCTGGCGGCGCGACACGGACGAGACCTGCCGGCGAATCGGCGAGATTCTGGACCGCGCGACAGCGGATATCCAGGGGCTGCGCGCGACACAGGCGGACGTGGGGCGCGATTCACCTAACCCCGATGAAACAGCGTCAGCTCCCAGGTGAGTGACAACACGTCGTGGCGTAGGATATACACATCACCATCGTCGCCGCGAACCTTGAAATAGCGGTGGTCGGGGGCAAGCCAGCGATCGAGGACGTCGACGACCTCGATGGCACGCTCGCCCAAGTGGAAGCGCCGAGGTGTTTCCTCGCCGCGATGGCCGGCGTAACAGTCGACGTGTATCTGGATGAGAGGGTCACCCATGGAGCGAATCCTAGGCAAATATTCAGAGGGCATCTACCCCGTACTCCGCATCGTCGTCGGATTTCTCTTCTTGTGCCACGGCGCGCAAAAGCTCTTTGGCTTCCTGGGCGCCACGCCGGCGGGCAATGCCATGATGGTGACCGCCGGCGTGATTGAGTTCTTTGGCGGCCTGCTCGTCGCCGTCGGGTTCTTGACAAGCTGGGCTGCCTTCATCGCCAGCGGTCAGATGGCAGTCGCTTACTTCATGGCACATGCGCCGCGGGGCCCCTTGCCGATCGTCAATGATGGTGAGCCTGCAGCGCTTTACAGCTTCCTGTTCCTCTATATTGCCTCACGCGGATCCGGTGCTCTCAGCGTCGATCGGCTCTTCGGCCGAAAGGGCTGACCGCTCGTCGGATCGCGCCCGGCGCACGGTGTCGACCATCGCGCGAATGGCTTCGATGACCGTGTCCGGCTCGTCCAGGTGGAGCCAGTGGCCGCCTCGGCGCGGGACCAGCACGCGTCCGCGTTGCGAGAGCCGCGCAAGCGCCTGGTGCTCGCGCCGTGGCGACGAATCGCCGCGCGTCGCGCTCATCACGACCAGCGGCATGTGACCAAGCGGTGCGCCACCGCCGCCACGGCGGCATCTCTCGGCTGCCAGCGCGATAGTGTCCTTCAACGACCGTGCGCTCTCCGGGACCGCTGCGATCCAGGCTGCCATCACGACGAAGCTCTTGGGTCGGCTCCAATGCGCTTGCACAGCGGGCCACAGGTCGGATGGCAGCTTCGTCACCTCGCCGACGATACGTTCCACCGTCTCGGATGCTCTCCGGCCGAAGCGGCCGAGCACGGCGCGCCCCAATCGGTTGGAGCCCTGCTGCAATCTCGCGAGACACAGGCGGACGAGGCCCACGCTCGCGAGGGTGGCCCCAATGTAGGAGAAGATCCGACCGCCCATGATCAAACGTCGCTGCTCCGGCGTCGGCGCGCACCAATCGTCAGGCGTGATGGGATCGACGAGCACGAGGCCCGCGATCTCATCCGCGTGATCCAGGGCAAGCTGCAAGGCCACGTATCCGCCAAACGAGTGACTGACGATGACCCACGGCGGCGCGACGCCGGCCGCCGTGAGCACCTCGCGTAGCTGGCTGGCTGCAACGGCTGCCGTCTTCGGACCGCGCTGCCGCGCGCTCCAACCAAGGCCGGCGCGATCGTACGCGCACGCACGGGTGAACCGCGCGACCTCGACCTGGACCGGCCGCCAATTGAGCGAAGACGACGCCACACCAGACTCGAAGACCACAGCTGGGTTGCCGACACCCAGAATATAGATATGACGCGGACCCGCGCCGGCATCCACGAGCCGGCCGGGTGGTGGCTGTCGCTCGGTGTCACGTCTCATGCCGCGGCGCTGGTAGACGATTCCTGCAACAAGGAGGATCGCCAGCAGGAGCGCCACGATCAGTAGACCGAGCATGGATCCATTCTCCCACCGACTCGGTGGGTGAATGCTGGCAAGGTGAGGGGTGAGAAGGTGACAAGGTGACAAGGGGGATGGGATCATAGTGAGCTCACATGACCGCGAAACGCGCGTTTGTTGGCTGCTCCGGCTGGGAATATGCCCATTGGCGCCGTGTCTTCTATCCACTCGATGTGCCGCGCCGCACGTGGCTCTCGCACTATGCGTCCCGATTCGACACGGTGGAGATCAACAGCAGCTTCTATCGCCTCCCCTCAATCTCCTCGCTACGAAGCTGGCGCGACGCCACGCCCGATACGTTCCTCTTTGCGCTGAAGGCGAGTCGATACCTGACGCACCTCAAGAAGCTGACGGATCCGAAGCAGCCGTTGCAGCGCCTGTTTGGACGCGTGCGCACGTTCGGTCCCAAGCTTGGCCCTGTGCTCTACCAGCTTCCACCTGGATGGTCGGTGAACATCGATCGATTGGCGGCCTTCCTCGAGGCGCTGCCGCAGGAACTGCCGGCGTCGAGCAGCCGCACCTCCCGCGCGCCTCGCGACCGCGGTCGCCTCCGCCATGTAATCGAGTTTCGTGACACGCGCTGGTATGTGGACGAGGTACTGGCGCTACTCGAGGCACACGGGGTGGCGCTCTGCGTGCACGACATGCCGGGCTCGGAGAGCGGGCGCCGGCTCGTGGGTCCGTTCATCTACGTGCGGTTCCATGGTGTCAACGCGCGCTATGGCGGCGGGTATGGATCTCGACGCTTAGCGGGCTGGGCAGACTGGCTTGCTGAAGTGCGGCAATCGGGCCGAGACGCGTACGTCTACTTCAACAACGACATCGGCGGTCATGCGCCACATGACGCGCTCACGCTCCGGAAGCTGCTGGCAGAAACACGATAGGTGTCAGGGGCCAGGAGAGTACTGCTCGAAGAAGCTCCTATCAGCCCTGATCCCTTGAGCACTCGCCCCTGTTCCCTGAGACAGCCCTGAGACCTGACCCCTGGCCCCTGACCCCTACGTTAGTGAAAGTCGTGCGAGGCGACGGCAGGTTGCGATCCGCTCAGGGCAACCACGCGTTCGGCGCGAATCGACGTGACGCCCTCTTGTTGTTGGAGAATGCCTGCAATCAACAGAAATGGCTCGGTCAGTAGAACCGACCGATAGCTATCGAACACGCCTGGCCGGACGATGATGTTGGCGAGGCCGGTCTCATCCTCGAGCGTGAGAAAGACGAACCCTTTAGCTGTGCCGGGACGCTGGCGTGTAATGACGGCTCCAGCGACCCTCACACGACGACCGTTCCGTTGCTGCGACAAGTCCACAGCACGCAACACGCCACGTGCGGCGAGCTCTGTACGTCGAAACATCATGGGATGCGGTCCAATCGTCAGCCCGGTACCCTCGTAATCGGCGGTCGTCCGCTCGTGCACCGTCATTGGCAGAAGCGGACTGCGCATGGGACGTGACAAGGCGAGTGATTGGGTGACAGTGGTTGCATCATCGAGTGATTCGAGCATCGGCTGATCCGTCGATTCGCCGGTCAGCGCGTCGAACAGATCACCGGCTGGGCGAATCGCGCGCGCTGCCTCCCACAGTGCACCGCGACGATCGACGCCGAAGCTGTTGAGCCCACCGATGCTCGCGAGCGTGACGAGCTCGTCGTGGTGGATTCCCGTCGCGGCAACGAGCTCCTCGAGAGACTTGAATACAACCTCGTCCTTTTGCATTCTGCATTCTGCATTGTGCATTTCTATCTTCCGCCCCACTTCCTCTCGCAATCCCTGCACATAGCGCAGCCCGAGCCGGATCGCACCATCCTCTTCGACCGCGCAATCCCAGTGTGACACCTGTACGTCGATTGGCTTGAAGCGCACGCCGTGTCGCTGCGCATCCTTGACGAGCGTTGCCGGATGGTAGAACCCGAGCGGCTGGTTGTTCAACATCGCCGTGAAGAACGCCGCGGGATAGTAGACCTTGAGGTACGCGCTGGCGTACACGAGCAGCGCAAAGCTCGCCGCGTGCGACTCAGGAAAGCCGTACAGCGCGAACGACATGATCGCGTGCAGGATCTGCTCGGCGTCTTCACCGGCAATCCCGCGCTGCACCATGCCCTCGCGGAGCCGCACCTCGAGCTTCCGCATGCGCGCTTCCGACCGTTTGAAGCCCATCGCGCGCCGCAGCTCTTCGGCCTCGCCACCCGAGAAGCCAGCCGCCACCATGGCAATGCGCAGCAATTGCTCTTGGAAGAGCGGCACACCAAGCGTGCGCGCGAGAATCGGCTCGAGCGACGCGTGCGGAAACGTCACCGGTTCCAGACCACTGCGTCGTCGCAGGTACGGGTGCACCATGCGTCCGACGATGGGTCCAGGACGGATGATGGCGACCTCGACCACGAGATCATAGAAGCATCGGGGCTTGAGCCGCGGCAAGGTTGCCATCTGCGCGCGCGACTCCACCTGGAAGAGACCGATCGTGTCGGCGTGCTGGAGTGCTTCGTAGACGAGCGGATCGTCCGGCGGCACGTTCGCGAGATCGAGCACCCCGGCACCCTGCACCTCTGCACCCTGATTGACGATCGCGATCGCTTCCTGCAGCACAGCCATCATACCGAGACCGAGCAAGTCGATTTTGATGAGCCCCATCTCGGCGCAATCGTCTTTATCCCACTGTACGACGACCCGGCCTGGCATTGCCGCGTTCTCGAGCGGCACGATCTCGTCGAGTCGTCCCTGACAGATCACCAGGCCACCCGAGTGCTGACCGAGGTGGCGTGGCAGATCCTGGATCCGCGCCCACAGATGCGCGAAGTGTCGAACCGTGCTCGCGTCGAACGCACACCCGAGCTCGCGTAAGTGTCGCTCGAGCGTGTCACGCGGATCTCGCCACTCGAAGTGGGCCATCAGCTTCGCGAGCCGGTCTACGAGCAGGCTGTCCATGCCAAGGGCCTTGCCGACCTCGCGCGCCGCGCTGCGATCACGATACGTGATCACGTTGGCCGTCATCGCGGCACCGTGCGTCCCGTAGCGCTCGTAAACGTACTGGATGGCACGCTCGCGCCGATCACCGCTCGGGAGGTCGAGATCGATATCCGGCCACTCGCCTCGTTCTTCCGACAAGAATCGCTCGAAGAGGAGATCCATGCCGACCGGATCGACCGCTGTGATCCCGAGGCTGTAGCACACGGCGCTGTTGGCCGCCGAGCCGCGCCCTTGCACGAGGATGTCGTGCTGCCGGCAGAAATTGACGATATCCCACACGATGAGGAAATAGCCGGCGAGATCGAGCTTTTCGATGATGGCGAGCTCGTGCGCGAGTTGATGACGCGCGCGCTCGTGGAACGGACGGTACCGTGTGCGCGCACCCGCCTCGGTCATCTTGCGCAGGAACGAGGCTTCTGTTTCACCAGGCGGCACCGGATACGAGGGAAATCGATAGCCCAGATCGGCCATCGTGTACTGCAGGCGATCCGCCAGCGCGCACGATGCAGCGAGTGCGTCCGGCAGGTCTGCAAACAGGTGCGCCATTTGAGTCGGCGTCTTCAAGTAACGTTCGGCGTTCACCGCCAATCGCGTCCCCGCTTCCGCGAGCGTCGTCTTGTGGCGCACGCATGTGAGGACGTCATAGAGCGGACGCTCGTCGGGCGTGGCGAAGCGCACGCCGTTGGTGGCCACAACTGGCACACGAAAGGCGGATGCCAGTGCACGCAAGACCTGGTTGTCGACCTCCTCGTCACGCCGCAGGTGGCGCTGCAGCTCGACATACACATTGCGTCGGCCGAACACGCCGATCAGTCGATCGAGCAAGCCGCCGACGCCGTAGCGCTCGGCCCCACACACGGCACGGCCCGCGAGCGCGACGAGACCTGCAGTGTGTCCGTCGAGATCATTCAACATGAGCGCGCCCTCTCCCTTCGGCGCGCGCAGGTTCATACGCGTGATGAGCCGGCAGAGATTGCGATACCCCTCACGCGACTCGACGAGGACAGGGAGGCGGCACAGGAAAGGTGCTGGGTGCCGGGTGCTGGGTGCACCCCCCGTGATCGTGAGCTCCGCGCCGATGAGGGCGCGGATGCCCACCGCCTTTGCCGCGCCGTGGAACCGTGGCGCACCGTGGACGCCGTCGCGATCGAGCAGCGCGAGCGCGGGATACCCCAATTCCGCGGCGCGTTCGACGAGCCGCTCGGGTGTCGACGCCGCTTCGAGGAAGGAAAAGGCCGAGGCTGTATGAAGCTCGATATACCCGGACATGACGCTGCGCCAGTAAGGGTTTGGCGTTGACTGTGGCAAGCACGGGACAAGCGAATATTCGCTTTTTCTTCGCTCATCTTATGACAGTGAGTACGCCAGCGTCAACGCCGGGGCACCTGTTGCCTTGGGCCGCATCGCGTGAGGAACGCCTTGCACCCACAGGTGATTGACAAAGACCATCTATACTCATAGATTATCTATGCATAACGCCCTATGACTAAACACCGCGACACGCGCCGGGGTGAGCTGCTACCCGGCACGCTCGAAATGCTCATCCTCAAGACACTCTCTATCGAGCCAATGCACGGCTACGCGATCGCGCAGCACATTCACAAAGTGTCGAAGGATGTGCTCACCGTCGAGGAGGGCTCACTCTACCCCGCGCTGCAGCGCTTGTTGCTCAAGCGGTGGACCAGGGGAAAGTGGATAACGACCCCTTCGAATCGGCGCGTGCGTGTGTACGCGCTAACGAAAGCGGGACGCCAGCAGCTCGGCATCGAGGAAGCCAGGCTTTCCGAGATCTTCGCTGCCATCCGGCGAGTGATGGAGGTTCCACACCGTACGTAGCGCGTGGACTTGAGTCCGCGCGTTGTGAGTAAAGGAACGAAAATATCGTGCGGACATTCCTTTCTCGGGCTTGGTTCTACCTACGTCGCCGGCACTTTGAGCGCGAGCTCGGCGAGGAGCTGAGCTTTCACCTCGAAGAGAAGTCGCGCGAGCTCGAAGCAAGCGGGCTTCACGCTGACGAAGCGCGTACCATGGCACGGCGAGCGCTCGGCAGTCCGCTGCGTGCCCGCGAGCGGTCCCGTGATGTTTGGGCGTGGCGATTCCTGGACGAGCTCACACAGGACCTTCGCTTCACAGTCCGGTCGCTTCGTCGTGCGCCGGTCGTCACGTTCTCGGTTGTTGGCACGCTCGCACTCGGCATTGGTGCCACGACCGCGATCTTTGGTGGTGTCAACGCCGTCCTACTGCGACCGTTACCGTTCCCCGACGCCGACCGGCTGGTCTTCGTTTGGGAAACCCTAGGGGAAGATCGGAGCGACGTCACCGCGCCGGACTTCCTCGACTGGCAACGCGATCAGCGCGTATTCGAACGGCTGGCGGCGTTCACCTCGACCACCGTCGCGCTGACGGAGGGCGGTGAAACAGAGCGCCTGCCCGCGCGCCGCGTTTCGGCGGATTATTTCCGTGTGCTCGGCGTCCGGCCGGCGTTGGGACGCGATTTCACCGCGGCCGACGAGCCCTTCGGTGCACCGAAGACGCTGCTGCTGAGCGACGCGCTCTGGCGGGACCGCTTCGGTGCAGATCCATCTGTCCTCAATCGCGAGCTGATCCTGAACGGCGAACGCCACACCGTCATCGGCGTGCTGCCGCCAGGCGTCCTACTCCACGAAGAAGCGCAACAGCTCTATGTGCCGCTGGCGCTCACCCCGAAGGAAAGGCAATCGACAGGCAGTCACCTCCTGAGGACGATCGCGCGCCTCGAGCGCGACGTCTCACTCGAGCAGGCAGAAGCGGCCATGGTGGCCATCATGGCACGCCTCGCTCTCGTGCGCCCACACTCGAACCGTGACAGTTCCGCCCAATTGAGTGATATGCACGAGACGCTCGTCGGTGATCTCCGTCTGCCACTGCTCGTGCTCATGGCCGCCGTCGCCTTCGTGCTGCTCATCGCGTGCGCGAACGTCGCAAACCTGCAGCTCGTGCGCGCCACGAGCCGCCAGCGCGAAGTCGCCATTCGCGCCGCCTTGGGCGCGGGCTCATCGTGGCGCTCGTCGCCACGTACGTCCCGGCACGACGAGCGCTGCGCGTCGATCCCGTGAGAGCACTCCGCACGGAGTAGCGAAAAGGACCGGAAAAGGGGACAGGCCCCTTTTTCGGAACTAACGCACACGAAAAAGGGGCCTGTCCCCTTTTCCAGTTCTTTTCTAGTCCAACTCCCCTTCGAGAAACCAGCCGCCGGTCGATCGATCCTGGAAGATGCGATAGACATCATCGGCCAGCGCGACATCCCATTCGTCACGATCCCAGGTGCGTGTGGACTCCGTTCCGCGCAAAGCATCGTTCCACCATGCGCCCGACGTGCGCCAAGGACCGGCCGCCTTGCGAACGAGCCCACCACCAGGCGTACCGGTCCCGAGCCACACGGAGACTGGCCGCCCTTCGACGATCCGCACACGGATAGGCCACGGACGACGCAAGCGTCGCAAGGGAGGGGCAAGGGCGATCGTCGAGGACCCGTTGGCCTGCATGACGGGTAACGCTGACCGGTCAGGGGCAAATCCCGTCATGATAAACGCGTCGGGCCGATAGACATCGCGTAAACGCGGTGACCCAACACGTCCTTCGCCCGCAAGTGCTCTCAGCCGCGCCACGAGCGTCGTCAGCCGCTCGGACGCTGGGAGCGGGTGTGGATCGAGCAGCGTGTATTGCACGATACGACCAGGCACGACATCGGCGGCAACCGTGACGCCATCGATGCCAGCGTCCGGCGGGCGGGCTTCGAGATCGAGGAGCAACAGCGTGCGCAGCGTTTTCGGATCGCGCAACGGCGCCGGCAGCTCGATTGCTCGCTCGTGCCATGTGCGGGTGACCAGCTTCAGCCGTAGGCGCAACACCGCAACGCCGCGGTCGCGCCGCTCCAAGCGTTGGCAGAACGGCTCGAGCACGCGTGCCAGCACGAACGAGAGTGGCTCGATCTCTTCGATAGGCCATTCGAGCTCGCACGTCTCCTCGAAGATCTCGGCGGGACGCGTAACCACGAGTGGACGTGGATCTTCGCCGCGCGCGAGCGCTTGGAGCGCCAGTCCATCCTGACCGAGCCGTGCATGCAATGCGGCGGCAGGGAGCCGCGCGAGATCGGCGCACGTCCTGATACCCCAACGATGAAGCGTGGCGAAGATCTCGGCACACGAAACTTCGACATCAGCACTGGCGCTTGGTCCGGGCGCCATGCGGTAGTGGCGGCGCGAACCGCCCGCCGGACGCCTGCGCGTGCCCTTTGCGCGAACCGGCTCGGCAAGACCCTCCCTTCTGGCAACCAGCACGTTCGCGAGATCGGTCACCGGGAGATCCGCCACTCGGGTGGCTTCCTCACCGGGTGGCACAACGGTGAGTCCACGGCGCGCTCGGGCGAGCAGCGCGGCTGCGACCCACGTCCCGGCAATGGCCACGCTGACGGTGGGAAGGCCGTGATCCGCCGCAAGGCGCTCGGCGGCGCGCGCAATCGCGTGCGCGTCACCAAACATGCGGCGCAGCCCACTAACATCCGCGATTACGAGATCTGGTGTAAACACCTCGACCCGCGGCGACATATCAGCCGCGACACTGCAAAGCACTTCATGTATGGGTGCTGAGGTCGATTCGAGTGCTAAGTACATAAAGGTGTCAGGTGCCAGGGGTCAGGTCTCAGGGCTGTCTCAGGGATCAGGGAAAAGGTAGCCGATTCCTTTTCTCTCGTTCATGTAGGGCGCCCCTTTAGGGGCGCCATCCACTGCGTACGATCCTGATGGCGCGGCTAAAGCCGCGCCCTACTGATCCCTGGAGCCTGAGACAGCCCTGAAACCTGACCCCTGACCCCTGTGTTAGCCCTGGGACCTGGCACCTGGCCCCTGGCCCCTTTGTGTGCCGTCGCAACGTGCACGTCCATATCGAAGCCTGCGAACAAACGCGCGCGATCACTCTTCCCCTGCCATCGTGGCGCGGCGCACGCGAGACGCAGCGACACGCCGCCGGCGCTGCGCGTAACCGGCTCGCGTGTGACGATGAGAAAGACGGTGTTTCGACCTTCCAGTGATCGTTGGAGTCGTAGCCACGTCGTAAATGGCATGCGCGCGAATGCGTGGCGTGGCGCGTCGGCCAGATCGAGAACGACAAGGCCAAAGCCACCCGCCTGGAGAATGAGATCCGACGCCTTAATCGCACTCGTGAGCGCGCGCCCGAGCAGATCGTGCGCGTCGCTGCGGGCGCGCCGCGCAAGCTCGCCCGGCGAGAGCGCTGGCCCGCGCACCCACAGCAGCCACTCGAGCTGCACCCCACCACTCATCGCGGATACGGGATCGAATCGATCGAGCGGGTCGACGATCGCTACCGCCTCGGCACGCCCGGTCGCGGCCGCCAGCGCCGCGTGCAGCAATCCCGTTCGTCCAGAGGATCGCGGCCCTGCAATCTCCGAGGTCTCGCCACGTGGGAAACCCCCACCAAGCTGCGCGTCCAGCCACGCGAGACCCGTCTCGGCCGTGGCCGAAGGCCTGGGCGCTCCCGTGTCCAGCAAGGTCCGATCGAATTTGCGGGTTCGGAGCAGCGTTTCGAGATCTGCACGTGCGACAACTGTCATGGCTTTCGTATTTTATTCGCCTTATACGGTAAGCCACCTCCTCAGCCAAAGTCAAATCCCTCTACGGGCCCTCTACGGGCCTTATGACTCGTTGGAAATACCCCCGCATGCCCGCCCGCGGTTCATCCCCAAGCGTTCATTCCGCGTACACTAAGCAGCATGGCTCTTTCGCAGGCGACCCTCCCTTCTACCGTTGCCGACTACTTGGCGTTCGAGCGAGGGTCGGACTCCCGCCACGAGTACCTCGACGGCCACATCTATGCCATGGCCGGTGAAAGCATGGAGCACAGCACGATCAACGCGAATCTCATCGTGCGGCTTGGTGTGCAGTTACAAGGCAGACCGTGTCAAGTCTTCTCCCCGAACATGAAGGTCCGGACGACCCCAAGCGGGCTGTACGCGTACCCCGACGTTACTGTCGTCTGTGGCGATCCGCATTTGCACGATGAGCACCGCGATGTGTTGATCAACCCAACCGTTATCATCGAAGTCCTGTCACCATCGACGGAGGCCTACGACCGCGGTGAGAAGTTCCGACGTTACCGCCAGATCGACACGTTGAGTGACTACCTGCTGGTCGCCCAGAAACAGCCGCTCATCGAACATTACCGGCGCCAGTCGGATCAGTCGTGGTTGTACACAGCCGTGAGTGACCTGGAAGGACAGGTGGATATCGCCTCCATCAACTGCTCCCTCCGGTTGCGTGAGGCGTATGAGCGGATCACCTTCCCTGTAGCCACACCGCCGCCGGTGTCCACAACGTGAAAGGCCTGTCAGAACCCTTGAGAACCCGAAACTTGACGCATTGTGTCAAGTTTCGGGGCTCGCAAGTGAGCGTCGGGGGGCACGGCCGTTAGGCCATGGCCCGCTAGAAGCTGGTGCGGAGCTCGGCGACAATCTGCCGTTTGATGACGTCGCCGAAGACGTGCTGCTGGATCTCGTCGTTGAACAGGTTCGTGACCTTGACGGAGGTGACGTACTGGCCGCGTGCGCCCCATTTCACACCGAACGCGCCGTTCACGAGCGTGAAGGCATCCGTCGGGCCATGGAACCGGCTGTCGAGCACGTCCTGCCAGAACGCGTCGTCGCTGTAGCTCACCGCGAGGTTCCCGAGGAATCGCGGGCCGTCATAGCCGACCCCAACGTTCACACGGTGTCTGGGCGGCAGATTGAGCTCTGAGATATCGAAATCCTTCGGGTCCGGTCTGTCCTGATACGCGTAATTGAGGAAGCCGTTCCACGCGGGCGTGAGTGCGCCCTCGATGCCCAACTCGACGCCCCGATAGCGCACGTCGCCGAAATTGAGGTAGCTGAACGCTGACGGGAGGCCGTTGTCAGCGCCGAACTGGCCGGACGCCAAAATCAGCTCGAGCACGCCGGGCGGCAACGGCCAGCCTGGCGGCGGGTTCGAGGCGCGGTAGGAGCCGACCTGTGTGAAGAAGATGTCGTTCTCCACGTCGTTGATGTAGAACGCCGCCGAAAGCGTCGCACGATCCCACAAGATGCCCGTGTAGCCCACTTCGTACGCGTCGAGTGACTGCTCCACCAGCTCGGTGTTGCCATTCGCCGCGACCGGGAAGTTGAACACCTGGCCCTCGAGGCGCGGATCGAAGGAGCCGAGCGGTAACTGGTTGATGAGCGTGAGATCGATAAAGTTGTTGATGAGGGACGGTGCCCGGTACGCGCGGTTGTACGACACGCGGAGCGTCTGTCCGGCGGTAGGCTTGTACATGAACGTCGTCCGCGGCGAGAAGACCGGGTCGTCGAGGACATCGAACATGTCGAGGCGCCCGCCGACGAGCCAGCGGAAGTGGTTCGAGAGGAAGATCTCGTCCTGCACGTACACGCCGCCTTCGGTGCGCGAGTCCTCTCCTGGCGCAATCGAGAGATCGAACTGGCTCCGCCGGAAGTTGCCACCGTAGCTGATGACGTGCCGACGCGCAACGGTCTGAACGTCGCTGACCTCGATGTCATAGGTTTGAGTCTCGAAGACGAACTCGATCGGGCGACCGTCTGGGCCGACGCTGAGGAGATTGGTCGCGTTCCCGTCCAGCAGATTGACGAACCCGTTGATCGTGAAGTTGCCGCGACTGAAGCCGACCTTCCCGTAGCCAAGCAGCGAACCGCGATCGATGTCGAACGGCCCGGTGCCAGTGTGGACGATGCCGTCGGTCCCTGCGACGCCGCCCTGGATGACCAGCTTGCGCTCATCGTCGGCGAAATCGTAGTCGGCACGCACGTCCACCTTCGGCTGCGTCGTGCCCTCGTTCGAGAAGCTCGGGTATGGCGTATTCGTGCCGTTTGGAATCAGGCCGGTTGGTCGCGCGAAGGCATCCTGCGTGTACGCGCCCGCCGAGATCTTGTAGGCCCAGCGATCGTTCACCGCCTGTGCGTGCGAACCGTTGACATAGAAGAGCGTGCCCGTGTCCTGATCGAGCAGGTCGGTGTTCCGGTCGAACGTCCCAACGCCAATGGTGGCTCTCGTCCCGACCATCTCCCTTGGTGACTTGGTGATGACGTTCACCACGCCGGTCATCGCGTTCGCGCCCCAGACCGCAGAGGCTGGTCCGCGAATGACCTCGATCTGCTGGATCTCGGACGGATCCACGGGGAGGAAATCCCACATGACGAAGCCAAAGAAATCGAGGTAAATGCTCCGGCCGTCGACGAGGGCAAGCTGGGATGTCGAGAGCGTGCCAGTGGCGGCGCGGCTGGTGAGATTGATGTCGCGCGCCGATGTCTGGGTGACGTTGAGACCGGGCACGGTGCGGAGCAGGTCACCATAATTGAGCGCTGGCGACTGCTCGATGGTTCGGCTCGAGATGACGCTCACCGTGGCGGGTGCGTTGACCAGCGACTGCTCGGTGCGAGACGCAGTGACAACGACCTGCTCTTCGTAGACGGGCGGCTCCTGCGCCGCCTCCTGAGACGGTGCTTCAGGGGCAGTCTCCTCTGCAGGCGGCGTGGCTTCGCGCGACTTCTGGCCTTGGGCCACCCCCGGCACAGCGGCCCAACCGAATCCTGCCGACATCACACCGCACGCCAGAACGAGGGATACCAGCTTGAGCACCGCCAGCTCCTTGTGAATGAGGCGACCGACCCGTGCACGGTCGCCCTCATCTTACAGGATCTCGCTTGCTCCAGTGCTCCTGCAGAGTAATAGCGAAGTGCTCGTTGCGGCATTCGAAAGGTGTCCGCGAAGCTCCCTAATAGCGCTGGAAACCCCACAGGCGCTCGCGCCTGGATACTCGTTTTCTCGCCCCGGCCGCCCTCCGTGTTCTCGATCTGGAACGGCGATCGGTTCGACCTCGGCTGGGCGATCGACGTGCTGTGGGATCGTCCGGTGGGCGTGACTCCAGGCGATGACGTTTCCGCGGAAACGCGGGCGGACAGACACCGTGAGGAAACGTCGGCCCAGGTACCCGGTGGCGGTCTCGCGGTAGACAGGGCGATCGCGCTAGTAGCAGGGCTAGTGGCTGGCTCTGTGAGCGCGGTTCCAGGCTTCGTCACCTTCGAAGATTGGCCACCGCCACTGGTGTCACGAGACCGAATCGGGGTTCGCTTGCGCTGGGCTCACGTCTTTGCTCTCGCGGCGGTCCCCCGTCGCGTGCCCGGCTGCTCTCGCGCGGCCGGACCGACCCGTTTCGCGCATTAGGTTGCCCGCCTGCGCCGGGCCGGAGCTACATGTCGAACGAGCCATTCACATGGCTGACACCTCGCAGTCAGCGAGAGAAGTCAGGGTTACCCTGGTGTACCGAAGAGCACGAAGAAGGATCACCAAGACTAATTGATCTTCTTCAAGTTAGTTGCCGGCCTCAGATCCTGTCTCGTACCACTTCTCCAGCCCCTCGTAGCTCACGCCGAGCTTCTCGAGAACCTCGTCGGGGCATCCCGTCCATGCGCCCACCGGGACATTGCCAACGTAGCCGATGTCTTCAATGCCCATCTTGCTCGACCAAAATCCCGTGGCGGTAAGGTCGCGCACCAGCGTGAAGAAGCGTCCGCCGTGCGTGAGACTCTTTTCCTCCGCTTTCTTCGGCCACGCGACGTCGTCGAGGATGGCGCTCCGCTCCGTCGTCGTACAGTCGACGAAGCGCTTGCCGAACCGCTCGCCGCACTCGCGATCGAGCCAGCGAAGGCCGCCGCGCATGGCCGTCTGACGCGCGGGCTGGTCGATCATCATGAAGTCAACGAACTCGGGCACGCCCGCGTCGCTGGCGCTACCGGAACGCTCGTCAGCGGGGATGATGAGGTCCGCTAACAGGCGGAGCGTTTCGTACTCGTGCTTCGTGAAGAACTTCGGCGTGTAGGCGGTCCCCTCAGCCGCGGCCGCTTGACGTGCCTGCTCCGCGTGCTGGTGGACCTGCGCTGCCTCGGCGCCTGTCCAACCGAGCCCCGCCACGGCCGGCACGCTGCCGAGCACCTGTAACGCCTTCCGTCTGCTAATGTCGCTCATGGGATCCTCGCTCATCACGCGTGCGTCGCGACGAGGGGCCTGAAGGCGCCTCGCTACGGACTGCACGGCGCGGCTAACCGCCTCCGCCAAGGCTACGGCGGTCCGCCGAAGCTTATGCGAAGGCGGAAGCCGCGCCCTACCAATCCTCAGCGCCCTACGAATTGTCAGATACTTCGTTTCTTCCACTGCTCCGCGATGTACTCGCTCGTACGCCAGGCGAACGCGAGAATGGTCCACGTGAGGTTCTTGTCCGCCTGCGAGACGAACGGCGCGGCGTCGCACACGAACAGGTTCGGCACGTCGTGCGCCTGACAGTACTTGTTGAGCGCAGACGACTTGGGATCGTTGCCCATCCGAATCGTCCCAGACTCGTGGATGATGCGGCCGCCTGGCTCCAGACCATAGTCCTGATCATAGTCGCGCGACGGCGTCGTCACGGTCCCTCCCATCGTTTCAATGATTTCCCGGAACGTGTCCTGGCCGTGCTTCGCTTGCTTCCGCTCGTGGTCGCTCCACTTGAAGTGGAAGCGCAACACCGGGATGCCCCACTGGTCGACGACATCCGGATCGATCTCGCAGTAGCTGTCTTCGTTGGGGATCATTTCGCCCCGCAACGCGAAGCCGACGTTGGTGCCGTAGAGCCGGCGGTACTCGTCCTTGAGCGTCTGGCCATAGCCACCGCCAGAGCCCCCAGGATGGCCCTCGATCCCACCCATGAAGCCGTAGCCCGGCATGCGACGGCCCCCGCCAATCTCAATGTGGTAGCCGCGCGGAAAATCGAGCTTCCGATTGTCGACCCACCACGGCACGTAGAGATGCATGCCGCCTACGCCATCCTCGTTGAACGAGGGGAGGCTCGCGAGCTTCGGAATGAAGCCCGAGACGCTCGTACCGGTCGAGTCGATCAGATACTTTCCGACCGCGCCGCTGTTGTTGGCGAGCCCCTTCGGGAAGCGCGGCGACGTCGAGTTGAGCAAGAGACGCGCGGATTCGCAGGCACTGGCCGCCAGTACGACGACCTTGCCGCGGAGCGTCGTTTCTTCCCCATTCGTCGTGTTCACGTACGACACGCCCGTGGCACGGCCCTCGTCGTCGCTCAACACCTCACGCGCCATCGCGTGCGGAATGACGGTCAGCCGGCCAGTCTTTTCCGCGGGCGGCAGCAACACCGTCGGGCTCGAAAAGTTGGAGTGCGTCCCACAGCCGCGTCCGCATTGCCCGCAGTAATGGCACGCGGCGCGCCCGTTGAGCGGCTGGGTGAGAATCGACATGCGTGCCGGCACACAAGGAATCTTCAGCGTGTCGCACGCTTCCTTGATGAGCAGCTCGTACCCACGCGGCTTCGGCGGCGGCTGAAAGATGCCATCCGGCTCGTTGTGAAGCCCTGTCTCGGCCGCGTGGTTGTTTCCAAAGATGCCAATGAACCGATCGCAGTTATCGTAGTACGGCTTGATGTCGTCGTAGGTGATCGGCCAGTCGTCGCCCAAGCCATCGACGCTCTTGCGGCGAAAGTCGTCAGGTCCCCATCTGAGCGAGATACGACCCCAATGGTTCGTCCGGCCGCCCAGCATACGGGCCCGAAACCAGTCCCAGCGCTCACCCGTTGCCGTGGTGTACGGCTCACCATCCATCTCCCAGCTGCCGATGCAGCCGTCGAACTCGCCGAACGGCTTTTCCCTACCGCCATAGCCCCGGCGCGGCGAGTCGTACGGCCACTTGAACATCGCACCGTCCTTCGCGACATCCCAAAGAGCTCCTGCTTCCAACAACGCGACGCTGGCGCCCGCCTGCGTCAACACATACGCCGCCATGCCGCCGCCAGCGCCAGACCCGACGATGATGACGTCATACTCCTTGGTGCTCTGAATAACTTGCATGCTCCAACCTCATAGCGGCGAGGGCCAGAGACGAGGGGCAAGGGACCCTTCAAGCCTCCGGCAATCTCGAGTTTCGGGAAAAGCTCAACACCACGATCTTAACGTGGAACGGACTCATTACGAAGCGTGTTCGCGCGGGCTAAAGCCCGCGCGCTACGTACGCGGATCCTACGGGCGCTGATCCTGTCGCAGGCTGCTGTTGCGTCACGCAATGAATTGCACCAAGGCCCCAGACGAGCGGCTCGCAGTGAATGGGAACGACCTGTCGATCCGGGAAGAGTGCCTGCAGGGTCTCGGTTGCCCGCTGATCGTTCGTCGCGTGACCAAACACCGGAAGCAAGACGACGCCGTTGGCGATGTAGAAATTCGCATAGCTTGCGGGTAGCCGGTCCTCCGGTAGCCCTGACCCCTTCGTGATGGCGCCCGGCATGGGAAGCGTGACGACGTGATACGGGCGACCGGCTGGATCTCGCGCCAGCTCGAGTCGGCGCAGGTTATCCGCCAGCGGCGCGTAGTTCGCGTCAGAGGGATCGTCCTCTTTCGCACAGATGATTGTATCGGCCGACACGAACCGGGCGACATCGTCAATGTGACCATCGGTATCGTCGCCTGTGATGCCCTGACCGAGCCACAGCACCTGCTCCACGCCGAGGAACTCTCGAAGCCGCGCCTCGATCGCTGTCCGATCGAGGTGCGGATTCCGATTCTCGTTCAATAGACACTGCTCGGTCGTCATCACGACACGGCCGCCGTTGACATCGATGGCCCCGCCCTCGAGGATGATGCCGGGCGTGAAGCGTTCAGCGCCAAGCAGCGGGACCAGCACGTTCGGCACGCGCGCGTCCACGCTGAGCGGCGGATACTTGTCGCCCCAGGCGTTGAAGCCCCAGTGGTTGACCGCCAACCGGCCGTCTAGCCCCAGCAGGAAATTCGGCCCGTAGTCGCGAATCCACGCGTCAACGGTCGGGATCCGGTGCATGCGTAGGTTACGTGCCTGCGGCCATGGGCACGCCGCTCTCACGTGGGCTTCCGTCTCCTCATCGTCGACTAGCAGGTCCACCTGCTCGTGCGCGGTGAGCACCTCGATCATACGGAGGAAGATCGCTTGCACCAGCGGCACCCGAGCCGGCCACGTCTCAGGGTCCTTTGGCCATGCCAGCCACGTCGACTCGTGCCGGTGCCACTCGGCAGGCATTTGGTAGCCACGTGCCGCCGGGCTCTCTGCGCTCACCGGGCGTCCCGAAGGCATCGGCCCCGTCATCGCCTGACTGTGCCTTCCTCGATCAGCCGTTCGGTCAGCGGCGAGTAGGCGTCGATACGGCGGTCACGCAAGAACGGCCAATGCTGCCGCGTCTCCTCGATCAGCGACAAATCACACTCGACGAGCAGTGTGTCTTCACGGCGGCTCGACGCGCGTGCGAGCACACGCCCAAAGGGATCGGCCACGAACGACTGGCCCCAGAACACCAGGTCTCCTTCCTTCCCGACGCGGTTCACCACGACGACGTACACGCCGTTGGCAATCGCGTGCGCACGTTGCATGGTCTCCCACGCTTCGTGCTGCGCGCGGTTCACCTCGTCTTTCTCACCGGGCAGCCATCCGATCGCCGTGGGATAGAACAGAAACTGCGCGCCCGAGAGGGCGGTGAGGCGTGCCGCCTCGGGAAACCACTGGTCCCAACAGACCAGCACGCCACAGCGTCCGTACCGCGTCGCGTGGGTGCGAAAGCCGAGATCGCCCGGCGTGAAGTAGAACTTCTCGTAGTAGAGCGGGTCGTCCGGGATGTGCATCTTGCGATACGTTCCGGCTATCGATCCGTCCGCATCGAAGACCACGGCCGTGTTGTGGTAGACGCCAGCCGCGCGTCGCTCGAACAGCGAGGCCACGACGACCACTTTGTGCTGCTTGGCCACCTTGGCAATCGCGCGAGTCGACGGGCCAGGGATCGGCTCCGCCAGCTTGAACAATTCGACGTCCTCGCGCTGGCAGAAGTACTGCGATCGAAACAGCTCCTGCAGGCAGACGATGGTCGCGCCGTCACGTGCGGCGCGCGCAATGCGATCCAGCGCCTTCTCGAGGTTCGACTTCGGCTTCGGCACCGCGGACATCTGTACGAGTCCGACGATGGGATTTCTCATGGTCGTGCGTGACGTCTTCCGCATATCGAGAGGAGTGTACCAGAAGCGAAGGTAGGGCACCCTCCCCCTTGACAACCCACAGGAAGTCCGCCAGACTCCTCTATGCATCACACAGGAGAAGAGCAATGCCATGCTGACTTGGCTCAACGTGATACTCGCCAGGATTCGCTCCTTTTGCCGAACCATCGATGACGATCGGGACTTCGGCCAGGAACTGGAAACGCATCTGGCGATGCTCGAAGAGGACAAGCTTCGCCGCGGCATGACAGCGGAGCAGGCCCGGCGGGCAGCGCGCCTGGAATTGGGTAGTGTGACGCAACTCCGCGAGGCTCATCGCGAGACCCGCGGACTCCCGCTCGTTGAAACCGTCCTGCAGGATCTCCGGTATACGTTCCGCACGTTTCGGCGCGACGCCGGGATCACGGCCTTCGCCATTCTCATTGTCGGTCTCGGCGTCGGAGCGAGCACAACCGTCTTCAGCGTGGTTAACGCTGTTCTCCTGCGTCCCCTCCCCTTTCACCATTCCGAGCGCCTGGCGTGGATCTCGAACATCGCCGATGACGGCGTTTCGGAATGGAAGGTACAGGTCAATCATCTCCTGGACTTGCGCGAACAGAATCAATCTTTCTCGGATCTCACCGCCTATTTCGGCTTCGTGGAGAGAGGAGATCAGGTGCTCACCGGAGACGGCGAGCCCGAGCGTCTCGCCACCGTATCGGTCTCAGAGAACTTCTTCGCCTTCCTCGGCGTTCAGCCGATCCTCGGCAGATTGTTCACACCGCAAGAGTGTCTCTTCGACGGCCCGCTGGCGGTGCTGCTGAGTTATCAGCTATGGCAGCGGCGCTTCTCCGCCGACCCGGACGTCGTCGGCCAAACGATCACACTCGACGAGGCTTCCGTAGCCATCGTCGGCGTTTTACCAGAGTCATTCGATTTCGGCACGGTGTTCGCCCCAGGAACGCGCGTGGATCTGTTTTCCCCATATCCCCTAAGTGAAGAGACGAACCGGTACGGGAACGTTCTGGCGGTCATCGGTCGCCTGCAACCAGGAGCCACACTCGAGAGCGCCCGCGCCGAGCTCACCGCCCTAGGAGAACGGCTCACGCGAGACCACCCCGAGCGCAATACCATCAAGCCCAAGCTCACTCCTCTCGATCAGCGGGTCAGCGGACGCTTTCGCCCCGCCCTGCTCGTGCTCGCATGGGCGGTCGGCGCGGTGATGCTCATCGTCTGCGCCAACCTCTCGAATCTGCAATTGTCCCGCATGGCAAAGCGGCAAAAAGAAATGGCGGTCCGAGTCGCGCTCGGCGCCGGACGCGGTCGCCTGGTACGCCAGATGCTCACCGAAAGCATCCTGCTGTCGTGCTGTGGCGCCGCCGCCGGCCTACTGGTGGCCGTGGCCGGCACGCAGGCGATTTCCGGCCTAGACGCCTTTAACATTCCTCGTCTGGAAAGCGTCCAGATCGACGTCGCGGCGCTTGGCTTGACCGCGCTGATTGCTGTTCTGACGGGTCTGGTCTTCGGTTTGATGCCGGCGCTTCAGGTTCCCGCGGTTGCCGTACACAACGAACTGAACGACAACAGTCGCAGCTCGAGCCACAGCAAGAAACACGCCTGGACTTGCAGCGCGTTGGTGATATCAGAGGTCGCCCTCGCTTGCGTTCTCTTGGTGGGCTCCGGTCTGCTCATTCGAAGCTTCCTCCGCGCGCTCGACGTCGACTTGGGATTCCAGCCCGAAAAGCTGGCGGCGCTGCGCATCAATCCGGATTCAGACTCCGCTCCGGCCAAGAGAAACGCCTATTTCAACGAAGTGCTTCGCCGCACGCAGTCGATTCCGGGCGTTCGAGACGCCGCGCTGGCCAACCTCCTGCCGCTCGGCGGCAACCTCAGCCGGGGTGTCGCCGGCAAGGGGCAGACCTACGCCAGAGATGCGTATCCCCAAGGATTCGTCCGAATCGTCAGCGAGGGCTATTTCGGTACCATGGGCGTCCCCCTCCGAGCCGGACGTGACTTCACGAACCGGGACTCGCCGACAAGCGAGCCCGTCGTCATCCTCAACGAAATGCTCGCGAACATGCTCTGGCCGGGCGAGGACCCAATCGGAAAGGAGATCACCGAGTTCCCCGGACGGCGTGTCGTAGGCATTGTCGGCAACGTGCGCCACCGGTCTCTCGAGGAAGGCTACACCGGCGAGATGTACATCCCGATTCGCCAGACCAACGACTACAGGGCGGTTGACCTCGTCGTTCGTACCGATCTGCACCCGGCCGCGCTAGCCTCGTCCGTTCGCGCGGCTCTCGCACCCATCGCTCCAACCCTGCCGGCCAGCGAATGGCGAACGTTACAGCAACTCGTTGACAAGGCCATCTCGCCGCGGCGCTTTGTCGTCCTGCTGCTCGCCGGGTTCGCGGGATTCGCGTTGATTCTGGCTTCTCTGGGCATCTACGCGGTCATTTCTTACTCGGTCGGCCAACGCAGGCAGGAGATCGGCATCCGCATGGCGCTCGGGGCGTCGGCGACGGACATGCAAAACGGCATCTTGCTTCAGACACTGAAACTCGCGGCCACCGGCATGGCGCTGGGCTTGGTAGCCTCGTGGGGGTTTGGGCAGGCGATTCAGGGCCTACTGTTCAACGTGACACCGTCGGACCCAGCGACGTTCGCAACCGCCTTCGCCGTTCTCATGACCGTTGCCGCGCTCGCCGGCTATCTCCCGGCTAGACGAGCGTCACGCGTCGATCCCGCCATCGCCCTCCGCGCAGAGTAGGTTCACGGTAACGCAAAGGCCACGTAAGCGTCGCCCGATTTGGTACCCATCTTGCCACCGCCGGCAGCAATCACGACGAACTGCCTACCGTTCACCGAGTAGGTGGCGGGTGTTGCATAGCCACCGGCTGGCAGCTTCGTCTGCCACAACAGGTTCCCGCTGCGCTTGTCGAACGCACGAAACATCTCGTCTTTGGTTGCGCCAATAAAGATCAGCCCGCCTGCCGTAACGATAGGTCCCCCATAGTTCTCGGTTCCGGTCGGTGGAATCCCTTGCTTCGTCAGCTCTGGGAGCTCGCCGAACGGAATCTGCCAAACAAGGGCACCCGCGTTGAGATCGATGGCGTTGAGCGTGCCCCACGGTGGCTTGACGGCTGGATAGCCCTCATGATCGAAGAACCGGTTGTACCCGGTCGTCGTATAGGGCGATGTCACACCCCGCGTGCCTTCCTCACCGCTACCCTCGACCCGCCGCGACGGCGGCTCGTCGCCGAACACATACCGGACGATAGCGTCGCGCTCATCGCGAGATAGCACACCAAATCTCGGCATCACCCCCTTCCCTTCCGCAATCACGTGGTCGACCTCGTCGCGGTCGAGTCGCGCGGCTACGTCTTGAAGTGATGGAATCATGTGCTGGGGCGCACCTGCCCGATCGAGGCGGTGGCAGGACGCACAGTAGGTTCGGTAGAGACGCTGCCCCTGCGACACCCGCGGCTGAGCACCCTCGCTGATCTCGACCAGCTCGAGGACCCACGCCATCTCGTTCGAGTTCACGTAAAGCCATCCGGACGAGGGATCGGCCGCCGCACCGCCCCATTCGGCACCTCCGTCGAAGCCAGGGAAGTTCACCGTGCCTTGACGGCTCGGTGGCATGAACGTCGGGCCGGTCCGCAGTGTCTTCAGGCGCTGCAACACGTAGGCGTGTGCCGCAGGTGTCCGATCCGTGACGTCCTCCTCGGTCATCCCCTGGCGCGCAAACGGTGGCGGGGCCAATGGGATCGGTTGCGTTGGCCATGTCTCTTCATCCTCGAGATCTGAGGCGGGTACCACACGCTCCTCCACCGGAAAGAGCGACGCGCCGCTCTCGCGATCGAAGAGGAACACGTAACCGTGCTTGGTCACTTGTGCCACGGCATCGACGCGGCGCCCTTCGTGCGTCACCGTGACGAGCACTGGCGCCGCGGGAAGATCACGGTCCCACAAATCGTGGTGAACCAACTGGTAGTGCCACACGCGCTGGCCGGTGTCTGCGCGGAGCGCGACCAGGGAGTTCGCAAAAAGGTTCGCGCCCTTGCGATCCCCACCCCAGAAATCGAAGGTCGCCGAACCGGTCGGTAAGAAGACCAGGCCACGTTCCACGTCCACACTCATCGTCGACCAGACGTTGGCACCGCCGCTGCGGGTCCAAGCGTCCGGCGGCCACGTGTCGTAACCGAGCTCGCCCGGCTGCGGAATGGTATGGAAGATCCAGCGCAGCGCACCGGTACGCACGTCGTACGCGCGGACGTGACCCGGCGCCGCGGGCCCAGGCCCTTCCGACACGCTCGTCCCGACGATGAGGAGATCTTTGTAGACAACGCCCGGTGTATTGGAACGGACCGTCAACCCGGTGACGTCACGTCCGAGTCCCTTCGTGAGGTCCAGCCGGCCACGTTCGCCAAAGCGCTCGACGGGCCGTCCTGTTCGCGCATCAAGGGCGTAGAGGTACCGCCCTGCGCCGAAAAAGATCTGATCCACCTCACCGTCGGACCAATGGACGAGCCCGCGGTTGACGCCCGACGCGTCCTCCGCCTCGCCCGCCTGCACGCTGCGCGCAAACGGGTCGAAGCGCCACAGTTCGCGGCCGGTTGCCGCATCGAGCGCAAAGGCCTTGAGCTGCGGAGACGTCCCGTAGAGCACGCCATCGACAACGATAGGATGACACTGGATTTGCGATCGATCGTCCGCGCGAGCATCGCCCGTGCGGTAGGTCCATGCGACACGAAGGCGCTGAACATTGCCGCGGTTGATCTCGGTGAGCGGCGAGTACTGCTGATGACCTGGATCGCCGCCGTGCATCGGCCACTCGACGTCAGTCGCGACTGGGCGCCACACGAGGCCCAGGGCCGCGATGACGACGATGCCCCAGACGGCGTGGAGCGCGCGGACCGGTGTATCGTGGTTCACGTTGTTATCCTAGGCAGATAGACACAGATGATCTCATCCCAGATAGACACAGATAATAATCAACGAATAGCCGTGAGCGGCACAGGTCGCTTCTGGACAATCGCGGGAATCGATTCGGCCGCCTTTACCGCCCTGGTGGATCATGCCTCTCGTGCGTAAGAAAATCGTGAAGGCTGGCGCGCTGGCCATCATCGCCCTCGTCATCATCGGCGCCGCGCTCTACGCGTTTGGCCTGCGGATCGCGCTCCACGGGAGCGGGAGGCCATATCTGACCTTCGTGCCGTCCGAAGGCGCGCAGGCCGCGCGGATCGCGCGGCATCGCGAGAGCCAGCGGGCGGAGCACGACGCTGGGGTGGTGCCGGCGCCAGCGGCAACCGAGGTGGCGTACTGGACCGATTTTCGGGGCCCGAATCGCGATGGTCACTACCGCGAACGCCCGATCCTGACGAGCTGGCCAGACCGTGGCCTGCAACCCGTGTGGAAGCAGCCGGTCGGCGGTGGCTACGCCTCATTCGCCATCGCAGGTGGCCGCGCGTTCACCATCGAACAACGTGGGGCTGAAGAGGTCGTCGCGGCCTACGACGTCACGACGGGTCGCGAGCTCTGGACGAACAGCTGGACGGCGGCGTTCCGCGAGCGCATGGGCGGTGATGGTCCGCGCGCAACGCCAACGTGGGCCGAGGGTCACGTCTATGCACTCGGCGCAACCGGTGAGCTACGGTGCCTCGACGAGGCGGACGGTCGCGTCGTGTGGCGGACCAACATCCTCCGAGACGCCGGCGCGGACAACCTGCCATGGGGCATGGCGGCGTCGCCGCTCGTCGTCGACGGCACCGTCATCGTGCTGCCGGGCGGCACCCGCGGTCAGTCCGTCGTCGCCTATGATCGCCGCACGGGTAGACGTCGGTGGTCTGCACTCGACGATCAGCAGGCCTACTCGTCGCCAATGCTGGTCACGCTAGCCGGTGTCCGGCAGATGTTGGTCTTCAGCGCTTCGCGGCTGATGGGGCTCTCGCCGGACAATGGTGACATGCTCTGGGAGTATCCCTGGAAAACGCAGTTCGACGTCAACGCGTCGCAGCCGATCGTCATTGGAGGAAACCGCGTCTTCGTATCGACAGGGTACGGCACCGGCGCGGCGGTCATCGAGATCGGCGGCGAGGAGGCGGGCTTCGCGATCCGGGAGGTCTGGCGCAACATCCGCATGAAGAACCAGTTCACCAGCTCGGTCCTGCACGACGGCTTCATCTATGGGCTCGACGAAGCCATTCTCGCGTGCGTGGACGCGGAGACTGGCGAGCTGATGTGGAAGGGGGGCCGCTACGGCTACGGCCAGGTGTTGCTGGCAGACGGACACGTGATCGTCCTCACCGAGGACGGAGACCTTGCGCTCGTGCGCGCGACGCCCGCACGCCACGAGGAGATCGTGCGGTTCCCCGTGCTGGACGGGAAGACCTGGAACCATCCCGCCATGGCGGACGGCTATCTCTTGGTACGGAACCTTGCCGAGATGGCGGCGTTCGACCTACGGCCGCCGAGGGGGTAAGACGCTCACTCGCGGTCCCGGCTCACACGCGGACACTCCGCGGACGAGGAGCATTGGCGCAATAGAGTGGCGGTCGGCCGTCGAGCACGGCGGCGACGTCACGGCACACCGCCGCCACGACGCGGGTCTGCGCGTCGGCGGTGAGCCCGCCGATGTGCGGTGTGAGGATGACGTTCTCCATCTCGTTCAGCGGCGATAGTGCGGCCGGCTCGACTGCCCGGACGTCCAATCCAGCGCCGCCGAGCCGTCGGCTCTGCAACGCCTGAATCAACGCGGCCTCGTCCACGACGTCCCCGCGCCCGAGATTCAGGAACAGCGCCGTCGGCTTCATCATGCGGAATCGATCCGCGTTGAACAAGTTGTCGGTCGCAGGCGTGCTCGGGAGATGACAACTCACCGCATCGGCACGCGCGAGGAGCTCGTCGAGGCCCACCAGTGCCGCACCGCTCTCCGTCACGGTCACCGCGTCGGGGCTGATGAAGGGATCGTACGCCAGCACGCGCATCCCGAAGGCCCTGGCCCGCATGCCCAAGAGAAAGCCGACCCGGCCGAACCCGATCACACCCAGCGTCTTCCGGTGGAGCTCGACGCCGATAAAAGCTTCACGCGACCATCTGCCCGCGCGAGTGTCACAGTCGGCACTCACCAGGCGTCGCGCCAACGCCAACAGCATCGCCATCGCCAACTCCGCGACGGAGAGCGCGTTCTGATCTGGGGCGTAACACACAGCAATGCCCGCCTTGCTCGCCGCGGCGACATCGACGTTGTCCAGCCCTGCTCCGGCACGTCCGATAACCTCCAGGCGGTCGGCGGCACCGATTAGTTCTTCCGTCACCCGCGTCTGGTTGCGCACGATCAGGGCCCGGCTGCCGGTAAGGCGGCCCGCGAGCATTGCCCGGTCGCGCCAGAGCTCCGGCTCCACGGAAACGGTGTAGCGTTCACGCAGCGCTTCCAGATCTGGGCCGAGGATCGACTCACTCACGAGAATGTCGGGCATGGCCGAGGCTCACTGCTCACGGGCTCAGGGCACCGGTTGGAGCGACTTCAGCCTCGCGCAGCCGGAGGGTGAGCCCAAATCGCTCGCTCAGATCATCGAGCTCGCGTGCCGTGGCGGGACTGAGTGGCACACCGCGGCGGCGGTTGGCCTCGGCGTTGCGCGCCGAGCGCTCGCCGGGCACGAGAATCTCTTCGACGCCCGGCCGCGGCCGGCAGGCTTTGATCCGATCGATCGTCTGGTCGATGCGCTGCCTGAACACGGTCGTGTCCATGAAGGCGGCAATCTCGAGCAAGCAAAAGAAGTGTCCGACGTTCTGTGGGCGATCCAGGTCTTTGTACATCGAGCCGATATCCGGGCCGATCGCGGAGCCGCTCAGAACGCTGGACAGGAGCTCGACCATCAGCGCCAGCGCATAGCCCTTGTGCCCAGCCATGGCCAGCACCGTTCCCGCGAGGGCGGCCTCGGCATCGGTGGTGGCGTTACCCTCCCGATCCAGCGCCCAGCCGGTCGGAAGCGCCTGCCCCTCGCGACTCGCCGCGATGATGTTGCCCCGGGCCACGAGCGATGTCGCCAGGTCGATCTTGACCGGCCAGCCCTTCCCCGTGGGAAAGCTCGCGGCGATGGGATTGGTTCCGAAGAAGGCTTCGCAGCCGCCTTCGGGGCTCATCGCCGGCTCGCAACTCGTTGTCGCGAGCAGGATCATGTCCTGGTCAGCCGCCCAATTGCAGTAGTAGCTCAGGGCGCCGTAGTGCTGCGAGCGGCGGATGGTGGCTGCCGCCAGGCCATACTCGCGCGCTCGGCGTGCCAAGTGCTCGAGTGTGCGCATCGCCTGAACCTGCCCCAAGCCATTTCCGGCATCAACGGCCAGCACGCCCGGGCGGTGGTGCTCGATATGTAACGCAGCATGCGGATCGATCTGCCCCAGCTCGATCCGTCGGAGATAGATCGCCAGCCGCGAGACACCATGTGTCGAGCGGCCGTGCAAATCCGCGTCCACCAGGGCATCCGCAAGAATCGCCGCATCGCTCTGCGGCACGCCCCCTGCCCGGGTGATCTCCGCGACCAGCGTCCGAAGCGCGTCAGGATTGTAGCGTCTCATCGTCCAAGAGTTTCGTACGTACTATGGACCAGCGGCGGAAAAGGGGACAGGCCCCTTTTTCGTCGGCGTCAGTTCCGAAAAAGGGGCCTGTCCCCTTTTCCGCGGCTGAGCAGCCACGCTTCGCCGTGGGTCAACGGCGGCGTATCGGCACCAAGCCACACGTCGTGTCGACAGATCATCCAGCGCGTCACGTCTGCCAGGGGCGTCCGCGTCCAGCCAGGGTGCGTCCAGAGACAGGCCGCACCGTACTCGCCACCCAGCCGAGTGTTCAGCACCACGTAGTGCCGCACCTCGGGGCTGTCGAGCACTTGGCGATCCACACGGCCATCCACCGGCACGAAGCTGCCGAGGACGACTCGCGGCCGGTCACGTCGTATGGCCTCGTCCGCCGTGAGCGGCTCGACCGGTATCTCGGTCCGAAAGGGTGGCTGGGCGTCGGTCGCGGTTACCGCGATACCACGGCGTCGCAGCGCCGCGGTCAGTGATCCGTCGCCTGCACAGATCTCGAGCACCGGTGATGCATCCAGCCGCCGCAGGGTATCGGCCAGGGCGTCGACAAACGGGACGTTCAACGCGAGATAGCGCCCCGCCTCCACCGACCGCGCCAGCCAGCCTTCGGCCTGCTCGGCCGCCGCCAGTCGGGCGAGCACCTCCGCGTACGAGGGCAGTGCCGCCGCTTGGCCGGAAGTGGGCCGTGTCATACGCTTGGGCCGCAACGTGTGATCGCAAACGCATTCCATTCCCGCAACGCCTCGCCTTTGGTCATCTTGCCATCGCAGATGTCCAGCACTTCGTTGAACAGCCGCTCACCCGCCTGATCCAACGGGGTACCGTCGAAGATGTCGCTCACGTTCACCTCCATTGTCTCCCCCATCCGGCTCCACGACTCGGAGTTGCCCGTCAGCCGCATGGTGATCATCAGCGGGTGGTTGATGGTGTGCCCGCCACCGGTGGCGAAGCTCATGATCTGAGCCCCACCGGCCGCGATGCCGGTGATCGACTCGCCTCCGTGGCCGGGCGTGTCCATCAGCCACAGGCCGCCCTCGCCGCCGATGCGCTCGGCGTAATCGACGGCCCCGACGATCGGTTTGGTGCCCCACTTCATCATGGCGCCGAGTGACTTCTCCTCGATGGTGGAGAGGCCGCCGGCAATGTTGTCACCCGTAGGCTGGCTGCCGCGGAGGTCCACGCCGCAAGCCAGAATCTCGTGCTCCATTTTCTCGATGTAACCCAAGAGCTTTTCGGCGACAGCCGGCGTCTTGGCCTTTTGTCGGATCAGGGCTTCGCCACCCATCATCTCGGTGACCTCGGCGCCGAGGACGCGGCCGCCAGCCTCGATGATGCGGTCGGCTGTCCAGCCCACGCAGCGGTTGTGCGAGAGGCCGCTGGTCACGTCGCTCGTCCCACAGTTGATACCGTACACCAGCCTCTCCAACCCGACTCGCTCGCGTCGCTGTCCGGTGACTTTGCGATTCAGCTCGACCGCGAGATTGGTCGCCTGGGCCGTGGCCTGCACGGCGCCACCGGCGTTGCGAATGTTCACCACCTCGACGGGTTTGCCAGTCTTGGCGACCTCGTGGGCGATGGCGTCAGCCTCGCAGCCGGCTTCTTTGAAGTGGTCTATCACGATCACGGCCGCCGCGTTGGGATTCATCCCGTGCCCAACGAGGGTACGAAACGTCTGGGCCAGGTCTGGCGCAATCTGGCACCGGCCGAGTGGGTGCACGATCGGAATCGTGTTCTGGACCGTGTGCGCCACGCGCTCACACGTGGGGTTGGCGTAGAGCGTGCCGCTGAGCAGGAGCACGTAATTGCGGATGCCAACCTGGCCGTCGTCGCGTACATAGCCGTAGAAGCTGTCTCGCATCGTCGTCTTACTCCCTGTTCAGGTCGCCCCGCCCGCGACCCGATTCGATGTTGTGGATGTGCACGTGTTGACCGCGCCCGATGGCCTGGCTCGCCTTGCCGATCGTCAGGCCGTACTTGATGATCGGCTCACCCGCCTGGATGTCGCGCCGCGCCAGCTTGTGGTTGGAGGGGAGGTCGTCAACGAGCTCGATCGTTTCGATTCCATCCTGCCCCTCGACGACGCAGCTGACTTGATGGCCTTGCTTTCCTGGGCCGATCAGGTTGGCGACGTTGTCGTCTGGGTGAACAATCAATGCCCGCATCATGGCTTGCGGATCGGCTTCTACGTGTGTCATGCCTGGATCTCCCTGTACGTAGCGCGTGGCCTTTCCGCGAGACGCGGGCCGCTAGCCAGCACTGGTTTTGTCGGGTCCCGACGGGACCCGACCGGGGCGAAGGCGGGCAGGCCGCGCGCTGTGCACATGGTAGTATGTGATATATGAGGCGCTTACGGATCCCCCAAAATCTGACCTCTTTGGCACATCGCCACATCCGAAACTACATTCTCGAAGGGCATCTGGACGCGGGCGGCCGCCTCACAGAAGAGTACTTGTCGCAGCAACTGGGGATCAGCAAGTCTCCTATCCGTGAAGCGCTGAATCGTCTGGAAGCCGAGGGCCTCATCCGGATCGAGCCGCGCCGCGGCGCCCACCTGCGCCTCTATTCCGAGTCGGAGATCTCGGACCTGTACGACTTCCGCGAAGCACTCGAAGCCCATGCCGTTCTCGTCGCAAGGCTGACCCCGGAGCTCCTGCAGAGCCTCCGGCACAGTGTGGAAGTCCACAAACAGCATCACCGTGCCGAAGAAAAAGAGCGTTACATCGAGGAAGACACCCGATTCCATTCGATGCTTGCTCAGGCGACCGGCAATCAGCATCTTGTGCGGGCCCTGGCAAACCTCCAGGATCAATTGAGCATTCTGCGACGCAAAACCTACGACCTGTCGAGCAGCCGGGCTGTGCCGATGCACGCCCGGATCGTTGACTGCCTCGCCAAAGAGGATCGACAGGCGGCCGCCGAGGCCATGCGGGAACATATTCGCTCCACTCGGGACAAGCTGATCGAGCATGTGACTCAGGCATCTCCCGGTTCTGCCAGCCGATACGGCAGGATGAAGGCGTAGTGGCTCTTGTGATTCTGCCGCCTCGCCCATGATATGTAATACCTAATATCTTGACGACGGCATTCTACTCTATCCGGCATGGCTGTCGCGCGAGCAATCGGGCGGCGGTGTTCCCGTAGATATTCCTCACAGCTTGATCGGGCAGGCCCAACTGCTCGATTAGCTCGTCGTGCAACCTTTTCGCGGGGAGCAGCTCTTCCAGCCGCAGGATGTCGGTTCCGAACAACACCTTGTCCCACGCGCCCTCCCAGAAGAAGTGGTAGCGGTAGAAGTCGGCGCTTTTGTTCGCGCGCCAGCCGCCCCACCAGGCGCCGGTCAGGTCGACATAGTAGTTGGGGTGCATGCGCGCCATCATCGACGCCTCTTCGTGCCAGGGCACGCCGAGGTGTGCGCCCACGACATTCAAACCGGGGAAGCTTCGTACGACCGCGTCGAGGCACACTGGCCTCATCCAGCGCGAGTTGACGCGCCGGCCGGGCGCCATGCGCGTTCGCATGAGGATGCCCGTGTGCGCGAGCAGCGGCAGGGCCGTGCGCTCCATCCGCTCGTAGATGGGGAAGTACGCCTCCTGATCGTAAGGACCGCGCGGATCGGTGATCTTGAAGCCGCGATACCCTTGCGCGGCATACTCGTCGACCAGCGCTGGTGGATCTTTCCCCAGCTCGATGAGCGCGAGCGCCACGATCCGGCCTGGATGCCTTTGCGCCGCCCTCAAGATGGCGTCGTTCGGCGCATGGCCGAACGCTGCGCCTGCCGAGCAGAGACACATGGTGTCAATCCCGGCCTGCGGCAACAGGTCGACGAGCCGATCCGCGAAGTCCGGCTCGTTCGGATGATGAGCGTGAAAATCAATGACCGGTCCAAGCTTGACGTCCATAGGCATTTAGTATGTAGTATCTGATACTTGACAAGCTCATGCGCGGCCCTGTCGGAATCCGGGCCATCGAGAAGGAGATCCAACCGTGCCCTCTCACTGCACGCGCCGTTCGTTCATCGAGAAGGTCGTCATCGGTGCCGCCGGTGTGGCGGCCGTCGAGCACGCCACGTGAAAGGGTCGGAGGTGCCGTAGACCATGGCGAAACACGAAACCCACGCGACGCTGTCCCGCCGCAGCTTTGTGAAAACCGCCGTCTGGAGCTCGACGACGGTGGGCCTCGGCACCGTGGGCCTGCCAGCGTGGTCGGACGCCGCGTGCGTGAACGACGGCGCGACGATTCCCCTCAAGATCGGCCACCGGGCCGCCAGCATGAAGATGGTGGGCAACCTTGGCGTATTCAAGCTGGCTCGCCAGATTCCCGGACTGTCGGGAGTCGAGCTGCAAGTGGCCGCCGGCCAGCCGAACCTCCGAGACTGGGACACCGTCCGCCGATACAAGCAAGAGGCCCACCGGTGGGGCATGATGGTGCCGTCGCTGGCGGGCGTGTGGGATCGCGGCGTCTCGATCAAATCCGCCACCGCGAAGGCGAACCTGACGCAATCGATTCGAGCGGCCGAGATGCTCGGAGCAAGCGTACTGTTGATCGCCTTCTTTGGTGACCATGCGCCGGACATGAACGACGAGGCATCATTCGCCCCCGTCGTCGAGCTCCTGAAGGATGTCGCCCGCCCTGCTGCTGATGCGGGTGTGATTCTAGGGCTGGAGAGCTCGCTCAGTCCGGCCGAGAACGTCAGGCTGGTCGATCTGGTCGACTCGCCGAACGTGAAGGTCTACTACGACATCCACAACATGGCGCACTACGGGTATGGTGACCAAGCCGTGCCCGGCATCGAGCTGCTGGGCAAAGAGCGCATCTGCATGGTGCACGTGAAGAACGAAGACAGGCTCATTGAAGAGCGGGGCAAGGTCGACTGGCGGGCCGCCTTCGAGACGCTCAACGAGATCGGCTACAGCGGCTGGTATGTCTTCGAGAGCCAACATACGGATCAGTGCCAGCTGGTGGACACGACCACTCGCAACATTCAGTTTCTGAAGAAGGTGTGCCGCATGCCGCCAGCCGACGCCGCGGTTGCGTCGATGATCAAGTTAGAGGCACGCGTTGCCCCGTCTCCACCGACGTGGCTGCTGCCAGACAGATAGCAACCGACCACCGGCCATCCGCCGCGTCCGCGGAGAGCGGCGCTCCCTCTCGGATCGCACGGACGAGCATGGCCACCTGATCTTCGAGCTCGAACACCTCGCCGGTAATCTTCTCGATCGGGACCTCTTGCACTCTGTCGCCGTCGAATGCCCTCAGGAAGAACGTGGGATGTCGCGTGCGATCCATCGTACCGCTCCAACTCGCCCACAACGCGCCCTTGGTCCCGGTCACCTTGACGGTCTGATGGTGCTCGAACGCGCTGAGGGTCTGGGAGATGACGGCGTAAGCCCCTTTCGGAAAGTGCACGATCGCGCTGAAGTTGTCCTGCAGCTCCGGATGATCCGCCTGCCGTGAGCTCGCGGCGGCGTACACCTGCTGCGGCTTGCCGACGGACGTGAGATACCAGCGCGCCAGATCGAAAAAGTGGATCGGCTCCTCCAAAATCCAGCTACCCACGCGGCTGATGTCGTAGCGCCAGCCGCTTGCGCCCTGCCGGTAAGGCCTGCGCGACAGCTCGACCAGCACGTACAGTGGCTCGCCGACGTATCCGGCATCGATCATCTCCTTCAGCTTCCCCCACAGCGACGACAGCCGAAATTCGTGACCGATGGCCAACAAGCGGTCATGCTGCTTGGCCAGCGCCATCAGATCGTCGCACTGTTCGAGGGACGGCGCCATCGGCTTTTCGAGCAGCAGATGCTTCCCGGCTGAGAGCACGGCCGAAGCGACCTCATGGTGCAGATATGTCGGCAGCACGACAGCCACCACCTCGACGTCTGCTCGGCTCAGCAGCTCCCGATAGTCCGCGACCACGGTCGCACGCGGGAACGCCTCGCGAGCGGCGTCGCAGGAAGCTGCTGAGCGACCGGCGATTGCCACCAGCTCCGCTCCACCCGTTTGTGTGATGGCCTCCGCGTGACACCGCCCCCACGCGCCAAAGCCGATCAATCCGAACTTTACCTGTGATGAATCTGCCATGTAATGAATAGACTCCCGTAGTCTGTCATTCCGTTAACGCCCATCCCCTGGTCTCAGGGGCGAACACCAGCACGACGACGCCCAAGAGGAACAGCAGGCTGAGCGAGGACGCCACATTCGTGAGCGACACGCCTAGCTCGTACTGCATCCAGCCAACCAGAAAGAGGACGGGGGCGGCCAGAATGCGGCCCGCGTTGAAACAAAACCCCGTTCCCGTTCCCCGCAAGCGTGTCGGGTAGAGCTCGGGAAAGTAGATGGCGTAGCCGGCGTGCATGCCCAACGTGAGGAATCCGAAGATCGGTAGCGCCACAAGCAATGCACCAACACCGTCAAGCACTTGGAATACCACAAGAGCACTCGCCACGGCACCGAGATGGTAGAAGAGAAACGCGCGGCGACGTCCCGTGCGCTGAGAGATCGGCCCGAAGCTCACCAGGCCCAGGCCGCCACCAGTGGTGACCAGGAACATACCGAGCATCTCCCACCGCTTCAGATCGGTCGCACGCCGCTCGAGGACAGGCTCGCGCCGGTCGTCTGGGGCGCCAGTTACGGCCGCCTCTACATATTGCTGCTCGACGGCGATCCGAAGCGCATCCTTCCCGTAGATGTGCGTGCCCCAGAAGGTCGCGAGGCCGATCCCAGCGAGCGACACGCCGACCAACGAGCGCCGCGTCAGCTCACCGCGGAACAGATCGGCAAGCGCTCCCATCTCCTGGCCCGGTTCCCTGCGCGCCCGCGCACGCGCCGCCTCCCAGTTCTCCGGCTCGTGAATGCTCTTGCGAATCCAAATGATGAGGAGCGCTGGGACGACGCCCGCCGCAAACCCGAGTCGCCAGGGCAGCGTTTCCGGGTCGACGTACTGACCGATCCAACCGGTGCCGACTTCGCGGGACCACTCGTGCACGGCGGGATTGCCAATCAGAAAGATGCCTGCTGCGACGGCCAGATAGGTTCCGAAGACGCTCGTGGCATGGAAGATTCCTCCCGCGTGCGCGCGCGCTCGAGCCGGGAAGACCTCGGCCACCAGCGCACTCGCCACTGCCCACTCGCCGCCCACGCCGAGCGCGACGAGAAATCGGAATCCGGCCAGATGCCACCACTCCTGCGACAACGCCGAGAGACAGGTGAAGATGGAATAGAAGGCGATCGTCAACGTGAGGGTCCGCTTACGACCGATGCGATCACTGAGCACGCCAAACGCAACGCCCCCGATCGCGCCGCCCAGCAGGAAAGCGCCGAGCGCGATGTTGTTGTACAGGCCGATTTGGCCGGCGGACGTTTCCGAGGCCACCAGCGATGGCATCGCCTCGGTCATAGCGGCCACGAAGATCTGCCCTTCGAACGCGTCGAACATCCAGCCAAGCGACGCGACGACGAGCACGAGCCACTGGTACCTGGTGACGCCGTGGTACCACGGATTCTTGTCAATGCTCAATGCTCAATACTCATTTCGGCGTCCCGTCCCACGCGTTCTGGAACACGCCTTCGCCCATGGTCGTGTACGGGTTGACAAAGCTCTCCTGATACACGCTGAAGCCGGCCGTCACGCAGTGCGCGCCCGCTACGGCTGCCTCGCCGATCTGAAAGCTGCTGCGGATGGCGGCGGCGATAATTTGTGCCGGGTAACCGCCTACGTCGAGCATGCGCCGCACGTCACGGACGAGCGTGCTCGCCGGATCGCCGTACTGTTCCCTCCAGCCCAAGAAGGGGCTGACGAAGGCAGCGCCCGCCCGAGCGGCATGCCACGCCTGCGGCACGCAGAAGATCAACGTGGCATTCACCCGCACACCCTGGCCCGCGAGCTCGTGAATGGCGCGGCACCCGCCCTCGCTGACACCGACCTTGATCACGAAGTTCGGCGAGATCTCCGCCAATTCGCGGCCCTGGCGCACGATGTCCTTCCAGTCGGTCAGGTGTGGGTTGACCTCCACGCTGATCGGCTTGTCCGTGCCGGCCAGAAGCGTGGCAATCTCTTCGATCGCCGTCCGAAACGTCTTGCCGGATGATTGCACGTGCTTGGGATTCGTCGTGATCCCATCGACGTTCCAGACCTGATGCGCGTGCTGAATTTCGTCTGTCTTTGCACTGTCGAGAAATAGCTTCATGGTAACGAAGCTCCGCTCCCAACTCTTTAGAAACAACGAAGCGCCGTGGCGGCGGAGCTTCGTTACTAGTGTGCGCGGCCGCGGCGCGGCCGCGCCTAAGCCGGGCTTGCACGGCGCATTGAAATTCGACTGATTCGTATACGTTCGTGCCGTGCAAGCACGGCTAGATACCTGCAAACGAGATGTGCTTGGTTTCCAGGAATGCCTCGAGGCCGTCGCTCCCCAGCTCTCGGCCGACGCCGCTTTCCTTCACGCCGCCAAATGGACACTGGCTGGTGGTTGGCACGGCATCGTTGACGCCGACCGTGCCGGCCTCGAGTGCCTCGGCCACACGCCAGGCTCGCCCGAGGTTGGTCGTAAACAGGTAGGCGGCAAGTCCGTACGGGGTGCGATTGGCCCGCTGAATGATCTCCGCCTCATCGTCGAACTGCGCGATCGGTGCGATCGGCGCGAACGCTTCTTCGCGCATGCAGCGTGCCTCTTCGGGGACGTTGACCAGCACCGTCGGCTCGAAAAAGAACCCGCGTCCCACATCTGTCCGCTCACCACCGCACAGCACGGTTGCGCCTGCCTGCCGCGCGTCGTCGACGTAGGTGAGCGCACCGTCGAGGGCGGCGGCGTTCAGCAGCGGGCCAATGTCTATACCTTCCTCCAGACCGTTACCGACCTTGAGGGCCTTCGTCTTTTCCGTGAACGCCGCGACGAACTTGTCGAACACGCCTCGCTGAACGTAAATCCGGTTCGCGGCGATGCACGATTGACCGGTGTTGCGGAACTTGGTGATCAGAGCCCCGTTTACGGCCTGGTCGAGATCCGCATCATCGAAGACAATCACCGGTGCGTTCCCGCCCAGCTCGAGAGACAGCTTCGTCACCCGGTCAGCGGCGAGGCGCACCAGCTCGCGTCCCACCTCGGTCGAGCCGGTGAAAGTGACCTTCCGGCAGGCGGGATGGGCGAACATCTCGGCGGCGATCTCTTGCGCGTTCCCCGCCACCAATTGAAACACGCCCGCGGTCAGCTGGGCCTCATGAACCGCCTCGGCGAACCGCACGGCGGATAGCGGTGTCGCGCTGGCGGGTTTCAGCACGACCGGACATCCGGAGGCCAGGGCAGGCGCGACTTTGCGCACCGCGAGCACCAGCGGAAAGTTCCACGGGGCGATGGCGCCAACCACGCCGACCGGCTGCTTGATCACGACGTGTCGCTTTCCGGCCGCCTGCGGAGGGACGACCCGCCCGTAGGCACGCCGGGCTTCCTCGGCGAACCACCGCAAGTGATCGACCGTCATGCCCACCTCTGCGCGCCCTTGGGCCAGCGGCTTGCCGTTCTCGAGCGTGATCGTGCGAGCGATCTCCTCCGCGCGCCGTTCGATCACGTCGGCTATGCGGTGGAGATGGCCGCCACGCTCCTTGCCCGACAGTGCCCGCCAGCCGCGCCAGGCGGCTTCGGCGGCGTCGATCGCGTGTCGAACGTCGGTGCGGTCTACCGTGGCCACATGCGCGAATACCTCCGCGGTCGCCGGATTGGTAACCTCCAGCGGCCTTCCGCCGTGATGCCACCGGCCGTCTAGATACAGTGCGTTCACACTGTCGTCGCGTACGTGTGTCATAAGCCGTCGGGTGTGGATGATGAACCGGTGGTCAACTGATCGACCGACCGGTCCATGAACTCGCGGTGCTTGTCGCCGATCCAGTACCGCTCCCCGGCCAGGCACCAAATGAAGTGCAACTCTTCGTCCTGGCTGAAGACGGGATGATAGTTGAGCAGTGGGATTGTCGCCGCGTCGAGCGCCTTCACGCTGTGCACGAAGGTCTTGGTCTTCTCATCCGCGTACACCTCCATGGATCCGCGCCCCTTGGTGAAGAGGTAGATCTCTTCCTGGTCGGTGTGGTTATGGGGTGGCCACGCGCGCGTGTGCGGTTGGTAGATCGTGTAGCCTGCCAGCAGGCGGTCGCCCGGGTCGCTGACATCGAACATGAGGAACACGTCTTTGCCGTCGAGGTGACGGATGCGAGCCTCATCGGCCGAGACCTGCTCCCAGACGACATGCGATGGCGCGTGCCGGTTCGTCGCGGGTGCGCGGCAGACCGCCAAGACGCCCTCCTCGTCGATCTCGTTCGTGATGCGATACGGCGTGGCCAGCGGGACATACAGCGTGTCATAGTGCCTCAGCCGAAACGTCTGATTCTCCGCCTGAACGGCTGGCTCTCCGCCCAGGCAGAACAGGATGGCCTCCTCGCGGCGATGGTACAGCTCGTCGCTGGAGGTTCGCCCAGCGATTCGGTACATGCCGTAGGTCAGCCACTCCAGGTTCGATGTCTGCGGGTTGCACTTCTGATGGTACTCGAATTGCCAGTCTTCGGCCCGCAGCAGGTGAGCGGCCTTGACTTCCGGTTGCGTGTCCGTCATGCCGGAATCCTCGTAGAGAAGACAGCTTCCTCTTCCGGAAATACCTTGGTGAACCCGAGCCACGCCACACCAAGAGCACCGGCGAAACCGCCGAGCGTTCCGTCGCTGAGGTAAACCGTCTTGAGCAATTGAGGTAGCGTGAACTCGCGGAACGTGCGCTCCATCGATTGCCGAATCAGCATCGAGCAGGTCAACACCTCACCTGTGAGGACGATCCTCTCCGGCGCGAAGAGATTCGCCAGGTTGGCCGCGAGCATCCCAAGATGGGTGCCCAGCATCTCGAGCCGTTCGTGCAGCAGACGATCGCCGGATTCCGCCACCGCCACGATGTCGGTCAGCGACAGGTCATCGCCCTTCTCGACCAACTGCTTGCGCCTCGTCGTGCTCTGCCACGACCCTAGCAGGGCGCGTATCTCCTGGACAAATCCTGTCGCCGACACCAGATCGGTGATCAGCCGAGGCCCCTCACGGGTGGAAACCACCATGTATCCGGCTTCCCCGGCCATCGCCTTGGCGCCGCGGTACAACTTGCCATCGATCACGATGCCCAGCCCGACGCCAGAGCGAACCGCCAGACACAGGAAGTTGTGGCTCCCGCGCCCGCTGCCGCGCATCAACTCGCCAAACGCCACGGCGCGAATATTGTCCTCGACGAAGATCGGTACGTCGAAGACGGCCGCGAACTGCTCCCGCACCGGTACCTGGTCGAAGTCGCGCAGCAGTCGGTAGTGCAGAATCCGTCCTGCCAGGCAGTCGACCTGCCCCGGCGCGGCGACGCCGACCATCAACAATGGCCGATCGGCTCGGTCCGCCAATCGCTTGGCGAGCGACACGATCACGCGAAGCACATCCTCCCGCGTCGCCCCCGACCGAATCTTGATCTCCTCTCGCCTCAGCGTCTCGCCCGCGAAATCGCACAACACGGCGCGTGCACGCAGCGCCTCGAAATCCAGTCCCAGAAAGCACCCATGTTGCGGATTCAGCTGCAACGGGACCGGCGCGCGCCCAGGACGCGACTGCACGGGCTCTCGCTCGACGAGAAGCCCCTCGCGCAGGAACTCGTCCACGTAGGTGCCCACCATCGCGGCGTTGACGTTCAAGCGCCGAGCCAGATCGAAGCGCGAGCAACGCTCGCGACGGAACACCTCATTGAGGATGCGACCCTTTTTGGCGGCTAGCTTCGTTTCTCGCGGTCGAGGATGCATGGCGATTGGGCGGTATTATTATGAAGACATAAAAGCCAATGTCAAGATCGTGTCCCAACCACCGTTTATATAAGTTATACAAGAGGACAATATCGACGCTGAAAGAGTAACTTGCCATCCTCGATTTTATTATAATATCAACCAATGTACCGCATGCCGAACGCCTCGGCGACGGCGATTCACAGCGAAAGCCATGCCGAATGACCCGTGTCACGTGATCCCCCGACGTGAGGCCTTGCGCCGCGCGGCCTACCTGCTGGGCAGTGCCATTTCAGCCCCGACCATCGACGGTGTGCTGGCGGGCTGCCAGGCCCCTCGGAAGCCGAGAGATGGCGTGCTCCCGGGAACCGGCGCGGCTTCACGGACGCTTTCGGCGGATCAGCGCGAGATGGTGCTTGCCATGGGCGAGATCATTCTGCCGGAGACGGACACGCCTGGCGCCCGTGCGGCGGCCGTCGACGAGTTCATCGACGCCATGCTCACCGACTTCTACCCCACTGAAAGACGCGATCACTTCCTGGCCGGGCTCGATCGGGTGGATGCTCGTGCGCGGCGAGCCTTCGGCAACGGCGTGACCAAGCTGTCGCCAGAGCAGCAGCTCGAGCTGGTGACCACGCTGAATCGGGAGACCTTTCAGCCGGGGAATGGCGCGCGCGCGCAGCCGCAAGAAGGAGAGCAGTCGTTCTTCCGCACGTTCAAAGAGTTGGTCCTCGTAGGCTACTACACGTCCGAAGTGGGAGCGACCGAGGAGCTGCGCGTGAATCCGATGGGGCCTTGGCGAGCGGACATCCCGTACGCAGAGGTGGGGCGAGCCTGGTCATGAGCACCCGCAACCACTACGACGCCATCGTCGTCGGATCCGGGATCAGTGGCGGCTGGGCTGCCAAGGAGCTGACCGAGAAAGGGCTGAAGACGCTGGTGCTCGAGCGCTGCCGCAACCAGGAGCACGGCGACTACCCCACGGAGCACCAACCCTCTTGGGCGTTCCCGCTGCGCGAGCGTAAGCTCACGCCTGCGCAGGCCCCGGATCACCCGACGCAGGCACACACACCCAGCTTCCGCGAGGCGACCAAACACTTCTACCTCAAAGATGCCGAGAACCCTTACGTGCAGAGGAAGCCGTTCCTCTGGGTGCAGGGCAATCAGGTCGGCGGCCGATCGCTGATGTGGGGCCGGCAATGCTATCGCTGGAGCGACCTGGACTTCGAGGCCAACCTGAACGACGGGCACGGCGTGGACTGGCCGATTCGCTACGCTGACATCGCCCCTTGGTACTCATACGTCGAAAAGTTCGTGGGAATCAGCGGGGAGAGGCTGGGGCTCCCGCACCTTCCGGACGGCGAGTTCCAGCCGCCGATGGAGTTGAACGCGGGCGAGAAATGGGTCAGGGCGCGGCTCGCGCAGGCGTATCCCGACCGAACGCTCACCATCGGTCGCACGGCCGTGCTGACGCAGGCGATCGGCGACCGCCTGCCTTGTCATTACTGCGGTCCTTGCTTCCGCGGCTGCTCGACGGGCAGCTATTTCTCCAGCCAGGCGTCGACGCTGCCGGCTGCACGCAAGACGGGCAACCTGGCGCTGCGCCCGTACAGCCTGGTGCACTCGGTGATCTACGACGAGCAGCGAGACCGGGCTACTGGCGTGCGCGTTGTGGATACCGAGACTGGCAAGACGTATGAGCTCTACGCGGGCGTGATCTTTCTCTGTGCCTCCACGCTGGCAACGGCCCGGGTGCTCCTCAACAGCAAGAGCCGACGCCACCCCAACGGGCTGGGCGGGAGCAGCGGAGCGCTCGGGCGCTATCTGATGGACCATCACTTACGGCTGGGCGCAAGCGGCGAGATTCCGGGACTCCTGGACCGCTTTTACCAAGGCAATCGACCCAACGGTGCCTACCTGCCTCGTTTCCGAAATCTCGAGGGTCCCGATTCGGACAGGCTCCGCTTCGGACGCGGCTACGGCTATCAGGGAGGAGCGGACCGGGCGGGGTGGAGCCGCGGCTCGGAACGGCCCGAGATCGGCGCAGAGCTAAAGCGCGTACTCCGCGATCCTGGCCCCTGGCATGTCTCGCTCAGCGGCTTCGGTGAGTGCCTGCCGAGGGAGGACAACTACGTCGAGCTCGCGGAGGAGACGGATCCGTGGGGGATCCCGGTGCTGCGCATCCACGCCTCGTGGGGTGAGAACGAGCTGGCCATGCGCGAGGACATCACGATCCAGGCAGCGGAGATGCTCGAGGCCGTTGGGTGTCGCAACGTGCGGACTCACGATCGGCTCGAGGAGGACGTCATGACCGCGATGCCGGGCGCGGCCATCCACGAGATGGGAACCGCGCGCATGGGCCGAGACGCGAAAACGAGCGTGTTGAACGGCCACAATCAGGTCTGGGAGGCGCCGAACGTGTTCGTCACCGACGGGGCATGCATGACCAGCTCCTCGTGCGTGAACCCCAGTATCACTTACATGGCCCTGACGGCGCGCGCCGTCGACCACGCCGTCAACGAGCTGAAGCGGAAGAATCTATAGGCCCGAGCGCGTGGGCTGGCGGACGTCGACGACGCCCATCGTCCTCTTTCCTTGGCGGATCCGGTGATATCTAGTATCTAATCTATCCAAGAGCAGAACAAGTTGAGCCGCCAAGTGGCCGAACTTCTGAGGGATGCTCACACAGCGGAGGGGGTAGCACGTGGACAAAAGGTACTTCGTGGGACGAACCTCGGTCACCTTGATACTCGCCGCCATCATCGCGTCTCTGAGCAACACGCTCCTGCTCGCACAAGCAACGGGAGGCATTATCGGCACGATCGTCGATGAGACAGGCGCCGCGCTTCCCGGAGCCGATGTGGTCGCTCACAACACTGGCACGGGCGCTGACATTTCGACGGTCACTGCCACTGATGGAACGTTTCGGATGCCGGAGGTGCCCATTGGCGTCTACTCTGTCACGGCTCGGCTTTCAGGCTTTCAGACCCTGGTCCGCCAGAACATCGAGGTGCTGACGGGTCGCACCGTGGATCTCAGGCTGGCGCTCAAAGTCGGGGAGATCGCAGACGAGATTGCGGTGGTCGCTCCGACCCCGACGGTGCAAACTAGCTCCGCTGAAGTCCAGGAAACCATTGACAGCCGGGCCATGCGCGACCTGCCGTTGAACGGGCGTAATCCCTTGCAACTGGTGGTGCTGACACCGGGTGCTGATTTCACAAACGCCGGACAGTTCAATACTCCCGAGAACGGAGGCTTTGGCCCAAGCCCCGGAATCAGTGTGAACGGCTTACACGCCACCGACAACAACTATCAGATCGATGGCGGCTCTTTCAACGACACGGCCACCAACGCTGCGCCGCAGCTCCCCAATCCAGACGCCCTCCAGGAATTTACGGTCAAGAGCTCGAACTACAGTGCCCAGTACTCCCGCGCCGGCGGGGTGGTGCAATTTTCGACCCGCTCGGGAACAAACGATCTCCACGGAAGTCTCTTCGAATTCCATCGGAACGACGCGTTGGACGCCACACCGTTCTTCGCTGATGACAAGCAGAAGTTTCTTCGCAATCAGTGGGGCGGAACCGTCGGCGGGCCACTCGTCAAGAACAGGACCTTCTATTTCGGGTCGCTTGAATTCACCAGGCGGCGGGGAAGTCCGGACATCAAGAGACTCACGGTGCCGAGCGTTGCGGCGCGAATGGGCGACCTTTCGGCGCGCGATACCGTCGTCGTGGATCCGTTGACAGGTGAGCCCTTCTCGGGAAATCGGATCCCCCCAGAGCGCATCCACGCGATCAGCGCCGAATTGCTCGAGCTGTACCCGGTGGCTCCAGATGGCACGGACACGGTCTTTCAACCTCTACAGACCGACCGTGACGAAGACCAGCTCTTGGTCCGACTCGACCACCGCATCAGTGACGCCCACCAGATCAACGGGCGCTGGTTCCACGGGACCGTGGATGCGCAACGAGATACAGGATCACCGACTGGAATATTGGGCCGGCCCTCTTTCGATAACGATTTCCTGGGGATCGACTATAACTACATTCTGAGTCCGTCTCTGACATTCACGGGCTCCTTCAGCTATTCGCGAACAGAGACGACGCTGTCCCCGGAGACGCCTGTCACGTTACAGGAGGTTGGTGTCGAGGTTCCCCTGGCTTCAGAATTGACACCGCGCGAAATGCGCATCAACCCGACGGGATTCTCCAACCTGTTCTCAGGCGGACTGTTGAATTTCATTCCGGAGACCTACGAGTGGCGAGCTCATTTGATGTGGTCACGTGACGACCATCTTCTTCAGTTCGGCCTGGACGTCCAACGAAAAGAGCAGGACTCCTTTGATGCGTCCCAGGGATCGGGGCAGTTCTGGTTCAATGGAGATCGTACCAGCTCACCTGATATTCCCAATTCCGGTGATCCCCTTGCTGACCTGTTATTGGGGTTGCCGAGCGAATTTCGCCAAAGAGGCGCGGCTCCCCAAGCATTCCGCGAGAACAAATTCCATCCGTGGATTCAAGACACATGGAGAATCCACCCGACAGTCACATTGAATCTGGGATTGCGGTATGAGCCGTGGTTGCCAGCAACCGATAACATCTCGCCTTTGGGAGGGTTCTTGCCCGGGGCGCAGTCGGTTGAATTGCCGGATGCACCTGAAGGCCTCGTGTTTGCCGGCGCCGGGATTTCCGACCTGCCGGATAGGAGCAAGGTTTTCAAGAACGATTGGAACAATTGGGCGCCCAGAATTGGGTTCGCATGGGATCCGTTTGCGAATGGGAAGACGGTCGTCAGGGCTGGCTATGGGATTTTCTACCGAGACCCGAACTTCAACCTCCTGAGAGACAACACTCAACAACTTCCCTTCACCGCCAAGCTGGTCACGATCTTCGATCCTCCGAGCATTGAAGATCCGTTTGCGGAGATGCCGGAAGGCAGCCCTTTTCCTTTCGAGCCGGTACCGGTCGGTGAATTAGAGCATTTCGTATTCGAGCGTCCTGTGACCACAGGCGCCGTGGATCCCAACGCGACGCAGAGCCGTGTCCAGAGCTGGAATCTGACGATAGAGCGGGAGCTCGTCGAGGGGCTGGCACTGTCGATCGGCTACGTTGGGAACCGCGGCATCAACGAGCTGCTTGCCACAGAAGGGAATCCAGCCGTGTTCGAACCGGGCGCCACCAATGCCAATACCAACGAGCGCCGTGTCTTGCCCGGCATTGCTGATGTGCGTTTCGTCACGCCCGCGTTTGGAAAGAGTTGGTACGACTCACTGCAGGTGCGAGCTGTTCGGCGCGACACCACCGGCAGAGGTCCCAACATTATCGCGAACTACGTCTACGGCAAGGCCATCGACATTAGCTCCACAGGGGTCATTGGCACTGGCTCCCCACGTGATCCGTTCAACCCATTTCTAGATCGAGGACGTGCGAACTTCGACGTCACGCACAGGGCGAATATTTCCATTAGCTATCCTCTCCCAAGCCTGAATTCTCGAGGCGGACTTGCGGAGAAGCTCCTCAACCACTGGCAGGTGAATGCGATCATCAACGCTCAGACAGGCACGCCGTTCACGGTGAAGGCGGGGAGCAACAGATCACTATCAGGCGTGAACAGCGACAATGCAGATCTGGTTGGTGACCCGAACGTCGAAGACCCAACGATCGAGCGTTATTTCAATACCGAGGCCTTCGTCCTGCCGGCACCTGGCACCACGGGAACGGCCGGTCGGAATAGCTTCGAGGGCCCCGGTCGCTGGGTGGTCGACTTCTCGGCCTTCAAGAGCGTGTTCATCAGCGGAGTCGAAGCCCAGCTCCGAGTCGAGGCGTTCAATCTCTTCAATCACACCAACTTCAGCAACCCGGTTAGCAACTTGAGCAACGCCAATTTTGGCGAGATCCAAAATGCGGAAACGCCACGAGTGATCCAGTTAGGCATGAAGATCATCTTCTAATTTGTATGAAACAACGGTCAGTCGAACGGCTTCGCAGCCAACGCTGGTACGCGCGCGAGGACATGCGCGGCTTCGCGCACCGCCAGCGCATGCAGCAGATCGGCTATCGGCGCGAAGACTTCATGAACCGGCCCGTGATCGGGATCATCAACACATGGAGCGATCTCAGCCCCTGTCACGCCCACTTGCGTGAACGGGCAGACGCGGTGAAACGCGGCATTCTCCAGGCGGGCGGCTGTCCCGTCGAGCTGCCGGCGCTGTCGCTGGGCGAGGTCATGGTCAAGCCCACGACGATGATGTATCGCAATCTCCTCGCGCTGGAGACCGAAGAGCTCTTGCGCTCGCATCCCGTCGACGGCGCGGTGCTCCTCGGCGGCTGTGACAAGACGACGCCGGGCCTCGCTCTGGGTGCCATCAGCATGAACCTGGCGGCGATCTTTCTGCCGGCCGGCCCGATGCTCAGCGGCAACTGGCGTGGCGCAAAGGTTGGCGCCGGAACCGACACCCGTCGCTATTGGGACGAGCTCCGTGCCGGCCGAATCTCGCCGCAGGACTGGGTCGAGTTCGAGAGCCGGTCGGTACGCTCCTTCGGGACGTGCAACACCATGGGCACGGCCTCCACCATGAACAGCGTGATGGAGGCAATGGGCTTGACGCTCCCGGGTGCCAGCGCCATTCCGGCCGTCGACGCCGCTCACGCGCGCATGGCCGCTGCGGCCGGTGAGCGCATCGTCGCGATGGTTCTCGAAGATCTCCGCCCCTCCGCGATCCTGTGCGAAGGCGCGTTTCGCAACGGCGTGATAACCGCCGTCGCGCTCGGTGGCTCGACCAACGCCCTGATCCATCTGACTGCGATGGCTCGGCGATGCGGAGTTGCAATCGACGGGAATGCGTTCGACATCGAGGCGCGCCGGACGCCGGTTATCGCCAACCTCTTCCCGGCCGGCCAATATCTCATGGAGGACTTCTACAACGCCGGCGGGCTTCCCGCTTTGCTCAGCCGCATCGCCGACCGGCTCGATCTCGCCTGCCGAGCGGTCAATGGCAAGACGCTTGGTGAGAACATCGCGGCTGCCCGGGTGTTCGATGACGACGTCATCCGGCCGCTGGAGTCCCCGGTGACCACCGAGGTCGCCTATGCGGTCTTGCGCGGCAATCTCGCGCCGGATGGTGCCGTCATGAAGCCGAGCGCGGCGAGCCGGCACCTCCTTCGGCACGTTGGCCCTGCACTGGTCTTCGACAGCCACAAGGAGCTGAGCGAACGGATTGATGATCCCGCCCTCGACGTGACCCCCGACACAGTGCTCGTACTACGTGGCGCTGGCCCCGTGGGAGGGCCCGGGATGCCGGAATGGGGGGCCCTTCCAATCCCGCGCAAGCTCCTCGAAGCCGGCGTGCGCGATATGGTCCGCGTCTCGGACGCACGTATGAGCGGCACGCATTTCGGCACATGCGTTCTACACGTCGCGCCGGAGTCACATGTGGGTGGGCCACTCGCGCTCATCAGGACCGGCGACCTCATTGCGCTGGACGTTCCCGCCAGATCCATCGAGGTTCGTGTCCGAGACGACGAGCTGGCTCGTCGTCGTGCCGATTGGCGGCCGCCCACCCCGCGTTTCCAACGCGGCTACGGCGTCTTGGTCGAACGTCATATCGGCCAGGCCCATACGGGCTGCGACTTCGACTTCCTCGAGGGCACCGCAACGGTTCCCGAGCCCGAGATCTACTGACCCAACGCGGCCGCGCTGTAGCGACTACTGCAACATCAGGACTTGGGTCTTCTTCGATCGGACGCTCACCTGCACCGTTGCTCGCCCGTCCTTGGCCGTGGACACTGGAAAGGTGGAATGGTCGGGTACGAGGCTCACGGCCTTCGACAACTGTTTCAATTCCAGCGCGTCCGCCTGAATCGTCAGGTCGACGGAGACCTCGCGCTCTTCGGGGTTGAAGACGGTGAAGTACACCTTCCCGTCGCCATCGGGGCCAAAGCGCTCGACCTGCAAGGTCGTGCGACCTTCGATCCACGCATGCGTCACTGGGTGCCAGCCGGCCGAGGAGATGGCTCGCAGCGCGGGGACATACTTGCGTCGTGCGGCGTTCTCCAATTCCGGTCCGATACGTTCTTGGCCCAGATCGAAGTCTACTGGACGCGCAAGGATGCCGCGAGCCGACAGCGCGTACCCATACAAGAGGGAGCGCTGCCAGAATTCGTCGATCTTGTCGGGTTGGTCCCAGTCTCGGTATGACCAGGCGATCACGGGCTTCGGACCAGCAGCCGTCCGGTACCAGGAGGCCTGGTGCGGATCGTGGAGCTTGGACACATCCAGCAGCTCCACGGCGACGATGTCGCTCGGAAACACGTTGTAGACAAAGTTGGGACGGAGCCCATTGGCGAAGACCAGCTTGTCCGGAAAGGCTTCTCGTAGAGCCTCCAGGCTCTCGTTGAGCGAGAACTGATTGTACAGACATACCTCCTTGCTGGTCGGGTGATAGGAGAGCGCCCTGTCCGCATACTTGAAATGCTCGCGTCTGAAGTTGAAGTACAGGCCCCAGCCGTACTGCGAGTCATGGAAGATGCCCGCGAGGTCCGGAATGTGCTCGAGCAAGTGCCGGTAATACTTGAAATGGAACTTGCCGACGGTCATGACGTCCCTGTCGGCGAAGAGATCGGGGTCAGGGTTTGTCGGAAACGTCAGGGCGTTCTTGTGCCAGTAGACTCGCGGCACGAACACGGGCTTGCGGTTTGGCCCATGCACGACCGACGCTTCGATGATTTCCTTGTGCTCTGGCGGCGTTTTGTAATTCAGCGCCGGCAGCGTCGTCGCATAGTACATGGGAACATCCGGTTCCCAGGCCTTCATGGCCTTCCAGGCCTCGTCTGGATCCTCGATGAGCGTCTGGGTCTCGAGAAACACCTGCCGCTGGCCCCAGATGGTGTACGGAAAGGAGAGAATCTTGTGTTCCCGGGCAAAGGGCACGTTGCCCAGGTTTGTGTACTCGTCGACGGTCCGGGCCTGCGAGGCTGGCTCGTCGATGAGGTGAAACGCGATGTCCTCAGGGTAGGGATCTTCGGACACGTAGGTCGTCGAGAGACCATGCCGCGGTACGCGGTTCGTAAAGTACTGCGGAAAGAACTCGTAATAGCGGCGGAGAACGTCACGAAAGCCCCAGCGCGGCCCGTGAGAGAATGCCATCATCTCGAACCGTGTTTCATTGGGAGTCTTGTAGTAAGGCGACGTCCCCACCTTCACCGTGAGCTGCAGGAGGCCCTTGTCGTAGCCGCCGTCGAAGACCATCGGGACGTCTGCAGGAACTGCCAATGTCAGTCCCAGCTGCTCTTCGATGGAGCTGATCGCGACAAACGGGAAAGCGGCCAGCTCTCCTGTCAACCGGGTGCTGTTGGCAGGACCGAGGCCGGCGCTCAATGACTGCTTGTAGACGGACACGGTAGACGTGGTGTCGGGAATGGGAACTCGATCGGTGATGTCTGTCTCCCAGAGCCATCCGGCTGCATCGACGGGCAAGGCAAACGTGAGATCCAACGCGCGTTCCTTGCCGGTCTCATCGAAAACAGTTCCGACCATGCGGAGGTAGTCGTCTTCGACCACGTATTCAACGCGGAGTCTGACGCCAAGCTCCGAAACGTCTGCCTCCTGCTCGAGGGAGTCGCCCTTCGACGAGGAGGTCCAGTTCCTGACGTTGACGGAGCGACCCGCTTGAACGTCGGTCACCGTCCACCCGGACTGTTCTCGCCGGTCTGCGGCGATTGGAACCGGCTTGCCCTCGACGCTCATCGATTCGACCCGGCCGCGGCCGTCGAACGTCATGGAGAAGCGATTGGTTGTCGTGACCGTCCGTGTGTCCTCGGTCACTTGGGCGGCCGGGAGCGCATCGAGAGCGCGTGAGCCATGACCGGTGACGAACACTGTCAGCATGCCGAACGAGGCGATCATCGAACAGCGGCGTGTCATCTGTTATCTCTCCTGTGAGCGGGACCAAGCAGCCCAACGTGGGACATGCCAGATGGGCCTCGCCACGCAGGGATCACAACCATCCATCTCGAGTGTGACTATCCTATAATATAAATTAGACAATCGCTGGACTGGCAACACCAGCGCCAGGGGGCTCTCAGGTGAACACGAACAGGATGAAAGCCAAGCTCCGGCGAGGCGACGTGGTGATCGGCGCCCTGAACAATCTGCAGGCGCCCGCACTCATCGAGCTGTTGGGGCTGGTCGCCCTCGACTATGTGATTATCGACGCCGAACACACCGCGATCACCGCCGAATCGGCCGAGGGGCTCTATCGCGCCGCTGAGCTCCGACACCTGCCGGCCATTACCCGTGTGGGCGAGAACAGTCCCCAGGTGGTTCAGAAGTTCATGGACGCGGGAAGCATGGGCATCATGATGCCCATGGTCACCACGCCCGCGGAGGTCCAGCACGTCGTCGACGCCGTCAAGTATCCGCCGTTGGGCAAGCGGGGACTGGCAGCAAGTCGCGCATCGAACTGGTACCTGACCGCATCACCGGCAGACTACGTCCGGCTGGCCAATGAGGAAACGTTCGTGGCGATCCAGATCGAGACCCGGGAAGCCATCGACAACTTCGATGCGCTCGTCGACCACGATCAGGTGGATGCTGTCTTCTTTGGCCCGTCGGACATCTCGGCCGCGCTGGGCGTTCATGGGCAGCTGCGACACCCTGACGTGGTACGTATCATCGAGCGCTTGGGCCGGAAGGCCATCGCCCGCGGCAAGGTGGCAGGTACTCTGGCCCTGGAGCTGGAGGATTACACACGGTACCGCGCGATGGGATTCCTCTGGTTCGCCACCGTGATCCACCAACTCGTGCTCCGGGGAGTCCGCGGGTACCTGCAGGAGCTACACGCTCACGAGCGCGGGAGGGAACCGGCGAAATGAACGTAGCCGCGCGTATAATATACAGAATATGGCCCTGCAATATAACTCGAGAAGCCAGGTGGCTGTCGACCGAATTCGAGAGGAGATCCTTTCCGGCAAGCTCCGTGGCGGCGTCAAGATCGACCAGACCCGCCTGACGCGCGAGCTGAAGATCAGCCACATTCCCCTGCGCGAGGCGCTCAAGCAACTAGAAGGGGAAGGCTATCTCGAAGTCGTCAGCTACGGCGGCGTCTACGTCAAAAAACTCAGCCGGGAGGAAATGGAAGACCTGTACATGATCAGGGCCGAGGTCGAGAGCTTGACGGCGGCGCTGGCCATCGACAATCTCACGCGAAACGATACGAAGCACCTCCGCGGACTGTTTCGTGAGATGAAGAAAGCCACGCAAGCGCTGGACTATGAGCGGCTGTTGCCACTCAACCAGGAGTTTCACTACGCGATCTATCGCGCCTGCAAGAGACAGTACCTCCTGCAGCTTCTGGACGACCTCTGGAACCAGTGCTCGCGCTATCGGATCATCGGCATGTTCCATCCAAAGCGGGCTCGTCAGGGGCTGGCAGAGCACGAGGCCATGCTCAAGGCCTGCGAACAGGGGGATCTGGCTGCGCTCCAGAAGGCGGTCCGCGCCAATGTCGACAACACTCGCCAGTACCTCTTGGAGTTCGGGCACTTGTAAACGCACCGCGTAACAGTCCCACCGACGTGTTCGCAGAGGACATACCGACCTATCGTTGTCAGAAGGTTGCGGCGTCGATGCTCGTGGACGGCGACCTCGACAAACAGCCGTGGACGTTGGCCCCCCGGATGCGGTTGAAGCACGCCGATGGGTCGGACGATTCCAGTCTCGTGACGGCGGCTGCTGCGTTGTGGACGGATTCAGCCTTATTCGTCGCGTTCTGGTGCGAAGATCCCGACATCCGGGCCACGCTGATGTCGCGAGACGACAAAGTGTGGCAGGAGGAAGCCGTGGAGGTCTTTCTTCAGCCGGATCCACGATCAGAGACGTATTTCGAGTTCCAGCTGAGCCCGGCCAACGTCGTCCGCGATGTCTTGGTCACCAATCCGTCGCGAACGGGGGAGCGCTGCCACTTCGACGGTGAATGGGATTGTGATGGCCTGACGACCGCCGTCCAGCGGCGCGATCCCGGTGCCTGCGGGGATGCCGCGTGGGACTGGCGCACGGAAATGTCGATTCCGTTTCACGCGTTGGGCTTGGTGAACGCGCCCCGTGCGGGCGATGCATGGCGAGTCAACGTCTTCCGAATCGACCGGTATCCGGCGGTGCAGTATCTGAGCTGGTCGCCGACACACGTCAGCCCCCAGCCTCAGTTCCATCTGCCGGCACGCTTTGGCACGCTTGTCTTCGCGCTGTAGACCAAGGAGCATGAGCCGTGAGCCTGACCGGAAAGGTGGCCATCGTGACGGGCGCCGTGCGGGGAATGGGTCGGGCGATTGCCCGACGTCTCTGCGAGGATGGAGCCAGCGTCTTTGCGGTCGGACGAACGGGAGAAGAGGCTCCGGACGTCGTGGACCTTCTCTCCACGCTCGGCGAGTGTACCGCCTTCTATTGCGACCTTGCCACGCCAGATCAGGCCGAGCAGGTGACCCGCGAATGCCTGAAGCGGTATGGACGCGTGGATATCGTCTGTAACAACGCCGCCACGGTCGGAGACCGCAGACCGATTCACGAGCAAGGTGCTCAGAGCTGGCACCACATCCTGCAGGTCAATCTGATCAGCCCGTTCCTGATCTGCAAGGCGGCGATTGCCGACATGCTCTCACGTGGAGTCGCCGGGCGGATCGTCAACATCGCATCGATTCAAGCGTCGATGCCCCTTCCTCACTATGCACCGTACGCGGCATCGAAGGGCGGCCTGATTAGCTTTACCAAGAGCCTGGCCATTGAGTATGCGTCGCGGGGGATCATTTCCAACGCGATCGATGTGGGATGCGTCCTGTCAGAGGGGATGGAGGAGGCGTTGAAGAGCGCACATGCGGATCCGCGGGTCGACGAGACCGGCGCTCGGACCGGCGCCGCGACGCTGAACGGTCGCTTCGGGCTCCCGGCGGAGATCGCCAGCCTCGTGCGGTTCCTGGTCTCAGAGGAGAACAGTCACGTCGTGGGTGCCGTAATCCGCGCAGATGGCGGGCGTTCCATCAGTCGCCAGCGAGATCCCTACTAGCCTTTCTCTGCTCGGAGATCATCCCCTGGCTCCTTTGTGAAAGGTCTGAGGTCGAGACAAGTTATATTATAAATTATTGTTCACTGCATTGTTGCCGCACAACCATGATCCGTTAGGCCGAAAGGATGTCTGGTGCGAATCGTAGGAATCGATGCCGCCATTCTCAGAGCGCCGCGACCCCGTCCGTACTGGGGAACGAGTGGCGTCGTGGTTCAGAAGCGTCCCGGCTACGAGCGGACGGACCCATTTGCCGATTTGAGCGCCGTCTATCCACCGCGTTGGCGCAACGAAGCGAGCTATCCACGCGATCTGACCACCCTGCTGGTCCGCCTCACCACCGAAGACGGCATCACCGGCATCGGTGAGTCAAAGGCGCCCGTCGGTCCACGTGGCGTCCGAATGCTCTTCGATGAGCTGTACCGCGACCTTCTGCTGGGTCAGAGCTCCGAAGACGTTCACCCCATCATGGAGCGCATCCTAGGCCTGATGCGGATTCGCGGACACGTACAGGGCTTTCACCAGGAGATTGCCAGCGGCATCGACATCGCACTGTGGGACATCAAGGGCAAGCGCGCTCGCCAGCCCGTCGCGAATCTCCTCGGCGGACAGTTTTGCCGGCAGATCCGCGTGTACGCCTCGGGTCTGCCAGGCCTGTCGTCGGGCGCGCCTTCAACCGAGGTGGAGGCGCTCCAGCAGCAGGCCAGCGAGGTGCTCGAGAAGGGCTACCGGGCGGTGAAAGTGGCGCTGGGCGCGGGCATCGAGGCGGACGTGCGCTCCGTGGCGGCCGTACGGGACGTGATCGGTCCCGACGTGACGCTGCTGACCGATGCCGTCGGCAGCTACGATGTGGACACCAGCCTGCGCCTGGCGAACCGCCTGACCGCCTACAACGTGGCGTGGCTCGAAGCACCTCTCCCCTTCGACGACCTCGAAGGGTACGTGGACGTCAGCAAACGCAGTCCCATTCCAATCGCGTGTGATGTGGTGTGGGTCCCGTCTCTGGTTCGGCAACTGCTCCAGCGGGGTGCCCGCATTATCTTCCAGCCGGAAGTCCTGAAAGCCGGCGGAATCTCTGTCTGCAAGCACATTGCCGATCTGGCCGATACCTTCGGGCTGCCGTTTGCGCCGCACGTCAGCCAGGGCTCGGTCATCCAGTTTGCCGCCTCGCTCCAGGTGGCGGCGGCCTCGCCCAACTTTCTGATCTGCGAGTTTCCCTGGCGGGAGGAAGCGATGGGGAACGTCCTGCTGAAGAACCCCTTGCAGTTCGACCAAAGTTGCCTGGCCGTGCCACAGGAGCCTGGCCTCGGGATCGAGCTCGATCCAGAAGCCCTCGATAAGGTCCTCGTGCCAGAGGCGGAGACCGTGCGTGATCCCCGATAGCGCAAGGCGCAGAACCCGGACGCTCAGGGGAATGACCTGGGCCCATGCGCGTGGTTATGCCCCGCTGGCAGCCACGGCACAGGCGTTTGTGGATGTCCGTCCCGACATCGACATCACGTGGGACAGACGCTCCCTGGCGGAGTTCGGGGAGGGACATCTGGAACAGCTCGCCGAGGATTACGATCTGATTGTCTTTGATCATCCCTTCACGGGACTTGCCGCGGAGCGTCACCTCTTCGTTCCACTCGACCAGTATCTGGACACGGATGTCGTCGATCAGTTGAAAGAGGCAAGCGTTGGATGTTCCTACC